>NZ_BAAGVG010000001.1:0-1788 GCF_054780995.1 Bordetella tumbae
CACCGCAAGCGGCCGGCGGCCTAGCCGCCGGCCAACCGATGCGAGTGAGGTGATCGGTTCGATGTCCTCAGTAGATCGCTCCGGCTTTGCAACTTGAGACGTTGTCACAAACGCCGGCGCCAAAACGTCTCCGTGCTCACGCACCAGATACGCCGTCAACGCTGCAATCGTCGGCGCCTCAAAGAATACCGTTGGACTCAGCGTCAGCCCATACCGCTGGTTCAACACATTGCCAAATGAGGTCAGCGTGATCGAATCGAAACCGAACTCGCTCAGCGACGCATCTTTTTCAAGCTCTTCGCGAGCGATCTGCAGATGCGTTGAGATCAATCCCGTCAACACACGCTCAAGCTCTTCAGAGAACGTACCGCCGGCAATGGTGTCCTGCTCCGGCTCCTCTTCTCGCGCCGGCAGTGCCGCGGGCGAAGGCAGCGATACACGGAGTTCCGCCTTCGGCGCTCTCGTCTCGCTCTGGACCTGTACCAGACCGTCGCTAGTAGCCAGAATGATCTGCTGGCCCAACTCATGGGCAGCTTGCGCGGGCGCTTCGATCGCGCCAAATCCTTCCGCCGTCAACACCTCGTACCACCCCTGTGGACTCAAGGCCGGCGTCCCAGGTATACGTACCGCCTCGTCCTCGGCCAGCCACCAACCCTCCAGTAATCCAAAGGTCAGGTGCAAGAACAGGCTCGCCTCACTCAACTCATTGAGCAGCAGCAACCCATTGCCTTTGAGTAGCGTTTTTACATGCCGCAAGGTGCTTCTGATATCCCGCGTCGCGTGCAGCACATTCGCCGCCACCACAACATCGTAATGGCCCAGCACGAACCCCTGAGCCACGGGCGAATGCTCGATGTCCAGGCGCTTGGTTTGCAGATACGGTGCTTGTGCGGCGTAGCGCTCCCGTGCATGTAGCAGAAACGCTGGCGATACGTCCGTGTAGCAATACTCCTCAATGTGCTCGGCATAAGGTGCCAGTTGCGCGAACAACCCCGCGCTCGTCCCGCCCGTGCCCGCCCCGATCTCCACGATCCTCAGCCTCGCCCGTGGGTCGTGCCTCAGGCGGGCGCGCACATACGTGTCCAGCCGCTCACCCAGCACGTCGTTGAAATAGTCCGCCACTGGATGATCACGATAGACGCCTTCTACCAGACTCAATTGCCCTTGCGGAAACAACACGTCGGTCGCCGCGCGCTCTCCCCGCAAAATCGCCGGTAATGCCGGCAGCACCGCATCGAGCAAGCGCAACTGCGCCGCCACCACAGCATCGCCGCGAGCCTGTTCTCGATAGATCTGCCACTGTGACCATGAGGTCCCCCAATCCAGCTGCGCCACATCCTGGATCGCGCCCTGCTCCCGCAACATCCGCAGGCCTGCCTCGTGCCAGCGCACATAGCGCGGTGCCAGCCCTGCGGCTACCGAAAGCCAATCCTGCTGCGCCAACAGCGCATACAACAGGCGACTCAGGTTCTGCTCAAGACCACGTTGTGCCTTTGCCACCTTCAACATGTCCTGTACTGCTGCCGACATAATACGTATTCCTCTTAAGCCAAATAGATGCAGGAGGGTTCTTCAACCAGTGAAAAGAAATCGCGTTATGCCGATAGCAAGTCGACGCTTTCGGCGGAAGAATCAGGCAGTCCAGAAGAAAGTTTTTCTTGAGGCGTCTGCATCACTACTCTCGGCGCATTCGATGCCGCCGTGATCGAGACCCTCTCGCTAATGCCCAGGCTGCGAGCCGCCGAGGCTTGCGTCGTCTTCACAAACACCACTTGATCCACCGGTCCC
>NZ_BAAGVG010000002.1:0-350095 GCF_054780995.1 Bordetella tumbae
CACCGCAAGCGGCCGGCGGCCTAGCCGCCGGCCAACCGATGCGAGTGAGGTGATCGGTTCGATGTCCTCGGTCGATCGCTCCAGCTTTGCAACTTGAGACGTTGTCACAAACGCCGGCGCCAGCACATCACCATGCTCACGCACCAGATAGGCTGTCAACGCCGCAATCGTCGGCGCTTCAAAGAATACCGTTGGGCTCAGCGTCAACCCATACCGCTGGTTCAACACATTGCCAAATGAGGTCAGCGTGATCGAATCGAAACCGAACTCGCTCAGCGACGCCTCTCGCTCCAAGCGTTCGCGCGGCATCTTCAAGTGCGTCGCCATCAAGCCCGTCAGCGCCCGCTCCAACTGCCCCGCGAAGGCCTCGCCTGAAGGCATCGTCCCCACGCTCGCACGTGCTTCCCCGGCACTCCCCGCCTGCACTGACACGGTCTGCTCCTGCACCGGGACTGCCTTCGTCTGCGTCGACGATGTCTTCTCATAGGCCGCGCGCACACTAGTCAGCAGACGCTTCCGATCCCCGTGCAGCACCAGCACGTGCGAGATATGCGACGCGACGGACACTCCCTGCGCGAACGCCGCGATCCCCGCCTCATCAGGCAAGGGCCCCATCCCCGTCAACCGCCGCATCCGCTCCTGACCCGCTGCATCGACCTGCATGCCTCCCGAGGCCCACAGCGGCCAACTCACCGAGATCGTCTGCCCCCGACGCAGTCCCTGAGCCACCAGCCCCTGGCGGTACGCTGCATACGCATCCAGGAATCCGTTGCCCGCCGCATAATCGACTTGCCCCACATTGCCCCAGACGCTCGCCACCGACGAACACAGCACCAGCCAGTCCAGTGCCAACTCTCGCGTCGCCTCGTCCAACGCCACCACACCAGCTACCTTCGGCTGCAACACCGTGCCCAGATCCGCCTCGGTCTTGTTCGCCAGCAGACTATCGCGCAACACTCCCGCCGTGTGGATCACCCCATTTAACTGACCGTGCTCTACCACGATCGACCGCGACAGCGCCGCCATCGCCGCCTCATCATCAACGGCCACCGATCGGTATTCCGCCCGAGCGCCTCGTGCGCGCAGATCCTGCAACCAGGCCTCCTGCGTGGGCTCCAGCGCGCGGCGGCCGGTGAGCACCAACACCGGCTCGCGCACCTGCTGCGCGATCGCCTGCGCGAACACCCTGCCCAGACCTCCCATCCCGCCAGTGATCCAGTACACGCCGCCGTCGCGCCAGGGTAACGATAACGAACCGTCGGCAGGCGACGTCTCCACCCACTCCAGCACGTCGCGACCCGCCGCCCCGTGACGCACCACCGCCACCGGTTGCGCCGCTTCCGCGCGTAGCCGCGCGGCGAGGTCCGCTATCGTGTCGGTCACCACCACTTGCGTGGTCAACATCGGATACTCTTGCACCGCACTGCGCAACATGCCGCCCAAGCCTTGCAGCACCGCATCTTCGCCGCGTCCCGGCACCACCAGCTGCACCAACGTTGGCTGCGCCGACGCTGCCGACACGATTCGCTTGAGCTGAGCCAGCACCTGCCTCGCATAGGCACCGTAACGCTGCACCAGCGTGTCGGTGCCGGCTCCGTTGTCGATCCTACTCAACCTGACGCATTGGGCCGGCGCCAGTGCCGCCTCGAGCGACGAGTCGAACCCAGCGCCCACCACCTCCTCGCACCAGAGCACCCAATGCTGCGCGTAGGCCGACCCTCGATCCGGTTCCGGTGCCTGAGCCAACAGCGACCGAGCGGTCCACTGCGGCATCAACAGCACCGTCTGCGGCGGCGCCAGACGCTCCACCGCGCGGCTGCTGAATCCGCTCAACCGCACCGCCACGCGCCCCTGCGGATCGACAATCTCCACCTGCAGCTTACGCACCGCTGCGCTGTCGCCTGCCGCTGGCCGCACCACGGCATACGCGGGCACCGGCACCGGCGACCACTGCTCCACCGACTGCACCGCAAACGGCACCGTCGGCCCTGAGTCCTCCGGCATCAGGCCCAACAAACATGCTTGCAACGCGCCGTCCAACAAGCTGGGTGGCAAGCCATAAGCGGGATCGTCATCGGCCGGCGCAGGTGCCGGCCACTGCAACGACCCGACAGCCAAGTTCTCGCCTATCTGCAGTTGCGTCAACGATTGGAAGCTCGGTCCCTGGTGCAAGCCCATCGCGGCAAACCGCGCATAACAATCCCCGCTGCTAAGCGTACGCCCACACTGTGCCCGCAACCCCGCCAGATCAACGGTCGGCGCTTCACCGAGCGCTGAGACCACCGCCCAGCCTTGGCTGTACACCTGCGCCTCTTCACCTTCGCCGCTATAAATCTCGTAGCTGATCCGCCCGTCGTCCTCTACTTCCAAGCCAATGTGCACCTCCAGCGGCTCGGCAACCGCCAGGCGCCGCACCCAGCTCACCTGCTCCAGGCGAATCGCCGCCGCGCCGCCCAATGCCAAGCTCACCGCGGCTCGCGCCCACTCCAACTGTGCTACGCCCGGCACCACTCGCTGACCCAGCACGATGTGATCGCGCAAGACAAATTCCTCGCCCGTCAGCCATGTGCTGTAGCGCTGTTCGCTCAAATCCGACGTATTACGATGCACCAACGGGTGCAACACCGCCTCGCGCCCCGAGACGGCCAATGCGCCAGCGATCTGCGCAGTCCGTGCTGTTGACCCGCTCTCTGGCACCCAATAGCGCTCCTTCGCGAACGGATACGTCGGCAAGCTCACCCGAGAGGGCCGCGACGCGCCGTACAGCGCCGACCAATCCACCGCCAGGCCTTGCACCCACAGCTCACCGAGCGTTTCAAGCTCGCCGCGAGCTACCCATTTGTCGACTGCTTCGTTCAACTCCTTTGCAACAAGAGCTAATACGCTCAGCGTCCCACGGTCACGCTTCGCCGCTCCTTGCCAACTCCCCTTGAGCTCCCTATTTCCCGCCAGAAACTGTGCCAACTTGTTTGCGAGATCCTCAATCGAGCCGGCCGTCAGCGCCAAACGATGCTCCATCGCATCGCGCCCTATCTGCAGCGTGTAGGCAAGATCAACCAAGTTGACCTCATGGGTCTGCACATACGCCTGGAGTTGTTTCACATGCGCGCGCAGGCGCTCTTCATCCCGCGCCGAGAGCACCACCAGCACCGGCTGCCCCGCCAGCACCTCGGCGCGCGCAGAACCGCGTCTGTCATAGCCCTCGAGCACGACGTGAGCGTTCGTCCCACTGAAACCAAAGCTGCTCACGCCAGCAATCATCTTGCCGGCCGGCCAAGGCTGCGCCTTGGCTACGACCTTGACCGGCAGGCGATCCCAAGCGACATGCGGATTGGGCGTACTGAAATGCAAATGCCTCGGGATCAAACCATGTCGCATCGACAGGATAACTTTGATCAGTCCCGCAACGCCCGCCGCCGTTTCCAGATGTCCAATATTCGTCTTGACGGAACCCAGCAGCAGCGGCCGGCTTTCATCACGCCCAATTCCCAAGGCCGCCGCCGCGGCATGCACCTCGATCGGGTCGCCCAGCGACGTTCCCGTCCCATGCGCTTCGAGATAATTAACCTGGTGCGGCGCCACCCCGCTTCGCTTGAGAGCCGCCTCAATGACCGCCTGCTGCGCCTTCTGATTCGGCGCGGTCAGACCGGCACTGGCGCCGTCCTGATTGATCGCGCTGCCACGAATGATCGCCCATATCGGATCACCATCCCGCTCGGCATCTGCCAAGCGTTTTAACACCAGCACGCCGCAGCCTTCGCCTCGGACATAGCCATTCGCGCCAGCGTCGAACGTCTTGCAACGGCCGTCCGCTGACAACATCCCGGCATTGCCAAACGCAGCAAAAGTCTCGGCGTTCAGTAAAAGGTTCACACCACCGGCAACGGCGACGGCGCATTCTCCCGCGCGCAGACTTTCGCAAGCCAGATGCGTAGCTACCAACGAGGAGCTGCAAGCGGTATCCACGGACAGCGTGGGCCCGTGCCAATCGAAATAGTAGGCAATGCGACCTGCCGTGATCGCGGCGGCATTGCCCGTGGCGAAATGCGGATCCCGATCATGGTCGCCCGCCTGCTGGCGCAGCAGCAGTTCGTAATCATGGCCCATCACGCCGACAAACACGCCGGTATCTGAACCTGCCATCCCTGCCGCAGAGAGGCCTGCTTCCTCCAATGCTGCCCACACCGCTTCTAACAGAAAGCGCTGCTGCGGGTCCATCAGTTCCGCTTCTCTCGGAGAAACTCTGAAGAACGACGCATCGAACCGATCAATATCGGTGAGAAATCCACCGGACTTGCCCACACGTTCGGCCAACGGATCTCTCGGCGCACGCGGCCGATCGATACCAGAACCTGGACGCCCTTGAACAGCATCCACCTCGCCCTTCAGCAGTTCCCAGAACTGTTCAGGAGTATTTGCCGCGCCTGGGAACCTGCAGCTCAATCCGATGATGGCAATCCGTTGATCCCCTTGTGCGCATCGACGCTCGCCTTCTTCACTGGATCCAGTTGAATTGGCGATCGGTCCGCCAGACGACTCATCGTCAGGGAAGACGTCCTCATTTTCCAAGCTGACTTGCGGCGCCAAATGCTCGATGATCGAGGCAGGGGTACCGTATTGAAAGAAAATGGTTGAATCGAACTCTAGCCCGAACCTCTCATTGAGCCGATGCCGCAGATCCAGCAGGTCGAGCGACGTCAACCCCATGGCCATCCATGGCGCCTCGTCCTGGTAAGCGCCAGACCGAGAGGCTCCCAGCACGTGCTCAATCAATTCGCGGACCTGGCGTTTTACCAACGCGTCTGCGCCCTTGTTCGTCGGAAAATGCTTGACCGGATCACGTCCCAAGCCAGAGACGGGCTCCGGCGAGGCCTGCACCGTTGCCGGCATACCCTGGACAAGTTCAGGCTGCGTGTCGAGATGTGCCGTGATCGACGCGGGCGTGCCGTATTGAAAGAAAATGGCCGAATCGAACTCACGCCCGAACCGTTCATTGAGCCGATGCCGCAGGTCCAACAAATCGAGCGACGTCAGCCCCATCGCCATCCACGGTGCATCGTCCTGGTAAGCTCCCACCCGGGTCGCCCCCAACACCTGCTCAATCGTCTCCCGCACTTGGCGCCTGACCATTATCCCGGCCGGCGGCATCACGGGCGCATTGAGTTTTTCCGGCGCTTGCACTGCGGCATTGCGAACATTCGGATATTCGATCAGAACACCCGATCCTTCATTCGCCGTGTCTTCTGGGCGAAACCGTGATACGACCTGACGGATTTTTGCACCGTGCGCTTCATGGAAACTCAGCACCGGCTCGATCAGGCGGCCGGCTTGATCCCGCTGCCGGATGTATTGCTCCAACGAAACCGTGCCCACTCGCGCGTAGTTTTGGCACCGGCTGACACCGACGAGTTTTTCAAAACCTTCGCACGTAGAAAAGTAGGCGAATGCGAACTCGAGAATGTCATCTGCCAGGCCCGTACCCTGCATATCGGGTGCAACGCAAAGTCCGAGCAAATGTCCAACTGCGCCTTCCGGATTGTGGATACTGCCGAACCTCGCGTAAGGCGTATGCAGCAGCTGCTCAACACTATCTATCCGTTGAGAATAGAGCGCGCCAATCATCCGACCGTCTTGCTCCACCACCATTTGCCCGAGCGGAAACTCAATGACGCGGCGACGTAGTTCTGCTTCAGGTGCCGCTAGATTTTCCGGCCAACACGCTATATCCAGTGCTCGCAGCTGCTTTACATCCTCCTCGGATGGATGCCGCATCCGGTAGCGCCGTGCGACCAGCCTGTTCAAGGTGATACGAGTAAACGGTGCTGCCGGCGGAAAATGTCGGAACGAAGCACGGTCAGGGAAAAGCCCTGCTTCCGCAGCCGCCATCAAAAACATCGGCGCCTCGAACAGCTGCTGGCCCGAAAAGGCATGGTAAGCGTCGAAGTGCAATGCGCCGGTCCGATCCCGCAGCGTCCGCACCGTTGCCGGTTTCAGGCAATGCACCTCTAGCATGGCCAAGCCGTACTTCGACACAGCATCACGCCATCGTCCCAGATGCTCTACCAAGCTCTGCAGGGCGATCGCGGGTTCGATCTGTTCGCCATCACGGCCAACATACACCCCCGTCAGCGGCAGGCTGCGTTTTCTGGCAACCGCCACGTCGTCTTGCGGCGACTGCGCAGGCCGGTCATGATCCAGGAAAGACCGAATATGCAAGATGTTTTCCGGATCGGTGATGCCACGCGCCTCCAAGTCCCTGATCAAACCTTCCGGATCGCCGATATCGCCGGCCACCAGCAGATGCGGCAAGCCGGCCAGGGTTCGCGAAGTTGCCTCCAGCGCCCGCTCGTTAAAGTCCGCGCCGATCAGTTGCAACGGATAACGGTCCAGTACTTGGCCGCGTCGGGTCTGGCTTTGGACAGCTTCGTAAACGTGGCGCAACAGCGAACCGTCGCCGCACCCCATATCAGCGATATAGCGAGGTTGTGCCGCGACCGGCTCGCTATCGAATACCTGTGCGATCAACTCGCCGAGCGCCTCAAAATAAATCTTGTGTTGAGAGCCGCTGCCGGTCACGTTGAGCTGGCGCTCGACATGCAGTTCATGCCCCTGTTCATCGCGGCGGAAGACATCGTCGACCTTGCCGAACAAGACCGCATCCAGGCCGCACATCATCGGCCGATAGGAGACCACCGTACCGAGCGCCCCACCACTTTCGACGAGATAGCGACCAGCTCCATTGAGCGCGAACCGGGTGCCTTGGACACTGCCCCACCGACGCTGCTCGAAATAGTGATGCAATACGGCCAGGCACGCGGTAGACACCGCGTCGGGCCGGGCCGCGCCCTCCAGCACTGGGACGCCACCCAAACGATGGATCTCGACCAACAACGGCGACAGCAAAGCGCCATCAAGCATTCCGGCAAGCTGTCGTCCGGCCCCATTCCATCCTGCAATGGAGACATCCAGCCAGTTCTTCAGTTTCGCGCCAGTCGATTCGCGCAGGACGTCCGGGATCTTCAGATCGATCAGCTCGTCCGTATTTGCCGGCACCTGCGCAACCGCATGGGCTGCTGGCGCCAGCGCATATTCATCCGCCGATATCTGTTCGAGCCATCCCAATTCCACCAGCAGCCGCAAAGCGACCCTCAGATGACCACTGTTTGCCCCCGTTTCGGCGACCAATTGTTCTGCACTCAAAGCAGAACGATTGGCTAACAGCGAGAACACATCGTGCCTGCGACATGCTTCGATGACCGGGACAGCGACATATCCATCAGCAAGGCTATTGATCACGTCAAGCACGAGGGTTTCCTTATACAGACCAATTGAGTTCAGTAGATAAACTCAGATAAGCACCAACGACTCTGAGTAAAACCAATCCGTGCACAGAATTAACGCTTTATCTTCCACGCAGCGGTCATGCATTCAAGTGCTTCGCCCTGCCGTGCAAAGCAGGCAGGATCGAATCCATTGATCAGGGGAATACTCTGATCCAGCAGCAGATGCTTCAGTCGGGCTCCCAGAGTGTCGAATCGTATTGATTCACTAGTTGCGAATGTTCGCCCGCAAAAAACAGCGGGCTTCCAGGAGCCTGACACGGATAAAAGAACAGCATGGCTCAGCTCTGCATGCCGAGTATGCCGTCACGCAGATATTGCGCTGTCGCCTGCATCAAGGTGATTCCGATGGTCCCGACATCCCGCTGCGGCCAGGCTTCGAACTCCGTGCCTTTGACCCATTGATTGAACGCACCGAGGGCCGGGCCGCACTGGACCTGATAATTAACCAGATCCTCCGGCGAGCCACCAAACGCCAGGCGCGTCGCGTAGGCGAAATACCATCGAAACACCCGCGCCATGCGAATCTTCGGATTAGCCTGCGCCTGCGTGATGTCGTTCAGACGTCCGTTTGCTCGCATATGCTGCAGCGCCTCCTCCCATACCTCGGCCAGACTGCGCTTGAAATATCGGCGCTCCAATTGCGTGCGTATCGCTACAGGAATGTCTTCCAAGCATTCATAATGCGTGTAGAGCGCATGCAGCTTGTTGGCTCGCATCGGGAACAGGAGCCCTTTTTTGAGTACTTGCACCCGCCCGCCCAGTTCGAACATATCCCCGGCGGGGGCATAAGCCATGTCGTGAATGCCCGCCCCCTGCAACAGGGTCTTCACTGTGTCGGTAGCCCCCGATTCCACAGTACATTGGTTGATGGAACCAGTCAGAATAAAATCCGCGCCCATGGCAAAGGCCGCGGCCGCCGAAGCAGGCGTGCCGATGCCTCCGCCCAGCCCCACGCACAACGGTTCGTCGTACGCATACCGCTCGCTCAGCGTCCGTCCCAATTGCCGCATCGCGGGCAATAAAATGGTTGGGATGTGGCCATCAGTATGACCGCCGGAATCGGCCTCGGCGCAAATATCGTGGCTCATGGGAAGCTCGGCGGCCAGCTTCGCCTGTTCAGGGGTGATCGCGTTCTCTTTCAACAGCGCGTCGACGAGGTGAACAGGGGGAGGACTCATGAACGCCTCGGCCACCTCCAGCCGCGAGACTTTTGCCAGCACATGATGCTTGCACCGCACCTTGCCGTCGACATCCCGGTACATGCCCCTGAGGCGAAACAGCACGAGCGCCGGAGTCATTTGCATGAATGCCGCGGCTTCGATGCGCGTCACGCCATACCGCAGATATAACTCGACCGTGGCTCGCTCAAAGGCCGGATCATCATGGGCCGCCAGCAGGTTCAAGCCGTAGGGCTCGTGTGGTTGCAACTGCGACTGTATTGCCTGGATCGCCGACTCAATCTCTACCAGACTCAATCCACCCGCGCCCAAATATCCAATCATGCCGGCCTGCCCCATGCGCACCACCAACGCCACAGAGCTGGTGCCCCGGTACATCGCTCCGGCTACATAAGCGTATTTCAAGCCATGGCGTCGCCGGAACGCCGCACTGCCGAGCGACTCGGCGAAATCATCCGCTCGCGGCGATACATCTTCGGTCGCTACGGCGGTAGTTGCAGCGGCTGGCGCCTGCGCGGTCTTGACCTCGCACAGCGGTGTTTCAGTGAGACGAATTTCATCGACCAATTTGCCGAGCACCGTGCCACCTATTCGAGCTGGATCGCTGCCGACTTCATGATAGGTGAACTCACCCAGCCCCATTAAATATCGAATACTCTCGGTCCACAGCACAGGGCTAGCGATCTGCTTGGCCAGCAACGTCGCGACCTGGCCGAGTTCATAGGGCCGTGCGGTCGTATTGGCGATGACGGGTATCTTCGGATCGGTCAGCGCAAAGTCCTGCAGGAAGGCCGCAAAGGCTTCCTGCGCCGGCCGCATGAAACGCGAGTGAAACGGCGCACTGACATTCAGCGGGACGCACCTTGCGCCGCGCGCGGTAACGAGTGCCGCCGCAGACTGAATCGCGGCCGCCTCTCCCGCGATCACCAGCTGGGTCGGCGAATTGAAGTTAGCCAGATCCACCTGGTCCAGCGCATTTTCATGCAGCAAGGCCTGCAACGCCTCGGCCCGCATTCCCAGCACGGCGGCCATTGTTCCTCCGCCAGCTTTGCCCATGAGCTCACCGCGTTTTTGAACAAGGCGCAGCCCCGTCTCGAAATCGAAGCAGCCAGCTGCCAGCAGTGCCGAGTATTCACCCAAACTATGGCCAGCCAGTGCGTCCGCAGTACCGCCTTCTTCCTGCCATTGATAGTAAGACAATGCATTGACCACGTAGAGCGCCGGCTGTGTGTAAGGCGTAAGGCGCAGCTGGTTATACGGGTCTCTCAGGCAGAGTTCTACGATGGAATATCCGAGAATCTCTGAGGCAGCATCCGTCAAGCGAGGATAAGCTGCCCAAAGATCCTTCCCCATCCCCTTGAACTGCGCACCCTGCCCTTGAAAAAGCAATACTCTCATCACGCATCCTATTTGCTGCCTAAGAATCCATGCATGCCATCAAGTTTCTTGCTTACATCGTCACAACACTATCTTTACATTGCTCACAACAAAATCACATGACGTGGCGCATAAAAGCAATACCACGTCAAATCTCGATGATCTTCTTGAATACTATCGAGCAGCAGTACGGCGAGCGCTCATGAAATGGCCGATGCCCGGCATCCGAAGCTTGTCCGCACGATTCTGAAAATAGAGTTCCTGCATGCGCGCCGGAGGGAGGTCCTCTACAGTGTCGAACCCCAGTTCCTTGACACGACGCGTCAAATCCGCAGGATCAAAGCCCGCCCTGAACGGCTCGCCTCTTTCCGCCCCCGTCTGCGTCAACATCTCCATCACTTGACGATCGACGGGATAGACAAGCTCCGTCGTAATGGGGTACTCGAATACCACCTCGCTGTCACACTCCAGCGACGCTATATTTTCAAGCGTTGTGAATATGGCGTCGTCGCTGAGATACCAGACCACGCCCAACCATGAGAAAAATGTCGGCTTCGCTGGATCGAATCCATGTTGCGTCAGCCGTTCGAAAAGCGATTCCTTTTCGAAATCAACCGACACAAACGTCGCCAACTCTAAAAGCTGCGGATCGACTTCCTTGAGCCGTGCGAGCTTCCACTGCTGCGTCGCAGGAAAGTCGACCTCAAACACATGCAATTTATTTGCAACCTCGGCGAGACGATACGCAGAAGAGTCCAGGCCAGCGCCCAAGATGACGTATTGGGATATGCCTCGTTCGATTGCCTCGATCAGCCTCTGCTCGGCTATCCTGCTTCGCACGATGATTCCTGATCGAACCGCTTCCAGGATTGTCTTGACAGGCAGGTCTGGAAATTTCGAAGAAAGATTCTGCTCCATTCCGGCCATGACAGTGTGAAACGTCGCCGAATCCGGCAGGCCGCACAACTTCAGAGCAAACTTATCGTCAAGTATCTTTGGTTCATCGTCCATCACGACATGCGCTGCGCGCATCATGGCGGCGAGATCGGCAGTAAAGCTTCGAGTTCCTGGCTGCAAGGATTAGCTCCCCCGGAAAGTTACATGAAGCCATCAATAGAATTGATGCTACTTGGATAACCAATAGCTTAGATTATCCAACGATTAGTATAAGCTAGCTATACATGATTTTTTGACATGAATGATAAATTATTGCGAAAAAACGTCGTCAAGTCATAAATGCACCGCCTGTTCGCGACTGATGGATAAGCCGAGAGCAGCGACATGCTTGGTAATCTTTTTCATTGGTGGCGATTGCCAGACGCATTCACGCAATACAACCATGCTAGGTGTAGGGTTTCATTTAGTCATACTCCTCCCGCGCGAAGGCATTGGCCCATCGCGAGATTTCAGCTGATGCCATCGGTACTCATACAGTCTGAGGCCCGACATTGATGAGTTTTATTTATATCGGCTTGCACTATTCATTAGCTACTCAACGGGACTGAAATTGACCAACATGTTGACTTTGATCCAGTCAACTTCACTGCTGTCGCCAACGACCCGCGCTTGAGGCCTTCTGCAGCCTTGATGCAAGTACGTCTTGCGCCGGCACCGTGAACCTCGTTCTCAACAATGAAAAGGTCTCCTATGAATCTGATTTATAACTTCAAAGGGCAAGTCGCTTTTGTCACCGGCGCTGCGATGGGGATGGGCCTTGCCGCGGCCCGAGCCTTCGCCCAAAGCGGAGCCTCCGTAGTGCTAGCCGATCTCGACGGACAGTTGGCAGCCAGGGGAGCACAACAGATCGTCGATGAAGGCGGTACCGCCATCGGCGTGGCCTGCGACGTTACCGACGAATCACAAGTTGCAGCCGCAGTGGATCGAGCAGTCGCCGAATATGGCCGGCTCGACATGGCCTTCAACAACGCAGGCATCCAGGTGCCGCCGAGCGACGCGGCCGAAGAGCCTATCGAAAATTTCCAGCGCGTCGTCGCAGTCAATCAGTTCGGCGTGTGGGCCAGCATGAAACACGAGCTGCGCGTGATGCGCGCCCAAGGCTCGGGCGCGATCGTCAACAACTCCTCGCTAGGCGGCCTGGTCGGCTTGCCACAGCGTGCGGCTTATCACGGCACGAAACACGCCGTGCTGGGCATGACCAAAAGCGCGGGCGTGGAGTACGCGCCCCGCGGCATCCGCGTCAACGCCATCTGCCCAGGCACCATCGATACCCCGATGGTGCAGGACATGCTCAAGGGTCAGGCGGACGCGATGAAAGTCATCCTGCAGGAACAATCCATCGGACGACTGGGCAGCGCCGATGAAGTGGCGGCCGCCGTGCTATGGCTGTGCAGCCCCGGCGCGAGCTTCGTGGTCGGCGTCGGCCTGCCGGTCGATGGTGGCTTTACCGCCCACTGATCCCCGACGCGGCCAGTAGCGGAAGACCGACAACATGAAAAATATTCCTTTAAGATTAAATACATGACATCAATCCATGTAGCCATATAGAACTCACTCATCAATGCCCCGAGACAGTTTTGGCGACCTTCACGCCTTCATCGCCGTAGCACGGGCTGGCAGCTTCACACGCGCGGCAGCCCAGCTCCGCGTGTCTCAACCTGCACTGAGCTATACCATCCGCGAGTTGGAGGAAAAACTCGGTGTACGCCTGCTCATGCGTAGTACGCGCGGCGTCTCCCCTACCGAAGCGGGACAGCGCCTGCTGGACCGCCTCGCGCCCGAATTCGATGGCATCGACGAGGGAATCCAAGCGCTAAGCGAATTGCGCGACGAGCCCATGGGAACCATTCGGATCTCTGCGATCGACTACGCGATCCGCAGCACGATTTGGCCGAAACTGGCGAAATTTCTCCCCAAGTATCCGGACATCAAGGTCGAGCTGATCAACGAATATGCCAGTGTGGACATCGTTGCAAACGGCTATGACGCAGGCGTGCGCTTCGGCCAGGAGCTGGCACAGGACATGATCTCAGTGCGGATCGGCCCCGATATCCGCAACATGATCGTCGGTGCAAAGTCCTACTTCGCGGATCGCCGCCGCCCCAAGACGCCGCAGGATCTCATGGAACATGCCTGCATCAACCTGCGCACCACGACCTATGGCGGCCTTTACGACTGGGAGTTCGTCAAAGGCAAAAAGACATTGAGTGCCCGCGTGGAGGGTCCTCTGGTCTTCAACAACGCATACGATATTTTCGACGCGGCGAAAGCAGGCTTCGGATTGGCCTACCTGCCGGAAGACCTGGTTCGCCCTCTCGTTACCAAAGGCCATCTGATTTCAGTCCTCGAGGACTGGTGTCCCACATGGGCCGGCTTTCACCTGTACTACCCGAATCGCCGGCAGCCCTCCCGGGCCATGACCTTGCTGGTTGACGCGCTTCGCCACAGACCATAGAGATTCCGGGACTTCCATGTCAGGCGAAAACCTCCGAGACATCTACGCATTCCTCACCGTGGCGCGCGAGCGCAGTTTCACGCGCGCAGCGGTTCAGCTCGGCGTATCGCAATCAGCCCTCAGCCATACCATCCGTGGCCTGGAATCGCGCCTGGGGTTGCGGCTGCTGACCCGTACCACACGCAGCGTGGCTCCCACAGAGGCTGGCGAGCGCCTGATCCAGAACGTCGCCTCCCGGTTCGACGCGATCCAGGAGGAACTGGCCGCCTTCAGCGAGCTTCGCGACAAGCCAGCGGGCACGGTCCGCATCACGACATCGGATTTTGCCGCCAATACCGTGCTGTGGCCAAAACTGTCGAAACTCCGAACCAAGTACCCGGACCTGAAGATTGAGATCGCCATCGATCCCAACCTGACCGACATCGTGGCCGAACGCTATGACGCGGGCGTGCGCTTCGGCGACCAGATCGCCAAGGACATGACCGCCGTCCGAATCTCCCCGGACATTCGCATGGCCATCGTAGGTGCTCCGTCGTACTTCGAAAAACGCGCTTTACCCAGAGTACCGGCGGACCTGACCCAGCATGACTGCATCAACATGCGTTTCTCGATGCGGGGTGGTGTATATGCGTGGGAACTGAAAAAGGGCAAACGCAATGTGCAGGTACGGGTGGATGGGCCGTGGACCTTCAATGGCATCTATCCCGTGCTCGACGCGGCCTTGGCTGGTTTCGGCCTCGCGTACATGCCGGAAGAACTGGCGCAACCACATATCGAAAGCGGACGCCTGCTATCCGCTCTAAAGGACTGGTGCCCCACGTTCCCCGGCCTGCACATCTTCTACGCCAACAAGCGGCAGCTCTCGCCCGCGCTGTCGTTGATCGTAGAAACGTTGCGCTATCGCCGCCATCATAGGGACTGAGGTTCCGGTTTGGCGAGCGCTGTCATTGCCTGCAGAAGCCTGGCAACCTCTTAAGAACTCAAAAACGCTTCCGGAATTCGTCAACCTCTTTGATGGCCTTGGCCAGATCAAAGTCATGCGCCGCGCTCTCTATGGCGGCAACCAGCAACTTGTCTGCCAAGGCTTGACTGACTTGCTCACTGTCAATCAGCGTGGCGGAGGTCTGCTCGGAAGACGTGATATTGGTGTTGGAGTCGATCACCGAAACGACTGCCCAGGCGACGGCCCTGTCACGCATCACTGTGGCATCGCCAGAGATATTGATTGATAGGCCGTGCGCTTTCAGTGCCTCGCAAGTCTTTTCGGATATAGGCCAGCCGCCATAATTGCTCACCGCCTGATGGACAACAAACGGGGCCTTGGCATGAATTTCACAAGCTGAGGCCAACTGCGCCCCGCAAAACAAGGCAGAGGCGGCAATCGAGGCACGGGCAAGCGCGGTGAATTTCAAAATATTCTCCTTATCAGCGACAGCATGATACGTCACTGCCACAAAACCCTCATGCAACCGTTGCCAGCCAGCGACTTTCGCTCTGTAACCTGGAATTAGTTCTTGGAGAACTCGATCCGTACGCTGCCTCCTCCCAGCGCCTGCGCCAGACCAGCCGGATCGTCCACGCGACCAAGACGGGTGTAGGAATACGGAGTATTAAAAGTCAGGTAGAAAACGACCAAGGTCCTCGATCCGTACAGCATGAGATCCCCATTGCGAATCGTACCGGGCCTCTTGGAATTCGTGGGCAGAGCCTGCTTCAAGTCCGCGTGCTTCTCATTGTTGTTGAGATCGGCCATATCGATCGATAACGGCAGCATCATGGCGAAGGCACGGGCCGCTTCGGTATCGGCGAGGGTGATAGCGAAACGATGCTCATCGACAGTCATCCACATGCGAGACTCCTTTTGTTGAACGGCCACCGCCGCAGTGTCGGCAGTGCGCGAGCTTGCAGCTTCCGGCTGGGCGGCGTTGCATGCACCTGACACGGTCAGGCCACAAAGCAAGCCGAGCCCGTACAGAGCCAGCCGCCCGCGCACGCCACAGTTTCCCATGGCCAAATAGCGTTGGCTGCGGGCAACGGGTCTGAGGCTCGCAATCATGAGATTCTCCTATGATATGGGGCTCAGACCGTTTGTGAGGCTTGCGAACGTGAGGTCAGGGAAGTAAGAAACGCAGCGATCAACAGCATCATCGCACTCATCGCGAACGTGCTTCGGTACCCCACTGCATCGAACAACACCCCTCCCACGGTTGAACCCAAGGCGATGGCCAACTGAATCACCGCGACCATCAAACCGCCGCCAGCCTCGGCGTTGCGCGGCATGGCTTCGGCGATCCAACTCCACCAACCTACTGGCGCGGAAGTCGCCATCAGGCCCCACAAACCCAGCAGCACAAAGACAACAGCGACCGAGGTTCCCAAAGGGATCAATGCCGCAGCAATAGCAGCCATCAGTACCGGAATAGTGATCAGCGGTCCATACAAACCGCGTTTGAGAAAGGTGCCAATCAACGCAGTGCCGATGAAACCAGCGACACCAATCACCAGCAAGATCAGCGACAGTGTGGACACGTTCACGCGCGTCACCGTTTCGAGGAATGGGCGCACATAGGTGAATAGCGCGAACTGCCCCATGAAGAACACACCGCAGGCGGCCATACCCAAGGCGACAGGACGGCTCCCTAACACCTTGAACACGTTTCCCGAGCCTGGTGCGTGCGCCTTGGCCCGCATGGCGGGCAAACTGATCGACTGCCACACCAGGGCGATCACCGCCACTGGAACCAGACAGAAAAACGCGCCGCGCCAACCCATGACCGAGCCGAGATAACTGCCCAGCGGCGCGGCAATCACCGTGGCCAGCGCGTTACCGCCGTTAAAGATCGCCAGGGCCTTTGGCACCTGGCTGCTGGGCACCAGCCGCATCGCTGTCGCGGCGGACATGGACCAGAAACCGCCGATGACTACGCCGATCAGCGCTCGGCCGACCATATAGACCAGATAGCTTGGCGCCAGCGCTACCACGGCGCCAGAGACCGCCATCAACGCCGTCAGCGCCAGCAATAGCGTCTTGCGGTTCACGCTGCCTGCAATGAGAGGGATCGACAGACTGGTCAACACCGCAAACGCGCCGGAGATTGCAATGCCTTGTCCGGCCATGCCTTCCGTGACGTACAGGTCGGCCGCCATGGGCGTCAGCAGGCTGACCGGCATGAATTCGGAAGCAATCAACGCGAAGACGCACAGCGACATCGCGAACACGCCGCTCCAATAGGCTGGCTGCCCTGGCGCATGATTAACCCGGGAACGATCGCCCTCCGCAGAAGTATCGGTATTTACCTTTTCCATGCCCGGAATGTTGAACCATGAAGACCGGCTTGACTAGCTAATGAAAACTTAAAAGGCTTATTAGATATACTAATTAATCCTTTATGAGAGACTTTCGCCATGGTCAAACGCAATCTCAACGATCTCTTGTATTTCGTGACCGTGGCGCGGGAAGGCAGTTTCACGCGCGCAGCCTCACTGCTGGGCGTCACGCAATCGGCTCTCAGTCAGGCTATCAGCGGCCTGGAGACACGGCTGGACATCAGGCTTCTCACCCGAACCACTCGCAGCGTATCACCCACAGCCGCGGGCGAACGCTTGCTCAATGCCATTGGTCACCGTTTCGATGAGATCGGTGCGGAACTGGACGAATTGACCGAAATGCGGGACAAGCCGGCCGGTACAGTACGCATCACCTGCGGCGAACATGTCCTCCGGAGCACACTGCTGCCCAAACTAACACCCTTGCTGCTCGAATACCCCGACATTAAAGTCGAGTTCGACATCAACTACGGATTGCGGGACATCGTGGCCGACCGTTTCGACGCAGGGGTTCGATTGGGCGATACCATCGATAAAGATATGATCGCAGTCCCGATCGGGCCGCACCTGCGCACAGCGATCGCGGCATCGCCTGCATACTTCGAGACACACCCCATCCCCAAGACACCGCGCGATCTGCTCAAGCACAACTGCATCAACATGCGTATGCAGACGGCTGGCGGCATTTACACCTGGGATTTCGAGCGTCGCGGCCAGCCGTTGAGCGTACGGGTGGAAGGTCAACTCGTCTTCAACACTTCACCCAGCATGGTGGACGCCGCGTTGGCGGGGCTGGGGATCGCTTCCCTGCCTGAAGAAGAGTTCGCGCCCCACCTCGAGGAGGGGCGGCTGGTGCGCGTGCTGGAGGACTGGTGCCCGCCATTTCCTGGCTATTACCTGTACTACCCCAGCCGCCGGCAGCCTTCGCCAGCCTTTTCGCTAGTGCTCAATGCGCTGCGGGTCACGCGCCAGTCCAATCCCAAACGACATTAGTAAGTTTGTTTAACGCAGGCGCCGCCCGTTAACACCACGGTCATGCAACGAACAGTCCATTTGGTTTCATTAAATGGAACCAATATCAATAAACGGCATTAAAATATTATCATTGCGCAAGCGTGCGCCACACGGCGTGAATGGTTACCCCAATCAAGGATCGAATCACATGAAGAAATATGGCCAGCTTTATATCGGCGGCGAATGGGTAGACCCGGTCACGCCGGGCCGCACTTTCGACCTCATCAACCCCGCCACCGAGCAAGCTTTCGCCAGTATTGCGTTCGCCGGCCCCCAGGACGTGGATCGTGCAGTAGAGGCCGCGCGGGCCGCCTTTCCGGGTTTCAGCGCCACCAGCAAAGAGGAGCGTGTCGCGCTGCTATTGCGCATCGCGGAACTGATGCAACAACGCGAGGGCGAATTGATGGCGGCCGCCTCCGAAGAGCTAGGCGCCCCGATCACCGCGGTCAACCACGCGCGCGCAGCCACCGAAAATTTCCGGCAGATGGCCAAGACGCTCGCGCAGTACGAGTTCGAAAAAATCGACGGCATCAATATCATCCGCAGGGAGCCCATTGGCGTATGCGGTCTGATCGCGCCCTGGAACTGGCCTATCCAGACCCCGTCCACCAAGATTTCGGCAGCACTTGCGGCAGGCTGCCCCGTCGTGTTCAAACCCAGCGAGTTCACGCCGATCACGAGCATCCTGTTAGCCGAAATTTTCCACGATGCCGGCGTACCGAAAGGCGTCTTCAATCTGGTAAACGGTGATGGCCCAACCGTCGGTGCAGCCATCGCAGCGCATCCCGGCATCGAGATGCTGTCATTTACCGGGTCGACACGCGCCGGCATCCAGGTCGCCATCACGGCAGCGCCCACGGTCAAACGCGTCTGCCAGGAACTCGGCGGCAAGTCGGCCAACATCATCCTGCCGGATGCCGATCTGCAGGCGGCAGCGAAATGGAATATCGGCAGAGCCTGCTTCAACACCGGGCAATCCTGCCACTCCCCTTCACGCATCCTCGTACACGAAAGCCAGGCAGCAGAATTGGAGGCATTGCTGGCATCGGAAGCCAGCAAGCTGGTGGTCGGCGATCCTCAGGATCCCGCAAGCACGATGGGACCTGCCGTGAACAAGGCACAGTTCGAACGTATCCAGGGCTACATCGATAAAGGCCTTGAAGAAGGTGCTCGCGTCGTCTGCGGCGGCCCGGGACGCCCCGAGGGCCTGAGCCGTGGCTACTACGTGAAGCCGACCGTATTCGCAGACGTGCGCCCCGACATGACCATCGCACGCGAAGAGATCTTTGGACCGGTCCTGTGCGTCATCACCTACCGCGACGAAGATGAAGCGGTAGAAATCGCCAATGAGACAGACTACGGACTGGGCGGTTACCTCTTCACGCGCGACCCATCCAAGGCCCGTTCGCTCGGAGCACGCCTTCGCGCCGGCCGTATCTTTCTCAACGGCGCGCCCAGCAACGTCGCCGCGCCGATGGGCGGCTACAAACAGTCTGGCAACGGACGTGAAATGGGCGTGTTTGGCCTGGAAGAATATCTCGAAGTAAAAGCCTTGATCGGCTACCTCTGATACTGAAGCAACAACATTCCCCGCAAGTTCTCGACGAAGTGCGTTTCTGTTCTGCCGCCGGCCACCCTCACGGTCGCCTCAGTCACGAACCTGCGGGGATATCGCTGGCCCAGTTCCGGAATTCGATGAGTGTGACTTATCAATGGGAGAGGGCTTCGACAGTTTCGGCCCAGCACTGTGGTTGGCACCAAAGTCAGAGTGATCATCAAGCGATATCTGGCAGTCGATCAAGATACTTATCCAGTGTGATCGGGTACTGCCGCACGCGCACGCCGGTGGCGTTGTAAATCGCATTTGCAACGGCGGGGGCTACTCCTGTCAACCCCAGTTCACCAATCCCCTTTGCCTTGACTGGCGAGATCATTGGGTCGACCTCGTCGATGAACAGGACTTCAAGATGCGGGATATCAGCATGAACAGGCACCTCGTAGCCAGCCAGATCATGATTGACGAAGAACCCGTATCGTCTGTCGACGGCCATTTCCTCCATCAACGCTGCCCCGACTCCCATCACCATGCCACCGATTACCTGGCTACGTGCCGTCTTAGGATTGAGAATGCGGCCCGCGGCGCAGGCCGCGAGCATGCGCCGGACTCGCACTTCCCCTGTAAAAGCATTGACTGCGACTTCGGCAAAATGTGCGCCGAAGGTTTGAATCGAGAAGCGCTTCGCTAAATCACCGAACTCCATGCTGTCTTCGACAACGAGGTCCCCGCCGGCAGCGGCGCGGCCAAGCGATATGGAGCGGTTTCCGAGCCGAACCTCACCCGAAACGAACTGGGCCTCGGTATCGCTAATGCCAAGGCGCTCGGCAACGGCTGCTCTCAGCTTCATACAGGCAGCGTAAACACCCGCGGTAACTGAAGGAGCCCCCTGCTGGCCGCCGGAGCCCGGTGTTTCCGGAAAACTGGAATCCCCTAGTCTCACCACCACCTGTTCAAGTGGAACACCCATCATCTCGGCTGCCGTTTGCTGGACGATTGTGTAGCTGCCGGTGCCGATATCGGTCATATCGGTCTCGACCGTTATTAACCCCAGCCGATTAAGACGCACACGTGCGGAGGCCTTGGCGATAGGAGCCCCGCGTATGGCGCTCGCCATCCCGCATCCGATAAGCCAATCCCCATCCCGCACCTGAGCAGGTTGCTGCTTACGGGCACTCCAACCAAACAGCTCAGCGCCCGCTCGCAGGCATTCGACAAATGGGCGCGTTGAAAACGGTCTGCTCGGGTCTTCCGGATCCACTTGCGTGTCGTTCAGGATACGAAGCTCGACAGGATCCATATCGAGCTTTTCAGCCATTTCGTCCATGGCGACTTCAAGTGCCATCAATCCCGGTGCCTCTCCCGGTGCACGCATTGCATTGCCCTCGGCAAGATCTAGCGTGGCAAGTCGGACACGAGTCATGCGGTTTGCGCCCGCATAGAGTGCACGAGTGGATAGCGTCGTCGGTTCAGTTCGGCCACCCGCAAGATTGCCGGACCAGCTTTCATGGCCGACCGCAGTAAGTTTCCCGTCACGAGTCGCGCCAAGCCGGATCCGTTGAATGGTCTTTGGCCGGTGAATCGTGCTGTTGAACATGATTGGCCGCTGGAGCGCGACCTTGACCGGTCGCTGCACGATCCGAGCGGCTACGGATGCAAGTACGAGATCAGACTGCACGGTGCCCTTGCCGCCGAACCCCCCGCCGACGAACGAGGAGATCAGCCGAACACTCTCGCGAGGAATCCTCAGAATACGCCCGAGGTCTCGAGTGCCCCAATTCATTTGCTGAATAGAGGTCCAGCAGGTTAGCTTGTTTCCTTCCCAGGCCGCTATCGTCGCATGAGGCTCCATCATGGCATGTGCCTGATCGGGGACCATGTAGGTCTCATCGACCTTGACCTCAGCCTTCCGGAAAGCTTGTTCAAAGTCTCCGACATGCGTCTCGGTCGGGCCGCCAAATGGCATCCTTTTCGCTACCGGAGCACTCTCTAGTTGCGAGGCGAGATCAAACTTCCCAACAGCTTGCTTATAGTTGACCTGGATCAGTGACGCGGCTGAACGCGCCTGCTCGAAGGTCTCGGCCACCACGATCGCGACTGGTTGATGGTAGTGATCGACATCAGGCGATGCCAGCATGCGTTGAACGTAAAACTCTCCTACGCCCAGTGGCCCCGCGTTGCGATAGGTGATAACAGCGAGTACGCCGGGCGCATCTTCCGCTAGCCGTGTGTCGATCGACTCGATACGCCCTTTTGAAATGCTAGCGCCTAGAATATAGCCATACGCGACGTTCTGGACTGCCTCGTGATATTCATAGGCATAAGTTGCCTTCCCCGTCGTCTTCAGCTTTGCCTCGAAACGGTCATGAGGCTTGCCGATGACAGCCAGTCGGTCTATAGGATTCTGTGCTGCAGGAGTGTCAAACTTCATAGATCAACCTTTCGATTGCGCCATCACGTAAGCGAGCGTTCTTTCTACCAACGGTATTTTGAAAGCATTCTCGTGGGTCGGCGATGCTTCCCGCATCAGTTCCGCCACAACCGCCTTGGCACCGTGCGGCATTGCTGCATCCGCGGCGTCGATTCGCCAAGGTTTAGGAGCGACGCCGCCAACTGCCACTCTTCCGCTACCATTTTCGCCAATGACTGCTGCGATCGAGACCAACGCAAAGGCGTAAGATGCACGATCGCGAACCTTATGGTACAAATGCCGCCCACCGATCGGCGCGGGCAACCTTACCGCTGTGATCAGCTCATCGGGCTCAAGCTCGGTCTCGATATGCGGTGTCCTGCCAGGCAGCCGGTGGAAATCAGCTATCGGTATCACTCTGGTGTGGCCGTCGGCGTCAATCGTCTCCACCGAGGCATCCAGAGCGCGTAGCGCGACCGCCATATCCCCGGGATTTGTCGCAATGCAATCGGAACTCGCGCCGATGACGGCAAGCTGCCGACTAAATCCGCCGATTGCCGGACAACCGGAACCCGGTACCCGCTTATTACAGGGCATATTAGGATCATAGAAGTACGGACAACGGGTACGCTGAAGCAAATTGCCGCCCGTCGTGGCTTTGTTGCGAAGTTGTCCAGAGGCACCGGCAACGATCGCACGCGCCAGTAAACCGTAGTCACGCCGTACGCGTGGGTCAGCGGCAAGTTGAGTGTTGGTGACCAGCGTACCAACTCGCAATCCACCCTCCTCTGTCGCCTCAATCCTGTCCAACCCTATGTCCTGGACATCGACTAGATGCGTCGGCGCTTCGATTTCGACCTTCATGAGATCAAGGAGATTGGTGCCTCCCGCAATGAACTTTGCACCTTGTCGCTGCGCCACACTCCTCGCTGCCTCAACAGGGCTTTTCGGCCGTTCGTAGGTGAACTCCTTCATGTGAGGCTCCGTGCAACTTCTACCATAGCTTCTGCGATGTTCGAGTACGCACCGCAACGGCAAATATTTCCACTCATCCGTTCGCGCATCTCTACACCGCTTGTATCGACGGGTGTCGTCAGGTCATCCGTGACGTGGCTCGGCACACCGGATTTGATCTCATTGAGTACGGCAACGGCCGAGCATATCTGGCCTGGCGTGCAGTAGCCGCACTGATAGCCATCGTGTTTGATAAAAGCGGCTTGCATCGGATGGAGGGTATCCGGCGTACCGAGTCCTTCGATCGTGGTGACCGTCTGGCCTTGGTGCATCACTGCAAGGCTAAGGCATGCGTTGATACGGATCCCATCGACCAGCACAGTACACGCTCCGCACTGTCCGTGATCGCAGCCTTTCTTGGTGCCCGTTAGACGGAGATGCTCGCGCAACGCATCAAGCAACGTGGTTCGTGGGTCGAGGGTGAGGTCGCGACCGGTGCCGTTCACATTGAAAGCAACTCGCATGGCGTTCTGTACCGAGAGCGACGCTTGTTGATCTCGCGAGTTGCCAATGAACTCCTTGGAATGCGCAATACCGAATGGCGCAAGAGGAGCGACAGCAGAAACAGCTCCCACAACTAGCATATCCCGCCGCGTACCATTTACATGTTCCGATTCACCCATTTATCTCTGCTCCTATCACTGTTGTGGTCGCAAAATCGTGTATGGTCGGTGCTCACCGCAGCGCGTTACTGCTTCCTGCCAGACAGGCTCTCTAATTGACGAGCCAGCGCCTCGCGTGCCCGGTCGGCCATATTCGCGTCCACCCGGTCGGCCAATATCTGAATGACGTGGCGCAGCTGGCCTTCGGTAATGCCCACGTTCATGCTGATGCGCATGTGCGCGAGCAACTGCGGTTCCACACCCGGTAGCGCAGAGAGCATACCCACCGTGGCCAGCTCGCGGCTTTGCCAATCCAGGTTGTCGCGCTCGAAGATATCGCCAAACAGGTGCGCCCTGAGATATTCGTTGGCGGTGGGAACGACGTCAAAAAGGGGGCCGTCCACCGGGCCGCCCGAGAGTTTAGTCTGGTTGGCCGTCCCGGCAGTCATCAGCGCGTCACCCTTCGGGATCGGACGGCTGGGCGCACTGCCCAGAGCGTCTTGAATTCCACGCTGCTTGCGCGCTTGCACGACCTTCATCAGTTCGCCCAAGGCATTGAGGCTGCGAGGAAAACCCGCATAGGCATAAAGCTGGATCAGGATTTCCCGAGCGTCGCTCACCGTCATGCCGGCATCCAGCCCCTGGTTCAATGCGGTATTCAGTCTGGCGATGTCGCCCACGGCAGCAACCGCCGCGATAGGCACGATGGCCTGCTGGCGCGCGCTCAGGGTTTCGGACGCACTGGGCGTGGTCATTTGGGATTGGGTCATAGGCTTGGTTTCCTTTTCATTGGCTGTGTGCCCTAAGGTGGCGGCCAAAGTTAGGACAACGGCCAACCCACCGGCGTGGAGGTGTATACAACGGTTTTTTGTGGGCGCTGCCTTGCTCATCAGCAACTTTCTCCATCCAAAGCGGCAAACCGCGCGAATATCTAATCAGGCGTCGCGGGCAGGCGGTGCCCTGCATTCACTTGACATCGCCATCCTGCGCTTCGTGAACAAACCAAGTATTCTTCAATTCATGCCTCATTGAATAGAAGATGAATCATGAAAGCCAATATAAGCCAGGCTCATAAATAGACTAAGGCGCCCTCTCCTGCGACGGAGGCAAAGCCGGTTCTCATACTGGCGGCTGCCTACCATACGGAAGTCCGCCTCTTTTACGACGATGTGATGTTCGCCTGCCTAACGGGCCACACACATCGCGGTCAAATCCTCGAGGCGCATATCATCAGGCAACTCATGCAACGCCACTAACAGTTCGCGGGCACGTGCCTTGCCGAGTGCTGCAGTGGTCAACTCCATGAACTTCGCGTCATGCGCCTCCTCGGTCATTGGATTATCAGGCGTTCCCAGCGAGTTCTCGACGAAGTGCGTTTCTGTTCTACCGCCGGCCAACCTCACGGTCGCCTCAGTTACAAACTTGCGGGGATATTGCTGATCCAGTTCCGGAGATTCGATGAGTGTGACTTTACGAGCCGTGCGCATCACCAGATCCATGTCCAGCCTGCCTTCGAGATAGCTCAGATGCGCTCCATAGCCGTTGCCATACCCCAGTAATGCAAACGCCGCCTGCGCAGGCAAGCTGAACTGCACATGCTCGATGTTGGCCGGGGCATAGGCATTCGCATTAACCGTTCCGACCATCGTGTTGCTGAGTTTCGGAATGCGCAGCGTAACGGCTGCGATCTCGTCCAGCCGCCCAGCGTAGGCACTCAGGATATCGATCGCCGCATGATTGGCGCCGCAGCAGCAGTATCGCTTGAAGCCACCGCGCAAAATTTCAAACGACTGCCCAAAGCCGAACCGCTCTGCCGCATCGGACGCCACAGGCCGCTGCAGAAACGCGCGATAGAACCCCTTGACGCCGCTCAAGAAAGCGCGCGGCCCCGTAATGCCGGCCTGCGCGAGATCGGCCGCCATCATCCCGCCTCGCACCCCGATGCCAGGATGCACCCGCTTTACAGAGCCCCCGGTGGACGTGCACTCGGACGCCCCAGAAGCATGGCTCAAGGCGATCGCCATCGCATGCAGTGTCGTTTCATCATCGAACTGTCTCAGCTTCGCGCACACCGCTGCCGCACCAAAACTCGCGAGCACGCTGGCGGGATGAAAGCCTCGCTGTATCAGGTCGGGCGCGGCCAAAACCCCAATACGCGCGTAAACCTCATAACCCATGAGAATCGCCGAGACGGCTTCACCCAGCGTCGCTCCCGTCTCCTCACCCACCGCCACCGCGGTAGCAACAGCGCAACTGCCGGGATGGCTGTTGCTGGAGCGATGCCCTTCGTCGTACTCGAAGCCGTGCGCATAAGTCGCGTTCACGAACGCTGCGTCCATAGCGCTCATCGTGCGCTCGCTGGAGATGATCCTGCTGCGGCCAGGCACGTGACGCCGCTCTGCGAGCGCACGTACCTGCTTCGACCACGGCAGCCGGGAGTTGCCAATCTGGGAACTGAACTGGTCTCGCATGACTCGGCTGACCATCCCGCGCAAATGGGCCGTCAGGTGCTCCTCACCGAAATGGCGAATGAAATGGATGACCGCATTCTCCAACGGCGGGCAATCCACCAGGGGGGACGCGTCAATAGCGGCGTTCATAGGCATTGCTTCCATTACTCGGGGAAAACGGCATGATCCCCTCCCCGGACGCACTGATTGCCAAGCGTGCGTTGAAAGTCACTCAACTGATATTCACATATCGCCCACACGAAGTTTCATTGAATAAAACCAATCCCATTTTTCATCGATAATGCTAGAATGGATTCATCGTGTCAGATTCGTTCCGGGGCGAGTTCGTCGCGGCAGTGGCAACATCCCATGCCGACCTGCCCCCTTTATGAAGAACCTGTTCCACCCCAACACCAATAAACTATTTCGCGTGCTCAGCGTGGGTACGCCAATGCAATCAAGATGAGGAGATTCCATGTCCAATAGCGTTTCCCTGCTGATCGGCGGCGATTGCGGCCCCGCCCACGGCCCTAAGCAGGGCTTCCCGATCGAAGGCTACACGGAGGGCGTGCGCGCAGCCCTGCAGAGCGTGGACATGCGTTTCGTCAACTGCATGCGCACCTACTCCGACCGCGGCGTACAGGCAGACCACGCACCCCAGGTGGCGCAGCCGGTCGAGATGGCGCAGATCTACACGGATGGCGGTTTCGACGCCGTCACCATGGCCAACAACCACAGCTTCGATGCGGGTCCCGAGGCAGCGCTGGATACCCGCGAGCTTTTCGCGTCACGGGGCATTCAGGTCACGGGCGCTGGCCGCGACCTGGCCGAAGCACGCCAGCCCGCCATCGTCGAGAAAAACGGTGTGCGAGTGGCCTATCTCGGCTACACCTCGGTTGCCACGGCAGGCACGGAGGCTGGCCCGAACAAGCCAGGCGTGGCATCGATTCGCGTCAAGACCTGCTACGAAACCCGCGGCCCACATCAGCCAGTGCGCATCCGCACCGAGCCCGATCCCAAAGACCTCGCCCTGCTGATCGAAGACATCCGCGCATTACGCAAAGAAGCTGATATCGTCATCCTGGCGTTTCATTCCGGCGTTATCCGATTACCGCGCGTGATCTCCGACTATCAGGTCGCCGTCGCCCACGCTGCGATCGATGCCGGCGCCGACATGGTCGTCGGACATGCCCCTCACCTGCCCAAAGCCATCGAAATCTATCAGGGCAAGCCCATCTTCTACAGCCTGGGTGTATTCGCCATGACAAAAGGATTTCCGGCACCGTCATGGAAAGAACCCGCCTGGGCGCATGGCGCCGTGCGCAACCACGCAGACCTGGACCCGGAATTTCCGCTCATGCCCTACGGCAAGGCCTGCACCTTGAGCCTGCTGGCCAAGGCCGTGGTAACGAAGCAAGGCATCCAGCGCGTCTCATTCCTGCCCATGGCCATGGATGAGCGCTACCGCCCACAGGTCCTGAAAAACGGCGACCCCAAGTTTTCGGAAATCGTGTCCTATCTCGAATGGGCCTCCGAAGACATGCCTCATCGTTTCACGGTAGAAGGCGACGAAGTCGTGATTACGGCGCAAGACGCCTGAACCTGACAAGGGCAACACTTATCATGGATCTTGGAATAACCGGCAAGGTCGCTCTCGTGACCGCATCCAGTGGCGGCATGGGCCGCAACATCGCTCACGCACTTGCTGCAGAGGGAGCGAATGTCGTCCTTTTCGCGCGGACCGCCGACAAACTCGAGGCCGTCGCCGCAGAAATCGCGCAGACACATGGCGTGCAGGCACGTGCGGTCGTGGGCGACATGCTGCTCGCCTCCGACCTCGAACGTCTTGCGTCCATACTGAAAACCGAGTTCGGAGGGCTGGATATACTCGTGCTGAATACAGGCCGAGCCCCCAATCCGCTACGCGCGACACTTAAAGAAACCGAAGAAGACCGTTGGCAAGAGGCCTACCAGAACCAGCTCTGGAGCGTGATCCAGGTCGTCAACCACGTCTTGCCATTAATGCAGGATCGAGGCTGGGGCCGGATCGTGGCCATCACCTCCGCCTCGGTCAAGCAGCCCATGCCGCATCACAGCCTGTCGACGGTCTTCCGTTCCGGCGTCACCGCATATATGCGGCATCTCGCGAACGAGATGGGCAGACATGGCGTTACTGCCAACTGTGTAGCGCCGGCCCTGATCGACACGTCGCACAGAACCGGTACCGCCGCCTATACGCCCGAACAAGCCGAAGCACGCAAGAAAATGACGCCGCTCGGACGCATGGGGCTGCAGGAAGAAGTCTGCGGCGTCGTGACATTCCTCGCGTCACGCCAGGCCGGTTTCGTCACCGGCTCCACCGTCACGGTCGACGGCGGAATGGTCGGATCGTTATTCTGAGACAGGACAGGCATACGCCTGTCCAATCATGGTACCCCAGCATGAGGGTCTCAATTACAAAACCGGCTTGAAAGTCCTTCAAGCACACGTCGGTACACACACAAGAAAGCGCGCCTATATTGCTTTGGGCTAGTGAATCAGTGCTAACAGGCACTTTTCCGCTAGCCACAAAAAAAAGCATATCAGGAGACGACAAGAATGACCGACAACACACGCCGCGCGCTGCTGCTGGGCAGCGCTGCGCTTCTCTTCACTCCGCTCGCCCGCGCACAGACGTCTTATCCGGCTCGGCCGATCCGCATCCTGGTCGGCTTCGCAGCCGGCGGTGGCGTTGATACCGTCACGCGACTATACGCCCAGAAACTGTCTGACCTGCTAAAAACGCCTGTCATCGTAGAGAACAAGCCGGGGGCCTCAGAACTGCTCGCCGTGCAGGCGTTGCTGAACTCGCAACCTGACGGCTACACCTTATGGATGAGTAGCGCAAGTGGACTCGTGCGCAACCCCAGCGTACGCAGTGATATTCCCTACGATCCACTAAAGGACTTGACGTTCATCTCGCGCGTTGCCGAAGTGGAGGCCCTGTACGTCGTCAGACCAGGACTGCCCGTCAACTCGGTATCTGACCTCGTCAAATATGCGAAGGAACATCCCGGAAAATTGAACTACGGCTCCGCCGGTGTGGGTTCCTCCAATCACCTGCTAACAGAACAATTAAAGATGCTGACCGGGATAGACATGGTACATGTCCCGTTCAAAAGCGACGCGGAAGTCGCGCGCGAGTTGGCTGCGGGTACGCTCGACTTCGCCATCGCCATCACGACCTTCACCGTGCCGTTCGTGAAAGACGGCCGGCTCAAGGCCATTGCCGTCACGGGATCGCGGCGGCTCGATGATCTGCCCGATGTCCCGACGCTGGACGAATCTGAAATTCCCCAAATTCACGGGCTGGGAAATTATCTGTTCTACGGGCTGGCAGGGCCGGCAGGCCTGCCTCCCGCTATCGTCAAGACGCTCAACGACGGCCTCAACACCGCGGCTGGCATGCCGGAAACCGTACAGACTCTGCAAAAGGCGCGAATGCAAGCCGTCACCAGTTCGCCGCCCGACGTGCGCCAGTTTGTCGAAAAAGAAGTGAACAACTGGAAGAAGATCGGCAAGACCATCAAGATCGAGGCGTATTGAATGCCGCAAAAACAGAATGTGAAGCGCTCCTCCGAGGAATTCGACTTCATCGTCATCGGCGCTGGCAGCGCAGGCGCTATCGTCGCGAGCCGCCTCAGCGAAGACGGCCGTTTCTCGGTGCTGGTACTCGAGGCTGGCGGATGGGACCGTTCTCCCTGGATTCACATCCCCCTAGGGGTGGGCAAGACCATCATGAACCGCAAGGTCAACTGGGCATACGAAACCGAGCCGCAGGCGGAACTGGCAGGCCGCCGCATCTATATGGCGCGCGGCAAAGTCATCGGAGGCTCCGGCGCCATTAACGGCATGGTACATATCAGAGGCCACCGGCAGGATTTCGACGGCTGGGCCGACTCTGGCTGCAACGGGTGGCACTGGGATGGCGTGCTTCCTTACTTCCGTAAATCCGAGGATCATTATCTCGGCGAAAACGAGATGCACGGCACGGGCGGCCCGGTCGCGGTGTCCAAACCCACCGACCATCTGGACATCTGCAGCGCTTTCATCGAGTCGGGCGCGAACTGGGGGCTACCGCGCAACGACGACTTCAACGCCGGCACACAGGAGGGCATCGGCCATTACGATCTGACGGTGCGTCGTGGGCTGCGGTCCAATTCCGCAAAAGGCGCGCTCCGTCCTGCTCGCGATAGGCGCAACCTGAGCGTCGAGGTAAACGCGTGCGTGCAGCGTATCCTCTTTGACAACCACCGCGCCGTCGGCCTCGAATACCGCCACGCGCGTGGCGCATCGATACAAGCGCGAGCCAGACGGGAAATCGTATTGTGCTCGGGCGCAGTGAACACCCCCCAGTTGCTGATGCTCTCCGGTATCGGACCCGCACAACACCTGGAAAGCATCGGGATCAACGCTCTGGCCGATCGGACGCAGGTCGGCCGCAACCTTCAAGACCATCTGGCCGTGCGGGTGATCTGCCGAACCCGGCAGCCCATCACCCTCAATGATCAGTTGTCCAGCTGGCGCGGCAAGGCAGCCATCGGCGCAAAGTTCCTATTTCAGCGGCGCGGCCCTCTCACCTTTGCAACGGGTCAGACCGGTATGTTTTTCAAAACACAAGACACGCTGCCGTTCGCCGATGCACAGGCTTTCTTCATGCCTTTCAGCACGCCGGGCATCGGCAAGAACCCGCACCGTTTCTCTGCGTTCTCCGTATCAGTGTCTCAATGCTGGCCCACTAGCCGGGGTCATATCGAACTGAGAGACGCCAATCCGCACACTGCGCCGGCCATCCAGCCAAACTATCTCAGCACAGCGACGGATCAGGAGTTCTACCAACGCGCGTTACCCATGCTGCGTGAGGTATTGGCGACGGATCCTATCGAAAGCCTCATCCTAGATGAGTACCAACCTGGCGCCACTGTGACGTCTCCTGCAGACATCCTGCGCTTCGTGCGCGAAAAAGCCAGCACGATCTATCACCCTTGCGGAACCTGCAGAATGGGCAATGACGCCGATGCTGTCGTCGACACTCGATTGCGCGTCCTCGGCATCGACGGCCTGCGAATCGCGGACGCCTCCATCATGCCACGCATCATTTCCGGCAACATTAACGCGGCTTGCCTGATGATCGGCGAGAAAGCCGCGGACATGATTCTCGCCGATCATTCGTAAAGGAGAGGACAATGAAAGGCATAAAAACGATAAATATGCTTGCCGGCATGACGCTGGCCGCAGCCTCCGTATCAGTGCTGGCAGCAAACGCCGATGTTCAAAAAGCGGCGGGCAAGTATCCCGAAAAAACGATTCGAATCGTGGCCCCCTCTTCGCCCGGCGGAGGCATTGACGTGCTCGCCCGTTTTCTCGGGGCCAAACTTGCAGAAAGCTGGGGGCAATCTGTCGTCGTAGAAAATCGCCCGGGCGCCGGGGGCATCATAGGAACCTCCGCAGTCGCCCAGGCGGCTCCAGATGGCTATACGGTGCTTCTCATCGCGGGTGGCTATACCTTGAACCCGAGCCTGTACAAGAACCTGCCCTACGACACAATGAACGATTTTGAACGGGTATCGCTGCTGGCCTGCGCTCCCAATATGCTGGTGGTACAGGAAAAAATACCGGTCAAGTCGGTCAAGGAACTCGTCGCCTACGCCAAAGCCCACCCGGACGGCCTGACGTACGGATCTTCCGGCATAGGCACGACCAGCTACCTGTCTGCGGCTCTCTTCAAACAAAAGGCGGGAATACAGATGGTGCACGTTCCCTACAAGGGCGCAGGGCAATCAAATAAAGCCATGATCGCCAAGGAGATCGACCTGATCTTTTCGGCTCCACACGAAATGATTCCGTACGTGCGTGACGGCCGTGTCCAGGCGCTGGCAGTCACCTCCGCGCAAAGACTGCCGTTGGTGGCAGACGTCCCTACCGTTGCCGAGTCGGGATATCCCGGCTTCGAGGTCAATACCTGCTATGGCGTACTGCTGCCCGCCAAGACACCCCGAGCCATCACAGAAAAACTCAGCGCAAAACTTTCCGAAATACTGAAACAACCCCAGACCCGGAAACAACTGGAAGACCTCAGCTTTACCTTGATCGGCAGCACGCCCGACGAATTCACAGACTGGGCCCGCAAAGACATGCGCCGTTGGTCCAAGGAACTGGCCCAAGCCGGCATTCGGCCTGAGTGATGGCGCCATGCAGGGGCTGCGCACCGCCCCTGCTTCACTGACACCTATTTGAGAGGCACCGACGTGCCGCAAATATCATGCAGCCGCTGCACCACGTGCTTGTTGACCAGCACACCTTGCTGGCGCCGGATCTCGCGCTCTTTGAATCCTCGCTCGGAGGGAATGCGAATCTCGACCACACCGGGTTGCTTGGGTAGCGTCTTGACTTTCGTCAGCAGTTCTTCAAGCTCAGTGGTGAACTGCTCCAGCGGCATGAGCAGTTCCGGATCAAAGGCAATCAACAGCGATCCGAAATCGCTGACCTGCCCATTACGAAAACGAGAGCCCGCGAGCAAGCCCAACGCCTGCACCGCCAACGACACGCCGTAGCCTTTGTGTCCGCCAAATGGAAAGACGCCGCCCTCTTTCAGTTCCCGTGCAGAGCGCGTGGGTACCCCCTCGCCATTTATTCCCACGATCTCCGAGAATTCCTCTCCGAGAAAAGCCTTCAACAGGATCTCTCCCGTCATCACGGTTCCGGTTCCCATATCGAAGATAAAAGGATTGACCCTGCCAGGCAAGGCAATGGCCAATGGATTGGTTCCCAGGATCTTCTTGCTAGCGCCAGGAGGCACGACACTGGGTGTGCTGCTGCCGAAATAAACAGCCACATATCCGGCGCGAGCGATTCTTTCCAGGTAATACCCATTGCGTCCCGCGAACCAGCTATTGCGCAGGCCGACAATCGCCACACCGGATTGCCTCACTTTGTCGATCGCCACATCCACCGCGCGGGGAATCGACACATATCCAACATGGTTGCCGCCATCCAGCAGCGCCGACACAGGCGTTTCCCGAACGATGGAAACCGGATTGCGTGGCTTCTTCAGTTCGGGTCTATCCGCGATTACCAAAATGCGCGGCAAACCGGCGAACTCATATCCCCACACCGTCGCGTCGATCAGGTGCGTCACAACCATCCTCGCCTCTTCCTGCGTAAAACCCAGTTTGGCAAGCGCGGTTTCGCCCAGCGTCTGAGCATCCTCCACACTGAGTCGCACAGTATCAGCGGTTTCTTTGTCGAGCAGCGTTTCTGTCATGGTTTTGTTCATCAGATAAAGAGAGGGTTTTGAATCACAAAGACGGCGTCATGCTGTCCATCAGCTCTCGCGCCGATATCGCTGCTATGCCTTCAACACATGCGAGGGATTTGGACCCATCAATGTCCAGTTCCGCGAGTTCAACCAGCCTCGTGAACTTTTGCGCTCTCTCTTTAGGCGAGCATGGATGATCAGGCGTCCCATGGGGGTCCATCGTGCGAGCAGACAATACGCGCCCATCGTTTAAATGCAACGAAACAGCACTGAAAAAGTGCTTGGGATAGACCTCATCGGCGGCCGGGTCCGCCTTTAAAGTCACGCGTTGAGCAATAGCTTTTCGTCTGGAATCCTGAATGCGCGCGACACCGTATTCACTGGGATCCATCGGCTCGCCAGTCAACGCCACCGCCACACAGTATGGGATGCTGTATTGCGCATCCATGGTGTCTTCGGGCTCGACGTTCCCATTGTTCTTTACCGCAAACGTACTGGTCGACACAACGACCTCGGCCACCGAGGCAGTATCAAGAGATTCTTGCTCTCTCATCTCGAGAATCAGCTGAACGACTCCCTGTATCCAACCACAGATCGGATAGACCTTGACCCACACATCGTCCACCGCCCAACGGCTGCCCAACGCATCATCCAGCAGCTCCGGCCGAGCCGTGGCTCCACCGAAAGCCTCCAGCAAACCAAACTTTCCGTCAATAGCCCCCACCGGTGCCGTAAAGCCCCGCCGGGCGAGCAACGCCGTCCGCACGCCTGCTTCCGCCGCCCTGCCTGCATGCAGGCGCTTCACCATGCCGGCGCCGCCAGCGGCGAAATTCTTGACCCCAGAGGCACACGAGCATGCCAAGCCGACCGCCCATTGCAGCTGCTGGAAATCCAGTCTCATGACAACCGAGGCCGCGATCGATGCTGCCACCGGCCCCACCACACTCGTCTTGTGAAAGCCTCGATGAGAGGGCTCTGTACCCAGCGCGAGGCTGATACGCTCCATCGCTTCATAGCCCGCCACAATGCCGCGCAACAATTGCAGCCCTGAGGCATCGACCGCCTCCGCAGCCGCAATCGCGGCCGGCACGATCACCGCGCCAGGATGAATCAACGCCGCGGACAATAGATCATCCAGCTCGAATCCATGCATCGCCGTACCATTGCATAGCGCTGCCTGCCCCGCAGCGACCATTGCTGTGCTCCCGAGGATGCGGCAATGCCCTTGGCTGGACTCTGACAACGCCTCTTCAGTAATGATCTTTCCCCAAGGCTGGGTGGCGCCGAACAAGCCGCATCCCAACGCGTCCATCAAACAACCACGGGCCCGTTCCAGCGGATGCGGGTCGGTCAGTTCCGCCAGGCCATGGAGGTATTCGAGCAGACCTCTGGCATGCGTATTCAGTTTTTCCGGTAGCGGTAATGTGGACACCGACGGCAGGGCCATTAAGTATTCTCCTCGTTCAGCCAGGGCAGTTTTGCCTGGCGTTTCGCCTCAAAGGCTTTGATTTGGTCCAGATGCGTCATCACGAGCTCAATATCGTCTAGCCCTTTCAGCAGGCTTTCTCTATGCGCGGCATCGATGTCGAATCTGTATCTCGTACCAGTGGGCGACACAACGATCTGTTCCACCAGATCCACTGTCACTGCAGATCCGGGCGCAGTGTGAAGTTCGGCGCGCAAGACCCCGCATTGATCGTCGGGCAATACCACCGGCAACAACCCATTCTGTAGCGCATTCGCGTAATGAATATCGCCGAATGATGGCGCGATGACGCTACGTATTCCCGTATCCATCAGCGCATAGACTGCAGCCTCGCGAGATGAGCCACATCCGAAATTAGCGCCGGCGACCAGCACCTGCGCTGCGCGATAAGGCTTCTGATTCAAAACGAAGGCGGGATTCTCGGTACCGTCCGCAGAAAAACGCAGATCATGAAATGCCAAGGTCGGATAGTCAGGATCGCCCCGATGCTTGCGCAGGAATCGTGCCGGTATGATGGCGTCGGTGTCGATGTTGGCGATGTCCAGTGGCGCAGCAACTGCGGTCAGTGTAGTAAAGGGCGTCATTCGGGAATCTCCCCCACCCCTCAATGGGATGCCATCAAATGACGAACGTCGGTCAGACGGCCCGTCACGGCAGCGGCGGCCGCCATCGCGGGACTCACCAGATGAGTACGGGCTCCTACTCCCTGCCGGCCCTCAAAATTCCGGTTCGATGTCGAGGCACAACGTTCGCCTTGGGCGATATGATCTCCGTTCATGGCCGCACAGGCGGAACAGCTCGAATCTCGCCACTCGAAACCTGCCTGCTTGAATATCAGGTCCAACCCTTCAGCCTCGGCCTGTCGTTTGGTCGCGGTCGATCCGGGCGAGACCCACGCCGGCACGACCGTCTTTCTTCCTTTCAGGATCTCGGCGGCTGCCCGCAGATCCTCTATACGTCCGTTCGTGCATGTGCCGATGAAGACACGATCGATCTCGATACGATCCAGCCGTGATCCGGGCACCAGATCCATATAGCGCAGCGCCTTCTCCATGCGAGCACGGTCGTCGGGATTGCCGGCGGACTGCGGCTCTGGAACCACGCCATCGATAGGCAAAGCGTCTTCTGGACTGGTTCCCCAAGTCACCATAGGAGCAATTGCCGCCGCGTCCAGCGAGACTTCACGATCGAACGGGGCATCGTCATCGGTGGCTAGCCGCCGCCATTGCGCAACGGCCTGATCCCATTGCGCCCCTTTGGGCGCATACCTTCTGCCCTTCAAATAGGCAAAGGTCGTATCATCCGGCGATACCATGCCGGTCCGCGCTCCGGCCTCGATCGACATATTGCATACGGTCAACCTCCCCTCCATCGACAACGTGCGAATCGCCGACCCCGCATACTCGATCATGTAGCCTGTCGCCCCGCCTGCGCCGATTTTCGCGATAATGGACAGCACAATATCTTTCGCAGAAACGCCCGGACCGACAGCGCCCTCCACCTGTATACGCATCGTTTTGGGCTTTTTCTGCCAGATGGTCTGGGTGGCCAACACCTGCCGCAACTGTGATTGCCCGATCCCGAACGCATAGGCTCCCAAGGCGCCATGAGTAGAGGTATGCGAATCGCCGCAGGTAATCAGCAGCCCGGGTTGGCTGAGTCCCAGTTCCGGACCGATGACGTGGACAATCCCTTGGTCTGGATCGTCCAGATCGAAATGCCTCACACCATAATCCCTGGCGTTTTCTCTCAGCAGCACAATCATCTCGCGCCGCTCAGGATCAGAGATGGCAGCCATTCCCCGATTTCGGTCAACAGTAGGCGCGTAATGATCAGTCACGGCAAAGTTCTGATGCGGATGGCGAACCTTTCTGCCTTCGACACGCAACGACGCGAATGCGTGAAAAGACCCTTCGTGAACCAGATTCCGATCGACATGCAGCAATGCTGTACCATCTGGGCGCGTGAGTATCACATGGTCATTCCAGATTTTTTCAAAAATCGTTCGAGGGGCATCCATGCTCGCTACTCCGACCGGATACCGGCTTGCTTGACGACCGGCCCCCATTTTTCTAGCTCGCTATCGACCCAATGGGTAAACCGCTCAGGCGTGCCCCCTATGATTTCGTAGCCGGTATCCACCAATCCCTTCTTGACCTTGGGATCATCGAGCGCCTCATTGAAAGCCTTATTCAACCGGGAAATGACGGTTTCGGGAGTTCCCGCCGGCACCATCACGCCATTCCAGGAACTCACCTCGTAACCAGGCACACCGGCCTCTGCGATCGTGGGAACACCCGGAAGTATCTCGGAGCGTTGCGCACTCGTCACCCCGAGAATCTTTAGCTTGGTTCCATTGAGCTGAGGCGCAACAACGACGGGCACGACAAACAACGCATCGACTTGCCCGCCCATGACGGCATTCAAAGCAGGCCCGCCGCCACGATAAGGAACATGCATGAGATTCGCCCCCGTCATCGAAGCAAAAAGAACACCAGCCAGATGGTTGATGGAACCCTGCCCGGACGAACCAAAGGTCAGCTGCCTGGTTTTGGCCAGCTCAATGAACTCTTGTACGTTCTTCACTGGCAGCTCGGCATTGACCACCAGCGCCAACGGTACCTTTGACAGAAAAATGACGGGCGCAAAATCGCTCTGACGCCAATGCGTATCCTCATAGATAAAAGGATTGATCGATAGCGTACCCGAGTAGCCGAACGTCATCGTATAGCCATCCGGCTCGGCATTGGCCCCTATCTGTGTGCCGATGTTCCCCGCCGCCCCACTGCGATTTTCGATCACCACAGGCTGGCCCAGGATCTCCCCCACCTTCATATTAATGATCCTGGCCATCAAATCGGCCCCGCCTCCAGGCGGCCACGGCACTACCCATCGAATCGGCCTGTCCGGATACGCAGGCTGCGCCGCCACGCGGCCCGGGCCCATCACACAAACGATCACGAGCAATGTACAGACGATTCTGCACATGTTGACGATTGATTTTTGCACAGCGCCTCCTCTGACCTAACGTTCCTGTTGAATTCAAGCCAGGCTGCATCGCGGCTTTTTTTGATTTCTTTAGCGATGCGCGAATAGTATCATCGAAGTTCTGATTATCAAACATAGTTTCATTAAATGAAACTTCTATCAGGACAGCAAGATGCTACTGCGAGACAAGACGGCAGTGATTACGGGTAACCCCTACGGCATTGGCCGGGTGGCGGCGAAATTGTTCGCGGAACAAGGCGCCACCGTCATCTGCCTGGACGATACCGACGACGGGTGGACCTCGACGGGACACTCCAAATCGCCAGGCCCGCGCTTCCTGATCGACGTATCCAATCCAGACGAAGTTTCGGCGGTCGCACGCGAGTGCGAACGAACTCATGGACAAGTCCATGTCTTGTTCAACCTTGCCGGCAGAACCATCGGCCAACGTTTCGAAGAAACCTCGATCGACACGTGGGATCAAATGATCAAGCGGAATCTGACGGCCGCGTTTATATGTTCACAACATTTCCTGCCGCTCATGAAAGGGTCCGGCGGAGGTTCCATCATCAATCACGGCTCCATCGACGGCGCGCTGGGGAACCCCGGCCTCGCTGCCTACTCCAGCGCCAAAGGAGGCATCACCTCGCTGACGCATGTCATGGCTCATGACCTCAGCCAGTACGGCATACGCGTCAATAGCATTGCTACGGGAGGAATCCGGGACGGCATCGGCCGTCCGAACGATGATCGGCTCGTCGCGCTCACGCCGGCCGGGCGCATGGGGACGCCGGAGGACGTCGCGCGCGTGGCCTTGTTTCTGGCGTGCGATTGGTCCTCCTATGTCAATGGCACCAATATCGTCGTCGATGGCGGCCGGACAACGATCACGCAGGGATGCTACGCATTCTGATCCGCACCGGCTTTATCCCGGATGAGATACCGATATTCCCAGAATATGCTCTGCCGCGCGCAACCCCGTTACTCCCGACTTCACCAGACCACCCACATACCCATGACGGGTTCCCCCTTCCAAGCCCCCTGTCGTGCATCCTGCCGCATATAGATGGGGGATAGGACTTCCTCCTTCATTCACCACCTGAGAATCTGCATTGATCCGTATTCCGCCCATCGTGTAAGTTATCCCGGCACAGACCGGAAATGCGTAATAAGGCGTCTGCGCAATTTGCATGGGCGTATATTTTTCAATCTGTCTAGGCGGCTCCAACGCTGCCGTAGCCCCCGTTTCGACCGCTTGGTTATAGGTGTGGATACTGTCTTTCAGACCTACTGCATCTATTCCGCCCAACTCGGCCAGCCCCCCGATCGAGTCCGACCGATACAGCGTTGCGCCGAGCTTCTGCAATAACGGATTAGGAGAAGTGATCCGCATAGCGCCGCACTCTTGCCAGATCTTCTCGTCAACGATCACAAAATAGGGACCAGATTGAACAGGCTGCCGGGCAAGGCAATTCGCCAGATACACGCCGCCGAGCCCTTCGTCGGCGATGCGCCGGCCTGTCGAATCGACCAGCATCCCCGCCGTCGCCAGATAATCGAGATAGGGGTAAGTCGCCAGCTCGGCGTTTTCCAATGCATCTTGCGACAATAGATGCCCATAGAAACCGCTCAACGTACTGGTCGCCGCTCCTGCCTCTACCGCCATCCGCAGGCCGTCTCCACTGCTCGCCCGCGAGTTCCGTTGGACGACACGTTCGGGATCGGCCGCAATCCATTGGCCGATTTTCTCTACGTTTGACTGGAATCCTCCGTCCGCAATCACGACATGCCTTGAGTTCACGTGAAAAGGTACGCCATCGTGACACTCGCCGCTGACGCCATGCACGCCCTGCTCATCGACCAAGAGCCCTGTGACCCGACGGCCTCGCAATAGCGATCCGCCTCTGGACGTCAACGCAGCCTCCAGAGCCTGCAACGCGGCATCCGGCCCGCGTCCTTTCCAGACAGCGCCTTGCGGCGACACGGCCGGCGGAGCGAGCACATATTTCTGATAGGCATAGGGACCCCGTATGAACTTCGCCCCTTGATCGCGTAGCCAGTGCACCACCCTCACCGCGTCGTGCGCGACAACGCGAACCAAGTCTGGATCAGCCTCTCCCGCGGTGGCCTGCATCATCTTTTCCTGCAGTCCTGCGGGATCGCCGGAAATATCCGATGCGCAGCAGTGCCACACGCCGGCACTCAAACGAGAATTGCAGAGGTACAGCGGTTCCGCTTGTTTTTCGAGAACACTGACTTTCAGTCCTCCTTGCGCACATCGCAGCGCCGCAATCAGGCCGGCAATGCCGCCGCCGACTACGACGACATCGCAAAATTCCTCGCCATTTCTCGACATCGGAGTCTCCCAATTTTCTGTCGAGATGCTATCATGAGTTTTGTCAAACAAGACTAATTCCATTCAATGGAACTTTATAGGCGGGCCATATCAACCCCGCCTGAGTCGACCACACTGCAATTGGTTCTAAGAAGCAAAAATCCTCACCACTAATCGGGAGACGCAATGCTTTGGCTCATCATGTGCACGGACAAACCCAATCAGGCGCAGACACGGGAAAAACTGCTGGCGGAACATCGCAACTACCTGGATACGAACACCGACCTGATTTTCTTTTCCGGGCCTCAGCAAACCGACGATGGCGCCGCCTCACTGGGCAGTCTGTTTATTCTCAACGCAGAAACCCGTAAAGAAGCGGAAGACTTCATCAATAATGAGACCTTCTGCAGGGCCGGCGTATTCGAGGCCGTCGTAGTACGACGCATGCGCAAAGGCCGCTTCAATCCACAACGCGCGGACTGACCCTATCGCCAGGATGCGGATGCACCGCATCTTTAAAAAATCTAAACAGTGGCACTCGGAGGATTTCGTGGAGACAGCTCACTACTGGCGATATGCCGCCTCGGCGCTGACAGCTGCAGCACTGTCATTTTCCCCTTTGCCCGCAGCCACGGCTGCCGATAACTCGAATTATCCCGTCAAGGCCATCTCTTTACTGGTTGGCTTTTCACCCGGCGGGTCCGGCGATTTCGTCGCGCGGGCCATTGCTCAATATCTGAGCCCGGCATTGGGTCAGACCATCGTCGTAGAAAACCGGCCCGGTGCCAACGGCCTCATCGCCGCCAGCCTCACCGCAGCGGCAAAGCCCGACGGATATACCTTGCTGGTCACGACCATGGGGCTGACAACGAATCCTCATCTGTACAGCACCAACAAACTGGATCCGGTTAAAGACTTCACGCCCATCACCATGATTGCCGATGTTCCCAATGTACTGGTGACCAACCCTGCCATTCCCGGAACAGACCTGCAGTCTTTTCTCGACCAACTGAAGGTTCGCGACACTCCACTTTCCGTCGCCACGACCGGACAGGCCGCACCAGGCCACCTCGCCAGCGAGCTCCTGCAGCGTGCGGCCGGCGTCGATTTCGAATTCGTGGCATATCGTGGATCAGCGCCCGCACTGACCGACGTCATAGCGGGTCATGTGGACGCCTCCATGCCCACCGTCGTCGCTGCGCTGGCCGGCATCAAATCAGGCAAGCTTCGCGCATTCGCAGTGACGGGCTCTCAGCGGTCGCCGCTCCTTCCGGATGTGCCGACCTTTGCCGAACTGGGTGTCTCGACCATCGGAACGGCATCCGGATGGTACGGCTTGGTCGCACCACCAGGTTTGCCGCGCGAAATTGCCGAAAAGCTCAACCATGAGATACGCAAGATCATGGAAACCCCTGAAATTCGCGATCACTTTCTGACTCAAGGTGCCACGCCGCACACCATGACGACTACAGAGATGAGCGACTATTTATCAGAAGAATACCGGCACTGGGGCGACATCATCAGGCAATCAGGCATCAAGGCCAGCAGCCAATAGCGAACAGGAAAAATCATGCTGAGCCGAGTAATTGCAGCTGATCCCAAATGCGGCGATCAATACTGATACCCATATCCTGTCGCTTTCGGCGTTCGGCAAATGCGCGTTCGGACGGCAGGCGAATATCCGTCACGCCGGCCTGTTTTGGCGTGGCTTTTATCCTGGCCAGTGTTTCGCTAAGTCCGCGGCGATAGTCCTCCAGAGGCACAAGCAAATCAGGCCTCATGGCGATCAATAGATAGCCGTAGTCTTTGTCAGGACTCTTGTCCGAGCCAGCCATCACACCCAGCGCCTGCATCGCGAGTCCGATGGCAAATCCGCGATAACCGGCAAAATTCAATAACGCCCCGGCACGAGCCGCCTGAGGATCGCGGGTAGGAACGCCCGCCTTGTCGATGGCAACTCCCTCAGGCAGCTCTCCTCCCCGGCGCTGTACAAGAGACAATTCGGAAACCATATAGGCAGACGTCCCCAAGTCAATCACCAAGGGATCATTCTCAGTCGGGAAACTGAAGGAAATAGGGTTGGTCCCAAGCGCGGCAGCCGATGCCCCCGGCGGAGCCACTATCGAGAACGATGAGACAGTCAACATCCCGATGAGACCGACGTTGGCCAACTGCTCGACGAAATAGGCGCTGCGTCCCGTCATCCAGCTGTTGTAGACACCTACCACCGCGAAACCATGCTCAGCAGCCCGTTGGATCGCCGTCTGAGTCGCAGTATGCAGGGCCAGCATACCTACCGTATTGCCGCCGTCGTACAACGCCGATACCGGGGTCTCGTGATAGATCTTCGGTGTGGCCCTTCCCTGCTGCACCTTGGGATGGGCGGCGAGATCCAGAATTTTCGGAAATCCGGAATACTCATATCCACACAGAGCCGCATCAAGAAGCTGCTCGGCAATGATCCCCGCCTCATCGGGCGAGTAACCAATACGGGCCACAATCTGGCGCATATGTTGCCGGGCGTCATCGACACTGAAATGTACGCGATCGGCGCTATGAGATTCGTAGGTATGCACGGGAAACTCGTCTATAAAATTTTGATTCCCGCATCGCGGGATCACGCCAATGAAGAGCCGTCGCACGCAGACAGCGTGCGATGATCAGAGCCGATGCCGGATCATGATGCTCTTGGTCTCCAGGAACTCATCCAGCCCCTCCGGCCCCATTTCCCTGCCGATCCCACTCTGTTTAAACCCGCCGACCGGCATATGCTTGAGGATGGAATTGTCGCGATAGCCATTTACCCAGACCATCCCCGCACGGACCTCCTGGGCAAATGCCATCGCGGTGCCCAGATCCTGGGTCCAGCATCCTGCCACCAGACCAAACAGGCTGCGATTAGCCAGTTCGATGGCCTCCTCAACACTGTCAAAGGTCAGAATGCTGAGTACGGGGCCGAATATCTCCTCCTGGGCGAGGCGGGAATCCAGCGGCACATCATCGAAAACCGTAGGCTCAAAAAAGAACCCGCGTGACAGATCCGCATCCACAGGCCTATGGCCGCCGACAAGAAGCCGGGATGTTTTCTTTCCATCTGCCACGAACGCTTCCACCCTGACCAATTGATCTTCGCTGACGAGTGGACCACAGGTTGTATCAGCGGCCAGCGGATCTCCCATTTTCACTTTTTCGATCTCGGCAAGCAGCAGTGGGATGAATTCATCTTTAATGCTGCGCTCGATAAGCAGTCGGCTCCCCGCCTGACACGACTGTCCCGCCAGACGAACAAACCCTTTGGCGCAAGACGCCGCGGCCACTGACAACGACGGCGCATCGGCGAAAACCACCTGAGGCGACTTACCGCCCAGTTCCAGCTTTACGCGCTTTAAGTTGCCTGCGGCAGCACGCATGACGGCGCTGCCAGTACGCGACGAGCCGGTGAAAGTGACCATATCGACTTTGTCGCTGCCAGCGATTGCCTGACCCACAACTGCCCCGTTATCCAGCGCACTGGTGAGCACGTTGAACACTCCAGGAGGCAAGCCGGCCTCCTGCAGAATCTCTGCGAACTTCAAAATTGCGCCAGGCGATTGATGGGCAGGCTTCACGACCAGGGTACACCCGGCCGCCATTGCCGGGCAGCTCTTGTGAGCCACCGATAGCGGCGTATTCCAAGCAGTCAATGTACCCACCACGCCAACGGGCTCTTTTGCTACCAGTCCAATAGCATCGGCATGCTGCCCATAAACAGCCTCGTCTCTCCTGCTGACAATGAGGCCTGCGTAGTATTCCAGCGTCGCTGCCGCACCGCTCACAAATTTGAGTTGCTCATCCTTGGGCTGACCGACTTCCTTGGCCATGATCGTTGCCAACTCATCTACGCGCTCTCGCAGCAGTTGAGCCGCCCGCTTGAACACCGCCGCTCTTTGTTCGGCGGGCGTTTTCCGCCATGGCCCGGTATCGAACGCCAAACGCGCCGCGTCTATCGCGAGTTCTGCATCGACGGCATCGGAATCCTGGTATACACCCACAATCGATTGATCATATGGATTCAGGCGCTGATAGGTTCTGCCGCTTTGGGCTTCGATCCAATTGCCGTTGATAAAGTTCTTTTGGCTCGCCATGTCGGGTTGCTGGGAATGGGTCATGATCGTAAAAAGCCCTCAGAAATAAATAGCAGACAAAATCCCGGAACGGGCTTTGGCTTGATCTGGAGAAACAGCGAGCTAAGCGTGCACAACATCCTCTAACACCATGTCGGCACATTTTTCGCCAATCATCATGCATGGCACGCTGGTGTTTCCCGAGATAATGGTCGGCATCACTGACGCATCTGCGATGCGTAATCCCGTCATGCCATGCACTCTCAAGCGTTCGTCGACCACAGCTGCAGCATCCACGCCCATCTTGCACGTGCCCACCATATGCTGAGTGATATTTCCGCTCTGACGAATGAACTCGAGTATTTCCTCGTCTGTTTCCACCTCCAGACCAGGAGACATCTCACTGGCAATCACGTCTCGCACCGGTGGCGCCGCCACAATTTCGCGCGCCTTGCGCACCGCGAGAATTGCCGTTTGACGGTCTTCCTCTGTTTCAAGAAATCGATAGTTGATCGCGGGAGAGGCCAACGGATCGGCTGATCGAATATGCACAGAACCTGTGCTGCCTGTGCGTTGGACATGCGTATAGACAAAGAACCCCTCAGTACGCGACATTCTCCGGCCTTTCCCTTCCTTCAATTCAATGATGTAGGGATTCACAATCATCATGATGTCCGGCAGCTCACTCTCTGGGCGCGAGCGCGCGAAAACACGCAGCGATCCGTTGCCTTGGGCGATAAAACCCTTGCGAAAGAACACGTACTTCAGGACCTCCATCGCCAGTCCGATACCACGACCCCGTTTAGCCAGAGACAGACCTGGCCGATTGAACTGCCACTTCAGAATCGCTGCGTAATGATCCCGCAGGTTCTCTCCTACACCGATGAGGGGATGCTTAACGGGTATGCCATATTCTTCAAGGATTTGAGGATTGCCAATCCCTGATAGTTCAAGCAGCTTTGGAGTATTCGCCGTGCCGCAGCACAAAATGACCTCGCGCCGTGCTCTCAGTTCTTTCGTAATGCCGTTTTTTTGAATACGGACGCCTAAACAACGCTTACCTTGCAGGATCAACGAAGTCGCCTCTGCACCTTGCAGGATCGTCAAGTTTCTTCGCTTCCGTGCAGGCCACAGATACTGTGTGGCGGTGCTGTGGCGAAAACCTCTATAGCTGGTCTGCTGCGCTAAAGCGATGCCTTCCTGTGTCACACCGCTGTAGTCGGGGTTCTTTGGAATGCCCACGGCTTCTGCTGCGTTGATATACAGGTCATAGAAAGGGGACATCTTGGCCATTTCAACGACTTTGACCGGTCCTTTCCTGCCTCGATAGGTATCATCGCCGATCTTCGTGGATTCTATTTTCTTAAAATACGGCAGAACCTCTTCATAGCTCCAGCCGGCGCAACCCAGTTTGACCCAGGTATCGTAATCAATGCGTTGGCCGCGGTTGTAAATGAGGCCATTCAACGCGCTGCTGCCCCCGAGGATCTTTCCACGCGCCACATAAATCCGGCGATTGCCGTGACTCTCATGGGGCTCCGACTCATAACACCAGTTGGCCCGCGGGTTGTCGACTAGCTTGACCACGCCCGCCGGCGGCATGGTCCACAGATATCTAGCCCCCTTGTCACCTGCTTCAAGGCAAAGAACCCGGTACTTTCCACTCTCGCTGAGCCTGTTGGCAACGACACCACCCGCGGACCCAGACCCAACGACGATAAAGTCGTAAGTGTCATCCTGCATCTTCTGTCCTATTCATGCGCCAGGCATATCGATCTGAACCACTTTTCCCAGCTCTTTCCACTTTGTCACTTCGGTAACCAAGTAATCGTTGAAGCTCGCCAAGGTGCTGGTTGCGGGTTCAAAGTAAAGGCTGTCGCGCATTTTGCTGACGAGCTCTGGAGCCGCCGAGGCAGTGTTGAGCGCGTCATTCAGTTTCTTTATCACCGGCTCAGGTATGCCCTTCGGGCCTACGAGTCCGTAAAACGTGTAGTTATCTATTCCCTTTAGCTCGGCAACTCCCGTTTCCGAAAGGCTGGGCACATCGGGAAGCGCCGGCAGCCGATGCGCGCCTGTCACGGCTAGAGGCCTGATCTTGCCGGCGAGCGCCATAGGGATCGCCGCCTGTGCGATTGTCAAACCCACATGCACGGTGCCGCTAGCTGCCTGCAATGTGACGTCCTGATCGGATTTGAATGGAATATGGACCAAGTCAATACCAGTGACTTGCTTCATATACTCCATTTGCAGATGATTAGCCGCACCGACTCCGGCGGACCCATAGTTGAGTTTTCCCGGATTATTTTTTGCGTAGGTGATTAACTCACCCATGGATTTGACAGGAACCTCGGGATTGACAAAGAACACACCAGGTGCCGTGGCGACCATCCCTGCCAGCGAAAAATCTTTTAGCGGATCGTAAGGAAGGTCCTTGCGCACGCCGGGCCCTTGAGCCAGGGAGCTTCCCGTGCCGAGAAAAAAAGTATAGCCATCAGGAGGCGAATTCAGCACAGTTCTAATAGCCAATAGCTGAGAAGCGCCCACTTTGTTTTCGACAATGACTGGCGTCCCCAGAATTTCCTGCAGCTTCTGCGCATAGACGCGGGCAATCGCGTCCGTGCCTCCCCCGGCGCCGAAACCAACGATCAACCGAATCGGCCGCGACGGAAACTGCTGAGAAAAGGCTGGCCGCGAAAACACGGCGGATGCTGCGCCAAGCAGAATCGAGCGCCGGATTGAACTGGTCGTCATGTTCTCGCCTCCTTGGCCGCATGCAAATGGAACGCTTCCGGTACCTGCTCGATGCGAGAGTTACACAGATGTTCGATCAGGCCGTCGGTACCGCTGAATATCCAGCGAACCAAAACGGGGGCTTGACCCGGATAATGAATATTTCCGTAGACAGTGACCCTGTTCGGCCGAACGATGAACTCCGACAGAAACTCGACCGTCATCGTCGGCACTTGTGCAATGAAAACGCGAATAGACTGCCGCCCGGCATGGCATCTACCGCGAAAATCATCGATAGCGCCATGCTCTTCAAACAATGATGCGGCCAGTACACCGTTTCGGGATTGAAGCGCCGCAAAGTACTGGTCAATCGTGCTTTGCGTCACCATAGCCCTGATCCTTGGGGCCAGGGCCGTACGGAAAACTCGTCTTTCTGTTTTTGATATTGACGTAGCACAAACCCACTCCACCAGCCTATTTGAACAATCCTGTTCACTGTAGTCTCCTCTAGTGCGGGCCATCAACGGCTATCAGGGCAACCCGTAACCGTTGCCGCAGTATAGGGACAACATTTCCAGCCTGTCAATAAAATGGAATAAGTTCCGATTAATGAAACCGAAAGGCATATCTGCGGCTCGTTACGAGGCGTGCCATCAGCCCCCTTACGCTCCCCCAACACAAATTTCGCTCAATTTGGCAGCCAAGTCGCATATCTAATCTGCATTACTTCGTCTGTAAATTTTTCTTGTAAGTCTGGCCCCTCGTGCTGAGTACCATGCGTCCATCATCGCTCTGATCTGGAAGACGTGACTTAACCATGACTGAACTCGAAGCAGATGTAATCGTAATAGGAGCCGGCATTGCTGGATTGGTGACGGCCCTGCGCCTGACGGACAAAGGATTGAAACCCCTCGTCCTGGAACAGGGAGACCAGGAAAAGTATCCCTGCAATACCCGTATCGCAGGGGGAGCCTTTCACGTGGCCCATCAAGACGTCGCTGACGATCCCCAAGTCATTCGGCAAGCTATTGTGAGCCGTACTCAAGGGAGCGCCCGCCAAGATCTGATCGACGCTGTCGCCGACAATATCGGTGAAGCCACCCGTTGGCTTCAGAGTAAAGGCGTGCGGTTTATGAAAGTCGGCCACGAATCGTATCGCAAGCACACATTAGCGCCCCCGATTCTCACCAAAGGTCGAAACTATTGGGAAGGCCGAGGCGGTGACGTACTGCTACGAACGCTGGCTAGCGCGCTGGAAAAAGCGGGCGGCCGTATTCAACGAGGGGCCAGGGGTACGGGATTACTGATGCGCGGTGATACGTGCGTTGGCCTGCGAGTCGAGTATGCAGGCACGACGGCAGAAATTCCCACCCGAAGCGTCGTGATCTGCGACGGAGGCTTTCATTCCAATATCGATCTGCTGCGTGAATTTATCAGCCCTGCGCCCGAAAAGCTCAAACAACGTAACGCAAAGACAGGCAACGGCGACGGTTTGGCGATGGCGCGGGCCGTCGGGGCCAAGCTGACCGGATTGAACCGGTTCTATGGCCACGTCCTGGCGCAAGATGCCATGCATAATGACGACCTCTGGCCTTTTCCCATGATGGATTTTGTCTGCGCTGCAGGCATAGTGGTGAATGCATCCGGCCAACGCTTTATGGATGAGGGCTTGGGTGGGGTTACGATGGCCAATGCCATTGCCACCCAAGCAGACCCCTTGGGGGACACCGTCATATTCGACTCGGAAATCTGGAATACGGCGGGCCGGGAATACCTCATACCAGCGAACCCGACGCTTTTATCAGGCGGAGGAACACTCTACTCTGCCCCAGATTTGGCTGGCTTGGCAAATCAGCTTGAAATCCCCGTCGAGTCGCTACAACGCACTGTCGCACAATACAACCACGCCATCGAGCAGGGCCAGGGAGCTGAACTGGTCCCGGCACGCTCGAATACGACTCACAAGCCACATCTCATCAACAAGGCGCCCTTTCACGCAGTGAAGCTCTGCGCCGGCATCACCTACACGATGGGTGGCATTGCTATCGATGGCGCCGGGCGGGTCCTGGACCAACAAGACAATCCCATTTCCGGGCTGTATGCAGCCGGCTGCTCTACGGGCGGCCTTGAGGGCGGTGATGGAGGTCAAGTCGCGTACATCGGCGGACTGACTCGGTCGATGGTCATCGGATTACGTGCAGCCGACGATATCGCTGCTCATCTGACCGTTGCATAGCAGTTGAAGGAAACCACTCAACACCAGGGAGACCCAAATGCGTTTGAAGGACAAGACCGCCATCATCACGGGAGCAGGCTCCGGCCTGGGACTCGCGATTGCCAAACGCCTCGCTCAAGAAGGCGCCGCTGTCGTGATTGCCGACATCAATGAAACGTCGATCAGCGCCGCCGTAAACGAGATTCAGGCCACCGGCGCACAAGCCATCGGATATCGCATAGACGTCACAAAGCACGAAGATGTCAAGCGATTTGTCGACGACATCGCAGAAAAAACCGGCCAGATCGACATTCTCGTCAATAATGCCGGCGTCACGCGTTACCGTGCGTTTGACACGATTTCCGATCCGGATTGGCAAGCCGTGCTGGACCTGGACCTCAAGGGGGTCTTCTACGGTGCACAGGCAGTGGCTCCTCACATGGCCCGGCGCCGTTACGGAAAAATCGTCAATATTTCTTCCAGTCTCGGCACCGGAACCACGCCTGACATAGGGAAACTGTCAGCAGGAGCCAGCGCCCCGTATGCCTCAGCCAAAGCCGCTGTGATTCAGCTCACCAAGACCCTGGCACGCGAACTCGGCCCGAGCGGCGTCAACGTCAATTGTGTCGCGCCGGGATTCTTTTTGACGCCGCTCACGTCAACGACTCGCTCTCCGGAAGAAGTCAAGGAACATATCGCCTTGCGAACACGCACGACAGTGCTGAACCGTCCGGGCAAACTGGAAGAACTGGCGAACGCAGTTTTGTTCCTTGCATCCGATGAATCCAATTTTATCACGGGCCACACGATCCCCGTAGATGGCGGACGTACCGACCGGATGTAATGCGTATCATCGCAATTGAAAATCAGGGTGGCAGCTGAGCTCTTGGTGCAAAAACTCCATTAGCGCCCTGGTTTTCTTTGGAATCTGCGTACGTCGTTGCATATATAAGGAATAATCCAGCGAACCGACGAGCAGACCAGGCAAGATCTGAATCAGGCGCGAGGACCGGATATACGGTGCAGCACGGTACGTGGACGACATGACGATCCCTGCACCGCTCAATGCTGCCTCGATAGCGCCTGCGGCATCATTGGTCACGATACTGGCCTTCCTTTCCAGATCGACAATCTTTCCCCCCATCTGAAACTGCCACGGGCGGATCGTCTGCGTCATCCAGCTTCGCAGGTCGATGCACTGATGTTTGCTCAGATCTTCTACCTGCTGTGGCATGCCATGCTGCCGTATATACATCGGCGACGCGCAGAGCATGAATGGCGAAGAGATCACCCGCCGGGCGACCAAGCTTGTATCCGGCAAGGGATGGGGCAGAATGCCGACGTCGATATTTTCCGTCACGACGTCTGGAATGCGGTTCTGTATCAGCATTTCTACTTCTACGCGAGTGTTCATCTTTAGGAAACGCCCGATCGCAGGCGCAACAAAGAGAGACCCTATGCCGCAAGGCGCGGCAACACGTACTCTGCCCACTGCCTCCTCAGAGGCATTACGCAGCCGCTCCACTTCGTTGTCAATCGCGTTAACAGCCAGGGTACAGGTCTGATAGAACTGTGTCCCCTCCTCTGTGAGGCTGACTTTGCGTGTATTCCGATTAAAGAGCCTTACGCCGACCCAATTTTCCAGCTGTTTTACATGGATACTCGCCGCCTGCGGCGTAATACTGAGATCACGGGCAGCGTTGCTAAAGTTTCCCGTTTCGACGATGCGGATGAACGTTGTAATGCCCCGAACATGTTCCATGAATCACGCTCCACAATCTTTTGACGTCCAGCGATGCTCAATCCGTTTATTTAGGCAACATCATGTCGACAATCAGCCTGACCATTTCAACGTAGCTCTTCAGTAATACGTATAGAAATATGGCCCCTATTACGCTGATAGGCAGCGCCCATACGGCTTGCTCAATTGCCCAATAGACAATACCCAGTGCCAGAGCCCCCACAGACACGATCCACGCTAACCGGTCTCCATGCTTGACCAGAAAGAGCAACATGCTATAGACGCGTACAGGATCTTGGTTATCCATATTCTTTCCTTTGGTATGTTCCGTATCTGCCGATTGATCAACGATGCGGGCCGCTGGTCATTTACCTTGATAAACAGGTTTGCGCTTCTCTTTAAAGGCCGCAATGGCCTCTTTGTAATCCTGAGTAGACTGAATCACCGCCATATGAGCCGATACCGCGCGCAAGCTGGTGCGCAGATCGGTATGCAGAGATTGATACAGCAGTTTCTTGATTTCGCGCTGCTGCACAGGCGGCCCCTCGGCGATTCGCGCGGCGAACGTCATGGTCTCATTCAACAAAGCGTCATCGTCATACACACGGCTTACCAAGCCCAGTTCCAATGCCTCTTCGGCCGAGACAAAATCACCGGTCCATAAAAGCTCCAGGGCACGCGCAATGCCTACGATGCGCGGCAGGAAATAGCACCCGCCGTTGCCTGGCAACAATCCAACACGAACATAGCCCTCCGACAGCCGCGCCGAACGCCCCGCAAAGCGGATATCGCACATCAGGGCCATGTCCATCCCTGCCCCGACAGCAGCCCCGTTCACGGCAGCGATCAATGGTTTTTCAAACTCTTCAACGGCGCGGGCGACATTGTGCGTCACGCCATGCAGGCGGTCCATGCGTTCCAGAGGCGTAGGCGACCCGCCGTTCGGGTCGTTGGCGCGCCGGCCCAGGTCACCGCCCGAGCAAAACGCATCGCCCGCACCTGTCAGCACAAAGCAACTCACTCCGGGATCCGCATTGGCATCGCGCAATGCCTGGCATAGCAACTCGAGCATTGCTTCGCTTTGCGCATTTTTCTTTTCCGGACGGTTCAAACGCGCCAGGACGACGCGACCTTCACGTTGGATCTCTAGATCGGCCATGATTACCTCCTGATAAGTCAGTGTTTTTTGGGGGAACGGTGGCGGGCATGCTCTTCGCGCGCCTCGGCCATCGCCGCCTTGAGCGGACCGTTGATCCAGCGCTTGATATCTTTGAACGCGTCTGCTGGTTTGTCGCCCAGACGCGCAGCGGCGCTGGCTGCCGCCTGCCGCAACTCTGCGCGCGGAACGACGCCTTGGATCAGTCCCCGCGCTGCGGCCTCGGCAGCCGGCATGCGGCGCCCGGTCAAAATCAGGTCCGCCGTCACAGCGCGGCCTCCCAGCGTCTGCACGATGTTGGCGCCTGAAAAGCTGGCGATACCGATATCGATTTCGGGCAGAGACAAGGTCGCCTCTTGCACCGCCACGCACGAATCGGCCAGCATGGCGAGCATGGCGCCACCACCGATGGCAGCGCCGTTCAATGCGACTACCACAGGTTTTCCGCTGTCCATCACGGCATCCTGCAAGGCTGCCGTACTTGCCGAGCGGCGCGCGCGCTGCGCTGCCTCATCGCCGTCGGGAGCCGTCTCCCGAACGTCAACGCCTGCGCTAAAGATCTTCTCGCCCGCAGCGGTGAGTACGATGGCCTTGACCCTCTCATCGTCATTGGCACGCACAATCGCCTCGGTCACACACCGGGACATGTCGACCGTCATGGCATTGGCTTTGGCAGGACGATCCAGGGTGATCCAGGCGATGCCTTCGGACTGTTCAATCGTTACTTCTTCGCTCATGGTTGTGTCTCAGGATTTTTTGAATTCATCGGTGTAGAAATCGCGCAGGCCGCAGCGTTCCTGCAGGACCTTTCGAGCGGAGTCGATCAGAATCGGCGCGCCGCAGATGTAAAGCTCATGGCCACTCAAATCCGGAAAATCTTGTGCGATGACATCTTGCACAAAGCCGGTTTTTCCCTGCCATTGATCCTCAGGCAGAGGCTGCGCGAGCACAGGCACATAGCGCAGGCCAGCGCGCGCCTCCCAACTGCGCGCCAACTCGTCCATGTACAGATCCGCCGGACGGCGTCCGGCCCAGTAGAACGCCACTGGGCGACGCGACCCTTCGTGAATCAGTTGCTCGACCATGGCCTTGATCGGTGCAAAGCCCGTGCCGCTGGCCACAAAGACGATCGGCCTCTCGGTGCTGCGCCGGATCGCAAAGATACCCAGCGGACCCTCCATGCGAATGAGGTCGCCGGCTTTCAGTTTCTCGAACACATGTGTACTCAGGACGCCGCCATAGTTTTTTAAATGCAGCTCGACAAAACCATCTTGCCCAGGGGAATTGGCAATCGACACACAGCGGCGGACGGATGCGCCCAGCACGACATTCACATGCTGCCCAGCCGCGAACTTCACCGCGTCTCCCTCGGCTAGCTTCAGAGTGATGCGCATGACATCGCTCGCGACACGCTCCAGCTCATGCACGCGGCTCATGATGCGGCGTACCGGAATATCCGCGGTCTCGTCGATCATGTTCAATTCCAGTGTGACCGGCGAGTGCGCGCGGGACTGGCACAGCAGCGCCAGTCCTTCGGCCTCCTCGGCCGGCGTCAGCGCGCAATCCTTCGGCGTGGCGCGCTCCACGTCGCCTTCCAGAATCCGGACTTTGCAGGTGCCGCAGCGGCCACTGCTGCAACTGTGCGGCACAATATGGCCTTGCCGCAACGCGGCCGCCAGCAGGGTTTCGTCCTCGCCGCAGGTATAGGTCAAGCCCAGCGGACGGCAGTGAATTTCATGCTGCATAGAACCTCCCTTCAGGCGCCATGGCCATCAGGCTTGCGTGACACGACGAGGGCATCGGCCGCGACCACCCCGTCCTTGGCCAAGAACAGCGGGTTGACATCGACCTCCTGGACTGTCTCTCGATTGGCCCAGACAAATTCAGACAATGCCACCAGGGCACGCGCCGCCGCGCTCACATCCAGGATTGCCCCACCGCGCGCACCGTCAAAAATCGGGCGGCAACGAAGCTCGTCCAACATTTCCATGGCCGTCGACTCGTCAAAGGGCGCGAGCCGGTACGACACATCCTTGAGAATCTCTGCGTAGATGCCGCCCGCCCCCACCATGACGACTGGGCCAAATACCTCGTCGTTCACGCTACCGGCAATGAGTTCAAAACCGCCGCCCACCATTTCCGACACCAGCACGCCGTCGATCTTCGCACCCGGGGCCAGGCGAGCCGCATTGGACAACACTTCGTCGATCGCGGTGCGTACTTCGCCTTCGGTGCGCAAGTTCAGCTTCACGCCACCCACTTCTGACTTGTGGGGGATGTCGCGCGAGACGATCTTGGCCACCGCCGGAAACTTGAAACCTTTCAAGTCGGGCATCTGTCCTGCCGGCAGCAGCACGTCACGCGTCACCGGAACACCCGCCTCAGACAGAATGGCCTTGGACTCCATTTCGGAGAACACGTCACCCACCTTGATGGCTGCCGGCGTCCCGCGCTCGCCTGCAACGGCGGTCTGACTGCGCTTGATCCGATCCAGACGCAGCAGGACCCCCAATGCGTTGGCAGCGCGCGATGGAGACGGAAATACGGGCACTCCGCCATCTGCGAACACCTGGCGCGCCTCGCCGTTGATGGACTTTGGCGTCGATGAAAAGACCACCACAGGTTTGTCGTAATCCCGGGCAACGCGTGTCAGCACCTTGGCAGCGACCAAACTGCCCGATGCGCCGGTGGTGGCGATGTTGACGCATATGCCGCCGACAGCACGGTCCTCGATGACTGCGCGCAGCGCGATTTCCAGCTTGTCCTGGTTACCCTCGGCGAAGTATCCCGCCGTGAGGTCGATCGGGTTGTGAATCGCGCCAATGCTAGGCACCACCGGAGCCAGACGTTCCTGCGTCTGTGCGGACAGGTCGCATAGTTTCAGGCCCTGGCGCGCACCGGCGTCCGCGAAAACAATGGCCGAGCCACCGGAAACGCCCATTACAGCGATTCCCGGTTCCTGCAACCGCTTGCCCGACTGCAACAGTTTCAGGTAGTCGACGATTTCGTGCAGCTCGGTGATCTCGACAATGCCGCTCTGCTTATACAAGGCCCGGTAGAAGTCATAGGTACCGGTCATACTCGCCGTGTGCGACTCGGCGGCGCGTGCGCCTTCTTCGGTCACGCCGCCCTTCCAGAGCAAGACAGGCTTGCCCGCCGCCAGCGCCCTGCGGCCCGCGGCCAAGAGACGGCGGCCATCCCGGGTACCTTCTATATAGGCAACGATGCACTGCGTCTGGTCATCGTCGACGAGCGATTCGATGAAGTCCACCGTATCGATGTCGCTCTCGTTCCCCGTCGCGATCACATGACGAAAGCCTATGCCCTCCTCTGCGCATGCCAGCGCGATGCTGTAGCCGAATCCCCCGCTTTGCGTCACCAGCGACACGCCACCGCGCGCTAGCTTGGGTTCGCGCGTAATACTGCCAAACGCAGCGTAGACGCCTGCGTGGATGTTGGCAAAGCCCAGACAGTTCGGGCCCACCAGGCGGATTCCAGCGCCGCGTGCGATCTCCAATAACCGCCGCTCGCGCTCGATGCCTTCTTCTCCGCTTTCCCGGAAACCGCCGCTCAGGATCAGCGCATACTTCACTTTCTTGGTCGCACATCCTTCCATCACGGGCAGAACGGCCTTGGCCGGTACACCGATGATCACCAGATCGACATCCGCGCCAATGGCCTCCACGGAGGGATAGCACGTCAGGTCGTCAAAGTGCTCATACTTGGGATTGACCGGGTAGATCTTTCCTGCGAAGCCATTGGCGCGCAATGCCCGCAGCGCCTGCGTGCCCGGCCTGCCGGTCTCTTCCGAAACGCCGACGATGGCGATGGATCGTGGTTCCAACAAATATTTGAAATTGCTCATGATTGTTCAACTCATTGGGTTGTGGCACTGCATCGATCGAGGTTGCGCCGTTTCCGGGGCACCGGCATCCAGGATGGCTGCCCGCATTGGATCAATTTAGAAACCAGTTCCGTTTAATAAAATCCGAAAAAAATTACGTCGGCTCGGTACAGACCGTGCCCAGTCCCGTCCAGTACTGCAGTTCCGTTCCAGGGGTTGCCACTTCCTCGCGATGCAGCTGCTGCAGCAGGACGCCGTCCATGCGAAAAACCGTCAGTGACGCCGCGACGGGACCTGCCTCCGTAGCCATCGGTTTGACACTGGCAGCCACCAGCACGCGCGCGTCGCCATCCATGGAAAACGTCCGCACGTGGAACGACTCGGTATCAGCATGCTGTACCGGTGCCACCTTGCCGCTGGTCGGATCTATCTCGAATACGGCTATGTTGTTCTCACCACCCCCGAACACCTGTCGCCCCTGCTGTTCAATAACGCCATCGGCCCGGTTCGCCACATACACGGCGCGGCCGTTAGGATGAACGTGGATGGGGCCGGCCAATTGCCGCTGCTTGGCGTTGCCGGGATCTCGAAGCGTGGACAATGTCTGCAAGGGCTGCGGATCGATCAACGAGCCGTCCAGCGCGAACACGTGCAAGCAATTAAATCGCTCGTCCGAGACATACAGCCAGCGGCCGGAAGGATGAAACGCGACGTGGCGCGGCCCAAAGCCATACCCTTCATTAGGCGCTACGACCTGCCCTGCCCCCAGTTGCCCATCGGTCATGCGATACGTACGCAGGGCGCCAGGATCTTCAGGCCGTTCGTCCTTGGGCGAATTGCCGCGGTCCACGATAAGCGCATAGTCCCCTCCAGGCAACGTCATGACTTGATGGGGATAGATGCCGAAATCCTGGACCTCATGCTGCGCAACCGCCGCCCCGATCGAACCATCCGGGTTCAGCGCGTGCACGGTGAGATTTCCGCCGCCGAAATTATGGCCGCTCAACAAGAACGGCCCGGAAGGATGCACGCAGATATGTACGGGACGCGCCGGAAGGATCTGCGACTGGCCGAGGGGCTGCAGGCTGCCGTCTGCGGCGATGCTCCACGCACTGACGTGATTTTCCAGTGACGCCTGACGGGGACCGGCGCTGGAGGTTCCCACATACAGGACCGGTAGACTGGGATGACGCCACGCGTATTGCACTTTTGCAGGCATGTCTGCACCACCGCGCAGTGCCAGACGGCCGGTCTGCGGGTCGAGATGATAGACACTCAGCCTCGAGCCCACCGCGCTGTAGAAGCACAGCGGCCGCGAACGACTGCCGTTCACAGACGTGTTCATTGGCCCGCTCCTGTAACGCCGGTGCTGAACATCGGAATGGCCCAGCCGCCTTCGGTCGGCTTGAACACCACGCGCACGATATCCCCGATGCGAATTCGATCCAGATCACAATCGACAATATTGGTCATCAGCGTGGGGCCTTCCTGCAGTGTCACATAAGCAATGCAGTACTGCTCTCCGCGGCGGGTCACACTATAGGTGTAGATCGTGCCCAGGCCGCTGGCCTCGACCCATTCCACACGGTCACTCCAGCAGAATGGGCAGATCGCGCGCGGATAATGGTGGGTCTTGCCGCAGGCCGAGCAGCGTTTGAGCAGCAAGCGGCCCTCTTTGGCGGCAGCGAAATAGGCCTCGTCACCTGGGTTCATCGCCGGGTCGGCCAGTTTGGCTTCGTCATTGGTTTGCATACGCTTACTCCCTGCCCATGATCAGTGTCGCTGCGCCGTGACGGTGACCGATCGCGCCGCCGACGCCGGTAGCCAAGGCGAACTGACAGTCCTGCACTTGCACCTTGGGATGCGCCTCGCCGCGCAATTGGCGCACCGCCTCGATGATCTTCGTCATCCCCCCGCGGTTGGACGGATGGTTGTTGCACATTCCGCCGCCGTCCGTATTGAACGGCAGGCGGCCCACACCGGATATCAAATTGCCATCGGATACGAACCTGCCACCCTCGCCCTTGGCGCAGAAACCCAGATCCTCTAGCTGCAACAGGACCGTGATGGTGAAGCTGTCGTAAATGGAGGCGTACTGAATGTCGGCCGGGCTCAGTCCCGCCTCCGCAAAGGCGCGTGGCCCAGTCCAGGCAACCCCCGTATAGGTCAGATCAATCTCTCCGCCGTCCTGATGCTTGGTGGTTTCACCGGTGCCCAGCACGCTGACCACAGGACGCTTCAATGAACGGGCGATCTCAGGCCGGGCAACGATGATCGCGCCGCCCCCGTCGGTGACCACACACGAATCCATGCGCCGCAGCGGATCAGCGATCATGGGTGATGCCAGCACGTCCTCCACACTGAGCACATCGCGCAGCATGGCGTTCGGGTTGTGCTGGGCATGATGCGACGCCGCCACCTTGACCCAGGCCAATTGCTCGCTTGTCGTGCCGAACTCGTACATATGGCGCATGGCGCACATCGCGTACAAATTCAGCGTCACCGGACGATAGGGAATCTCGAATGGCGTTTCCGGCAGATTCGATCCGCGCACACGCACTTGCGTACCGGACACCCCCTCGGATCTCGGGCGGCCCGCCAGCGTGATCAGCGCCACATTGCATTTTCCCGCGGCGATAGCTTGCGCAGCGTGCGCCACGTGGATCAGGTAGGAACACCCGCCCATGTCAGTGGAATCGATATGCCGCAACTGCCTCAGGTTCAGATAATTGGCCATGGACCACGGGTTGGCCCCGGGGGAATCGCCGGCGCAGAAATAGCCGTCGATGTCATTCTTGTCCAGGCCGGCGTCGGCCAGAGCACCGACGGCGACCTCGGCATGCAGCCGCGCCAGCGAGTGCTCCGGCGCATGGCGCAGGGGATGTTCGTAGGCGCCCACAATGCACGCCTTGCCTCGGATACTCACGCTATCTCCTCCATGATCTGGTCTGGGCTTGCTGCCCTCTGGCCTCGGGAACGATCAATCTATGTTCGTTCCGACGGCCCAGCCAAAAAGTTTCATTCATCAAAACTAATGTCACTGTGTGGATATCATGGTAGCATGACGACCGGTCAAGACAACAGCGCGAATTCCGTTTTTTTCGAACATTCGCGCGGAAATCACGAAGGAGATAGCCATGAATTCGGTCCCTACGGTCCGATACGAGGTGAACGATCAGCTCGCCGTCATTACGGTTGATAACCCGCCCGTCAATGCCATGGCGCCGGGAATGCGCGAGGAAATTGTTGCCGGCATCGAACGCGCGAATGCGGATCCCGCCGTACAAGCCATCGTTCTGACAGGCGCCAATCGCAATTTCATTGCGGGCGCAGATATCCGGCAGTTCGGCAAAGCCCGCGGAATTTCCAGCGCCGAGAGCACCGCTGCCATCGTCCAGAGCGCGAAACCCATTGTGGCTGCCATTGAGGGGTACTGCCTGGGTGGCGGACTCGAGCATGCATTGGCCTGTCACTACCGCGTTGCCGCGCCCAGCGCACGCATGGGATTGCCGGAAATAAAGATCGGGCTGATTCCCGGCGGCGGCGGGACGCAACGGCTGCCCCGGCTAGTAGGCGCCCGTGCCGCCCTGGACCTCATCCTGAGCGGACGGCACGTTGACGCCAAAGAAGCGCTGGCCCTGGGCATCGTGGATCTCGTCACGGAACAGCCTGTGCTGGGGGCCGCGCGCGACCTGATTCAGCGCCGCTCACCCGCGGCCCCCCTGCCCCACGTGGACAGCATGACGATCCAGGATGCCGACGAGCGCGTATTCGCCGAGGCACGCAAACGCACCGCACGCCAACGCATCAAGGCTGCGGCCTATGCGATCGAGCTGGTCGAGGCAGCGACCTCGCGATCCGTCCCGGAAGGCATGGCCCTGGAGCGCGCCCGATTCTCCGAACTAGAGGGCTCCGACGAATCGCGTGCATTGCGTTATGCCTTTTTTGCCGAGCGCACCTCGGCCAAGGTCCCCGGAGCACCCGAAGACTACCGGCCGCCACGCGTAACGCGGCCTGCCGTCATTGGTGCAGGCACCATGGGGGGAGGTATTGCCATGGCCTTTGCCGACGCCGGCATCGCCGTCCGCCTGCTGGATGCCAGCGCCGAGGGCCTGGAACGCGGCATACAGCGTATCGCGGCCAACTATGCCGCCAAGCTAAAGCGCAACACGATCACCGAGGACGAGATTCGTGAACGCATGGCGCTCATCCAGCCAACGCTCAGTTACGACGATATCGTCGATTGCGACGCGGTGATCGAGGCCGTATTCGAGCGTATTGACCTGAAGCTTGAAATTTTCTCCAAGCTGGACAGGATCATGGGTCCCGATGCGCTGCTGTTGACGAACTCGTCGGCCATTGACATCAACACGATCGCGAGCGCGACGCAGCGTCCGCATATGGTGGCGGGATCTCACTTCTTTGCACCGGCCAACGTGATGAAGCTATGCGAAATCGTTAAAGGCGACGCCTCCTCGATAGAAACGATCCTGCGCGCGGCGAAGATGGGCCGCGACCTGGGCAAGATCAGCGTCATTGCCGGCAGCTGCGATGGTTTCGCCGCCAACCGCAGCCGCGCGCCGCTGGTGACCGAAATGATGCTGCTGCTCGAGGAAGGCGCATTGCCGCAGCAGATCGACAAGGTAATGATGGATTTCGGCTATCCAATGGGCCCCTTCGCTGTCAGTGATCTGTCCGGGCTGGATGTCAGTTATGACACGCGCAAACGGCGTGCGGCCGCCAATCCCGAATACCGCAAGCTGCATGTTCCCGACCGCCTGGCAGAAATGGGCCGTCACGGCCAGAAGGTCGGCGCCGGCTGGTATCGCTACGAAGCCGGCAGCCGCACGCCGATGCCGGACCCAGTGGTGGCTGAGGTCATTGCGGGCGTCGCGCGCGACTTCAATATTCCGCAGCGCCAGTTCAGCGACGACGAAATTCTGCGACGCCTGCTATTCGCCTCAGTGAACGAAGCCTGCAAGATCATTGACGAAGGCAAGGCACTGCGCGCCAGCGATATCGATGTGATGTGGCTCAACGGCTTTGGCTTCCCGCGGCACCGTGGGGGTCTGCTGTACTGGGCGGACAGCATCGGCGCGGACAATATCTACCGGCAGATCAGCGAATGGCATGCAGCCTATGGAAAGCGGTGGCAACCCAGCCGACTGCTTGCCAGCATCGCTGCTGCCTCCGGACAACTGCGCGAGGCCACCGCTGCCTGAGCAATCGGCGCCGCCAAAACGGCGCCCTCGAAGCTTTTGGACTATGTATCATCATGACTACAGCCTCTCCTGAGACCATCACCGAGCAACCTTTCAAAACCTGGCAATGCATTCTGTGCGGCTTCATTTACGAAGAAGCCGCCGGCATCCCCGAAGAAGGCATTCCACCTGGAACGCGATGGGACGACATACCTGATACGTGGATTTGTCCCGAATGTTCTGCCACGAAGGTCGATTTCGAAATGATCGAAATCTAAAAACAACAAGGCCGCCTTTTGGGCGGCCTTGTTGTAGCGTAGTGCTATCGCGGCCAAATGGCCGCATTGACGTCAAATCCGATTAAGCACCCGTCCGCCATCGACCAGTAATGACGTCCCGGTCACAAACGCCGACTCATCCGACGCCAGATAAAGCGCGGCATTGGCGACATCCCAGGCAGAGCCATGCCGCCGCAGAGGGATCTTGGCCAACCGCTCCGCCTCGACCTGCTCGCGAGGCTGTTTCCAGTGTTCTATGCGACGGCCAATTGCCATCGGGGTCGCGATCAAACCGGGCAGAATCGAATTGGCGCGAATACCGTACTCGGCATTCTGCAGGGCCAATTGCTCGGTGAACGCGACCACGCCTGCTTTGCTGGCCTTATAGGCGACATAGGGATACCGGCCCACAGCTGCGGCCGAAGCGATATTGACGATCACCCCGCTGCGTTGCTCACGCATGATACGCACTGCGTGTTTGCATGCGAAAACGGTCCCCCGCAAGGTGACGCGACAGACGAAGTCGAAATGCTCCTCGTCGATGTCCATCAGATCGGCGTCGCCGCCTGCCAACGACACTCCCACATTGTTGTGCAGGATATCAACGCTGCCCCAGGCGTCGCGCGCCTGAAGAATGGCCGCCTCCAGATCCTGTTCGCGCGTCACGTCTGCCGCGCATGCCTCAGCCTCGAAGCCTTCCTTTTTGATGATTTCTGCGGTCTCTTGCGCGGATTCCAGATTGCGATCTACCGAAAGAACTCTGGCGCCCTCGCGGGCGAAACGCAGCGCGGTCGCGCGCCCGTTCCCCAGCCCCTCGCCCGGACTTTGCCCCGCTCCGATCACGATGGCTACTCGTCCCTCCAGGCGTTTGCTGGGGGTCCAGCCTTCCATACTGCTATCGCTATGCATTGCTGCCGTCTCCAGTTGGTATCTCGAATATCACGTTCCGCCCTCGTCTATTTCAGCCGCTTGGCGAGTGTCATATGTTAGCTCATTAATTCTAATCATCAGTATTAGTTCCGATGAATAAAACTACGAAGCGCTTGAAATGAAGAGACCGTGCGAAGATGAAATGAACGGGCATGCTGCTGGACATCGAGCATGAACTCGCCGAGCGGAGAGAATCACGCGCGACCGCAGCCTTTCCAGGGCTCAGTCATGCAACTGGCACTGCGGTGCGCTTGAGTGAGGAAGCGGCGAACAGATCCCGCCGATGGCCTAAGAGGCGCGTTGTTCAGGCAACGCCGGCCCCTCCGCCGAATTGGCGGCTGATCTCGGCTGCCGATTGAACGACTAGTTTGATCAGCGCCTTTTCGTTGGCCTGAATACGTACGGAAGCACCACCCAACGAAAGGCAGTATTTCACCTCTTCGTTGACATCGAAGATCGGTGCGGAAATGGCGCTCACACCCAATAGGCGTTCGCCATGCGAGACCGCATAGCCTGCCTGGTGGACGGCCTTGAGCTCTTCTTGAATGGCCGTTTGAGTACGTTTGGTGCCTTTGGCCACCGCGGGCAAAAATGCCGACAGCTCTTTTTTCGGCATATATGCCAGCAAGATTTTGGACGCAGAGCCCGCCAGCAGGGGAACCTGCTCTCCGGGCTGCACCACGCTGCGCAACGTCGTTGCGGCCGCGACGGACTCGATGCAAACCCGATTGGAGCCAATCACCGTATGAATCGAGGTTGCTTCTTGGGTTTTTTGAGAGAGGTCCGCCATCACAGGACGGGCAATCTCGCGGATCCCCAAAGTGCTTTTGACCATACCGGCCAAGCGCAGGAATCGAAGCGACAAGCAGTATTGCCGGTCATCCATACGCACCAGGTAGCCGGCTTTCTCCAGGCTCTGCACAATACGGAATGCGGTGGATTTGGGTAGCTCGATGTGATCGGCCAGTTCCTGCAGCGACAGACTATTACGCTCCGCGCTGAAGCTCTCGAAGATCGCCATAATCCGTTGAACTGAGCGCATCATAAGCAGCCTCGTATAGACTCGGTTAACTGGACGGTCGCAGGCCCGTAGACGCAGGATGCCCGATTCAAGATGATTGCCTCATAGGCGTCCGGGTTTCTACCACTGAAATACTAACCGGCCAGCGATGCGCGAGTATAGCATTACTGCAGTGTTCAACCTCACGCTGTGATTCTCTTTTCACCGTCTGCGCCCTCAGTCCTTCGCCCCTGCGTGGTGGCATGCCGACGGACTGCCATCCTACCCGAACAATCTGATTAACGAATTTAGTTTCTTTTATCGAAACCTGGCCAAAGCTCCGTTTCGACCGGAAATAGGGCTTTCCTTCCCATAAAGTTCCACTGAATAAAACCAATGCTATTAAATAAAACTTTGTGCTAAGATTTCTCTGACGCCACCATGCAGCGCGGCAGGAGTTCCTCGCGGCAGAACGGCTACGCCAAACTCTTATCGGAGGTTTTCCAAATGATTTACACGCGCAGTGGCGCCGACGCATTGGCGCAACGCAGGGTCATCGTCTCGCCGGGGACCGGCATCGAGCACTGGGGAACGGTCTATTTCGGCCCCCGCTCTTCGAATACTCACGCCCCTGGACCGCAGGCCACGATGTCGGAACTCAACGCCAACGAATCTATCGTTCCGCACTTTCACGGCGTCTCCATGTTTCAGCTGTTCCTGGCAGGCTCGGGCGAAATCGGCAACCGCGGCCAAAAACTGCAGCCGCTGACCGTGCAGTTCAAAGATCATCACACCGCATACGGCCCGATCGCAGCCGGACCGCAAGGTCTGACTTTCGTTGCATTGCGCATGTTCACGGGCAACTCGGAACCCGTATACCTGAGCTCACCCGACTACCGAGACCGGATCAAACCCAGCAAGCGCCGCAACCTGGCTTCTGAGCCCGTCGGCTTTTCTATCGAGCCGGTCATGAGATCGCGCAAAGAACCTCAATGGGAGACGGTTCTCAAGGGCGATGATGAGATGCATGCACAGGTCGTGCGCCTGGGTGCCGGAATGAAGACGTTAGGTCCCGACCCGAGCAAAAGCGGCGGGTATTACATATTCGTCGGCAATGGCAGCTTGGTGCACAAAGGCGAAGAATTAGGCCTGTGGTCCATGGTCGTGGTCGAAAGCAACGAAGCAGAATTCACGATCCAGGCTGGGGAAAACGGGCTCGAGGCCTTGGTACTGGAATACCCCGCCAGCGATCTTGAATAAGGCGGCTTGAGCTTTCGCGCCGCACGATTTCACCGGCCATCCTGGGACGGCCGGTGCGGGCGCTTTGTTTGCACTTGAATAGGAAGGCAAGCGCTACCTCGTGAATTGATTCAGGAGCTGGGCATTCCAAAAGAATAGCGCCAAGAGCCTACACTAAAAACGTAGGCTACGCCTATCATCTACCGGGAGAAACGATGAAAGTCCAGGGTCAATGTCATTGTGGCGCTATTGCGTATGAGGCAGAGGTCGAACCGGGTACGATTTCCATCTGCCACTGCGCTGATTGCCAAATGCAGTCCGGTTCCGTTTTTCGCACCAATATTCCTGCACCCGCAGATAAATTCCGGCTGTTGAAAGGAATCCCTAAGCGGTATTTGAAGGTTGCGGATAGCGGAACCAAGCGCATTCATGCCTTTTGCGACAACTGCGGTGGGCCGGTTTATGCCTGCGCGGCCGACAATCCGCAAACTTATTCTCTGCGCGTCGGCACGTTAAAGCAACGCTACGAGCTGGGACCGCCCGTGCGACAGATTTGGGCCAAACGCAGATTCTCCTGGCTTGCTCCGCTCGGAGCTGTCCAGACATTCGATAATCAGCCTTAAGCGGCCGACAGTGCCTGCGTCCGGCAGCAGCATCAGCAGCAGCGGCGGCAGTGGCACAAACACCAACGCCGCTCCTGCAACGCCGGCAAGTCAAGCGCCCAGCGGTACAACATCACCTGAGCGCTGACGGGGTAGTTGATCATCTATATCAGAAACACTCCTTTTCCGGTGGTTTGCTTGTCAAACAGCCGGTACGCCTCTTCGGCCTGATCTAATTGCCAATAGTCAGTAAATACCGCGTCGGCATCGACTTTCTTGTCGGCGATGAACTGCGCGCATTCTGCCTGGATGATCGTCGAGAATGTCCACGAACCCATCACCGTAATCTGGCGGCGCAACAGATCCGGACTGACGTCGACCTTCAGTTCGCCGCCCTCGCCGACAAAACATGTTTTGCCCCATACTTTCAGGCATCGAATCGCTGCAATACGCCCCGGCCCCGAGCCTGAGCTGTCCATCGAGGAATCCGCCCCATAGCCACGGGTCAGGTCTTTGATGGCGCTCACCGGGTCGTCCTGGGCGGGGTTGATCACATGATCGGCGCCAAACTCGATCGCGCGCCGCAAACGATCGGCGTTGATGTCCAATGCAATGACTCGGGCGCCCATCGCGCGCGCCAACTGTGTGCCCGCCAAGCCGACCGGGCCCTGGCCAAAGATCGCGATCGTCTCGTTGCCGGATAGCGCCAGGCGACGCAAAGCCCCATAAGCCGTCCCCGTGCCGCAGGAAATCGCGGCGCCCGCTGCGAATGACAGTGTGTCAGGCAACGGCACCAAGGTCATGGCGGGAACCTTGAAGTAATGCGCATGGCAGCCATGATCGTTATTGCCATAGGTACGGCTGGGCGCTTCCTGACACAGCTGTTGCCAGCCCGAACGGCACAGGCTGCACGCGCTGCAGCCGGAATAATGATGCACCATCACTCGATCACCTACACGACCGAATGACTCCGGCACGGCTGAGCCCAGCGCCACGATAACCCCGCAAGGCTCATGCCCCGCGATCAATGGACCAGACTGATACTGGAATTTTTCGCTCATTGGCGTGCCCACCGGACGCCGGTAGTAGATCAGATCACTGCCGCACATTCCTGAAGCCTTGATCTCGATGACCGCATCTAACGGCCCCGGAGTGGGGTCCGGCATCTCGATGATTTCCACCTGGCGATCGCCAGGAAACGTAATCGCACGCATATAAGAAATTCTCCTGGATTAAGCGTCGCCAAACACTATTCGCGCGGCAGATTCAACTGCGCCGCGAGCTTGTTCATCTGAGCGGCCTCATCGTTCAGATACCGGTTGAACTGATCCGGCGTCATGAAAGTCGTATCGGCGCCCTCCGATTTCAATCGTGTGCCGACCTCAGTCTGCAGCGCATACTTCAGGGCGTCCGAGAGCTTTTCTATCGCGGCTGGCGGGGTTCCCTCGCGCACTAACAAGCCGAGCCAGACTGTGTAGGAATAGTCGAATCCCAGCTCCTTGAACGTGGGCACCTGCGGCAAGGGCTGTATGCGTTCGGTCGACGTGACGGCCAGCGGCCGCAAACGGCCAACTTCAATAAAGGGCGCCGAGCCGATGTAGGCGTCGAAGATCATTCCGACACGGCCCGCAGCCACATCGGGTAGGGCTTCCCCGTTGCCTTTATAAGGAACATGCAGGATATTCAGCCCCTCGGAACGGACGAACTGTTCCGCAGCCAGATGCGGCGCGCTGGCCGTGCCACCGGAGGCGAACGTAATATTGTGCGCCCGGGCATCGGCGATATAGTCCTTTGGCGACTTATATGGCGTGTCGCCGCCGACCACCATCAAAAAAGGTGAACGCGCCATGATCCCGACGCCGGTGAAATCTTTGATGCTGTATCCCGGATTCTTTTTCGTCACAGGCACGGACAAGAATCCCAACGATTGCGCCAGTACGGTGTAGCCGTCAGCAGGCAGTTCCTTGACTGCGCGCGTGCCAACCATCGTGTCGCCTCCGGGCCGATTCTCGACCACGATAGTCTGCCCCAACTTTTCTCCCATTTTCTGGGCCACCAGGCGCGCCGTAATATCTGTCGCCCCGCCTGGCGGCGTAGCAACAATCAATCGTATGGGTCTGCTGGGATAGTCGCCCGCCGCGTATGCCGGCGTGCTTGCAAAAGCACCGGTCGCCATCACCGCAGCAACGGCTACAAAAAACCGCTCACGCAGGACTCCCTGCTTACGGGTTTCACGTTCTTCCAACATTGTCGTCTCCTCGATTTTGGTGAGTTGCTGGTAACGCTTGTTCCATCGCCTGGAGTCCTCCCTCCCCAGGCGACGTGATCCTTCGTTCCATCCGGAACGTGTGGCACGAACTTGGCAATCAGGCCGTTTGACTACGTTCGCGCGCGGCCTCCTGTTCTAATGACGTCTTTATTTGAACTTGGCTGTAGTGAGGTTTTCCCGCCATGATGGCCAAGATACTGATGATCGCGACTGCCACGACGTAGCCGTAGAAGAGCCACAAACTGCCATTCTGATAGGCAATCAACGCCGTCGCGATGATCGGCAAAGGACCCGCAAACAAGGCCCCGGACATTTGATATCCGATTGAAATGCCCGAATATCGGACGGATGTAGGGAACATTTCAGCGAACAGGGCCTGTTGCGCTGCGTAGCTGGCCGAATGACCAATGCCCAGTACGAGTGCGTAGCTGATCACCAGCCACATATAGGACTGCGTTTGCGCCACAGCAAACAGGGGAATGCTGGCAATGGGCAGAACAATCAATCCAGCGACAAAAACCTTGCGGCGTCCTACCCTGTCAGACAATTTGCCGAACAATGGCAGCGTGCACATCTCTACGGCTGCACCCACGCACACAGCAGCGAGCATCTGCGTCTGTGTAAATCCAAGACGCGTGACGCCGTAGGACACCATGGCCACCGCGCAAGTCCAGAAGAACGTGTTCGGTGCTCCCTGCGCCAGCATGACGGATATCAATTGACGTGGATACTTCCGGACCACGGTCACAAAGGGAATACGCTCAATCGCACCTTGCCGTTTGGCTTTTTCGAAGTCAGGCGATTCGGCCATACGCTTGCGAATCAGCACACCTACCACCAGCATCAACGCACTGAACAGAAATGGCACCCGCCATCCCCAGGTCATCATCGCGTCGTTATCCAGGTAAGTCATCAGAACGAACGTCCCGTTGCCCAGCAGCAAACCCAGGAATGATCCTATCTGTGGCACGCTGCCGTAGAAACCCCGCTTGGATTTCTCCGCATGCTCCACCACCGTCACAACGGCGCCGCCGTACTCCGCACCTACTGACAGCCCTTGCACAATACGCAGCAGCACCAGCAAGACCGCTCCCGTCGATCCTGCGTTGTCATAGGTGGGCAGCATTCCAATCATCATGGTCGCCAGTCCCATGATGATGAAACTCCAAAGCAGAATTTTTTTTCTTCCTATTCTGTCGCCCAGGTGGCCGGCTACCACCCCGCCTATCGGCCTGGCAATCCATGCCGTGGCAAAGGCCATGAACCCCAGCATCGTCCCTGTCGTGTCATCGAACGTGGGAAAAAACAGCTTGTTCAGAAACAACGCCGATAGCACGCCAAAAATATAAAAGTCATACCACTCGATCGTCGCGCCGATAAACGTGGAGGCCACGACGAATCGGCGTTGACGCGGATCGCTAGAACCAATATCAGTTGCCATGCGGTCTATCTCCGTTATTTTGGACCTTGTTCCATTCAACAACGTCTATATAAGGCGGCCCAGCCAACCCAACGGCGTCGGAATAGCGGCCGCCTTTTGGGCTTCGCCTCAAAATTGATTGATGAAATCAGATGCCCTGATACGACAGGGTCGATCGCGCGGGCAAACTTGCATGCCCCAGTAGATTGTCAGTGCGCCCGAAGCGTTCCTTCGGACGCAGTGCTGCCATCACGCAGGCGGCGGCAAGTCGAGCCGATAAAACTTTTTAGCCGTATCATGAAACAAGCAGGCTCGCTCCGAGTCCGTATAGGACCGTGTCAGCCGCTTGAACGCATTCCACAGTGCGCCATAACCGCAGCTTTGCTTGTCGACAGGAAAATTGCTCTCAAACATTGCTCGCGCCGGGCCGAATGCCTCGATACAGGTCTCGACATACGGTTTCCATGTTTCGGCCAGTGTTTCCGACGATGGCGGCTCAATATCATGGTGAAACTGATGGCCGCCATACAGCATTCCCAGGCCGCCCAATTTCACGCTCAGGTTCGGGTATCGGGCGAGATCCCGGATATGTCGGCTCCAGACGTTGAACACTTGCTCATGATCGGTATGGGGGGGTATGCCCAAGATGCCGCCGCAGTGATTCAGCACCACCGGCGTTTCTGGAAAGGCCTGCAATAGATCGATCAGCTCGGGCAACTGAGGATGAAAGATCCAGGCATCGAATGACAATCCCATCCGGGAAAGATGCGCGTAACCCGCACGGAACTCCGGCGCGAGCAAAAGATGCCTGCGCGCGAAAGTCCGGCCATAGCCCGCGCGGCCTGCATCCCAGGTTGCGCCATGCCGAATACCCCTCAGATAGCCGTTACCGGCCTCCTGTTGCGCTTCGAGCACCGGCAAGACCTGATCGCCTAATGCCAGATCGGCATGGCCGACGATGCCCGCACACAAACGTACAGACTGCGTTGCGGCTGCGCGCGCGACACCCGCCGCAAACTCGACCTCTCCCACCGGGCGCAGCGCCTCCGGGCCTTCTGTGCGATACGAGGCAGAATGCTGCAGATATACCGTCGCCACGACGTTGTGCCCTGACGAAATCTCATCCAACATCTCCGGCGCCAGATATCGGCCGCGCTCATCGTCGTACAAATGATGGTGCGAGTCGATAATGGGCAATTCCGGCTCCAGTGCTGCCTCGACATGACGCGATGTCCAGACTGACAATTCGTCCAGGCCTCGTGGCGTGTTTCCAATGAACTCCTCTTCGTTGGGCATCTTTCTCATCCTTGTGTATCGTGTGCGGACGATCCGGCACGGACCTCCACGCCGGTCCATTGTTCGTACAGCTGAACCAGGGTCGTCACGTCAGCGTCAGGCCCAAGCCTGGCCACTGCCATGCGATAAAGCAATCGGGCGGATTCCAGCACCCATGCACTGATCTGCAACTTGGCTCCTTCCTCGCTGACCAGCTGCAGCGCACGCAGGGCCCTGCCCAAGGATTTCCCGTAATCGAACTGACGCGTCAACACCTGCTGCGGAAACAGTGTTGCGCTGGCCAACGTACGGCCGGTCTCGATGCCTAGAATGCGGGGCATGATCTCCACAGCTAAACCGGCACGCGCGCCGATCACATAGGATTCGCAGGCGACGGCAAGCAATACGGCGGAGACGGCCTCCTCCAAATGGCGCATACGCTGGGCGTCGCCAGGCCGCGCTGAAACCTGATATACCTGTTTTCCCAATGCGTGCAAAACGGGCAAAGCCTGCGACACATGACGGGGATCGCCACTGACCAGCAGCGTTGCGCTACCATCCTGCATGTCCCGAGGCCTACTGGATAAAGGAGCGTCCACGAATCCATAGCCCTGCCGTTGCAACCGCTCAGCCAACAAGCTCGCTTGCGCGGCAGGCATCCAGCAGGTATTGACGATCAGCGCATGGTCGGGGTTTGAGCCCAGCTCGGGCAAACCTGATAGTTCGGAGATATCGGCATCGCTGTCGAGTACCCATACTATGCAATGCGCCGCAGGAGTGGAATCTTCCGCCGTCGCCAGGGCTACGGTCCACCCCAGACCCGCCAAATGATCTACCAGCGCTGAGACATTCTCGGGCTCGCACAAGATGTGGCACGCCCCGGGGGCCATAGGGCCGCCGTCTGCAGGTAAAAGCGCGTCGTACGTTGCATCGTCGTCACGTACCTCAATGCCAGCCCACGCCTCCAGGTAGGTAATCAAAGCGCTGCCATCACGTTCCGCACCACCTTGCGACACCGCGTAACGCCACAACTGCTGCACGGGGCGCGCGATCCATACGGGTACGTTCAAATGCTCGGCTTCCGCGACTGTCAGCGAAATATCCTTGGCGGTAATGGCCATGCGTGCGCCGTAATTGAAACGCCGCGGCAGTACAGAGCTGGCGAATTTATTGCGGCTGGCATTTGTGCTGGCTTCGCCGGCGTTCAGGATCTGTAGCATCACGGCCGGCTTCAAACCGGCCTTTGCCCCCAGGATGAAGGCCTCGCATGTGACTGCCATGCCAGTCGCTGAAATCAGGTTATTCAGCAATTTCAGTGTTTGCGCACGCCCCGATGAGTCTCCCAGATACAGCACAGTGGCCCCTGCCATCACACGCATGACGGGCTCGGCCTGTTCGAACGCCGACTCCGGCCCCGAGCACATCACTCCCAGCCGTCCGTTACCGGCGGTCGTGACATTGCCTGTAATCGGTGCGTCGATATATGAGACGCCTCGTGGCTCCAGCGCGGCACGCATTTCGCGTGCAAACGCTGGCCCCGTCGTAGACAGATCGACCAGAGTGCACGGCCGACCACAACGGGCGACGCCGTCATCACCCAACAGGACAGCGCGCAATGCCCCCAACGAAGGCAGACAAACAAAGACCAATCCAGTCTGTCGTGCCACGTCCTGAGGATTGGCGGCAATGCGCGCACCGGCTTGCGCTGCCGAGCGAACGGCCTCCTGGTTCAAGTCGTACACCACGACTGTCCAATGCTGGCTCAACAAGTGGCGAACTATGGGCCCTCCCATTGCCCCGAGGCCGACAAAGCCGACAACCTCAGCACCACGTGCAATGTCTGCATCCTGCACACTCATGACCAACTTCCTTTCGAGATACGGCACAACATGATCAGTTTGCGACTGCGCCTGATTGCGCCACCGCCTTGCCCCACTTTTCTATCTCGGCTTTCAGGAATGCGCCGAATGCGTCCGGCGCGGAGCCCACGGGATCAGTGCCGCTGGTATTCAGCTGCTTGACGACCTCGGGCTTTTTCAACGCCTGGGCCACTGATTCCTGCAGTTTCTGAATGACGTCTGGCGGTGTTCCCGCGGGCGCCAGCAACCCCTGCCAATTGTTCACCTCAAAGCCCTGATAGCCCGACTCCGCAATCGTGGGAACGTCAGGCAGCGATTTCACTCTCGTAGGTGCTGTCACAGCCAGTACCCGAATCTTGTTGGCTTGGGAATACTGCAGCGTGGACGGCGGCGTCAAAAACGCCATGTCCACATGTCCCCCTAACAGCGCCTGCGCCGCCGGGCCCATTCCCGCATACGGCACATGCACCGCCTCAAAACCCGCGTCAGAAGCGAGCATAGCCATGCCCAGATGCGATCCCTGCCCTACCCCTGCCGATGCATAGGACAGTGCCGTCTTTTGGCCCTTGGCGTATTGCACGAGTTCACCCAGTGTTTTTACCGGCAACGAGGGCTTGATCGCCAGAAAGAAGAAATTCTCGGTCAACTGCGAAATGGGCTCGAAATCCTTGATAGGATCGAACGGCAATTTCTTGTACAAACTGGCGTTGATGGCATGACTGGAGTTCGCCAGCAGCAAGGTATAGCCGTCCGGCTTGGCCCGCGCCACCTCGCTCGCGGCAATATTGCCGCCAGCGCCAGGACGGTTCTCGACAATGACTGTCTGGCCCAGAATGCCATGCAGGCTCTCTGCAAGCAACCGGGCGATCATGTCAGCGCCACCGCCAGGCGGCACACCTACGATCAGGCGTATGGGATGATCAGGGTAATTGGCGGCCTGCGCAATACCACCGGCACAGAGTGCCAGCCCGGCCAGACCGCCCAGGGAAAACCGGGCAATGCGCTGCAAAAGTGATTTCATGATTGTCTCCTGCCATCATTGGGCTATCGTTTTATGTTTTACCGCTCAAAGGCGCATCAGCACCGACTTGGTCTGCGTATAAGCCTCGATCGATTCGGCACCCATTTCACGCCCGAACCCTGACTGCTTATAGCCACCCAAGGACATGACAGGGTCGGTCTCCGCATACGTGTTGATCCACACGCGGCCTGACTTCAACGCACGTGCCACACGGTGGGCGCGGCTGATATCGCGCGTCCACACTGCCGCAGCCAAGCCATAAGGCGTGTCATTGGCTGTCAGCACTGCATCGTTCTCGTCCTTGAATGGAATAATCGAAAGCACCGGCCCGAAGATTTCTTCCTGGGCGATTTTCATGCCATTGGCCACCCCGGAAAACACCGTGGGTTCGACGAAATACCCCACGTCCGCAGCACGAGCACCGCCCAGTTGCAACGTAGCGCCATCTTCTTGCCCCGACCTCACATAGTCCAACACGCGCTGCATCTGCTTTTCCGAGATCAACGGGCCCAATTGCGTAGCCGCAGCCAATGGAGAGCCAACCTTATAGCCTGAGGCGATTTTTACAATGCGCTCAGTGACTTCGTCTTGCAGGCTTTCCTGGACGAACAGGCGCGTGCCCGCAGAGCAGATCTGCCCGGAATTGCGGCAAAAGGCCACGACCGCCGTTTCAATAGCCTTGTCCAGGTCGGCGTCGGGAAAAATAATGTTGGGCGACTTTCCACCCAGCTCCAGGGTGACTTTCTTCATGTTGCCCGCAGACGCCTGCAGAATATGCCTGCCCACGGCCGTGGATCCTGTAAACGCGATCTTATCCACGTCCAAGTGCGCCGCCATAGCTGCACCTGCAGTCGCCCCAAATCCCGGAATCACATTAACCACGCCCGGCGGAACGCCCGCCTCCTGGATCAGCTCGGCCAAACGCAGGGTCGACAATGGAGACTGCTCGGCAGGTTTCAAGACGGCAGTGTTACCGCACACCATGGCGGGCGCCAATTTTGTAGCAGCCATGACCAATGGCACGTTCCATGCATTGATCAACGCGCACACGCCCATGGGTTCGCGCAACATGTACACGAAGCGCGCCGCGTCGGTGGGGTTCGTGGTGCCCATGATCTTGGTGGCCCAGCCGGCGTAGTAGCGAAACAACTCGGCGGCCGACGCAACGCGCCCCGCTGTAAAGGACACAGGAGCACCCATATCCAGCGTTTCGAGCATAGCCAGTTCTTCGGCATGCTCCTCGATCAGGTCAGCGATCTTTAGCAGATACCGGGTGCGGACATGCGGAGAAATACCCGACCACGACGGCGACTCCAGCGCCTGCCGTGCCGCCTTGACCGCGCGGTCCACATCGGCGCTGTCAGCCTCGGCGATTTCCGCCAAGGTGTCCTCCGTCGCCGGATTGATGGTCTGGAACGTTTTACCAGAAAGAGAATCGACCCACTTCCCTCCGATCAGCAATTGCTTAGGGCGGCCGCGCAGCCACTCGAACGCTTGCTTCTGTCCCGTCGTCAGGGAATCGTGCAGTGCGCCGCCGTCTATCGTCAATGTCATTCCGAACTCCAGTCAGTATTAGATGGGATTAAAGTTTGGGCAGCGCCAGATAGGTCACAACCTCGCGCCCCTTTTCGACTTCTTGCGCCATGTAGTTGTTGAACTCGTCTGGCGAGAGCGGCAAGGACTCCACCCCATCTTCGCGAAACCGCTGTTGCACCTCTGTGCTGTCCAGGGCGCTGCGTAATGCAATGGACAGACGGTCGACTACCTCTTTTGGAGTCCCCGCCGGCGCCACCATACCCAACCACGTGTAGTAGCTGTACTCAGGCGCACCCAACTCGGCCAATGCCGGAACATCCGGCAACACTGTCGCCCGCTTGGGCGACGTCAAGGCCAGCGCCGTCAACTGCCCTGCTTTGACCTTGGCCCCGCTGCTGCCATAGGCCTCCATGATCACGTCGACCCTGCCGCTCATCACATCACCCATGGCTGCACCGTTTCCTTTGTATGGCACGTGCATCAAGTTCAAGCCCAGCTGTTTGAAGAGCACCGCAGCAGCCAGATGAGGGACGGTGCCTACCCCCGCCGACGCATAGGACAGCGTTCCGGGATTGGCCGTGGCGCGGGCGATAAAGTCGGCTCCCGACTTGTCCTGTCCGGAGGAGGCTTCCACCAACATGAACGGCGATCGGCCCATCAGACCCACGCCAGTGAAATCCTTTAGCAGATCGTAGCCGGCATCCTCGCGCACCGAGGGTTGCAGTGCCATCGTCCCCGCGGAGGCCAGCAAGGTGTAGCCGTCGGGTGCGGCAGCCTTGACGGCACGCAGACCGATCAGACCATCACCTCCCGCGCGATTCTCGACCACTACCGACTGATTCAGGTTTTCAGACATCTTCTTTGCAACGAGTCGCGTCGTCACGTCCGTGAGGCCGCCGGGCGCCGTATTCACGATGACGCGTATCGGGTGCGTCGGAAACGCATCAGCCGCCTGCGCTGCGGTCGTTCCCCCCAATGCCGCGGCGAGCGCACAGGCGCCCATGCCAAAGAAATTCGAATATTGCCGTTTCACGCTGCTGTCTCCATACTGATCTTGTGATTCAAATAGCAATGCGGCACCACGTGCTAGTCCAGTGTCGTATCCTGCTGAAACTTGATCCCTGCCATGGCTTCGTACAAGTGAGCCATATCGTCGATGTTTGCAGTGCCGCCAATCCCGTTGTGCCCGGTCTCGAAAAGAGTGCGCACGGCATTGGAAATCATCATGGGCGCGCCGCACGCCATGCCAACGTTGGCAGCCAAACGCAGATCCTTGACCATCAACTGGATCTGGAAATTTGCCGATTTCGCCTCCGTACCCAGAACGGGCAACGCCCGTTGAGACACGCCGCTCCAGCCAGAGGTATGTGCCAATACCTCAGCCATCGTGGACAACGACAGGCCATACTTGAATCCCGCTGCGGCACACTCGTACGTGACAAGCCGGCACAATGAAGACACGGCGTTGTTTACCAGCTTGATCAAATGCCCATTGCCTACCTGGCCGCACGTCACAATGTTTGTGCTGATGGCCTCCAGCGCCGGGCGAGCGCGCGCGCAATCCTGTGATGTGCCACCGGTCATGATGGCAATCGTGCCCGCCAGCGCCCAATCCGGCATCCCCGACACCGGGGCGTCAACCCAACCCATACCCATTTTCTGCAACCGGTCAGCGAAGCGCCGGGATTGCACCGGATCGCCACTGGTCATGTCGATGACCAACGATTGTGGTGCCAGCTTCCTCGACAAGCCTTCTGCCGAAAACAAGGCATCATGGACGGCTGCTGAATTAGGCAAGCACAGGAAAATCACATCGCAATGCGTGGCCAGCGACGCCAGATCGTCCGCCGCCACTGCACCTTCGCGCTCGAACTGTCTGCGAACCTCTTCACGTGTGTCGTAGACGTGAATATGTTGTGACTGCATCAGCCGCCGCGCGAGCGATCCGCCCATGGCGCCCAACCCTACAAAGCCTATCTTCATCGATGCCACGTCATGGACATCGCCTGCATGTTCCGCCTGGGCCTGCAGGTTATCGTCCCTGAACCGGGTACCCGCCATGGACTCGATAACGGTGACCATGTCTTCGAGCTGCGCGTTTTTCCCTACGGTATTCAGGCCTATTTGCAGCAACCCTCGAACGATATTCATCAGCGGCATGGGCACGCCTGTCTGCATACCCAACACCACCGCTTGATTTACGTCTTTGATTTGCAGCGCCAATGAAAAATTGGTCGACGCTTTTCCTGCGGCGATGGCAGGCAGCATTTTTACGGTGGTTTGATTGCGCGCCGCCCCCTTGTTCAATAGGTCGGTCATGCTGGTCAATGACAAACCAGCGCCACGGCCCATTGCCACGACCTCCAAGGTCCCGAGCCGCACGCCGGCATTCATGGCATTGTTGACCATCTTCATCGCCTGGCCGTCACCCACGCGGATGCCACAGCGGTAGATCGTTTTGGTAACGGCACGAAGCACCGGCAGCGCACGTTCATATGCCTCGTCAGACGCCCCTACCATCAATGTCGCGCCGCCTTCGGCAACAATGTGCGGACTGGCCGACACCGCAGCATCGATCATGACCACACCACGTTGCTGCAGCTCCAACGCCATCGCATGCGTTTCGGCTGGAACGCCGCTGGTCTGGTCGATGACCAACTGCCCGGCCGACAACCCCTCGGACAGCCCGCCCGGACCAAATACCACCTGATGCACATCGGCACTACGCGGGAGGCACAACAGAATCACCTCACAGTCCCGCGCCAACTGAATGGCCGAGGTTGCGACCTGTGCGCCAGCCTCTGCAAATGCCGAGCACACCGTCGTATTGGCATCCCAAACGTGCAGTTCATGTTTGCCCAGAAATGTACGCGCCAATTGACCGCCCAACGCGCCCAATCCTATGTACCCGATCTTCACTTTTGCACGTCTCCTGTTGAGTTTATGTAGCCTTGGCCGGCGAGCTTGAACTCAGCATCAAAGGACAAAGCGAGATTTTTCAGCGATGAGAAATCTTAACACGAAATTTCTATTATCAGCACAAGTTTCAATGTATGAAACTTCATGAATGATTCTTCATGCCTTCTTTTGCCGGAGCGCGTCCAGCCCAAACACCCGTTCCAGTTCGTCAATGTTGGCGTCTTTACCCAATTCGCAGATTGCGTTCTCGACAGACGTGCGCACTAGATTGGCAATCAGCATTGGCGCTCCGCAGCTCACAGCCTGATCACAGATAAGACGCAGGTCTTTCGCCAATAGCTCCAGTCTGATATCGGCTGTCGGCGCACCAGTCTTCATAGCCGGGACAATGCGCTGAAATGCAACCGTCCAGCCCGGACTCGTACTGACGGTCTGGGCCAACACATCCAGCGGCAAGTCCAGCCTCATAGCCATGGACAATGCTTCGTAGGTGATGAGACGGTTGCATGCCCCCAGCGCGTTCTTGACGAGTTTTGCGGCATGGCCATTACCCGTCTCACCAAAATGCGTGACTTGACTGCCCATTGCCCTTAACACTTTCTCGACCACGACATAGGCAGGCCCGCCCCCTCCGCACAAACTCAATAACGAGCCTTTTCGTGCACCGTCTGGTCCTCCCGCGACGGGAGCATCGATCAATGTGACACCTGAACACGCCAGCTCGTTTGCCAATGCGCGCGTGCGTGCCGGCGAGCCGGTCGTTTGATCCACGATGATCTTGCCAGGCGCCAATCCGTCAATCATGCCGCTCGCTCCAAACAGCGTTTGGCGAACTTCGGCTGCACCTGGCACGCACAGCATGATGATGTCGCAGGCTTTAGCCAACGACGCCAGGTCGGTCGCCCCATGGGCGCCTTGCTGTACCAACGTCTGCACGCGCGACGGGCTTATATCGTAGACATATAGCTTGCTCGCCGCCTGCAATGCCTGCTGCGCCAGAGCGCTGCCCATCGCACCCAGCCCCACATAGCCGATGACTGGCTTGCGAGAGGAAGCTGTAACCGGAACATCGTTCACTGGCGGCCCGGCCTGCCCGCTACGTTCTGCAGCGGTATACAACGAAACTCCTGCTAAGCTGCCGATCACATCAACCATACTGTCTGCATATGCCTCGGCCCCTCGCATATTGACCCCGATCTGCAGCAACGCACGCGTCCCGGCCGCAATGGGCATCGCGGCACCGGCCTCCGCGCCCAAGGCAATCGCGCGGTCCACCTTGTTCAAGACTGACGCCAGCACCCCGTTGTCAATATCTCTGCCGGCAAGCAACATTGGCAGTTCGAGCTCGGAAATACGGCTGCGGCCCGAACTTTGGTTAATAGTCTGCAGCATGCCTGTTAATGACAGTCCGGATTTGCACCCCATCGCCATGACCTCAAGGTTCAGCAATAGAACCGCCGCGGCGATGACATCGTTGACGGCATTGAGTGCCTGCTCCTGTTCCTCTGCATTCACATTGACGCGCTCATCGGCCATGCTCAGATCCCTGCTGTGCTTTGCTGTAGTTTGAGTGGTGAACGGTGACCAACGCGTCATTGCTTCGGCAGTGCCAGATCCTTGATCAAGGAGGCGGTATCAGAGACCTCCTTGCTCAGGAATACTTTGAATTCCGCGGGAGCCAGAAAATACGGCTCCGTGCCATCGGACTGCAATCTGGCCTTGATTTTGGGATCGTCTAGTGACCGTCTTAACGCCTCAGACAATACCTTTACGATGTCTTCTGGGGTGCCCGCCGGAGCAAACAGTCCCAGCCAGTAGTAATACTCAAAACCCGGCAGCCCTGCGGAAGCTACGGTCGGCACTTTCGGCAACACGTTCAAGGGCTTGTCGGCTGTGACTCCCAATGCACGCAGGCGTCCGCCTTCCAGATTGGAAGCACTGCTGCCATAAGCGTCGATCATGAAACTCAGGCGTCCCGCGATGACGTCCGGCATGGCTGCACCGTTGCCCTTATACGGCACGTGCAACATTTGAACGTCCGCCCTGCGCAACAGCATTTCAGCGGCGATGTGCGTCGTCGTGCCTACCCCTGCGGACCCGTAACTGATCTGATTGGGCTTGGCGCGCGCGGCCTCAATCAACTCAGGCAGAGTCTTGTACGCCGAGTCCGCCCCCGCGACGACAATGGCAGGCGAACGCACCATCGAGGCAACGGCGACGAAATCTTTGTTAGCCTCATAGCCGGGCTGAGCGTTCAGAGCCTGCTGAATGGCAATCGTGCCGCCGGTCGCCAGAACGGTATATCCATCGGGATGCTCGCCCTTGGTATAGCGAATACCTACCAGCCCCCCTGCCCCCGTCCGGTTTTCGACGACGACCGGTTGGCCCAGCTCTTCGGCCATGCGCTGGGCGATGATGCGCGTGGTCACATCGCCCCATCCGCCCGCAGCGACGGGCACCACCACACGTATGGGCCGCGATGGATATGCATCGGCGCCGAATGCGCCGACCGAGCATGTCAACATCAACGAGGCCAATAGCGCCCGTCCCAAGCGCGTAAATGCCGTTTTCTTCATGTCTCTTCCTGTTTTTCTTTATCGGTGAATACGTTCTCAGCCGTTGCGCAGGCTGACGATCAAGTCCTGGATTGCCGGCACCGAAGGGAGGGTACGTAGCAAGTCGAAACTGCGGGCTATGGCCCCGGGGCTGACGCCGCCATACGGCATCAGGGTTTGGTATTTGTGGCTGATCTCGTCCCAACTGATTCCCCGCACCGCAGCACCCTTGGGAAATCGAACGGTTTCCTCGATCACCCTGCCGTCCTTGGTTTCGATCTTGACGATGGCCCCGCTTTTGTAGAAGCCTTTGTCGGGAACGTCCGCATCCACGCGCGTCACGCGATCGAACAACGATCGGATACGGTGATCCTGGATCTTTTCCGGGAAAGCATGTTGCCAGCTGTAGTCATGATCGGCGGCACCCGCCGCGGCGAAATAAAACGGGCTGTGCGCGATGCCGATCAAATCCGTAGGATGCTTCGGCCCGGGAAATGGATAATCCGGCATGGTGAAGTAAATCTGGCTGATATCCGACACATCGAGATCTGCCTGGCGCGCAGCATTTGCGGCAGCCTCCGCCACAGCATGAAACGGTGATCCTCCCGGAACGAGCTTCACACCAAGCTCGGTCAGAATGTTCCATTTCCTGCCCAATTGGCCGATCACCTCTTCGGCGTCTGCGCCATTGCCCAATGTCTCGAAAAACCCTCGTTTCATTTCAAACGTGGCCAGCTCAGCTTGATAGCCCAAACTGGCAGCCTGTGCCGCATATACCCCCATCATGGCCGCATTACCGGCCTGGTATTCACGAGACAGGCTAGTCGCAGCAGCCGCATGCAGCCCTCCCATAGACGTAGCGGCCAACGCCAGCGCATGAGCGGACGATTTCGCATCAAGCTTCAACAGCCGCGCCGCAGCTGCTGCCGCGGCAAAGGTCGCCACCACGCAACCGTGAAAACCCTTGCGCTGCAGCCCGCCTGTCATGGCCGTATTGATCGTGCCGGCGACCTCGTAGCCCAGCACGATGGCTGCAACGACGTCTTTACCACTGGCACCGCACTGCTGCCCCACCGCGACCGCGGCCGCGCAAGCTTGTGTGCCACTGTGCACGATATTGCGCAAGTCACTATCATCTGATGCTGCGGCGTCACTCATCAATGCGTTCACACGCGCCGCAGCTACAGCAGGCAACGCGTCCCATTGGCCAAACCACGCCGTAGCCTCGGCGTTTCCTCCGCGTTCAGTTTCCAGACGCCGAACGATGTGGCCGGATTCCAGGGTCGATCCCAGCGCAGCGCTGGCCAGCGTACTGGCCACCAGCATCTGGCCGTGCACAACGGCTTCTGATGGAAAATCTCCTAGTTCGGACTCAGTAATGAACTTGCCGAATCGCTGGGCAAGAGTATTGCTCACCATATTTACTCCACACGTATGTTCGCTTGTTGAATGACGTCGCCCCAGCGGGCGGTCTCCCGGACCAAAAATCGTCCGAACTCGTCTGGAGTGGAAGTCTTCGGCGTCAGGGCTACGCGATCGAGTTGCTCGACAACCTGAGGCATGGCCAAGACGGCAGCGATCTGCTTGCTCAATGCAACAGCCTGATCCGGCGGCAAACCAGCTGGCGCTACCAACCCTTGCCATGCAGTCAGGTCAAAATCAACGCCCGTCGTCTCTTGGATCGTCGGCACACTATCAATTTTTTCCACACGCCGGTTTCCAGTGACGCCCAGAATGCGCAACTTGCCTGCCTCCAGACCGGCAAATGCTCCCGGCAACGTCAGCATCGCAACATCGACCTGAGCGCCCATCAACGCAGTAGTTACAGCGCCCGCGGACGTGAAAGGCACATGCACCAGATCCATTCCCAGCCGCGACTTCAGTAACTCCATGCCCAAGTGATTCCCTTGGCCGATGCCTGAGGAGCCATAATTCAATTGACCCGGGTTGGCTTTCGCGGCCGCTACCAAGTCGCTCAGGCTCTGATAACTCGACGTGACAGGAACCGCCACAGCGAACGCAGACTCAGCCAAGCTGGAGATCGGTGTAAAGCTCTTGATGGGGTCATAGCCCACTTTGCGATACAGATGAATGTTGCTGGTATGGCTGGTAGACACGACCAACAAGGTCCGCCCGTCAGGTTTGGCTAGTGCGACTTGCGCGGTGGCAATATTGCCTCCCGCGCCGGCCTTGTTCTCGACAAAGAAACTTCTCGACGTTGCCGTACTCATCTGTTCGGCAAGAATACGCGCCAATACATCCAGGTTACCGCCCGGGGCAGACGCAACGACGATTTTTGTAGGGCCTTCTGATGCTTCGGCAGCCACAGCCGGACTGCCCCAGGCCAGCGTACAGAACAGCAGGCACGTACTACTGATTTTTCCGAACACTTTTGTCTCCTCGGGGGTAAGCCACACGGCCAGATTCATCACCATTACGGGGATCCAGCTCGTCAGCACACGGCGACTCTAATCGGTTCAAACGCCCCTGTCAAATTTTAGGAACCAGTTCCATTAAATGAAACCAACAAACAAAAGGCAAAAATAAACTATTTTTCAGCAAGTTCCAATTATCGAAACTAAAACTGATTAATGAAACTGTATGATGCGGCTGATCAGATTGAAAACACCGACAAGAAGGAGATGCCCCCATGACCCCGACCAGACTCTGCCTGATTGCTGCCGCAGTCTGTATCGCAGCGGGTAGTGCCCACGCCGCTCAGCCAGACACCTACCCCAACAGACCTATACGGATGATTGTCGCGTTCAGTGCAGGCGGCTCGACCGACACCGTCGCGCGCTACTACGCCGCAAAAATGGGCGACGTGTTAAAAACCAATGTAATAGTGGAAAACCGGCCGGGCGCAGCGCAGATGATAGGCATCAATGCCGTTCTGAATTCCGCACCGGACGGCTACACAGTCTATTTGGGCACAGGCAGCTCGCTATCCCAGAATCCTGGCGTCCGCACGAATCTCACGTACGACCCGCTAAAGAACTTTACGCATATCGGCTTGGTCGCCACCACCCCAGGTCTGATTGCCATCAGCCCCGCATTGCCGGTCAAGAATTTTTCCCAGCTGATCGCCTATGCCAAGGCCCATCCGGGTGAACTGAACTACGGTTCGTCGGGCATGGGATCGGCCAGCCACCTGCAAGGTGAATATTTTCTCAGTCTGACCGGCGTGCAAGCCACGCATATTCCTTATAAGGCCGATGCCGAAATCATGACGGCCATGTCAGGCAATTTGGTGCACCTGGGCATCTCGCCATTGCAAGGCGCGATCAGCGCAATACGCGCCGGAAAGGTACGCCCACTGGCCATTACGAGCGCGAACCGTATCGAGGCGCTGCCTGATGTGCCATCGGTCAATGAGCTTGGCTTTAAGGAACTGCAGGCGATCGATCCGTATACCTATTACGGTTTGGTCGGCCCGGCTGGCGTACCCTCAGAGATCGTGGCCAAGTTGAATGCTGCGGTCAACGCAGTTTCACAAATGCCGGAGACACAGAAGGCCATGGCCGACAACTATTTCAAACCCGCCACCAGCACACCGGAGTCATTCAAGGCCTATATCGCCCAGGACCTGGCAAAGTGGCGCAGCTTCAGCACCAAGATCAAGCTGGATTGATTGAATAAGAGCACGCTCTACCTGAGCCCAGCATTGCCCCGGGCTCAGTTTTTTTGTGGGTTGCACTCTGCTTTCGAGATCGTAGATAGGATCATCCAGACCCACCAGGAAATTGATGGAATCCTCATCACCATTTTGCCATCGCAATCGAGATACGAACAAGCACGGTCAAATCTGGCGAGCACTCCCCTGAAGATACGGAGCGTGCTCGAAATATTCGATCAGCAATTCAATCAAGACTCGTATTTTCCGTGCAGGATGCTGCCCAGGCGGGCGAATGACATAGATACCTGCCGGTGGCGGCGGATAGCCTGTCATGACAGGCACTAGTGCCCCAGACGCCACATATTCATAGGTGACGCAGTCAGGCAGCCAAGCGATGCCGAGCCCCGCCGCCGCAGCTGCAGCCAGCGCGATGCCGTTGTCGGCTTTGAAGCGGCCCTGCGGACGAACGCTGACGGTCTTGTCACCGTCCATGAATTGCCAGGCCTCGGTGCCTTGCATGAGTGCCTGATGAACGATCAGATCATCCGGCGTCTCGGGCGCACCATGCGCGTCGATATAGTCGGGGCTTGCAACGAGCTTGCCGTACAGCGGCGCGACGCGTCTGGCGATCAGGTTGGAATCCGGTAGATAGCCGACCCGTATCGCACAATCAAAGCCTTCAGTAATGAGGTCAACAAAGCGATCACTGTAAGAAGCATCAATATGCAATTGCGGGTGGCGCCGTCCCATGTCGGCGAGCACGGGCGCAAAATGATTGGGGCCTAGAGACAGCGGCACCGCCACTCTCAAGCGGCCACGAAGGTCGCCAGTAGGCAGGATCGTTTCCCTCGCCACGTCGATCTCGGCGCAGGCCCTGGCGGCATGATCTCGAAACGCGGCCCCGGCCTCCGTCAACGCGGCGCCGCGCGTGGTTCGCGCGAGCAACTGGGTACCCAACTCTGTTTCCAGCCGCAAAAGCCGCCGGCTGACGATCGATTTAGAGATACCGAGCCGGCGTGCAGCGGGCGATACGCCGCCCGCATCTGCAACGGCGACAAAGGTCTGCAGGTCTTCGATATCCATTCAGCGTTCCTTGTTTAGCGACACAGCGTAGCAAAAAAGGCCGGTACCGCATCATAAATGGAGATGCCAGAATCCATTCAGGCAGCACGGCAGTTCGAGCGTGCCTGCCGGCAAACCCATTTCACTTACTGCAGAGGATGTATCAATGACCTTCCGTAACGGCTTGGCTTCGCTTCTTCGCCCCGAGGATTCAGTACTCGTCCTGATCGACCACCAACCTTACCAGCTTGCGAACGTGAACAGTCACGAGCCACAGATGGTGGTCAACAATTCAGCCGCACTGGCAAAAGTCGCCAAGGCCTTCGACGTGCCCACGATCCTGACGACCGTGATCGCCAGGCAAGGCGGCCTCCTCTTTCCTCAGATCACCGATGTGTTTCCCGGCCAGGAGGTCATCGACCGGACGCTCATCAACACCTGGGAGGATAAGAAGGTCGTAGATGCGGTCAAGGCAACGGGCCGCAAGCAACTGATCATCGCTGGTCTGTGGACGGAGGTATGCGTCGCGATGCCCACCATTCAGGCCCTTGGCGAAGGCTGGGATGTCACCGTGGTCACCGATGCATCCGGCGGCGTGTCGGTCGAGGCACACGAGATCGCCATCCAACGCATGATCGCCGCCGGCGCCAACATGATGACGTGGCTGGCAGTGGCATCGGAATGGCAGCGCGACTGGGCGCGCACCGAACACATCGGCGAGTTGACGGAAGTCATCAAGCACCATGCAGGCGGCAGCGGCATAGCGTTTTTATGGGAGCAACAGCTACTCAATACGCCTGTGCCGAGCACTGCGCGCTGATCTCGCAGCAATAAAAAAACTTCCCACGCATGTACCGGATACCGGTACGGCGTGGGAAGTCAGTTTCTATCAACAACGGTGCCAGGACCCGCCTGGCACGGGTGAAGATTAGCCGTAAGCGACCATCAACTCTTGGTCTTGTTCTTGCTGCAGCTTTTCAGCGCGGGCAGCGTAGACGGCTTGCAGACGCTCGAGTTCGGCACCCTTGCGCAGAGCAACGAAGCCCGGACGGTCAGCACGGCGACGCTTGCGGTCTTCCGGACGCAGAGCAGCGACGTCGGCGTTCTGGAAGTAGTCGCGGTTGCCACCGTCGGCCCACGATTCGGACATCAGGCCATGGGCGCTGATCACGTCGAACTGATCGAGTTCTACGTGGAAGTACTCGTAGCTGACGTGGTGCGTTTCTTGATAGATCGTCTTGCCGTTGACCATGTCTTGAGCGCGAACCAGTTTGCCTTCGACCAGGATGTGGTGTCCCGGCGAAACCACGATGTCCTTGCTGGGCACGTTCTCAGCGATGGCATCACGGACGATGCGGATGGGCATGTGCTCGGCACGGCGATCGGCGGGGATGCGCTTGGTGTAGGTCTTGCGGAAGCCGACCCACTTGACGGTGCGCTCGCCGGATTGGCCGATGACGACATCGCCTGCGACCAGGTCTTCGATGGCGACTTCGCCCTTGGTCGTTTGAATCATGGTGCCACGCAGGAAGCACACGGGCGAAACGAATTCGCCGAAGCCAGTGGTGCCGCCGTGGTCAGCGATGATGGCGTCGTAGTCTTCTTGGCTCAGGTTCTGAACATTGAACGTCACCGGGCCGCCACCGACGCCGAGGATGCCACCGGGATAGTTAAGCGTACCGGTCTGGGTTTCTGCGTTGTAGGTAAACGTGCCGTTGGTACGATCCCCCACCGACAGCGTATCGCCTACACCGAGGCTCTCAACGTTGAACGTTTGGCCAGTCCCGATCAGACCACTGGGGTCATAGGAGAACACGCCGCCGCCGTCACCGGTGAAATTGATCGTTTGATTGTTGATCAAACCAACGTCGACCGTAGGACCATTGATGGTCAACGCGGAGCCGTCACCAACGTTATACGTAGTGCCGCTCAGAGCGCTCAGATTGGCCACACCAAAATTGATCGTCAGGTCGCCGCCATTGACCAAATTGTACGTGGGGTTGCCAACTATCGAAACGCCAGCGGCAAAATTCGCGGATGTGGAGACGCCATCAATTGTCAGCGTGTTAGTGCCAAGCGCAGTGATCGACAGCGTATCGCCAGCGTCGTAATTACTTTCATCAATTGTCTGATCGCTCGAACCAATATTTACACCAATGATCGCCATGACATTCTCCGACGCAAAAGTTGCCAAAAGAAAGCATCCGTGAAGGATATCTTCACGAACTGCAAAAAATAATACTGGTATTGCCTATTCAACAGCAGCATTCTCAGATGATTTCAAATATTTTTGAAACCATTTTTTATTTCCAATTGTTAAAAACAACACAATACGACTCTATATTCTTTCAAAGAGCTAAATTATCACAGTGAAATGTACAAACACATGTCATTAACCCGTATATTGTTATAGCTAATTGCATATCAAACGCGCATAGATATTTCCATTGCAACTTAAGTGAAACAATGCTGCAACACTATGGATTGACACATTTAGCACATTGATTGCATGTAACGACAAAAAATATGACTAGAAAAAATACGTCGAAATAGGTAGCAATTTGGAGAGACGGCTTGTTTTTCGACGACAAACGACAGGCCATCTGTCATGGATGCATTCGCTTCCAAGTTGGCTTGAATCAATGGATTTCTAGGCTGCTCAGATCTGAGGGTGATCTACAAGGATGTAAAAACATCGGCCATAATGTGACATGACATGAAAGAATTGCAGAGGGCACCGCACAATGGTGAACATGTTGCAAACCTCGGCAAGCTGATTTCATCCACCCCATCACGGAGCCTTTCTATGCGTTTCGCTGCTTTGCTGTCTCTCACTCTCTTGGCCGCCTGCGCCAGCAAGCCTCCAACGCCGGTAGTGATTCCGTCGGAATCTCAGGTTGACCAAGGCAGCGCAACGCCCGCGGAGTTGCCGCGGAAATAGGCGCATCTGAGGCCCATGCGATTGCTACAAAGACATCTGCCTGCGGTAGCGTCAACGCCGCCGCAGGCAGATCAGACAGGATGGCGTCGCGGGCTAGGCCGCGACCGTAGCGAGCAGGTTTAAACGCCTCAGAACGTTGATGCGCAATGCCCTCCTGTGGGGGCATGGCCGGAGCCCGCTGCGATGAGCGGCGGCTCCAATCGAACGTTGACGGGTTTGGACACAGCCCAGTCCCAGGCAAAAAAGGCAATCAAACCCAGCCAAAAAACCAGCGTGAGTGAGGATAGATTTTTCTTCATGATCTGCACGCCCAGCTTAAAACGCAAAGTGGCGACGAACCCGTACGCCAATCAATGAACCGCAAAACGCTAACGGCACCCAGATCCAGCCGTGCAAACTGCCGGTGGAAATGCCGCTGACCATGGCGCCGATGTTGCAGCCAAAGGCCAGACGCGAACTGTAGCCAAGCAAAAAACCCGCGATGATGCCGACCAGCCATTGCTTGCCGGTCAAGGGCGCTCGCTGCGCGGCAGTTTGCCCCGCAGCGACGAACAAGGCTCCCGCCAAAATACCGATGTTGGTGATCGAGGTAACGTCCAGGAATACCGATTGCGACAGGTTATTGAGATTGACGGACTGACTCCAGAAGGCATTCGCCGTTGGGTCGAATAGCCCAGCAGCAGTGGCGAGCTTTGCGGCCCACAGGCCAAAGCCATACACCACACCCCACGGTTGACCGGCAATCAGCAGGTTCAGCATCGCCAATGCGGCCAACAACACGGCCCCGATCAGCAGGCGCCGGTTGAACCAGCTGGCGCCCCCGCCGACCCAGGCGCGTGCAGCCAAACCAAACACGACCAAGCCGATCAATGTCAGCCCAAACGCCTCGCCTGCGCCAAACGTTTTTACCAGGCTGACGGGGGCTGTCGCGCCCAGCTGCAGCCATTGCTCCAACTGAGCCGAGCCCAGAAAACTGCCGATCGCAAACACCGGCAATATCGCCATATTCAACGGCACGCCCATACCAGCCTTGTACAGCGTGCCGGAGCCGCAGCCGTCGGCAATCTGCATCGTGGCGCCGAATACGAACGCGCCAATCAACAAACTGACACTAGGTGGGCCTAGCGCTGCCCCCAGATCCGTCGGATATTCGGCCAGCAGCGGCATGCACACTGCCGCCGCGATTGCGAGCAGTATCAATTGCGCCATCACGCCGCTGGGATCGCGCTGTTCGATCAGGCGTCGCCACCCGGTCGTGAATCCGAATCGCGCGCCGGCCAGCACACCCCCCATGCCGATGCCAACGAGGAATAAGGCCGCCTGACGTAACGATACGAACCAGGCCAACGCCAAGAAAAACGCGGCGAATACTGCCGCCAACGGGAAACGGGTCATCACATGCCTTGAAAAACCCCGGCGCTCACGCCGGGGAAAAGGATGCAACCAAGCGGCTGCAAAATTTTGAGTTTGATTATTCGACTCGCGATCAGCCCGCCAAATCCTTCAGGCTCTTCCAGATCTGTTGACCTCTGCTAGGCACGTTGTCCATCGGCAAGGCCTCAGAGGATTGTGTCCAATCGGCCAGCGATGCCGGATAGAGCATCACGTTCTTTTGGCCAACCACCTCTGACAGAGCGAACCAATCTGTCGCTGCCCAGTGACCGGTATTGCAGAAAGAAATGGTCTCATCAGCGGGTTCGGGCAAAGACTGCGACGCAATCGTTTTTGCCTCGTCCGGCGAGACAAAGATCGACGTGCCAGGCTTGAACCATTTGCTGTGCTCGAGATTGAGCGCGTTGTGAATCGTGCCCGGGATCTTGGCGGTGGGTGCTTTGACCTCACCGCGGAAAAAGTTCGACGGACGGGCGTCGACCAAGTGCACCTTGGGGTTATCGATCTGGGCCAAGACCTGCTCTTGCGTCGCGATCAAGGATCGATTCAGCACCGGCGTATAGGTGCTGGCAGCGACCGTCGGCACGGCTTGGTCCTGAGGCAAGCCGGCGTCAGCCCAGGCCTTGACCCCACCGTTCAAGATCGACAGCTCGGACAAGCCCAGATATTTCAGTGTCCAATACACCCGCGCCGAGCTGCCGAAATCGGTGGCGTCTGAGCCCGAGGATACGACGACAGCATGGATGTTCTGATCCACACCCAGTTTGCGCACCAGGTCGGCGAGTTTTTCTACGGGCGGCAGCAGACCGGGATTGTCCGCCGGGCCACGCCATTGGCCATAGGGGGCCGACAAGGCGCCGGGGATATGGTTGGCGGCATAGTCCTGCGGCGGCCGGATATCGATGATGCGCACGGCGGGTTCGCTACGCACCGCGTTCAGTTCGGCCGGCGTCAGCAAGGGCTGCGCGGCGTACACGGCCGAGCCCGCCATCAGCGCCGCGGCGGAAAAGAGAAGGAGAAAACGCTTCATGGTGATACGTGCCCTGAAAGGAGTAAGCCCAGCGGCCATTCTTTCATTATTTATTTATATATAAAAATACATTTTAATCATCTTTATATATATGAAAGTAAGAATGGCCGGCGTTCCCCTTATTAAGGGACTAACGCCCGCGAAACGGCCGCCATCAGGATGGCAACGCCGCTCAAATCCGCGCAGAGCCGGATCTATTGATCAGGCCAGATAGCGTTGGAACCAGGCAATGGTGCGATCCCATGCCTGCTTGGCCGCAGCCTCGTCGTAGCGAGGAGTCGAGTCGTTGTGAAACCCGTGGTTGGTGCCGGGATAAATATAGGCTTCGTATTTTGTGCCCGCCGCCTTGAGCGCCGCCTCGTAGGCTGGCCACGTGCCGTTGACGTTGGGATCGGTCTCGGCAAAATGAAAGAGCAGCGGGGCCTTGATGCGCCCGACGTCCTCGGGCTTGGCCTGCCGGCCATAGAACGGGACGGCCGCGGCAAGCTCGGGATAAGCCACAGAAGCCGCGTTGGACACGCCGCCCCCGTAGCAGAATCCCGTAATGCCGACCTTGTCGGTGGTCAGATCGCTGGCACGCACATATTCGATCGCCGCAAAGAAATCGTTCATCAATTTCTGCGGATCGACTTTCTGCTGCAATTCGCGGCCCTTGTCGTCGTTGCCGGGATAGCCGCCGACCGAACTCAGCCCGTCCGGGGCCAGCGCGATGAAACCGGCCTTGGCCACACGACGCGCCACGTCCTCGATGTAAGGATTCAAGCCACGGTTTTCGTGCACGACGACGATGCCGGGGACCTTGCCCTGGGCAGCCTTTGGACGCACCAGATAGCCGCGTACCTGACCGTGCCCGTTCGGTGACGGATACTCAATGTATTCCGCCACGATATCGGGATCGGTGAACTGCACCTGCTGGGCCATCGCATAGTCGGGACTCAAGGACGCCAGGATCGTTGCGGCTGTCAGGCCGCCCACCGCGTATTTCGCCGCGCGATCGAGAAAATCGCGCCGGCTGATCCGGCCGTGCACATAACCGTCATAAAGCTCAAGCAGTTCAGGGGAAAAGTCGCGGGCGGTGAGGCGGCTCATGGCGGAGAATCTCCGAGGTAGTGACGCATTGACGGGAACACCCTACGCGAACCGTACGGCATTCTGATGACTAATCCCTTCTGTGCAATAAGAGGTGGATCCCCACGGGTCAAGGGCATCAAAGTGCCTAAAGGTGATATACGCGAAGTATTCACAAGCAACCGGGGGATTCACCATGAAGTTTACGCCCGTCGGAGCAGACATTGCAAAATCAGGGCGATAACATGAGCCCCCTATTCTGCGAACTCAAACAGCACCGTCCACTGCACCGTCGCTCTGATCCACTAAGGGCTCGTGCCAGTGCATCAAAGTCTTTAGCATTTCGACAAAAGACGCCGCGCGCGCTGGATCAAACGACGCCAGTATTTCACGTTGGTGGGCCATAGCCTGATCGCACAGACCGCCGATCAATCGCCGCCCCGCCGCAGTAATCCGAACCTGAGTTTGCCGGCGATCCGCGCGCACGCCGACGCGTTCTACCCAACCGTCGATTTCCATCCGCTGCACCACTTTGCTCAGCGTAGGCTGTTTGGTGATTGCCAGGCGAGCCAAGGTCCCGATGGTTTCGCCCGTGCCGCCCATCAAGCTCGCCAACACGCGCCACTCGGTCACTGAAAGCCCTGCCGCATTGACCTGCAAATGGAAGTCCGCCGAGATGCGATGGCTGGCCTGGGCCAATAAATAAGCCAGGTATTCGTCTACAAAACGCGTCGATGGCGGATTCATTCGGCCTCATCTTTACTTCGAAACCAGGCACGGTTCGCACCTGCACCAACATGGTTGTTGAATGCTGTGCCGCACCATACCGCGATGCCCTGTTTTAGCACGCCATGCACCAATTCGATACAGGGTAAACCTGGATATAAATCATCTTTCCTGGTCGTATACACCCTTGTTTTTAAGTGATATTTTGTCTTTTCCATGAAAAATCATGTTTTTTGTTGACAGTTATATAGTTGACTCCTAAAGTATTTATTCATGACGCAATCGCGGCAAAAAAACACGGGCTCTCGATAGCTCCGGATTCAGGGAAAACGGCATGGCTGAAAGATCTTTCAAGAAAGAAGTCCAGCAGTTGCGCATCGGCGCCGGCACGGAATTTCGCGGCGAAGGGATTCTGGCTGTGACCAAGGGCCTGTTGCAGGCCGGTGTGGGCTATGTGGGCGGCTATCAGGGTTCGCCGATTTCGCACTTGATGGATGTCCTGGCCGACGCAAACGAGATCCTGCAGGAGCTGGGCGTGCACTTCGAGGCGAGCGCCTCCGAGGCCACTGCCGCCGCGACGCTCGCCGCGTCAGTCATGTATCCGATTCGCGGGGCTGTCACCTGGAAATCCACCGTCGGCACGAACGTAGCCTCTGATGCGCTGGCCAATCTGGCCTCGGGCGGCGTCACGGGCGGGGCACTGGTCATCGTGGGAGAGGACTACGGCGAGGGCTCATCCATTATGCAAGAGCGCTCACATGCCTTTGCGATGAAATCGCAGATCTGGTTGCTGGACCCACGTCCCAATCTGGAGAGCATGGTCAAGGCGGTCGAAGACGGGTTCGAGCTATCCGAGGCCAGCAATACCCCTGTGATGCTGCAATTGCGCATCCGCGGCTGCCATGTCCATGGGCGATTTATTGCCAAGGACAACAAGCGTCCCACATACACGCTGGCCCAAGCGCTGGAGAGTCCGTCGCGCGATACCAATCGCATCGTGTTGCCGCCCGCCTCGTTTTTGCACGAGCAGGAAAAGATCAAAGACCGTTGGCCCGCCGCGGTGCGCTATATCCAGGAACACCAACTCAATGAATTCATGGACGACGGCGATCTGCAGGATATCGGATTGATCTTGCAAGGCGGGCTGTATAACGGTGTCATCCGCGGATTGCAGTTGTTGGGCCTGGCGGATCACTTTGGCAATAGCCGTATCCCCCTGTACGTCATGAACGTCACCTACCCGGTCATCGAGGACGAGGTGCAGCGTTTCTGTACGGGCAAGCGCGCCGTGTTGATGCTGGAAGAAGGCCAACCCGATTATCTGGAACAAAACCTGCACGCCATCCTGCGCAAGGCAGGCGTCGCCACGGCGCTGCACGGCAAGGATTTTCTGCCGATGGCCGGCGAGTACACGACACAGGTGCTGCGCGATGGCATACGCGGGTTCCTGGCGAAGTATCAACCCGAGGTGTTGCAGACGCATCCGGCAGTCGCGGCAGATGCGGGGCCCCTGTCGGCCGCACAGGCGAGTCAGGCACCCGCTGACGCTCGTCAGCAATCGCTGCGGAATCTGGTGCAGGAAACCGTGCTGGATTCACCGCAGCCGGCGGCAGTGAAGCAAGCATCAATCAGCCCACACACACCGGAAACAGGAGCCACTCAGTCCCGCGCGACAACGCAGACGCCCGACAGTACGGGTACCAAGGCGCTCCCTAAAGAACAACCCATCACGTTCCACAAACACGTCGCCGATCTGGCTCAGGTCGTACCGCCCCGCCCTGCGGGCTTTTGTACGGGCTGTCCGGAACGGCCGATTTTTTCCGCGCTGACGCTGGCGCAGGAAACGCTGGGACAACACCATATTTCCTGTGACATCGGCTGCCATCTATTCTCGATTTTGCCGCCGTTCAATCTCGGCGCGACGACGATGGGCTATGGCCTGGGAGCATCGAGCGCAGCCGCTTTTAATGTTCCAGCGGCAAAACGGCCGATCTCGATCATGGGCGATGGCGGTTTCTGGCATAACGGGCTCGCGTCCGGCATCGGCAATGCAGTATTCAACAAGTACGACGGCGTCATCGTCATCGTCGACAACTTTTATGCATCGGCGACAGGCGGTCAGGACATCTTGTCCTCGCGCGCACAGAATCCCGATCGCAGCACTAACAACCCTATCGATGCAGCCGTGCGCGGCGTAGGCGTCAAATGGGTACGCACGCTGGATCGCACCTACGACGTCGCCAAGGTCCGCGCCACGATCGAAGAAGCCCTGACCACCGACGAAAAAGGTCCGAAGGTCATCATCGCGCAGTCCGAGTGCATGCTGAATAAGCAGCGCCGCATCAAACCGCAGTTCAACCAGGCCGTCAAGGACGGCAAGCGCGTGGTGAAGGAACGTTTTGGCGTGGATCCCGATGTCTGCACGGGCGATCACGCGTGCATCCGCCTGTCGGGTTGCCCGTCGCTCAGCGTGAAAGACAGCGGTGATCCATTGAAAGAGGATCCGGTCGCGCATGTGGAAAGCAGCTGCGTCGGCTGCGGCAATTGCGGTGAGGTCGCTCACGCCGCCGTACTGTGTCCTTCGTTTTATCGCGCCGATATCGTGCATAACCCCACAAAATGGGATCTCACCGCGGCACGCGTGCGCGGCGCGGTGATCGGTTTCTTGCAAAAACGACGCGCCAGACGTCTGGCACAGACCGCCTGGTAGTACCGCAGTATCGGCAATGGGACTGTTGATCCCATCGCACCGAATGACGACCTGTATGGCTTTTCCATCTCGAGACTCGCATGCACACGAACGCTGTAACCGCCGCATCTCCGATCAAGATCGCCGTCCTCGCCATGGGCGGCCAAGGCGGAGGCGTGTTGGCTGATTGGATCGTGGATATGGCCGAACACGCAGGCTGGTGGGCGCAAACCACGTCCGTGCCGGGTGTCGCGCAACGTACCGGCGCCACGATTTACTATCTGGAACTCTTGCCCGAGTCTGCTGTGCAACAGGCGGGCCGCCAACCGGCGCTGGCTCTCATGCCTACGCCCGGCGATGTCGATCTGGTCGTGGCTGCGGAATTGATGGAAGGCGGTCGCGCCATTCAACGTGGCCTTGTCACCCCTGAACGTACGACCTTGATCTCCTCCTCGCATCGCAGTTTTGCGGTCAGCGAAAAATCCGCACCCGGTAATGGCATTGCCGATCCGAACAAGGTGCTCGATGCTGGGCGTGTCGCCGCACAGCGTTTTCTGTGTTTTGATTTGCAAGCCCTGGCGGATCAGGCCGACAGCGTCATCAGCGCCAGCCTGTTTGGCGCCGTGGCGGGCAGCGGCGCCCTGCCCTTTAGCCGCCAGGATTTCGAGGCCACGATCGAACGCGGCGGGCTCGGGGTCAAAGCCAGCTTGCGCGCGTTCGCGTTGGGCTATGAGGCCGCTGCGACGGCCCCTGCCGTGCCTGCCGCGATTGATCGTGAACGCGAAATGCCTGCAGTGCCCACGCGTGCCGCGACACCGGGCGCGCAGGCGCTGCTGGATCGCATCACGCGTGATTTTCCGAGTGTGGCGCAGCCACTGCTGGCAGCAGGGACGCAGCGTACTGCCGAATTTCAAGACATGGCGTATGCCCGCGAATACCTGGATCGCATGGCGGCACTACAGGCATTGGACGCGCAATATGGCGGTGCCGGTCACGACTGGGCATTGACCTGTGCGGCGGCGCGCTACCTCGCGGTGGCGATGGCGTACGACGACGTCATTCGCGTCGCCGACCTCAAGACGCGCGGCACCCGTTTTGACCGTGTACGTGCCGAGGTCGGCGCCAAACCGGATCAGTTGGTCTACACCACCGACTATATGCACCCTCGTGTCGAGGAAATCTGCGGCACGCTGCCGGTAGGCCTGGGCCGCTGGATCGAGCGCTCGCCGGGTCTGTCGGGATTTGTCAGCCGCCGCCTGGGTAAAGGACGCCGACTGAGCAGCGCCTCGTTGACAGGGTTCCTGATGCTCTATGGACTATCCGGCATGCGGCGCATTCGCCGCCGGACCTTGCGCCATCAGATCGAAACACAAGCCTTGCGCGAATGGCTGGATTTGATCACCGAGCTCGCGCCGCGCGATTACGCACTCGCCGTCGAGGTCGTGAACTGCCGACGGCTCGTCAAGGGCTACAGCGATACGCACTCACGCGGCACCAGCAAGTACGGCACATTGCTCGACACCGCCCGCCAGTTGGCAGGCCGCCCTGACGCCGCGCAAACGCTGCGCGGTCTGCGGGAAACCGCCCTGTCGCAAGTCGCCTGCGGCCCGCTGGAAAACCAAGCCAAACAGGCCATCGCCGCCTGAACCGCCACGATCGCTACGGAGACATCGTGCAGATTTTGAACCTCATCATTCGCGACATCCAGCAGGCCACGCCGCTGGTGCGCACTTTTGTCATGGAAAATGCGGACGGTGGCACGCTGCCGGCATTCGAGCCCGGCGCGCATTTGAAAGTCCAGATCCCGGGCCTGGCCGAACCTCGTTGTTATTCGCTGATCGCAACGTGCGCCGATACCGCGGCCTTTACCGCTCCTCATCAATATCGCTTGGGCGTTCGCCTGGACGAAGCCGGCGGTGGCGGATCACGCTACATGCATGGATTGCAAGTCGGGGACACGCTGACGGTGCAGGGACCGAAGAACGATTTCCCGCTGCATGCCTGCTCGCGCGAGGAATCGACAGACCGTCATCGCACCGTGCTCATTGCAGGCGGTATCGGCATCACCCCCATCGCATCGATGGCTGCAGCGCTGAAAAACACGGACCGCGAATTCGTCTTGCATTACTGCGGCCGCCACCGCGATCAGTTGGCCTTGGTCGACGAACTGCATACGTTGGCCGGCGAACACCTCGATGTACACGTGGACGACGATCCGCTGTCTGCGTTGAATCTCGACGCATTGCTGGATACCTACGCGCCACATCAACACCTGTATGTCTGCGGACCACAGGGCATGATCGACGCGGTCATTGCGGGAGCGCGTCAACGACAATGGCCCGACACACACATACATTTCGAGCTGTTCACAACGGCTGCACCGTTGGCTGGCGATCAGCCCTTTGAGGTCGAACTCAAGCAAAGCGGCCTGGTGCTGACCATTCCCGCTGACAAAACCATCGTCGAAATCATGGAAGCCGCAGGCTGCGATCCCATGTATGACTGCAAGCGCGGTGAATGCGGCGTCTGCCAGGCTACCGTCCTCGAGGGCACGCCCGATCACCGCGACTACTACCTGTCGGACGCAGAAAAAGCCGAAGGCAAACTGATCCAGATCTGCATCTCGCGCGCAAAATCCGCGCGCCTGGTGCTGGATCTGTGACGCAAGAGACATAAAAAAAGGGGAAACATCATGGGCCATTATCGCAACAACCCCGACGCCATCCGTGCCCTGGTGCGCGACACCGAGGTGCACAAAGACCTGTTCGTCGATCAGGAACTGTTCGAACTGGAAATGGAACAGCTGTATGCCCGCACCTGGGTCTATGTGGGCCATGACAGCCAGGTTCCGAACCCCGGTGATTTCATCACCACGACCGTGGGCGACGAACCGGTCGTCATGGTGCGCCATACCGATCGCAGGGTCCGCGTGTTGATCAATCGCTGTCCGCACAAAGGCACCATGGTCGCGGGCGACGCGTGCGGCAATACAGGTAAGTTTTTTCGCTGCCCCTATCACGCCTGGACGTTCAAAACCGATGGCAGCCCGTTGTCCATTCCGCTCAAAAAGGGCTACGAGAACACGGGGCTGGAACACTGCGAAGCCAGCAAGGGCATGGCCGCGGTCGCCAATGTCCGCAATCACCGGGGATTTGTATTCTGCCGCCTGAGCGACGAAGGCGAGGACTTCGAGACCTTTTTTGGCGAGGCCCTGTCTACGCTGGACAATATGGTGGATCGATCGCCCGAGGGCCGGCTCGAGGTCGCTGGCGGCGTATTTCGCTATATGCATCGCTGCAACTGGAAAATGCTGGTCGACAACCAGACCGACACCTGCCACCCCATGGTGGCGCATGAGTCCTCGGCCGGCACGGCCGTACGTGTCTGGGCACAGGCCCCCGAGGGCACGCCCAAGCCCATGGCGGTCGAACTCTATGCGCCGTTTATCTCACCGTACGAATTTTTCGAGGGCATGGGCATCCGTGTCTGGGAAAACGGACACGGGCACACCGGCGTCTCTGACTCGATTCACGCCTCGTATTCGGCGATTCCCGGCTATTGGGATGCGATGGTGGCCGCCTACGGCGAGGATCGCGCCAAGGCCATCCTGGGCGATGTGCGTCATAACACGGTGTATTTCCCCAACATCATGGTAAAGGGTCCCATTCAAACACTGCGTATTTTCAAGCCGCTGGCTGCGGATCGTACGCTGGTCGAGTCATGGACCTTCCGTCTGGTCGGAGCGCCCGATCTGTTGCTGGAGCGCACGCTGATGTATAACCGGCTGATCAATGCCCCTACCTCGGTCGTGGGCCACGACGACCTGGAAATGTACGAACGCGCCCAGGATGGCCTGCGTACACGTGCGCGCAGCTGGGTCAACGTAGGCCGCCTCTATGACCCTGCCGAGCACGGTCAAAAGAATGTCGTCACCAACGGCACCAACGAATGGCAGATGCGTAATCAGTATCGAGCCTGGGCACGCTATATGACCCAGGGCATGGAGGACGCGGCATGAACCCGCTAACGACCGCCGTGAGCGAACAGGATCTGCTCGACTTTGTCTATGCCGAGGCGAGGCTGTTGGATGAGCTGAAGTTCGAGCAATGGTTGGCGCTCTATGCCGACGATGCGTACTACTGGATGCCGCTTGCACATGATCAACAGGATCCTCGCCTGCATGCCTCATTGATGTACGAGGACAAACTGCTGCTGCAAGTGCGCGTCGAGCGTCTGACTGGGCAACGCACGTTCTCACAGCAACCTAAAAGCCGTTGTCACCATTTGCTGCAACAGCCCACGATCGAGCGCGATCATCCTGAGCACGCGCCCGACCAAGGACGCTATGTCGTGCGCGTGGCATTTCACTATGTCGAGACACGGCAGGATGCGCAGCAACTCTATGCGGGCTGGTCCACGCTGCACTTGGTCGAACACGAGGGTGCATTGCGCATCCGGCTGAAACGGGTGGACCTGGTCAATTGTGACGCCGCCTTTGGCAACATCCAGCTATTCATGTAAGGGGGCCACGTGAGCGCCACGGTTTACCAAGCGTTTGTAGACACAACACAGAAATGGCCATCCAACGCAATGCTGTGTGTGCTGGAGGAAACGGCCGGGATTTATGGCATCCCCGCCGGCGAAATCAGCTATCAGGATGCGGCAAACCGTATTGGGGCGCTGCGCGAGGCCTATCAACGGGCGGGTTATGGGCACGGCCACCGTGCGGGGCTGTTGTTGGAGAATCGGCCGGACTTCTTTCTGCACTGGTATGCGTTGAACGGCTTGGGGGTTTCTGTCGTTCCTATCAACGGGGATCTGCGCGCAGCGGAATTGGAATACCTCATCGGCCATAGCGAGATCGCCATCGCCATCGCGCTGCCCTCACGTCACCAAGAACTGCGCGCCGCGGCAGAGCGCGCAAATCATCCGTTGCAAGTCATCGCTGCTGATACCACGCCACCGCCTGCGCCATTCCGCGCCCCTGCGGCCGGGACGGCCCCCGGCATCATGACCGAGTGCGCCCTGCTCTACACGTCCGGCACCACCGGACGTCCCAAAGGCTGCATTCTGCCTAACCGCTATTTCCTGCATGCAGGCAACTGGTACGCCAACATCGGCGGGCTCGCGACGCTGCATGAAGGACGGGATCGCATGCTGACCCCACTGCCTCTGGTGCACATGAACGCCATGGCTTACTCGGCGATGGCGATGTTGTTGACGGGGGGATGCCTGATTACGCTGGACCGTTTTCATCCGCAGACCTGGTGGGAGAACGTTCGCGATTCGGGCGCAACGGTGTTGCATTATCTGGGCGTGATGCCCGCTATCTTGATGAAAGCGGCGCCAGCGCCGCAAGATCGCGATCACCAGATTCGTTTTGGTTTCGGCGCGGGTGTTGACCGGGCATTGCACGATCCTTTTGAAGCGCGCTTTGGTTTTCCATTGCTGGAGGCCTGGGCGATGACGGAGACCGGCGCGGGCGCCGTCATCATTGCGAATCACGAGCCGCGTCACACGGGTACAAATTGTTTTGGGGCAGCGGAGGACGACGTGCGGGTTCGCATTGTCGATGACGCGGGCCTGGACGTAGCCGACGGCAGCCCTGGCGAGTTGCTCGTGTGTCATACCGGCGAGGATCCGCGCTACGGTTTCTTTGCCGGCTATCTCAAGGACGAGGCCGCCACGGCGGCGGCATGGCAGGACGGTTGGTTCCATACCGGCGACCTGGTACGTCGCGAGCCCGATGGCAATATGCATTTCGTCGACCGCAAGAAAAACGTGATCCGCCGCAGTGGCGAGAACATCTCCGCGGTCGAAGTCGAAAGCGTGCTGGCACAACATCCCCTGATTAAAAGCGTCGCCGTGGCTGCTGTCCCGGACGCGGTGCGAGGCGACGAGGTCCTAGCCTGCGTCGTGCCGGTCACCATGCCTGCCGATGCCGGCGCGATGCGGGATGCAGCCAATGACATCGTCCGCTGGTGCCTGACGCAACTGGCCTATTACAAGGCGCCGGGGTTCGTGGCTTTTGTCGAGGCCTTGCCTCTGACCACCACCAACAAGATCCAACGCGGAGAGATGAAGGCCCTCGCGCCGACGCTGCCGGGCACCGCACGCTGCGTCGATACCTGCGCCATGAAAAAGCGCCAAGAGGTGCCCGCATGACCGCCCTGCGCCGCGGATACGAAGGTGTGGTCGCGGTTTGCCCCGTCACGATCCCGTATGCACGCTACAGCACGCATAGCGCTCATTGGTGGCTGGGTCGCGCATTGTATGAGCTGCTGCACGCATCGGGCCTGCAAAAATCCGATGTCGATGGCATGTGCGTCTCGAGCTTTACGCTGGCGCCGGATACTGCCGTCGGCCTGACTCAACATCTAGGCATGGCTCCGCGCTGGCTGGACCATATCCCCATGGGTGGGGCAAGCGGTGTCGTGGCCCTGCGCCGGGCGGCACGTGCCGTGCAAGCCGGCGATGCCGAGGTCGTCGCCTGCCTCGCGGGCGACACCAATCATGTGGACTCGTTTCGCAATACCGTCAGCCAGTTTTCACGCTTTGCCCAAGACGCGGTGTACCCCTATGGCGCCGGCGGGCCCAATGCCAGCTTTGCGCTGTTGACGGCACACTACATGGCGCAAACCGGCGCCACACGTGAGGATTTTGGCAAGCTGTGTGTCGCGCAGCGCGACAATGCACTGCGCTATCCCCATGCGCTGATGAAAAAGCCGCTGAGTCTGCAACAGTACATGGATGCACGTCTGATCACCGACCCAATCCATTTGTTTGATTGCGTCATGCCCTGCGCGGGGGCAGATGCGTTTCTGGTAATGAGTACCGATCGAGCAAAGGCGTTGGGCCTGACCGGTGTAAGGATTCTGTCTACCATCGAGCGCCACAACGCCTGGAGCGAGGACCCTATTCAGCAACGCGGCGGATGGACCATCGATGTGGACGAACTCTACGCACTGGCGGGTCGTGGGCCGCAGGATATGGACTTTATGCAAGCCTACGACGACTATCCCGTCATCAACCTGATGCAGATCGAAGATCTGGGATTTTGTGCCAAAGGCGATGCGCCGCAATTTGTGCGCGACAACACGTTCACGATAGACGGGACCTTTCCCTTTAATACCAACGGCGGCCAGCTCTCCGTCGGCCAGGCTGGCGCGGCAGGCGGTTATCTGGGATTGGTCGAAGCGCTGCGGCAACTGACGGGCACCGCAGGTGGCACGCAGGTCGCGCAGGTACAAACGGGACTGGTAAGTGGTTTCGGCATGATCAACTATGACCGCGGCCTATGCACGGCCGCCGCGGTCCTGGCCAGGAGCGAAGCATGACGCAGCCTCTGAACCCTCCGGCCAAGAAAAACCCTATCGCCAGAACTCGGCAGCCTACGCTGCCGCCGGGCCCCCGCAGCCGTTGCGCGCTCGGACTGACGCGTGCCGCCGCGTTGGGTCGATTCGAACTGCAAGTGTGTTCCGCCTGCGAGACCGTGCAGTATCCCCCTCGTGAAGTCTGCGGGGCATGCTTGTCGCATGAGTTAGCCTGGAAATCCGTCAATCCCGAAGGCGTATTGCTCGCGAGCACCACTTTGCACCACAGCAACGACCTGTATTTCCGCGAGCGCCTGCCGTGGAGAGTCGGCACCGTACGCATGGATGCAGGCCCTTCCGTAGTAGCACATGTGCATCAAGACTGCGCCGATGGCACACGCGTACGCCTGACGTTGCGCCTGGATCGCTCCGGCCAGGCCGTCATGATCGCTTTACCCGAAAAGGACACGCCGCATATGGCTGACGATCCCGTTCTGCGCGAGACCTCGTGCGACCCCAAGTTCCGGCGCGTGTTGATCACCGACGGTAAGTCGGCTGCTGGCCAGGCCCTGGCCACCGCCTTGCTGGATGCGGGAGCATCGACAATATTCCTCGGCGATCCGCAGCCCTGGCGTCCTGTCGACGCCTACACCGACCTGCTGAAGGACGACCGCATCCAGGCCGTCACGCTGGACATCACCGATACCGACTCGGTACAGCGTGCCGCCGCGTCACTGGGAGGCAAGGTCGAGATTCTGATCAATACCGCCGACATGGAGCGCGAAGGCGGTGTCATGACGACCCGCGACGTCAACGTCGCGCGGGATGCGCTGGATATCAATGTGCTGGGCCTGATGCGCTTGGCACAACATTTCGGGCCGGCACTATGCGGGCGCGCTGCCGACGGGACGCGCAATGCCGTGGCCTGGGTCAATATCCTGTCTATTTACGCCCAGATGAATCTGCCCGCACGCGGCATGTGGTCGGCATCCAAAGCTGCGGCATTGTCATTGTCGCAATGCTTGCGCGCCGAGATGCGGCCGTCCGGCATTCGCGTCATCAATGTATTCCCCGGGCCGCTGGATCATGAATGGGAACAACGCACACCGCCGCCTCGCGTCACGCCGCAGGCACTGGCGCAAGCGGTCGTCCGCAGTTTGAGACAAGGAACCGAGGACGTGTACGTGGGGGACGTCGCGCAGGAATTCTGCGAACGCCTGACGGAAAACCCCAAAGCCCTCGAGCGCGAGCTGGGCGCCTGAGGCTGTCATTACGGCACACGCGCTGCATTCCCCTATCGATTGATTGGAGCCTTGGTAATGGATACCCATGTATTGACCCAGTTCATGAGCGAATTGATGAGTGGCCGCATTCGCATCGTGGACCTGACCGAAACCCTGACGCCGGAATTCCCGACCATCGTGCTGCCGCCGGAATTCGGCCAGGCCTGGCCGTTCCGTCTGGAGGAAATCTCCCGCTATGACGAACGAGGTCCGGCTTGGTACTGGAATAATTTTTCCTGCTCCGAGCATACCGGCACGCACTTCGATGCGCCCGCGCATTGGGTGTCCGGCAAGGATCAACCCGATAATACCGTCGACACCATTCCGATCGAGGCGTTCATCGCCTCGGCGTGCGTCATCGATTGCTCGGAGCCTGCTCGCGACAATCCCGATTTTCTGCTGACGATAGATTATGTGCGCGAATGGGAGGCCACTCATGGTCGCATTCCCGCGCGCAGTTGGGTGCTGATGCGCACCGACTGGTCCAAGCGCGCCAAGCCCGTGGACTATCTGAATATGCGTGATGACGGTGCACACTCGCCCGGGCCCGACGCGGAAGTCGTGCCGTGGCTGATACGCGAACGCGACGTGCATGGCTTTGGCACGGAATCCGTTGGCACCGATGCAGGGCAGGCCCAGCATCTGGATCCGCCCTATCCCTGCCATTACTACATGCATGGAAACAACCGCTATGGCCTACAGTGCCTGACGAACCTGGATCAGTTGCCAGCCACCGGCGCAGTCATTTTTTCGGCGCCGCTGAAAATCCGCAAAGGCTCGGGTAGCCCATTGCGGGTATTGGCCCTTACCCCATCCGCGGCCGCACAGGCTACGCGGGATGCCACGCATTGACCTGCGGCAATTCGCACGAGACGATATACAGATCACAGGGAAAATCATGCAAAACACGGACTACGTCGCGTTGGTCACTGGCGGCAGCGCCGGGATAGGCGCCGAAATCTGCCGCAGCATGCTCGATGCCGGCTGGCGCGTCGTGTCGCTGGCGCGGCGCGATCCCGATTTCACGCACGAACGTTTGATCAGCGTGCAGGCGGATTTGCTGGATGCGAAAGCCACCGCCCAGGCTGCCGCGCAAATCGCGCAGGATTATCCCATCAGCCATATTGTGCATAACGCAGGCGTCATCTGGCCCAATCTGCTGCCCGACGTCACGCAAGAGCAATTGCACGGACTGACCCAATTGCATCTGGGCGCTGCCATCAGCCTGGTGCAGGCAGCCCTGCCTGGCATGCAGGAACGCAAGTTCGGCCGTATTGTGCTGATGTCCTCGCGCGGCGCGCTCGGGCTGCCTACGCGCACGGCGTACTCCGCCACCAAGGCCGGCATGATAGGCATGGCGCGCACGTGGTCGTTAGAGCTGGCCCCGCATGGCATCACGGTCAACGTCGTCGCCCCGGGCCCGATCAAAACGGACATGTTCCACGATGTCATTCCCGCCGGCAGCGAGCGCGAACAGCAGCTCGCGCGCGGCATCCCGGTACAACGCGTGGGCCTGCCGGATGATGTGGCCCGCGCGGTGATGTTTTTTGCAGATCCCGCCAATAGTTTCGTGACGGGCCAAACCTTGTATGTCTGCGGCGGCGCCAGTGTGAGTTCCATCACGATCTGACATCGCATTGCGCTCGTACCGCAGAGCAGTTCCGTCGTCGTCTTATTCCCTCATTGCAGCATTTGTTTCTCTCCCTCTCGGAGGATTTGCCATGCATTCAAAGACTGTCTCGCTGGCGGCCGCAGCCGTCCTGGCTACCTTTTGCGCCCTACCCGCCTGGGCACAAATGAAAGTGGGCGTTGTAACGTCCTCGACCGGCCCCACGGCGCTGGTGGGTATCCCGCAGAAGAACTCGGTACCGCTGTTGCCAAAAAAAATCGGCGATATCGACGTGCAGTACATTTCCCTGGATGATGCCAGCGATCCCACGGCGTCCGTCACGGCGTTCAAGAAACTGATTTCCGAGGAAAACGTGGACGCCATCATTGGCCCCTCAGGGTCGCCGAACGCGATGGGCGTGATTCAGTTTGTCGCCGAGGCTGGCGTTCCCATGTTGGCTCCGGTTGGCACCGCAGCGGTCGTGCTGCCGATGACGGACCAGAAAAAATGGGTGTTCAAGACCACGCAGAACGATGACATCATTGCACGCGCGTTGGTCGATCACATGGCCAAGACGGGCATCAAGACAGTCGGCTTCATCGGCCTGAACGATCCGTATGGCGAGAACTGGTACAAGGTTTTTTCCGGGCTGGCGACGGAAAAAGGCATCAAGATCATCGCCAACGAGCGATATATGCGCACCGACAGCTCGGTCACAGGCCAGTCGCTGAAACTGCTGTCGGCACGACCGGATGCCGTGTTGATCGCTGCTCCCGGCGCGGCGAGCGTCCTGCCAGAAGCCACGCTGTTCGATCAGGGTTACAAGGGCAAGTTTTATCAAACCCACGGCGCAGCACTGCCCGATTTCCTGAAATTGGGTGGCAAGAAAGTCGAGGGCACGATCCTGGCGGCAAGCTTGATGCTGGTATTGCCCGAGATCCCCGACAGCAATCCGTCCAAGAAAGTCGCCAGCGACTATATCGCCGCCTATGAAAAGCTGAACGGTTCCAGACCCGCCACTTTTGGAGCGAACGTCTACGACGCGGGGTTGCTGCTGGAGAAGGCCGTGCCGATCGCACAAAAGGCCGGTAAGCCAGGCACCAAGGAATTCCGCAGCGCATTGCGCGACGCCCTGGAGCAAACCAAAGAACTGATTGGTACCCAAGGCGTCTACAACATGAGTGCAGCCGACCATAGCGGGTTCGACGATCGTGGCCGCGAGTTGATCACCGTCAAAAATGGCCAATGGACGCTTGTGAAATGATGACAACGCGAGCAATGCGACAACGGAGAGCCTCTGCATGAATGCGCAGATCGCCTTGATCCTGGGGCAAGATGGCATTACCAACGGCGCGGTCTACGCGCTGTTGGCGCTGTCCATCTTGCTCGTCTTCACGGTCACCCGGGTGCTGTTCATTCCGCAGGGCGAGTTCGTGGCGTTTGGCGCGCTGACCATGGCGGCGCTGCAAGCAGGCACTCCGACCCGTATGGTGTGGCTGCTGGCGGGCTTTGCCGTAGCGGAATTTCTAGCGGACGTGATCGCGGCGCGCCGCCGTACAGGGGGCCTGCGCATAGGCCGCTGGATGATCATCAAGCTGAGTTATCCGTTCGCGCTGGCCGCCCTGCTCTATGCGCTGCCGTTGGCCTCGTTGCCCATGGTGCTGCGCGCGCTGCTCGCATTGGCGATTCTGATCCCCATGGGGCCGCAGCTCTATCGTTTGTTCTTTCAGCCCATCGCGTCGGCATCCACCTTGGTGCTGTTGATCGTGTCCATCGCCGTACACCTGGCCCTGGTGGGGCTGGGTCTGCTGATCTTTGGCCCCGAGGGTGCGCGCACTGATCCGTTCAGCGATGCCAGCTTTCCGCTCGGGCCGATCAACATCAACAGCCAGGCGATCTGGGTCGTCTTGGTGTCGTTGATCCTCATCGTGGTGCTGTATACGTTCTTTGAACGCACCATGTATGGCAAAGCCCTGCGGGCCGCAGCATTCAACCGGCTCGGCGCGAGACTCATGGGGATTTCGCCGACGCTTGCCGGCAAGGCTACTTTTTTTCTGGCAGCCTTGATCGGTACCGTGTCCGGCATCCTGATCGCCCCGATTACCACCATCTATTTCGACTCGGGATTTCTCATCAGCCTGAAAGGCTTTGTGGGTTCGATCATCGGCGGATTGGTGAGCTATCCGATTGCAGCCGCGGGCGCCGTGCTCGTGGGGCTGATCGAGGCTTTCTCCGCATTCTGGGCCAGTGCCTATAAAGACATCATCGTGTTCACACTCATCATCCCCGTGCTCGTCTGGCGTTCACTGAGAAGCCATCATGTCGAAGAGGAGGACGACGAGTGAAGCCGCGCCACATTGTCCTGGTGTTCCTGGCGCTCTTGTTGCTGGCGCCTCAGGTATTGCCGCCGTTCTACGTCACCCTGCTGAACTACATCGGTCTGTATGCGATGGTATCGCTGGGTCTGGTGCTATTGACGGGCGTAGGGGGGCTGACGAGTTTCGGACAGGCGGCGTTCGTGGGGCTGGGCGCCTACACCACCGCGGTGCTGACCACGCAGGCCGACAGCTTGCCTGCATGGCTGGCCTGGATGGGCACATCGCCGTGGATCACGCTGGTTGTCGGCCTGATATTGACCCTGATCGTTGCCTGGCTGCTAGGCGCGATCACGTTGAGTCTGTCCGGCCATTTTCTGCCGTTGGGCACGATCGCGTGGGGGTTGAGCCTGTACCTCGCGTTTGGTTCTGTCCAGGGTCTGGGCGGCCATACTGGTCTGCCCGACATTCCGCCCATCTCGCTCGGCAGCCTGGTGTTGAACACCGGCCCAAGCATCTACTACCTCATCTGGGCTTTCTTGATGCTGGCCGTCTGGTGCACCCGCAATCTGCTGGACTCCCGAGAGGGCCGCGCGATACGCGCCCTGAAAGGCGGACGCATCATGGCTGAATCCATGGGTGTGAACACCACGCGTGCACGTATGGTGATCTTTCTCATCGCCGCGTTACAGGCCTGCGCCTCGGGCTGGTTGTATGCCCATATGCAGCGCTTTGTGAACCCCCATCCGTTCGGTCTGCAAATGGGCATCGAGTATATGTTCATGACAGTGATCGGCGGTGCGGGCCACGTATGGGGTGCGATTGCCGGTGCGGGGATTTTCACTGTGCTGAAGCAATGGCTGCAAGACTGGATGCCGCGTTTGCTGGGACAAACCGGGAACTTCGAAATCATCGTTTTCGGTTTTGGCATGGTCCTGTTGCTGCACCGTGCACGGGGCGGCATTTGGCCTGTTTTGGCGAAACTCGTTCCGGTCAAAAAGGCTCCGCTGCAAGTCAATCGGCAAGCCGACCCCCTGCCCCGCCGCGACATGCCTGCGCCAGGCAGCGTCCTGTTGGAAGCGCGCGACGTCACGCGCAAGTTCGGCGGCCTGGTCGCCAACAACGCGATGAGCCTCACCGTCCACGCCGGCGAGATCCTGGCCCTGATTGGTCCGAACGGCGCGGGGAAAAGCACCATGTTCAACCAGATCAGCGGTGTGGACACGCCGACTTCGGGGCAAGTGCTGCTGCGGGGCAAATCCGTCGCGGGAACCGGTGCCCGGCACATTGCCGGCCTGGGTCTATCGCGCACGTTTCAACACGTCAAACTCTTGAGCCGCATGACGGTCCTGGAAAACGTCGCCATCGGTGCGCATTTGCGCGGCCATTGTGGCGTTATGCCATCCGCCTGGCGGTTGGACCGGACCGAAGAGCAACGTCTTTTGGCCGAGGCAGCCCATCAAATCGAACGCGTCGGACTGGGCAAGCATTTGCACGATGAGGCAGGCTCGCTGGCGCTGGGACAGCAACGCATCCTGGAAATCGCTCGTGCGCTCGCGTCCGATCCTTGCTTGCTGCTCCTGGATGAGCCTGCTGCCGGCCTGCGTTATCAGGAAAAGCAGGAACTGGCCGAGCTGCTGCGACGCCTGCGTGCCGAGGGGATGGGAATACTGCTCGTGGAGCACGATATGGATTTCGTCATGGGTCTGGTGGACCGCGTCGTGGTCATGGACTTTGGCCAGAAGATCGCAGAGGGCCTGCCTGCGGAGATTCAATCGCATCCCGCCGTGCTGGAGGCATATCTCGGAGGCATAGACGATTGATGCTCAACTCAAACATGACCACGGGCACTGCCATGAACAGCACGAGCGCAGACGGGCTCGCGCATCCATCCGCCCCACGCGACCTATTGCGAGTCACGGACCTGCATGTCGCCTATGACAAGATCGAGGCAATCTCGGGCATCAATCTACGTGTAGGCGAAGGCCAGATCGTGACCGTGATCGGCCCCAATGGTGCGGGAAAAACGACGCTATTGGCCGCCATCATGGGCGTATTGCCCTCGCGCGGTGAGATCGTCTTCGACGGCCGGCCTCACGTACATGCCGAGATCGAGGAAATGGTCGCAGCAGGCATGAACCTGGTCCCCGAAAAACGTGAACTATTCGCCGAGATGAGCGTGGAAGACAACCTGATGCTGGGCGCCTTTCACCGCTATCGCACGGGTCAGCGCGACCATCAAGCCAGTCTGCAGGAGGTCTATGAACTGTTTCCCAGATTGCGCGAACGCCGGACACAATTATCCGGCACGCTGTCTGGCGGGGAACGGCAAATGCTGGCCGTTGGGCGTGCGTTGATGGCAAAGCCCAGGCTGCTGATGCTGGACGAACCGAGCCTGGGGCTGGCGCCACGCATCGTGCGCGAGGTATTCCATATCGTCGCTGAGTTGCGCCGGCGTGGGGTATCCATTCTGCTGATCGAGCAAAACGCCCGCGCCGCCCTGCAAGTCGCCGACTATGCCTACGTCCTGGAAACCGGCGCCATCACAATCGAAGGGCCGGCCGCGGATATTGCGCAGGACAAGCGGGTGATTGATGTGTATCTGGGGTTGGGGAAACACTGACGAGCGGCAATTTAGACGCTGTCCGCAGTCGCCGGAGGTGTCTCGTGCTGCATTACCGAAAAGTGGGCCGATGTTCTCTCAGCCACTCGCGTAAAGCATCGTTCATCCGCGACTGCCAACCAGGGCCGTCTGCTTTAAACGCAGCCAAGACATCAGCGTCATATCGAACCGAAGTCTGGATCTTCGTCGGCGCGATCTGTTGCCCGCGACGGCGTATTCCAAGCTTGGCCTGCAAGCCTGGAGGCAATACATCCCGAGCAGGCTTGGCACGGCGGAACATATCCTCCGTCCACTCTGGATTCTGATCGTCAATCATTTCAGGATCTGGTTTTTTCATAACGTGCTACCTCTCTGGCATTGGCTTTACGCAGGCTGATGACACGCAGCATGTCATCCCGCACCATGAAAACCACCATATGCAAACGACCGTCGATCATGCCCAGCGCCTGAAACCGCTGTTCACCATAATCATATCGGTCATCCTCAACAACTAATACGCTATCCCAGTCAAACTGCTGAACCAGCTCAAACGACAATCCCCGATTACGGATGTTGGCGTCATTTTTTTCCGGATCGTAAATGATGCTTATAGTCAAATTGTAGATGCAATTAAATACAAGAACAAGCCACGTCGAACGGTTAAATGCCCCCGCTTCAAGTATGGCCCCCCGGCAATACAAATCAGTGCAGTAACGATCAGAATATCGAGCTAATACTTGATCGCCCCGCCCTGCAGTCTGGCCGGAATATTTAACGCCGTATAGTCGTAGTTACCGAGGTATGGCCGTTCTGTATGGACGCGCAAGCTATAAAAAATCACCCGACCGAATCAAAACCGCCAGACCAGATCGCCCCTGACGGTTTGATTCGTTGAATTCTGTGCCAGTTGGCCGATGTAGGAGAAGCTGATATTCAGCGTGTCCCCTGCGGCAACACTCAGCCCGGCATCCAACACCAACGCATCTCGTGCCAACGGCACGCCCTCGATAGTAAATGGCGACCCACCGGACAATGAGAATGTCGATTTCGGCGACAACGCGCCAAATGCGTGTTGCCAACCCATCATCGCGTGGGCCGTCAGCGCACTTTTCTCTGTCGTGCCCAGCACCGTTTCCGTACGCAATCCCAGCGTGCTGAAGGTCGTATCGTGATTGGCGCTGCGTGCACGCAGGCCCACTGCACCGCCCTCGTCAAAGCCATCAGTATGTAAATGCACATAGGCCAACTGCGCAAAGGGTTCGAGCTGCGCCCCATACAGGTCAAACTGATAAGCTGCCTCGCCGAACAACTGCGCAGTGCGGGCGTGATAGTCGCTATCCGCACGCTCTGACAAGAACGGTACGCTGCGCTTTGCATCAACGTCATGCCAGGTATGCCCCGCCCCAAAGCGCAACGACGTCGCACCGTACTGTGCACCGGTATAAGCCGCCAGCGTGTAGCTGTCCACAGATGCCGACGACTGCCTGTTGTCCACGCGGAACGTACTGGAGCCAAAGCCTCCCATCAAACCGGCTCGCCAGGAGTCGCCGACAGACGTATCCGCACCAACAAAAAAGCCACTGGAAGAACGATCCAGTTGGGCCGTGCTGCCCGAGGACATGTGGCCCCACGCACCATATACCTGCCCCCATGTCGAGGTCTCGGGCATAGCGGTGAAGGCGGTATTGCGGGTATTGAGCTTCACGCTGCCGTTCTGAGCCACTAGGCTGGGCTGCGTCGCTCCTTGTCGAAATGCCGTACGCAATCGGCTCGTAATGGCATCGCGCGTATAGCGGCTGTCGTCGATCAGCGCCGACGCCACGCTGGGATGCAACTCGCCAGACAAGCTGTCAAAGGTGGCACGCGCCGTGGAAGCGTCCATCAGGAGGACACGGTCAAACAAGGTGGTGTTTGAATCACCTACAGCAGCAACACCCTGCATGCTCTCAATCGCCGCGCCGACTGATCGTTGATTGTGGCTCGTGCCCACATCGCCAAATGCCAGGCCGTTACGTGCGACATCCAGATAGACATTTTGCGGATCGTACGACAGCGCCACATTCAAAAACGCAAAACACTGGCACAGCTCATCGTACCGACCCGAAATCGCGTCGCCCGTCGACAGAATGGTGTAACGCTGGTCACCCTGATAATCACCCGGCTTCAATGCGACATCGACTCTGGCACCGTCGATGTGTGCTTGCCCGCTAACGTCCAAACGGCCCGGTGCGGCGACATCTACAAAGAGGCTCCCGCTTTGATGCTGTACATAGTCGCCCTCGACCGATAGCGTGCCTCCCTGTTGAGGCACACCGGGCGCCACCATTCCTTGGCTGTCGAGATCCCCGATGATGGTGCCGTTACCAGAGAGCACCCCGTTTGCGCCGACAAACGTGGGCGACGCGATGCTGCCGGAAACCATCAACTGGCCACCATTGACGTGTGTCTGGCCAGAATACGTGCTGTGGCCGGTCAGCTCCAATGATCCACTGCCCGATTTGATCAATCCGCCAGCACCTGTGATGTCATTGCCCCAGGTGCTGGTGCCTTGATCGAACGTCACACGGAAATCACCCCAATCGAATTTCCCTGGCCCCTTCACAGCCTTGCCGACATCGAGAATCCCATAGCCGAACACCTCGTCTACCCCGGGATCGCCTACGTCCAACGCCGTCCCCAACAGCACTTGGCGCACTTGCTCCATCGTCATATAGGGGAACCGTTGCGCCACCAATGCAGCGGCCCCCGCTACATGTGGGGCCGCGAGCGACGTACCCCATTCTCTGGAATAGCCGCCTCCCGAATTCGCTACGAGAATATCGTCACGATCGTTCACCCAGACCCATGCCCCGACGGCACTATCCCAGGCCCAACCATCACTGCCACCTGGCGCGGCCAGGCACCAGTTCATCGCCACCCCACACTCATTGGACCACTCCGGCATGTAGGCAGGCGCGATCGCCGCCACCGCCAACCACCCGGACTCCAAATCCGGCACGTAATAAGGCAAGCCAGCGGGACTCAGTGGATCCGCAGCGCCGTTATTGCCCGTGCCAAAAATCATCAACGTGTCTGCGCTGACCGCCCGGCGCGCAGCCGCAATCAAATTAGGCTGGAGCGTCAGCCAATACTCCGCCGACTCGTCTGTGATCGAGGTGCCACTCGAACCCCAACTGTTGTTGATAATGCGCACGCCTTGGCTGATGAGGTCGTCCCAGGCTGCGGCCATGTAGGGGCGGTTAAATTGACTAAAGGAATCATCCTCGTCCAGGATACGCGCGGAGTACACGGTGGCGCCCGGCGCTACGCCGTGCATGCCAACACCATCGCGGTTTGCGGCGATGACTGAGGCAACCATCGTGCCATGCCCGTAACTATCTGTCAGCGTAGCCGTATTATCCAGATAGTCATACCCGCCCCCAATGCGGCCGGAGAACTCAGGGTGATTAGGGTCTATACCGGTATCGGCGACTCCGATTTTCACGCCACTGCCGTCCAAGTCCAACGCATAGGCATCGGCTGCGTTAATGGCGTCCAATCCCCATTGCGCGAGATATTCTTTGGTGCGCCACGTGTCTGGACTGCTCAGATCACCGGATGTCTGCGCGTAAACCGGCGCCGGTTGCAGGCCGGTAGTCGCGATGAAATATAGGAATAATTTTCGTAATACACCGCCAGCTGCGTGAGCCATTCGAACAACGCCTTACGGGAGAATCGTTGAAAAAGTGTTCGAATAGTAATTTATTATTGCAATATAAACACCAAAAATTACGTAACACTGAAAGCTCGCTCTCTTTGGCGCCAAGCTGGTGTTGACTCAAAACCGCCAAATCAAATTTACCCTGCCCGTTTGATTCGTCGAGTTCTGTGCCAATTGTCCTATGTACGAAAAGTCGATGTTCAACGCTTTTCCTGCAGCGATACTCAGCCCCGCATCCAGCACCAACGCATCTCGAGCCAACGGCACGCCTTCAATGGTGAATGGCGATCCATCGATAAATGAGAATGTTGATTTAGGCGACAACGTACCGAATGCGTGTTGCCAACCCATCATGGCATGAATCGACAGCGTGCTCGTCTCTGCGTTGCCCAGCACCGTTTCAGCGCGCAAACCCAACGTACTGAACGTCGCATCGTGATTGGCGCTGCGTGCCTTCAAACCGACGGTACCACCCTCCTCAAAACCGTTCGTATGCAGACGCACATAGGCCAGCTGTACAAAAGGTTCGAACTGAGCACCGTCCACATCAAACTGATACCCCGCCTCGCCAAACACCTGCGCGATGCGTGCGTGATAATCGCTGTTTGCGCGCTCGGACAAGAACGATACGCTGCGTTTGGCGTCAATGTCATGCCAGGTATGAGCGGCGCCAAAGCGCAAGGACGTCGCACCGTACTGCGCGCCCGCATAAGCCGCCAGCGTGTAGCTATCGACCGAGGACGAGGACGAGCGTGCACCCATCCGCAGAGAACTGGACCCGAAGCCGCCCATCACACCGGCTCGCCAGGAATCACCCATCGCCGTATCGGCGCCGAGAAAAAACCCACGAGCTGAGCGCTGCAGTTGAGCGGATCTGCCAGGCGATGACATATGTCCCCACGCGCCGTAGAACTGGCCCCATGTCGCGACTGCAGGTTCCAAAACCGAGACCCTATCGCTCAGAGGGTGCGTCGCGCTAGCGTACAGCGACCTCAACGCCGAGGATTCGCCTGCGCCTCCGACTGCCGTGCGCAGGCGATTCGTGATGGCATCGCGCGTATAGCGGCTGTCATCGATCAGGGCGGATGCGATGCTGGGATGCAACTCTCCAGACAAACTATCGAACGCGGCGCGCGCTGCAGGGGTATCAATCAAAAGGATCCGCTGAAACAGGGATAAGTCCGCATTTGTTGTCACCTCAGCAACAGTTGCGGTTGCACTGGGCGTTACTGCACCTGGTGCTACTCTGTCAGGGGTTTCTGCATCTGGTATTGCTCCGCCTGGCATCGCAGCATCTGGCATTGTTGCCTCTGCCGTTGCTGCGCTCGCCTCGGCAGAGGCCATTGCCGTCACGCCCATACGCTCGATCGCCGCGCCCACCGATCGCTGGTTATCACTCTCCCCTACATCGGCAAACGCCACACCATTACGTGCAACATCCAAGTAAACGTGCCGTGCATCGTATGCCAGCGACACATTTAAAAACGCAAAGCATTTGCACAGCTCGTCGTACCGCCCCGAGACCCCCTCTCCCGTTGACAGAATCGTATAACGCCTGTCGCCGCGATAATCGCTGAGCCTCATCATCACCGCGACCTTGCCGCCGTCGATGTGGGCCTGACCACTGACGTACAGAACGCTCGCCTCCTGCCGCTCGTTGATCTGCACCAGTAGGCTGGCTCCTTGGCGCTGAACATAATTCCCACCAATGAACAATGCTCTTCCCTCGCCAGGCAAGCCCGGCGCCACGATGCCTGCGTTATCGAGATTGCCAATGATGATGCCGTTACCGGACAGCAAACCACCCCGGCCCACCGTCGTGTTCGAAGCAATACTGCCTGCGATGGCAAGCTCACCGCCATCGACGCGCGTTTTACCGGTGTACGTGCTGTTGCCGGTCAATTCCAGCGATCCAGCGCCGGATTTGATCAAGCCGCCCTTACCAGTAATGTCATTGCTCCATGTGCTGCGCCCTTGGTCCAACGAAACATGGAAATCCCCCCAATCGAATTTCCCTGGACCGCGAACCGCCTTGCCAACATCGAGGATACCGTAGCCGTATACCTCGTCTACACCTGGCTCACCCATATCTCCGGCAGTGCCCAACAAGACCTGACGTACTTGCGCCATCGTCATATAAGGGAATCGCTGAGCCACCAATGCCGCGGCACCCGCCACATGGGGAACGGCAAGCGACGCTCCCGTCCTGGTTTCATAGCTGCCGCCTGCCGTTGCGGCCATAATGGCCACCCCTGGCGCGTACAGGCACCAACGCTTGGCCACGCCACAACCATTGGCCCAGTAGAATGCCTTTCCGAAAATAGGATAAACCGACGAAACTGCCAGCCACCCTGGTTCCAGCTCGGGCACGTAAAGAGGCAGACCGGCGGGGCTTTCTGGATTCGAACCACCCGTATTGCCGGCAGGGAAAATCATCAACGCGTCCGCGCCCACGGCTCTGCGTGCAGCCGCAACCACATCCGGCATCTGCGTCAACCAGTAATCTGCGGGCTCGTAGGTAATCTGTCGCTCATTGAGGCTCCAGCTATTGTTGATGATGCGTACACCTTGGCCAAGCAAATCATTCCAGGCCGCAGCGACCCGGGAATCATCGCTATCGTCATCAGTGTTCGTAACGGCGCGTGCGGCGTAAATCATCGCACCGGGAGCAACACCGTGCATACCAACACCGTCCCGGTTTGCCGCGATCACCGACGCGACCATCGTGCCATGCCCGATGCTATCGGTCATTACGGCAGTATTGTTCACATAGTCATACCCGCCACCGATGCGATTCAAAAACTCAGGGAGGTGAGGATTAACTCCAGTATCAACAACCCCGACTTTCACGCCGCTGCCGTCCAGGCCTAACGCATAAGCGTCTGCGGCACGAATGAAACCCAACCCCCATTGCTCATAGTATTCTTCTGTGCGCCACGTTTCCGGGTTACTGGGCTCGCCGATTGCTTGCGCAAGCGCTGGCGAGGCCTGTAAGTCAATAAGGGTAATGAAAGAAAAAAGCAGCGCTAATGCAGCGCCGCGATAAGAACAGGCCATTCGAACTATGCCGCTATGGGCAATTATTTAACAGGCTGAATTCTATTTTTCTTGAGCTGCTTATATCGGGAACGCGCCTATTTTCGGACCCTATTACGATTAAATAAAATCAGGCTGACAGACAACGAACTCAAAACCGCCAAATCAGATTGACTTTGGCCGTTTGATTTGCGGAATTCTGTGCCAATTGCCCCGTGTATGCAAAGTCGATGTTTAACGCTTTGCCCGCGGCAATATTCAGCCCGGCATCCAGCACTAAAGCGTCTCGAGCCAAAGGCACGCCTTCGATGGTGAACGGAGATCCACCGGTAAATGAAAACATTGACTTCGGCGATAGCGAACCGAATGCGTGTTGCCAACCCATCATGGCATGAACCGACAGCGTGCTCTTTTCTGTGTTGCCCAATACCGTTTCAGCGCGCAAGCCCAGCGTACTGAACGTTGTATCGTGATTAGCGCTCCGCGCATTCAAACCGACGGTACCACCCTCATCAAAACTATTGGTATGCAGATGCACGTAGGCCAGCTGTGCAAAGGGCTCCAACTGCACACCGTACAGATCAAACTGGTACCCGGCCTCTCCGAACAACTGCGCGGTACGCGCGTAATAGTCGCTGTTCGCACGCTCTGCCAAGAACGCCACGCGACGTTTGGCATCGATGTCATGCCAAGTATGGGCGGCGCCAAAGCGCAGCGCCGTTGCGCCGTATTGTGCCCCCGTATAAGCCGCAAACGGATGTTCTGCCATCAGCAGCGCTCTTGACGCCTGAGTACTGAGCGGATGACACGGGCGGCGCGCTCGCGACACTGAACGCCTTGCGCAGACGGCCGGTAATCGCATCCCGCGTGTAGCGGCTGTCGTCTATCAACGCCGAGGCCACGCTGGGATGGAGCTCCCCTGACAGACTATCGAATGCGGCTCGTGCCGCGGGCGCGCCCATCACAACAATGTGATCAAACAGCGTTGCCGCCACAGTCGATCCTGCCATGACGGAGGTCGCTATAGATCTTGAAGTTATTGCATCTGCCCCATGACCCGACTCGGGCGTATCAGCCGCGTCGCCGTCCATAAGTTCAATCGCTGCCCCGACGGCGCGTTGATTATGGCTGGCTGCCACCTCGGTGAACGCGACGCCGTTGCGCTCGATATCCAGATAGACATTCTGTGGGTCATAAGCTAACGACACATCCAAAAAGGCAAAGCACTTGCACAGTTCGTCATATCGACCCGAAACCGCATCGTCGGCGGACAAAATCGTATGACGCTCATCACCGCGGTAAGCCCCGGGCGCCAGGGCAACAGCGACTTTGCCACCATCGATTTGCGCCTCGCCCGTAACGTCGAGCAAGCCCGTCCCTTGCGACGCATTGACATCCACCAGCAAAGCGGCCCCTCTGCGCTGAACATAATCGCCATCGACGAGCAGTGTTCCGCCGCTTCTGTACAAGCCCGGCGCCACGATGCCTTGATTATCGACATCTCCAATGATTGCGCCGCCACCCGAAAGCATCCCGGCTCGGCCTACAACCGTCTGCGAAGCAATACTGCCGGCGATGGCAAGCTCGCCTCCATTGACGTGTGTCTCGCCGGCGTACGTGCTGTCGCCCGTCAACTCCAGCGATCCCGTGCCTGATTTGATCAGCCCGCCTGCGCCGGTAATGTCGTTACCCCAGGTGCTATAGCCCTGATCAAACGACACATGGAAATCTCCCCAATCGAATTTTCCTGGACCGAGGACGGCCTTGCCTACATCGAGGACACCATACCCGTATACCTCGTCCACACCCGGATCGCCGACATCTGCGGCTGTGCCCAGCAGAACCTGGCGCACTTGTGCCATCGTCAGATAAGGAAAGCGCTGTGCTACCAGCGCGGCGGCACCCGTCACATGGGGGGCAGCAAACGACGTGCCAGCGGCAGTGGTATAACCGCCACCTGCACGCGCCATGAAAATATCATCGCTCTCCCCCACGTAGGTCAAATCCTCAACGCTGGCGTCCCATACCCACCCCTCTCCGCCTCCGGGCGCGGACAGACACCAGTCCATGGCCACGCCACAGCGATTGGACCAGGATGGCATTCCATCGGGTGAGAGCGCTGCGACGGCTAACCACCCCGACTCTAGATCACGAAAATAATAGGGCAGGCCGGCGGGGCTTTCGGGGCTTGAGCCGCTCTCATTGCCCGCTGCAAAAATCATCAACGCGCCTGCACTAACTGCTCGGCGTGCCGCCGCAATCAAATTCGGCTGCGAAGCTCTCCAGTAATCGGCCGGTTCGTCAGTAATCGGTATATCCGGCCACGCCCAGCTGTTATTAACGATGCGCACGCCTTGGTCGAGCATCTCATCCCAAGCCTCAGCAAACAGGCGATCTTCTTCATCGTCACCGCCGGCGATAAGGTTCGGCACGAATATCGTGGCACCTGGCGCCACGCCATGCATGCCAATGCCGTTGCGGTTTGCCGATATCACCGAAGACACCATCGTGCCATGCCCATCGCTATCAGTCAGCATTGCGATGTTGGTCACAGAACCATATCCACCACCGGTGCGATGCAAGAATTCCGGATGATGCGAATCAATGCCCGAATCCACCACGCCGATTTTTACGCCACGACCGTCCAGACCCAGCGCATAAGCATTAGCGGCGTTAATAAAATCCAATCCCCATTGCGCACGGTATTCTTGGGTACGCCAAGTTTCCGGATCGCTGGGATTGCCGGCAGCGTGCGCATGTACCGGCGAGACTTGCAGATCAATAAGGGTAATGAAAGACGACAGCAACACGAGTGCGGTGCTGCGAGAAGAAAATACCATTCGAAACCACGCCGCTAGGCGGCGATCATTTAAAGGGCTCGAATTCTATCTTCCCGTAACTGTTCCTATCGAGAACAGCTAATTTTTCAGACCAAATTACGATTAACTGTGATGGATTCCGCATTAGTCGCTACTGTCCGCATTCAACTCATTCGGCCGTGACCACAGTGCGAATCGCCTATCCAACGCGGCCTAACTCGCATTAGGCCGTGCTCCAAGCCCACCTACACCCGGAAATCCACCGTTTGCGGCCGGCCCGCCAACGACAGCGCAGCCGTCGCGGGCGGCGTGCTGGCTATCTGCTTACCCGCGCGCCAGACATGCAGGCGCGTGGCACGCAGGCGTAGCGCTTCAACCGGATTACGAGCCTGCAACAGCACCATGTCCGCGCGCTTGCCAACCTCGATGCCTGTTTCATCCAAACCGAGAATTTTGGCAGGCGCACCGGTCACCGCCTCGAAACAGGCATGCATCGCATCCTGTCCCGTCATCTGGGCCACATGCAACCCCATGTGCGCGACCTCCAGCATGTCGCCCGAACCCAGGCTGTACCATGGGTCCATCACACAGTCATGGCCAAACGCCACTGTCACGCCGGCTGCCAGCAACTCAGGCACGCGCGTCATCCCGCGACGCTTGGGATAAGTATCGTGGCGTCCCTGAATCGTGATGTTGATCAACGGATTGGAAATAGCCGAGACCCCTGCCTCGCGAATCAACGGAATCAGCTTGGACACGTAGTAGTTGTCCATCGAATGCATGGACGTGAGATGCGATCCCGTGACCCGGCCCTGCAGGCCCAGGCGCTGCGTGTGATACGCCAGTGTCTCGATATGACGCGACAGGGGGTCATCGGTCTCGTCGCAATGCATGTCGACGCGCAGCCCGCGCTCGGCCGCCAGCTCACACAACAAGCGTACCGATTCTGCGCCGTCAGCCATGGTGCGTTCGAAATGGGGAATACCGCCCACCACGTCCAGTCCCATATCCAAGGCACGCTTCAGATTGTCCATCGCCCCTGGCGCGCGCAGCACGCCGTCTTGCGGGAAGGCAACCAATTGCAGGTCCAGATAGGGTTTCACGCGCTCACGTACGTGCAGCAAGGCCTCGGTCGCCAGCAAACGCGGATCACAGACATCCACGTGCGAACGAATCGCCAACAGGCCGTTGGCCACCGCCCAATCGCAATACGCCAACGCGCGCTCGACCAGCGCCTCCTGCGTCAACAGCGGCTTTAATTCCCCCCACAGCGCAATGCCCTCGAGCAAGGTACCGGATTGATTCACGCGCGGCAAACCGTATGACAGCGTCGAATCCATATGGAAATGCGCATCGACGAATGGCGCGCTCAGCAATTGGCCCTGAGCATCGACCACCTGGCCGGCCTCGGCCTGCAAGGCGGGCTGGATAGACACGATGCGGCCATTCTGCACGCCGACATCCACACCCGTCTGGCCATTGGCCAGGTTGCAGTTCTTGATAATGAGATCGAGCATATAAAAACCTTTTGATTGACTGTGCCGTATGGGCTCAACGCTCGCCCTTGCGATAGGGCTTCATCAGCGCTTGGGGATACGCGGCACGACGCGCCATCACGACCAGCGCCAAAATGGACAGCACGTACGGCAACATCAAATAAACCTGATACGGCAACTCGGGCAAGCCCGGCAGGCTCGTGCCACCCTGCTGCAACCGCAATTGCAGCGCATCAAAGAACGCAAAAATCAACGCGCCCAGCAGGGCCTTGCCCGGTCGCCACGACGCGAACACCACCAAGGCCACACAGACCCAACCGCGGCCGTTGACCATATTGAAAAAGAAGGCATTAAACGCAGCCAGCGTGAGGAAACTGCCTGCAATGCCCATCAGTGCCGACCCCGCTACGATAGCGCCCATGCGCAGCTTGGTCACGGACAGGCCCTGCCCCTCGGCGGCGGCGGGATTTTCACCCACCATACGGATTGCCAAGCCCAGCGGTGTGCGGTTCAACACCCATGCGATCAAAGGCACGGCAATCAAGGCGATCAGCGTCATCACCGTCTGGCCCGCCAACACGGGACCGATCACGGGAATGTCCTTGAAGAATGTCATCTCGGCAAACGGCGTGATCGTCGGCGGAGTATTCACACTAGGGAAAGTCACCCGGTAGGCGAAGTAACTCAGGCTCGTCGCCAGCAAGGTCACGCCCAATCCAGACACGTGCTGCGACAGACCTAACGGCACCGTCAACACTGCATGCAGCAGTCCAAAGACCATGCCCGCCAGTGCGGCTGCCAGCACACCGACATAAAGCGGTGCGCCCAGATACACCACCAGCCAACCGGTAAAGGCTCCCGCCGCCATGATGCCTTCGATGCCCAGGTTCAACACCCCGGCACGCTCGCACAAGAGCACGCCCAGCGTGCCCAGGATCAACGGCGTAGCCAGACGCAACACCGCCACCCAGAACGCGCTCGAACTCAACAAATCCATCCATTCCATGCGCGTCTCCTCAGGCCTGCTTGCGGCGCAAGCGATATTGCGCGAACAAGGTGGCCACCAGCATGGACAACAGCGATGCAGCCACAATCACATCGGCAATGTAGTTGGGGACGGCAATCGCGCGGCTCATGCTGTCCGCGCCTACCAACATGCCCGCCACAAAGACGCTAGCCACCACGACACCCAACGGATGCAGCCCCGCCAACATGGCGACCACCACACCGGTATAGCCGTAACCCGGCGACATATCCAGCGTCACATAGCTCGTACGGCCCGCGACTTCGATCGCGCCCGCCAGTCCCGCCAAGGCGCCCGATAACATCGCCGTACCCAACATCACGCGTGTCACCGGCAATCCTAGAAAACGCGAGGCATGCGCATTCGCGCCGACCGCTCGCATCTGCAAACCAAAGACGGTATAGCGGTTGATCAACCACAAGCCGACCGCGAGGCCTATCCCCCACAGCAACCCAGTATGTACGCGCGTTTTCGCGATGAGTTTGCCGAACTCCAGATCGGGGTTCAGTGCCACCGATTGCGGCCATCCCATGGCCATGGGGTCTTTCATGACGCCATCGAGCATCATCGACACGAACAACAGCACAATGAAATTGCCCAGCAGCGTGGTCACCACCTCGTCCACGCCCAGTCGGGTTTTCAGCAAAGCCGGAATCAACAGCAGCAATGCGCCTGCCAACGCCGCGGCGATCATCATGCCGGCAAACAGCACGGGTACCGGCAAATCAAAGCCCACGCCATCATGCATACCGCCCACCGCCACGGCGGCCAGCGCACCGAGGTACAACTGCCCCTCAGCGCCGATGTTGTAAAAACGTGCACGGAATGCCACTGCACAGGCCAAGCCGGTCAGCATCAGCGGCGTCGCACGCATCAGTGTTTCTGACAAGGCAAAACGCGATCCAAATGCGCCGTCGAACAATAATGCATAGGTGCGCCCCACTGGCGCGCCCGCCCATGCCACCAACAGCGCACAGATCAACAAGGTAAAGATAATCGCCGCCAAAGGCGCCAACAGCAACGCTGTGCGGCTGGCTTCGGTGCGACGTTCCAGGTACAAGTTCATGATTTCATTATTTAATCGTCAGGCGGGCACACTACCCGTCATGGCCAGGCCCACGGATGCCGGCGTCCATTGCGCAACGGGCTTTACGGCAATGATCTTGCCGCCGCACATGACTGCGATGCGATCGGCCAATGCGAAGATTTCTTCGAGGTCTTCGGACACCAGCAAAACACCCGCACCGCGCTCGCGCGCGGCCAGCAGTTGTTCACGGACGTAGGCGACTGCGCCAATATCCAGCCCCCAGGTTGGCTGATCGGCCACGATGAAACGCGGCTGCCGAGCCAATGTGCGGCCCAGGATCAGCTTTTGCATATTCCCGCCCGACAGGCTGCGCGTACGTACATCCTGCGAAGCCGCTCGCACATCGAACTGTTTGCTGAGATCACGCGCATAGGCACGGCCGGCTTGCGCGCGCACCACGCCGAAACGCGCAAAGCGTTTGTCGTTCAGATCTTCGATGATGGCGTTTTCCCACAGGGGACTATCGCCGATCACGCCCTCGTGGTGACGGTCCTCCGGGATGCGTCCCACGCCTGCGGCCGTCCAACCCGCGGGGGTGCGCGGCGCCACCGAGTGTTCCGCCCCCAAGCGTATCGTGCCGTCATCGGGATGGCGTAATCCATTCAACACCGACACGAGCGCCTGTTGTCCGTTGCCTGCTACGCCCGCGATAGCCACGATCTCGTGCGTGTGTATCGTCAGATCCGCACTATCGAGCAACGGCGCGCCGCCGTGGCTATTGCGCACGGTCACCTGCGAGAGTGTGACCACAGGCGTCGCCTGCGCGCGCGGCTCGGCGTTCTGCACACGCGGCATGACAACCTTGCGTCCGACCATCAACTCGGCCAGCTCCGCTGCGTTGGTCGATGCCGTGTCGCGTTCGGCCACAAGTTTGCCTTGACGCAGTACCGCCACGCGTTGCGAGACCGCCATGACCTCATCGAGCTTGTGCGAAATGAAAATGACCGCGAGTCCTTCGGCGACAAAACCGCGCAGCGTAGCGAACAGCCCATCGACCTCTTGAGGCGTCAGCACGGCTGTCGGCTCGTCCAGGATCAGAATGCGTGCACCGCGGTAGAGCGCTTTGAGAATTTCAACGCGCTGCTTTTCACCGACGGATAACGTCCCTACGCGCGCATCGGGGTCCACGCCCAGGCCAAAGCGCTGGCCCAGTTCGACCAATCGTTGCCGAGCCTGCTTGCGCCCGGATGCGAGCCGCCACAACGACTGGGTACCCACCATCACGTTGTCCAGCACACTCATGTTGTCTGCCAACGTGAAATGTTGATGGACCATACCCACACCTGCGGCCAGCGCGGCGTCTGGACGGCCGGGCGGCAACGCCTGGCCATAGACGGTGATACGGCCGGCATCGGCCACGTAGTGCCCGAACAGAATGGACACCAACGTGGACTTGCCCGCGCCGTTTTCCCCCAACAGGGCCAGCACCTCGCCCTGCTTCACACTCAGCGAGACCGCGTCATTCGCCGTCAGGCTGCCAAAACGCTTGGTAATGCCCTCGAGTTGCAGGGCCAGGGTATCCGTCATTTCGCGCTGGACTTGGGTTCGCTGTTGTTCACGTTGACTTCAAAGCTGCCATCCAGGATCGCCTTTTGCTTGGTCTCGACCTTGGCCTTGAGCTCCGCGGGGATCTTCGATTCAAACGTGCCCAACGGCGCGAGTTCCGATCCTTTGAATTTCATCAACGAATATTGACCGTAGTCTTCCGCGGCAAACTTGCCTGCCTTGACCTGCGCCAATGCGTGCTCGATCGTGGGCTCCATGTTCCACAATGCCGACGCCACGACCGTCTCCGGATATTGCGGCTGGGTGTCGACCACGTTGCCGATTGCGAGCTTGCCACGCTCTTTGGCCGCGTCGGACACGCCAAAACGCTCGGCGTACAACACGTCTGCACCCTGATCAATCATCGCGAAGGCGGCTTCTTTAGCCTTTGGGGGATCAAACCACGATCCGATGAACGAAACGGTGAAGCTGACCTTTGGATTGATTTCCTGGGCACCCGCCATGAATGCCTGCATCAGGCGATTGACTTCGGGGATGGGATATCCGCCCACCAAGCCGATCTTGCCCGACTGGCTCATGCCGCCGGCAATCATGCCGGTCAGGTACGCCGGCTCTTGAATATAGTTGTCAAACACCGAAAAATTCGGCTTTTGCGGTTTGGCCGACGAGCCCATCAGGAATGCGGTCTCGGGATAGTCTTTAGCGACTTTGCGCGCGGCGGACTCGACGGCAAAGGCCTCGCCCACGATCAGCTGGTTGCCCTGCTCGGCATACTGGCGCACTACACGCTCGTAGTCGGCGTTGCTGACGTTCTCGGAAAACACGTATTCGATCTCGCCTTTTTCCTTGGCGGCGTTCAGCGCCTTGTGAATGCGCGATACCCATTGTTGCTCGACCGGCACGGTATAGACGGCCGCCACTTTGATCTTGGCGGCGTCCTGTGCCTGGGCCCAGCCCGACATCACGAACACGCCCGCGGCCGCCACGCCGAGTTTCAGCACGCTGCGACGGGCAAGTCCGGATACGGACGGGAGGTTTTCAAACATCATGGTTTCGGCTCCTAGGCGATTTAAAAGCCCTCAACCCGAGCGTGGCACAGGCGCCTCGGCACAAGTCGAAGCGCATCTGAACAACGAGGGAAAACGGCAGGCATCAGGCGACGTAGCGGGGCTACTGGCGTTAGTGACCCGAGGGTCAGAGTGAAAGTCGCCCGGAATCAAGCAAAATGCATGCCGCATGCTCGTGCCGCACGACCTGTCACACAAAGCCCCCCCTTGCTGCGCCCCCGGCTTGCTGCCCCCCAAGGGGCGTTTTTGTCTTGGGGCGGCCCGGCAACAAAACCAGGCCGGACAGGATTGTAGTCAATCTATCGGGGCCTGAATGCGCTGTTTGGGTGCATTTTGCAAAAACCGCCTCTCTCAATGCACCACTACGGTGCATTTTCACCTGCGCCCGGGCGCAATGCTATGGAGCTGGGCACTCACGAACTTGCCCAACCGTGGCTTGGCCACCTGGCATCCTGGCGAGTAGGCGCCTTGACACAATCAGTGCGCCAAGCGCCAGCGCCGTCAATGCCGCCGAGGCCGGGGCCAACCACTGTAAACCAACGGAATCGGCAACGCGTCCCCCCACGCCCGACCCTAATGCAATCCCCAAAAAGATGCCCGATGAATTCAGTGCGATCACCATCCCGCGATAATCGGGCTCCAGGGCAACGACACGGCGCAATTGAGACGGATAGAACACGTCCTGCATCACCGCCCAGATGACAAGCAACAGGAACAAGAATCCCAGCCTGAGCACATCGCCCCAGAAAGGCACTCCCAACACTGCAATCACGATAAAGACGAGCATCATGGTCATCATCACGATACGCAGCAGCCTATCGGCAGCATGATGCAGCGACACTCGCTGCGCGATCAGGTTTCCCGCGATGCCCGTCAATCCAAACAACAGCAAGGCAACGCCGCCCTCTGCCGCACTCGCTCCGAAATGTTTAGTGATCAAGGGCAAGATCAACGTATAAGTCGCAAAAAAGGCCGCAGTCTGCAACACAACCACAGCGAGCCCAGCCGCTGTAGCCGGCCGCAATAGCAACTGCAGCAATCCTCTCAGCCGCATCGGCTCACCATATGACGTATCGCGTACCGTAGCGATAATCCAGCCGAGGCTTCCCAAGGCAATCATCGCGAGCCCGATGAATACGGCACGCCAGCCAAAGGCTTCTGCCAATGCTGCAGCAACCGGCGCCGCGACGACGCTGGATAAGGTGACCCCAACAAACACTACGGCCAACGCTTTACCCCGCCGTTCGGCCGGAGCCAACCCTGCCCCGATCGCATTAGCGACCGGACTGACAAGCGCCGCGCCCAAGCCCGCCACGATCCGCGTCATCAACAACCAAGCAAAACTAGCCGTAAACGCCCCGGCCAGTGTCGCAAGCAGCATCACCACCAAACCGCTCAACAACAACGTCCGCCGACGCGAGTGGCCCACCAGCACCTGCAGCACCGGCGCCCCGACAGCAAACGCGATCGAGAATGCCGTCATCAATAGTGCCGCGTCCCCAGGAGAAATCTGCCAGGCGCCCACTAAAGCAGGCAAGGCGCCAACCACGCCATACGACATCCCGCCCACTGCAAAATTTGCGCTGGCCAAGGCACGCAGGGCATGCCGCTCAGGTTCATCCGCTTTGCTCGTCCGCACTGTTGACTCCGAATCATGCCGAGCGGGACTCTTTGCCCAGCCCTCGTTTCAAGCCGTAGTGTGAGCAAGAACTTGGTATATTTGAAATCGATTATTAATATCGGAGCTATCCAAATGGCTGATATGCCATCGCCTTTGCGGGGAGCGGATTTGGCGTTACTGGGCTCTCTGGACGTTTTGCTGGAGGAAGCCAATGTCACCCGCGCTGCGGAGCGGCTGCATCTCAGCCAACCCGCGCTATCGGCGCAGCTCGCCCGGCTGCGCGAGTTGACCAATGACGCTCTGCTGGTTCCGGCGAAACACGGCCGTGGCATGACGCCCACCGCCCGTGCACTGGCCATCCGCGAACCCCTGCGGGCAGCATTGCACGAGCTGCATGCCGCGCTCGCGCGCGGCATGGATTTTGATCCCGCGCGTGATTCGCGCCGCTTTCAAATCCTGGCCAGCGATAACGGCTTTGTCATGGTCGGCCTGGATCTGGTCCGCCGCATTGCCAGCCGCGCGCCCCATGTACAACTCGCATTTCATACCGTCCCTGCCGACACGGCGGGCGCCTGGCTCGCCAACGGCAAGGCGGATTTACTCATCGCTGCGGATTTTTCAACGCCAGCGGATGCGCGTCGCCAGCAGTTATTGAGCGAACGTTATGTCATGGCACAACGCAAAGCGCACCCGAGAGGGCTGGCGCCTCCTGATCTCGATGCTTATTGCGCCTTGGGCCACGTGATTGTGTCGGGCGATGGCGGCAATTTTCACGGTTTCATGGACGATGTCATTGCCCGCCACGGACGTACCCGCAACGTCGCCGTTTCCGTTCAGCAGTATCACTTGGCGCCGCTTGTGATCGAGGCCACGGACTATGTGTGCGCCCTGCCCGAACGCTTCCTGCAACGGTTCTCGGACCGGCTGGATTTACTGCCGTTGCCGGTGGAGGTAGGCGGATTTGGACTCACGGCTGCATGGCACCCGCGCCATGACGCCGATGCCGCGCATTCCTGGTTGCGTAATGAGCTATTTGCGGCGGCGGCGAGCCGCGCCCTCTGAGCCCCCCTCGTGTACATCGGTCCAAGTGCGCCTGATCAAACCCCAAAAATAATGTGCTATTTGCGCCACGTGCTCGGCAAGTCCGTGCACGTGGCGCAAAACGACAATGGGCGGCGTTCCGCCCATTACTCATTGAGAGTGTGCCGCTCAAGCCTTGCGCGAACCTCTCAATGCATCAAGGCTCCACGCTCCCGCTCCCTGCGCAGCCAGACTCAAGAAACCGCCTGCGATGGCGATGTTCTTCCAGAAATTAATGGCTTGCATGGCATCGCCGAAATTCGCATGAAATACAACAGCGGTAGCTACGGAAAAAAGCGCGAACGCGATTGCAATCCAGCGCGTGAATAGGCCCGCAGCAATCGCCAAGCCACCGCCAAACTCCAACAAGATCACCAACGGCAGCAAGGCAGGTGATACACCCATAGCGCTCATATATTGCTCGGCGCCTGCGTAGCCAGTGATTTTGCCCCAGCCGGAAATTATGAAAATAAGAGCCAGGCCGATTCGGCCCAACAAAGAGAACGTTGCATTCATGACGACTTCCTTATTCGTTTGCCCGCGTTTCGGGATAGCGACACTTTATTGACAATACGAGAGGCGATAAATAGGGAATAAAATGACAGTTTGTCCCAAAAATAGAGACAATCCATGCTTGACCTCCAGCAGATCAACAGTTTTCTCGCCGTCGTCCGCCATGGGAGTTTTGTCAGCGCTGCCGAGGCGACCAACCTGTCAAAGGCCGCCATTTCCCGGCATGTGGCTGACCTCGAAGCGCACCTGGGACTGCGCCTGCTGCACCGGACCACGCGCCGTCTATCGTTGACCGAGGACGGGCAGCGCTTTCACGCCAGGGCGATCGAGCTCGCGGCGGCACTCGATGAACTGGAAACCGAAACCGTCTCGCACGGCGGCCATGCCGTCGGCATGCTGCGCATCAATGCACCGCTCTCATTTGGCCTGTTGCATCTGGCACCGTTATGGCCGCGGTTTCTCGCAGAAAACCCCAATGTGTCACTGGACATCGATCTGAATGACCGCATTGTCGATCTGGTGGACGAGGGATACGACCTCGCAATACGCATCACCAATCTGCCAGACTCACGCCTGATCAGCCGCCAGTTGGCGTGCACCCGAATGGCGTTGTGCGCCTCACCGCAATACGTCAAAAAACACGGCCGTCCGAAAACGCCCGAGGACCTGGCCAATCATCACATCGTTTCTTATAGTTATCTGACCAGCAAGGATGACTGGCGGTTCGCTGGTCCTCAGGGTGAAGTGCGCGTCAAAGTCAATCCGCGGATTCGCACCAACAGCGGCGACACCTGCCGTCTGGCTGCATTAGCCCATCAGGGCATCATTCTGCAGCCCGACTTTCTCATTGGCGAGGATCTCAAACAAGGCACGCTCGTCGAACTGATGCCCGGCTACGATGCCTTTACCCTCGGCATACATGTGGTCTACGCCAGCCGTAAGCACATGTCGTTGAAGATGCGCAGGATGCTCGATTTCTTGGTCAATGCGTTCCAACATCCTTCGTGGCAGTGATCGCAGTCAACCCTCGTACCGTTTTCCCGCAGCCAGCAGTTCCGGCGTTCCAATCACCGCATTGAGCCCATCAAAATCCAGCATCTGTTCGCGCCACGGCGCGGTGCTGCCGTTTTGCTTCAGGCTGCCGTAATAGCCAGCCAAAGTGTGTGCCACCGCGCGTGCGGTTCCTCCGGGAAAGATCACGATGCGGAAACCCACATCGGCCAGTTCCGAGGCGGCTTTGACTGGGGTCTTGCCCCCCTCGACCATGTTGGCAAGCAGCGGCACGCGTCCTGCAAAGCGCGAGCAGGCTGCCTGCATTTGCTCTGGAGTCCGCAGCGCCTCGATAAACAATGCGTCGGCGCCGTCTTCCAGGTACTGTTCGGCTCGATCCAAGGCAGCCTCCAGGCCCTCGACGGCGATGGCATCTGTGCGTGCGAGGATCAGCGTGTCGGCAGAGTGCCTCGCATCGACAGCAGCGCGTAGTTTGCCGCGCATTTCGTGGACCGGCACCACGGTCTTGCCATCCAAATGACCACAACGTTTTGGAAACGTCTGATCCTCGAGTTGGATCATCGCCGCGCCGGCGCGCTCGAAACCGCGCACCGTGCGCTGCACGTTCAGCGCATTTCCGAAGCCCGTATCGCCGTCCACGATCACCGGCACCGAGACACGCTCAGCGATGCGGGCCAAGGTATCCTCGACCTCGGTATAGGTGGTCAGCCCCACATCGGAACGCCCCAATCGGGTATAGGCGATCGAGGCACCCGACAGATAGAGTGCATCAAAACCGGCCTGCTCCGCGATCAACGCGGACAAGGCATCGTAAACACCAGGGGCCAGAACGCAGCCCTCGGCCAGCTGTTGTGCAAGTTTTTTCATCCATTGCTCCGAGAAACTTCAGTAGTCATGCCAGGGATATAAGCGTTATTGCCCATGCGACTGCAAATTTGGGAAGGCTTTTTTTGAAATCCGTTACAGCGGCCGGCCCAGCAATTCCGCGGCTGTCGCTGCGGCGATATGCCCTCCTGCCACGGCGCTCAGCAGGCCATTGCCCGAGAGATAGCCCGATACCTCATTCCCGGACACGCCGCGAGCAGCGCCGCCGGCAGCGAGCAAATTGGCAAAAGCATGGCCGTTCGTATTCAACACTCGGCATTGCGCATCGATGTCCAGTCCGCCCTGCGTATGGAATAACGCGCCAGTAACCTTGATCGCGTAGTACGGCGCCGCGAGATGGCGCGTAAAACGCCGGCCCAATACGTCATCCAGATCGGGGGAAATAGATGCCAGAGTGGCCGCCAACGTTGCTTTGTCGCAGCCGATGAGATCCGCCAATGCCGCAGCATCTGCAGCACAGCGCAATGCACCACCCGCCTCGGCATCCTGGAAATCGGGAAACTCGCGCAGCAGCGCCAATGTGTGCGCGTCAAACACGTTCCATGCCACGCCCTCCGGTTGAGCCAATACGTGTACCGCAGCCTCGGAATACCCCTGTGTTTCGTCGTGAAAACGCTTTCCGGCACGATTGATCTGCACGCCGCCATCCATGATGACCGCCCATGAGATCAATGCGCCTTGCGGAATCGCCCACGAGCCATGACCCTGATAGCCGCCCATATCGGCCAATCGCGCACCCAGTTGCAGGCCCCATTGCACGGCACTGCCATCGTTGCCCACGTGCCCGCCGTACACGGCGTCGGCCATTGCCGGCAGATATTCCCGGCGCATAGAGACATTGCCGCCAAAACCATTGCAAGCGAGTAACAGCACATCGCAGCCTATCACCTCCGTGCCGCCATCAGGCCGCTCGCACCCCACGGCCGTGATACGGCCATCGGCGTCGCACCATAACTCTCGCGCAGTGGTATCCGTCAACAGATAGGCACCCGCCTCGCTGGCCGTGTTGGCCAGCGCGCCCACCAAAGCAGCCCCCGTACGTTCTGGCAGGCTGTGCATACGGCGGGCGTGATGGCCGGGATACAGAAAACCGTCCAGCACCTCAAACGTCAGTCCTGCCTCTTGCAACGCATCGATAGCCAGAGGAATCGCCTCGGTATAGGCCGTCACCAGATGAGGCGCTGCCTGGCCATGCGCCTTGGCATGAATGTCGGCCGCAAAATCAGCCGGGCTGTCCGTCACCCCCGCAGCCTGTTGAGCGCGCGTGCCCGCCGCCGGAATAAAACCCGAGGACAGCGCGGTCGAGCCACTGGGCACCGCGTCCCGCTCGATCAACACGCATTCAATCCCCGCGCGCGCCAGCCGCCAGGCCGCCGTCAACCCGCAGGCGCCCGCGCCGATGATCACAACGGGCACGCGCCCACCGGCGGGGGCTGGTCCTCGGGTAACGCGAGGGCCATGATCATCGATAAGCGCCGGATCTTGCGCAATGCGAGACAAATCATCGCCAGCGGGCTGTGGCGCCTGCGAAACGTGGCCTACACTCATTTCGACAGACTCGCGATAAATTCCGCACACGTTGCGATCTCTGCGACCGTACGCAGATCGGCCAACGCGGCATCGTGCATCTCGGGGCTGGGCGCCGCACATCCATCGGCCAATACCGTCACGTGATAATCACGCATATGCGCATCGCGGGCCGTGCTGGCCACGCCGCCATTGGTGACAATGCCACAAATGACGACATGATCGATGCCCGTGCGGCGCAATACCCAATCCAGCTGAGTATTGAAAAACGCGGAATAGGCGACTTTCCAGACCGACACGTCGACCAGGCCATCCAACTCGGCGACACAACCATGGCCAGGACTGCCCGCCACGAAATCTCCCCGCTTTAAAAACGGGCGCAGGCGGCGCAAGTGCGGCGAGATCATTGGCTCGCCCTGAGCATCCGGCCACAACGTGAATTGACTGGCGGCCACATATCCCCCGGCTGCCTTGACGGCCTGCGCGACGGGTGCAACACGTGGCGGCAATGCGCGAGCCTCGGGACTGACAGCGCCGCCCCGATCATACGCGCCACCTGGCGTCAAAAAGTCGTTTTGCAGGTCGACAATGATGAGTGCAGTTGAACGTGACACGAGCGTGCTCCTTATTCCTGGCGCGCGATCAAGAGGTTGCCCAGGGCGTCTACCTGCCCACGGAATCCGGGTTCGAGCCAGATGGTGGTGTCGGGTTGCTCCAGGATCGCTGGCCCGTCCACGTGCGCGCCAATTGGCAAGGCGAGCCGTTCATAACGCACCGCGTCCCACCATTGACCACTGTGATAAACACGCTGCGTGCCCAATGACGCGGGCATGTCAGTCGCAGTCGGAGCCAACAAGGCCAGATCGAATTTGGGCCGCTGGCCGATCCGCGCATAGCGCAGGTTAAGGACACGGATCGCGATGCCGGGCAAGCTGCGGCCATACGCGCGGCGATATGCGGCCTCAAAGGCTGCGCCGATAGCCGCACGGTCCAGCGCCTCGCGCGAGACCTCCACCGTCACTGTATGGCTCTGGCCTGCATACAGCATATCCAGCTCAATACTCTCGCGCACGCCTTCGAACGCCACGCCCGCGGAATCCAGGCGTGCCTGGCAGGCTTCGGCCAAGGCGTCGATCCGTGCGACCAGCTCGTCGATGTTCAAGCCGTCCAGCGTCACGTTCAACGTCTGCACACCGTCATGACGCATATCCGCCATCACGCAGCCCAATGCCGAGGTCACGCCGGGAAAGCGCGGTATCAGGCCGCGCGTGCAGCCCACCTCGCGCATCATCGCGCAGACATGCAATGCGCCGCCTCCACCAAAAGGCATATAGGCGAACTTGCGCGGATCATGGCCGCGCTCAATCGAGACCAAACGAATCGCACCGGCCATTTTGGCATTCGCCACTGTCAGGATGGCTTCGGCCGCGGCATACGCGTCCAAGCCCAGCGGCTGCCCCACGTGCGTGTCGATCGCCGTGTGCGCCAACTCTGCATTCATCTGCGCCAGCAGACCACCGCCTAACGGACGATCCGCAGCAATGCGGCCCAACAAGACATTGGCGTCTGTCACCGTCGGACGCGTATTCCCGCGCCCATAACATGCCGGCCCCGGAATGCTGCCTGCCGACTCCGGCCCGACTTGCAACAAACCTCCTGCATCAACGCTGGCGATCGAACCGCCGCCAGCGCCAATCGTCTCGATTTGAATCATCGGCGCACGAACCACCATACCGAATTCAATCGACGTCTGTGCAGCCAGCGATGCCTCTCCGCCCGCGACCAACGAGACGTCGAACGACGTGCCGCCCATGTCGCCGGTCACCACATCCGGCAAACCTGCCGCACGTGCAATGGCTGCGCACGCAATCACGCCTGCTGCGGGTCCGGATAGTGCCGTACGCACCGGTACGTCGCATGCCGTTTGGCGCGACATCACACCGCCGTTGCTTTGCACCACCAACAGTTCACCCTCGAACCCGTGACCTTTCAAATCGGTCTCCAGGCGCGAGAGATAGCTGCCTACGACGGGCTGCAACGACGCGTTCAACGTCGCGGTCGAGCAACGTTCAAATTCGCGGATCTCCGGCAGCACTTCGGTCGCAGCCGTGACATTGGCATTCGGCCAGATTTGGCGCACACGGGCGACTGCGGCTGCCTCGTTGTCGGGATTGGCGTAGGCATTCACAAAGAACACGCACACGGCCTCGCAGCCCAGGGCCAGCAGTTCGCGTGCCGCGGTCTCTACTTGGTCCAGATCGACCGGCGTGTGAATCGTCCCATCGGCCAAGACCCGTTCGCTGACCTCGAAACGTAAATCGCGCGACACCACAGGCTCGTAATTGCCGCGCAAGCCCCAGGTTTGCGGACGGTCACGGCGGCGCATCTCCAGCACATCGCGGAATCCCTCGGTCGTGATGATGCCCGTGCGAGCGACTTTGCGCTCCAGCAAGGCGTTGGTGCCCACCGTCGTACCATGCACGATGGTCGCAATCGCATCGGCGCCATCGGCGACACGCTCGATGCCGTTCATGAAGCCGCGAGCCTCTTCGCCACGCGTCGAGGGCACTTTCACCACACGGGCGCTGCCGGCCTTTTCATCCAGTACAAAAAGATCGGTGAACGTGCCACCGACGTCTACCCCAACCACCAACGATTGCTGCGCGGCGCTCATGCTGCCTGCTCCTGTTCTGCTTGACTGACATACCCCATTTTCTGGTCGCGCTCGCGAGCCTCTTCCGAACGGGCCTGCGGCGATCCGTAGCCGCCGCCGCCCGGCGTCTCCAGGCGCACGCGCTCACCGCGTTTCAGGCGTATGCCCAGCATTTTTGAGGTCATGGGCGGGGTATGCCACTGCCCGTCGTTTTCATACTTGAAGACATTGGGAACGGCCGATGCCCCCCCTGCGATACCCTTCGGTGCACTGCGTCCGCGTTCGCCGAAAATAAAAGCCTCGGCACTGTCTTCCAGCAGCTCAATTTCATAGATGGCGCCCAAACCGCCGCGATGCTGACCGTCGCCTGCCGAATCGGGACGCAACGCCCATTGCGTAAACCGCACGGGATAGGCAGCCTCCAGGATCTCTAGCGGTGGAATGGTGGCCGTAGAAATCGGTGCATTGCCATGCGACAAGCCATCGCCATCACTGTGGCCGCCATGTCCGCCGCCGAAGAAGCTGAACATCACCCAGCGCTGCCCCTTGCGCGCCTCGTCGCTGCGGTAACCCGCGATCGACAACGCATTGATGGTGCCGTAAGCCTGGGCCGGTGCGCGCTCTGGTGCAGCCTGGGCCACCGCGCAGAAAATCACGTCGATCATGCGCAGAATGGTTTCGGTGTAACCGCCCACGGGCCGCGGACGCGCGGCCGAGATCAGCAAACCGTCGGGCAGCACCACGTCCACCGCGTCCAACACCCCTGCATTCGCCGGCACATCGGGGAATACGTGTTTCAACGCCACATAGCAGGCCGCAATGGCCGTGGCGCGCGAAATGTTCACCGGCCCCGCACATGAGGGCGAGGTCTCGGAGAAATCCAGAGTCAGTTTGTCGCCCGCGACACGCAGTTTCAGCGCAATGGTCAGTGTTTCATCGCGGACCCCATCATTGTCCAACGTATCGGCAAAGGCATACTCGCCATCCGGCAGACGTTCTATGTGGTCACGCATCAGACGCAACGCTCGCAGGCGCAGGGTATCCAATGCCTCTTTGACCGTGCTGTCGCCATACTCGTCCAGCAAACCATCCAGCCGGCCTGCCCCAAGCTCCAACGCAGCCAACTGACCATTCAGATCGCCCCAGAGACTATCGGGCAAGCGCGTATTCGCCTTCAAGATCGCCAATACGTCTGCGTCCAGCGTGCCTGCACGCACGATACGTACCGGCGGAATCTGTACGGCTTCTTGCCAGCACTCCGTCGCCGATGGGTTGTAGTTGCCAGGCACGGCACCGCCGATGTCATGCCAGTGCGCGGCCGATGCCAGAAAACAAAACAGCTTGCCATTCCGGAACACGGGGCGCACCAACTTGAAATCGTTGGCATGCGTGCCGCCGTCATAGGGATCGTTGAACAGCCACACATCGCCATCGACCATTCCGCCACGCTCGGCGGCGGCACGCGCGGCCGCCTGCACGGCAAAGGACATCGCGCCGACAAATACCGGCAATCCGGATTTTCCTTGTACCAGGGTCGCGCCCGACTCGGCGTCGTACAGACCATGACATGCATCATGGGCCTCGGCGATGATGGGATTGAACGCGCTGCGATACAGCGTCGCATCCATCTCATCGGCGATTTGTTCCAGCCGTCCCTTCAGGACGGCCAAGGTCACGGGGTCAAGCATGATTCGATTCCAGTTTGTCGTGATCAAGACGGCCGGCTGCGCGTCTTCAGTAGATTCAAAAGACCGCCCGCGCGCACCATATCCAGCAGAAAATCGGGCACGGGTTCACATGCCAGCGCCTGGCCTTTCTCGTTGCAGACGATGCCCTGATCGAGGTCCAAGGTGACCTGCTCGCCCTCGGCCAATTGCTCGGCCTGCGCGCACGTCAACAGCAATAACCCCACATTGAAGGCATTGCGGAAAAACAAGCCGCTGAATGACGGTGCGATCACCGCCGCTACACCTAAATGCACCAGGGCTGCTGCCGCCTGCTCGCGCGACGATCCAATACCAAAATTAGGTCCGGCGACCAAGACGTCTCCGCGCTGTACCGCCGATGCGAAATCGGGCCGCACCCGTTGCAGACAGTGACGCGCGATCTCGTCGATGCCAAATTTCATATAGGCGCCGGGCGCCAGGGCGTCAGTGTCGATATCCTCACCGACACGCCATACGCGCGCGCTCATTGGATTCTCCTGCTTTGAGCCAGCGCGGGCTGGCACAAGCGCTTATACACATCACGGTATTGCGTCGTCACTGCATCACCTCGCGTGGGTCGATAATGCGGCCGGCCACGGCGGCAGCCGCCACGCTGTACGGCGAGCCTAAATACACCTGCGCGGACTCCGAGCCCATACGGCCTTTGAAATTGCGGGCCGTGCTGGAAATCACCGTGGCCCCATCCGGGATCGAACCGCCATAGCCGGCACACGCGCCGCATGTGGTAGGCAATATTTGCGCCCCGGCGTCTGTCAGTACCTGCATCACGCCCTCTTGTGCCGCAGCGGCTTGGTCCTTCATGCTGGCTGGCGCGACGATCAGGCGCATGCCGTCTGCCAGACGCTTGCCGCGCAACACGCGGGCGGCGGCCCGCAGGTCCTCCAGTTTGGCGCCGGTGCATGCACCGATATACGCCGCCTGCACCGCGATATCGCGATAGCTGCCCGCATCGCGCGCATTGGCGGGGCTATGCGGGGCAGCCACCTGAGGCGCCAATGCACTGGCATCAAAGTCATACCATTCGGCATCGCAGCCCTCATCGCTGTGCCAGCGCTGCACGTCCAGCGGCTCGGTCACACCGACCTCGCGCAGCCAGGCTGCAGTTGTCTCGTCCGGAGCCACCAGACCGACTTGCGATCCGAGTTCCGCGCTCATATTGGACAGGGTCATGCGCTCCGGCATGGACAAGGCCCGCACCGCCTCACCGCAGAACTCCACCGCCTGATACTGTCCGCCATTCATGCCATAGCGGCCAATCAGGTGCAGCATCATGTCCTTGGCCGTCACACCATCGGCGAGGCGGCCGTTCCAACGCATCATCAGGGTCCGTGGCACCTTGACCCAGATCTGCCCCGTGACGACCACGCCCAGCATCTCGGTACTGCCCACGCCAAACATATACGCGCCAAACGCCCCACCAGTCGGTGAATGCGAATCCCCGCCGACACAGAACATGCCTGGACGCAGATGACCGCCCTGCGGCACTACGACATGGCAGATGCCCTGGTTGTCATAGACATGCGGCAAGCGCTCGCTGCGCGCCCAATCCCGGGCAATACGCACGATGCGGCGCGATTCCTCGTCTGATTCCGGCACATAGTGATCGATCACCAGCACCACTTTGTCGCGATCCCAGATCGTCGCGCCCAATTCGCGCAACATGGGCTCCAGCCGGCGAGGGCCGCTGGAATCATGGAACATCGCCAGATCCACGGAGCAAGTCACAATCTCGCCTTCGGCGACAGTATCTCGACCGCTCGCAGCGGCGATCAGTTTTTGTGCCAGGGTCTGTTTCATCATTACATCCCCAAATATGCTCGACGCACATCATCGCTGGCCATCAACTCAGCACAGCCGCCACTATGGCGAATGGCGCCGTCTTCCAGTACGTACGCACGCTGCCCGACCTCGAGCGACTGGCCCACGTTCTGCTCGACCAACAGGATCGATAAACCGTCTTCGTGCAAACGGCTGATCAAACCGAACATTTCTTCCACCATCAACGGCGACAGGCCCAACGAAGGTTCGTCCAAAATCAACAGGCGCGGCTCTGCCATCAAGCCGCGTCCGATCGCCAGCATCTGCTGTTCGCCGCCAGACATCGTCCCCGCGAACTGCGTCAGACGCTCGCCCAGGCGGGGGAAAATCGTCAACACCCGATCCAGATTTGCGCCACGGCGTTCACGCGCTCGTGTGAAAGAGCCTAATTCCAGGTTCTCCCGCACACTCAGATTAGGAAATACCCGGCGCCCCTCCGGCACCTGGATCAAGCCTGCCTTGACGACCTCGCGGTAATGTTTTCCCGTCAAGTTCTGGCCATCGAAGCGCACCTGTCCTTCCCAAGGGCGATAGAGGCCGCATAACGTATTGTTCAACGTGGACTTGCCCGCGCCATTGCTGCCGAGCAATACGACAATCTCGCCCTGTTCGACATGCAGATCGACGCCGCGCAGGACCTCCATACGGCCATAGCCCGCTCGCAAGCCATTGACTTCCAGTAACGCGCTCATGCTCGCATCTCCATAGCGGCGATGCGCGCGGCAGCGCCGTGACCGAGATAGGCCTCGACCACCGCCGCGTCACGAGTCACCACCGACGGCGCGCCGTCGGCGATCAATCGCCCCTGCGCCAATACCCAGACATGTTCTGCCAGGCTCATCACGGCACGCATCACGTGTTCGATCATCAAGACAGTGATGCCATCTGCCGTCAACTGACGCACCACCGGAATCATCTCGTCAATCTCAGCTGGATTCAGTCCCGCCAGCACCTCGTCCAGCAATAACACACGAGGTTGCGTAGCCAGGGCCCGAGCCAATTCCAACCGTTTGCGGCCCGCCACTGTCAGATCGGCGGCGGGTTTGTCCAGCTGGCGATGCAGATTCACGCGTCTCGCAATCGTCTCGGCAGCCTCCAGCGCCTGGGCGCGATTGGCGACTCGCAAATGCGCTCCTACGGCAATGTTCTGGCGCACCGTCTGCGCGCCAAAGGGCTGCACCACCTGAAAGGTGCGCGTCAGCCCCAACTGTGCCGAGCGTTGCGGGGCCATCCCGGTAATGTCTGCTCCGTCAAAAAGGACACGCCCTTGTTGCGCACGCAAAAAGCCTGACAACAGACCAAATAGCGTCGTTTTGCCGGCACCGTTGGGCCCGACCAATGCGGTCAAACTGCCGCGCGGCACGGCCAGGCTCACATCCTGTACCGCTTTTACCCCACCGAACGTAATCGAGAGATTCTCTGCCTGAAGCAAGATATCAGCCATGGCTACGCCCCTTTTGGCTAAACAGGCGCATCACTGGCTGGCCATAGCCCGATAATCCTCGCGGCGCAAACATCACGATGGCAATCAAGACAAGGCCGTAAATCACCATGCTGATACCGGGTAACTCGCCAAACAGATTGCGCGTAAAGTCCGCCAACACGTGCAGCGCCACTGCGCCTGCAATCGGGCCCCACAAGGTACCGATGCCGCCGACAATCGCCCCGACCAACGCCTCGACCGATACTGCCGGTCCAAAAGCAATCGATGGATCGATGTACTGAAACACCTGCACGTAGAACGCGCCTGCCGCGCTCATGAACGCTGCCGAGATCGCAATACCCTTGAGCTTGATATTCAACGGGTCTACGCCGATGGCGCGCGCCGCATCCTCGTTATCACGCACGGCTTGCAAATACGCGCCGAAACGCGAATGCCGCAGCCACGCCGTGACACCCAGCGCCAACAGCACAAACACCAGGATCAAATAGATATAGCCGTGACGCGAGGCAAACTGCATATTGGCCACGCCCTCTTTCAGCGGCACCATCAAACCCACACCGCCACCCGTGAACGGCACCGATCCGGCGATGATGCGAAACACCTCGGCAAAGGCCAAGGTCACCAATGCGAAATATGAGCCGCGCAAGCCGTAGCGAAAGGTCAATCCCCCCACGATCAGCCCTACCAGCGCGCCACAGACGATCGCTACCGGCAACACCGCCCATGGATTAATGCCCAAGTTCAGTTGCCCTAACGCCTGGGCATAGGCCCCGACACCAAAAAACAGGGCGTGGCCAAACGATAACTGCCCGCCATAACCGCCCAGAATATTCCACGCCTGCGCCAGCAACGCCGCATACAGCGACATCATGATGAATGTCAGCCATACGCCGGATTGCACGAACATCGTCGCCACAGCCACCGCCAGGCCAAAAATCAGGATCCCGTATAAATCCTTCATGGTCACGCCCTCGCCCCAAACAGCCCCTGCGGGCGAAACAGCAACACGAGAATAAAGATGGCAAAGATGCCCATCTGGCCCAGCGAGTCGCCCAGGAACAAGCCGCCCAACGACTCCACTACCCCGATCAACAAACCGCCGACCAAGGCTCCGGCAAAACTGCCCATGCCGCCCAGCACCACGATCGTGAAAGCGATCAGCACAAAGCCACTGCCCACTTGCGGATTGACGTAATACGCGGGCAACAGGAAACACGCTGCAGCGCCCAGACAGGCCATACCGATCGCAAACGACAAGGCGTATACGCGTTCGACATCTATGCCCATCAGTTTGGCACCCTGCTTTTCCTTTGCCACGGCACGTATGGCGCGGCCCAGGTCAGTGCGGCGGATCACCCACAGCAACACGGCCGCTACAACCATCGCCCCTGCAAAGGCGATGACTTTCGGCAAGGCGATCAATGCCGGCCCGATTTCGACCGTGGACAAGGTATAGGCGGTATCGATACTGCGCGTATCCGATTTGAACCACACCAGCGCCAGATTCTCGAGCACGATCGACAGCCCCAAGGTCACCAAGAGAATGTTCTCGTCCTTGCCGTGGCTGGCGCGGCTGATGATGACGCGCTGCAGGAAATACCCCAGCACAAACATGCCCGCCATCACGAACGGCAGCGCCATATAGGGATCCAGCCCCAAACGCTCTTTCAGCAGATAGACGGCGTACAGCGCCACCATCAGGGCAGCGCCGTGCGCGAAATTGATGATGTGCAAAACACCGTAAATCAGCGTCAAGCCCAACGCCACCAGCGCGTACACCGCGCCCGTGGTCAGGCCGTTGAGCACGGCAGACAACAGAATGGCAGGATCCCACAACATCGCTCAGGCCTTTACCGGAAACTGGGCGTTGGCCTGACGGTATGCCTCAGGGATGATCACCTTGATATCGCCGCCGATCACCTGTGTCAGCAGAGGCTGCGCACCGGTATTCTGGCCATTCACGAATTTCGTGGGCCCATACGGCATCAAATGATCCGAGAACGTGCTGCTGGCCAATGCCTCGGTGATCGCCGCCCGATCCGTGGATTTGGCGCGCTCGATCGCGTCGGCCAACAGGTAGACGCTGACATAGGTCATGAAGACCTCGTAGCTGAAGTACGCGCCCTTTTCCTCGACACGTGCTTTCAGCGGCGCGACGCGGGCATCCTTGGGATTGAACCAGTGATTGCAATCGATGATCCCGTTAGCCACGTCAGGGAATTCTTTCAGGAATTTATAGCTCGATGCTGCGCCGCCCAATACGGAATAAATTGCCTTCGGGCTCACCTTTTGCTGCTTCATCGCACGCAATAGCAAGGCGTACTCGTTGTAGTAGTTTGCCGGAATCACGATGTCCGGATTCACCGAACGCATGCGCAGCACAATATTGTTGAAGTCGCGGGTCGGGTTCGGGTGTTTGACGACTTCTTTCACCTCGAAACCATGCTCTGGCAGAGCCTTGGACAACAACGCTGCCGTCCCCGTACCGAACAACGAATCCTCGTGCACGATCATTACGGTCTTTGCCGGCTTGCCTGCCGCGTCATTCAACGCCACCAGATCGGTAATCGCGCGCTCAGTACACGTACGATAGCCCGGCCCAAAACGGAAGGTATTTTTCAAGCCTCGCTCAACGATCTGATCCGCCACACCGACATCCACCACATGAGGCAGTCCATATTTGGCCGCCGTCTGCGTCGTCGCCAGACAGATGGCGGATGCGTACGCACCCACAATCGCCGACACGCCCGCGGCGTTCATTTTTTCCACCTCGGCGGAGCCGGCCTCGGGACGCGATTGTGCGTCCCCCAGCAAAGCCTCCAGCTTGGCGCCGCCCAGCGCCTTGATACCGCCGGCCTTGTTGATGTCCTCGATGGCCAGCAGAGCCCCCAAGCGGCATTGCTGGCCCGAATATGCCAACGCGCCCGTCACCGGATGCAGAATTCCGACTTTCACCGGCGTAGCGGACTGGGCACGCACCATCCAGGGTGCAGATAACACAGCAGCCGCGGCGGCGGACTGCGTCAAAAAAGTACGGCGCGTCGTCATGGCAAAAACTCCGAAAGAGACTTAATGAAATTGGGCCGAGAGCTCTTCGCTGACCCAGACCTTGGCGTCGATGTCCCCGACGCGCGACAGCTGCAATTGATATTGATAGCGATCCGGGCGATACAAACCATGCAACAGCTGCACCGGACGATCATTCACATCACGTACCAAACGAACCACCGACAGCAACGCCGACCCCACCGCCACATCCAAATGGCGGCCGATCTGCGCATCCGCCAAGCGGGCTCCGATGGTTTGTGTCGCGCCGCCGAATTCGACCCCTGCAGCCTCCAGCAACATCAACAACGGTTGACGCTCCAGATCCGCACGGCTGAAATTCGCCACGGCCTGCGGCACATAGGTAGTGATGTGGGATAAGGGCCCCGCCTCGGTGCTGCGCACGCGCAAGCTCTTGTGCACGGGGGTACCCACAGGAATTTCCAACGACTCGGCCACGGCAGGCGAGGCATTGACCAGCTCGCTATCCAACACATGCACCGACGTGCGCAAACCCATATTGACGATGTTTTCCATCAGGCCCACCAGATGGGCCTTTTGGCGCGGGCTCTTTGTCGCACTGTTCGTGTCTCGGGTGCTCGCCGCGGGCGCGTGCCGTGTCGGCCACGTGCCCAATCCCGGGCGGCGCGATACGAGCCCATCCGCCACCAGCATTTCCATCGCCTTGCGGATGGTGATGCGCGCCACCTCGAACTGCGTGGCCAACGCGAGTTCGCCTGGCACGCCATCCTGATCGAAACGCCCTTCTTGCAACTGCTCGCGCAAGATGAGGTAGATCTGGTGATATTTCGGTAGCGGTAAGGAGGTTCCCATAGACAAAGATTCTGTCCATGTCCCAATGTATCGTCAATAGAACAAATGGTGATATAGCTGTTCTATCGGGTAATTACCAATATCAGTTGCGCGCCGGTCTCGTCGAAGCACATCGGCCTGCCCGAACAGAAACGCAGCTCTACCTCCTGTCCCAACCAATGCAGGTCAGGCACGAGACTTGCTGACGCACGGCACGTCAACACTCTGCCAAGGACGCACCATGAAAAGCCAGCAATTCATTCTGATCATGGCCCTGATCGCCGCGAGCCTCACTGCCGGTTGCAACACCATGCACGGAGCCGGACAGGATATTGAACGCGGTGGGGAAAAGATTCAGGAAAAGTCGCAATAACTGCCGTCAACAAGGAGACCATATGCGATCCATACTTTTGTGGCTGCTGGGCGTACCCATCCCCATCATCATTTTGCTAGCCCTATTCTGGCACTGACTATTCAGTGCGGGTGACCTCAACCAAAACAAGGAAATGTCATGCAGAATGATCAGTCCGTGACTTCTTATGCTCATGATTTGAGCGGCGTAGAGTCGCCGCACTCCGCCGTATCGTGGGGCGCCGTCATCGCCGGCGCCGTTATCGCCTCAGCGGTATCCGCGATGTTGGTCATCGGTGGTACAGGACTCGGGCTCGTCTCGATGTCTCCGTGGCGGGATGAGGGCGCCTCCGGGCCGGCTCTCGCGGTGGGATCCATCATCTGGCTCTTTTTCACACACATCGTCGCCTACGGGATCGCGGGTTATGTCGCGGGGCGGCTGCGTACGAAATGGACCGATGTCCACGACGACGAGATCTATTTTCGGGATACTGCCCATGGCTTTCTCGTCTGGGCCTTGAGCGCTGTCGTTGGACTGATTTTGCTGGGCACCACCGTGGCGTCTGTGGTCTCGGGCACGGCCAAAGCGGGCGCCACTATTGCGGGCGCCGGTGCAGGCGCCGTCACGGCAACAGCCGGGCAAGACGGCTCAGACAGTTTTTCCCTGGACTATTTCACCGATGCCCTGTTGCGCCCCAATGATCCCTTGGTCGCGACGGCCCAGGGGGATATTCGGCAAGAGGCATCGCGCATTCTCGGCCGCAGCCTCGCTACCGGTGCACTGTCTGACACAGACCAGGACTACCTCGTCAAGCTGATCGCTCAACGCGCAGGCGTAGATGAATCGACAGCGCAGCAACGCCTGACGGAGATCCAGGACCAAGCCGAACAAACCGCGCGCGAAGCAGAGCAAAAAGTCCGCGAAACTGCCGATGCCACGCGCAAGGCCGCCGCAGGATTCTCGTTGTGGGCGTTCGCGTCGCTACTGGTGGGCGCTTTTGTCGCAAGCTTCTGCGCGACGATCGGCGGACGCTCCCGCGATCGCTAAGGCGCGGTTGCTCCTCGATAGTGGATGTAAAGTTCCAGTGTCGAGGACACCGGTGGAATCGGCTTTTCTTCGTTAAAAAAGGAGGCACTATGGCTGCTGCCACTATCTATGACGCCCTGCGCGAAAGTCATGAGATTCAGCGTTCACTATGCAGAAAGCTGCTACGCGCAGCGCCTCATAGCGAGCGCCGTCTCGAAATCTACCGGGAGCTGAAGATCGAGCTCGCCGCTCACGCAGCGGCAGAAGAACGGTTTCTGTATGCGCCTATTCTGATGGACGACATGGGTCTGGATCCTTCGCGTCATGCCTTGGCCGAGCATCATGAGATCGACGAGTATGTCGAGGACCTCGGCAAAGCCGAAACGCGCGGCGGCAGCTGGCTGTCCAAAGCGAAAAAACTATCAGATGAGGTCCGTCATCATCTACGCGAAGAGGAAAAGAAGTTCTTTCAGATCTCTGGAAAGATTCTTAACGATAGGCAAAAAATCCGATTGGGGCGGCAGTATCTACAGGACTATGCTCGTATGAAAGAGGTACTGGCCAATCAATAAGGAAGATCGTCCATCTGTGCTATACGGGCTAATCAACGACCGTTCTCAGGACACAGATGTCCTAATCACGGGATCGGAATAGCCGTCCCATCGACGCAGGCGATCAAGGTATCGCCGCGCTCGATATCGGGCCGTTGTCCTCCGGTAAATGCTGAAAAAGCAGGCAGAATCGTCATGCCGGGCCTTAACCAGAATACTGGCCAGTTACGCGGCACACCGGACAGACGAGCCTGTGGATGCACATGTCCAGCGATAACATGGCGGCCATCCGCATCGCGCTGAGGTAAATGACGAAATACGAATGGACCATCGGCCTGAAACTCTCCTAGTTGGCGGATATCCAAGGCCTCGCCATCCAGCGCGCGATCATGATTGCCGGTCAATGCCGCGACTTGCAATGCCGCGTGCGCCTGTCTCCAGCGGCTCCAACTGTCGCGCCATTGGGCCTGTGTAGCCGGACCGTGCAGCACGTCGCCGACAATCCATAATTCCCGGGCATCCGTCATCACCGCCAGGCCTGCCAGGCGTCGCAGGTCATCCTCAGTAGCGCCACGGGGAACGGCGATACCTGCTCGCCGGAAAACATGTCCTTTGCCCAAATGCAGGTCAGCAATAATCAAACGTCGACGCGCCGGCCAGAACATCGCGCGTTCGCCCAACAGCAACATAGGCTCTCCCGCCAGCTGCACACTCAGCGCGCCCTCAGGCAATGCGGGCATAGCGTTTCTCCAATTGCGCAGCGGCGCGTTTCACGCGATCCTGCCAGGTCTGTGTGCTGAGTTGCCCGCGCAGGCTCTCCGTCCATAACGGGAACGACAGCGGTGTCAACGCATGCGGCTCGCACAGGACCAACGTACGTGCCGCGCATTCCTCCAATACTGCCATGAGCCGCGGCATGTCCAATTGCTGTTCAAAGACCTCGCGTTCGGCCTGCGCCAACAACAGGTGCCCTGGGTCATAGCGCCTCAGCACGTCGTACAGCAGACCGCTGGATGCCTGCACCTGACGCAACGAACGCATTTCGCGCCCAGGCATAGAGGGCGTCAACAGTCCCGCGACTCGCGCAATCTCACGGAACTGCCGACGTGCCAGCTCGCCCAGATTGATGCCCTCGCTCAAGTCATTGCTCACCCCCTCTGCGCTGAGCAGTCGCCGCAGCAATGCGTCGTCCACCGCTGCGGGCTCGGCCAAGGTCAACATCAAACCATAATCGTTCACGGTATAAGAAAACGTATTACCCTGCAGCCGCCCCCACCGCAATGCCATCATGGCCGCCATCCCCTCGTGCACGGCTCGTCCCGCAAACGGGAACAGAAAAAGATGCATACCGCGCCGTGTAGTAATGCACTCGGCGACTAAACGGTCCTGATCAGGCAGAGCACTAGCGCGAGCCTGAATACGCAAGAGCGACTGCGCCACCCGCATTTCCGGGTGAGTACCAGGGTGCGCAAAAACACGTTCGACTTCGCGGCCCAGTTGAGTAGACAGCGGCATACGCCCGCCTTGCCAGGTGGCAACCGGACCGATTCCCGTCTTCGTTCGCCGCACATAGGCTGTCATGCCCTCCAACCTCACCAGTTGCAACGTACGGCCCGCGAACTGAAATTGATCCCCGGGGCGCAGTCGCGCGAGAAACGCTTCCTCGACTGAGCCCAGACTGCCACCGCGCAGATACTTGACCGAGATCGCCCCGTCGGCCGTGATCGTGCCGATCGAAAGACGATGACGCAATGCGATGCGCCGGTCATGTACGCGATACCAGCCGTCTTCGTCGCGCTGCACTCGCCGAAACTCGGGATAGTTGGCCAACGCATTACCGCCCTGCTCTATGAAATCCAGCACTGATTGCCAGGCGGCAGGACTCAGCGAGGCGTATGCATGTGTCTGCCGGACTTCGTCATAAAGCGCCCTGGCATCGAAACCGCCGCCCAGCGCCAAGGTAACCGCATGCTGCGCCAGCACATCCCAACAATCGCTCAATGGCCGGCGCGATTCGATATCCCCACGGGCGATGGCCTGCCGGGCAGCGGCAAACTCGATGAGTTCCAAGGCCTGCGTCGGCACGCAGATAACGTGGCCAGACGTACCAGGGCGATGCTTGGCGCGGCCAGCACGCTGCAACAATCTGGCCACCCCCTTGGCGCTGCCGATTTGCAGGACTTGGTCTACTGCTGGAAAATCGACACCCAGATCCAGACTGGAGGTGGCCACTACACAACGCAGCGTACCCTCGCGCAATCCCTGTTCGACGTTGGCACGCAGCTTCGGGTCCAGTGAACCATGGTGCAGCGCGAGTGTGGCGGGATCATCCAACCATATCGATTCCAGTGCGCGATGCCATAGTTCGGCCTGTGCTCGGGTGTTGGTAAACAGCAAGCTGGTGCCTGCCTTGAACAAGCGTTTATAGACGTTGGCGAGCTGCGATAACCCGAGATGACCAGCCCACGGCAGCCTTCGATCAGGTGCAGGCAACATCGTCGACAACGTCACCTTGCGCGGCCTCGCACCCGCCACCAATATGCTATCGGGCGCGTGAGGCAGCAGTACGGCGCGCGCTTCGTCCAGATTGCACAGCGTCGCCGACAGCCCCCAGGTACGCTGGCTCGGCGCCAAATGCCGCAAGCGCGCCAGGCACAATTGCAGCAGCACGCCACGCTTATTCCCTAATAATTCATGCCATTCATCCACGATCACACATCGCAGCGCGTGAAAACGGGTCGATGAATCCGCATAGGACAATAGCAACGCCAAGGATTCTGGCGTGATCACCAACACATCGGCTTTTCCCTGCCGCGCCAGGCGTTTGTCACGTGCACTGGCGTCGCCCGTACGCATGGCGACAGTCCAATTCAGCTGCAGATCTGTCACGACCTGGGTCAGTGCCTGCGTGGTATCAGCAGCAAGCGCGCGCAACGGCGTGACCCACAAGACACGCGGACCCTGTGCCGCTGCAGGCCGCGTCGCATCAGGCTCGGCCAACGCCTCCAGCACCGGCCCGCCAAATGCGGCCAGCGTCTTGCCGCTGCCGGTCGGCGTATGCAATACGCCCGATTGGCCCGCCAGATAGCGCTGCCAGACCTCGCACTGAAACGCGGCGGCCTTCCAGCCACGTGCTTGAAACCACGCGGCTAGCGGCGCGTCCCAATGACGCGGCATCCTTTTCATCGTGCCAGCGCCTTTAGCGTGTCCAGCTGATCAGCCTCGGCAGCCGGCTTGTCGTGCCGCCAGCGCAGGATACGCGGAAAACGCACCGCGACCCCTGATTTATGGCGTTTGGAGATATTGACGCCTTCGAAACCCAATTCGAAAACCTGAACGGGATTGACGGATCTGACCGGACCAAAACGCTCGAGCGTGTGCGCACGCACCCACCGGTCCAACGCCAAGATTTCCTTGTCGTTCAGACCGGAATACGCCTTGGCAATCGGCACCAAGGTATCACCGTCCCACAGGCCAAATGTGTAATCGGTGTAGAGCGTGCTGCGCCGTCCATGGCCCGCCTGCGCATACAACAACACCGCATCGATCGTCAGAGGGTCGACTTTCCATTTCCACCAATCGCCGCGCCGCCTGCCGCTCTGATATGGCGCACTGGCGCGCTTTAGCATAAAGCCCTCTACGCCACGCTCACGTGATTCCTCTCGCAACCTTGTCGCTGCGTTCCAGTTGGACAAAGGTATCAATGGCGACAGACATAACCGAGGATCCGGGTACTGCTGCAACAGCGATTCGAGTTGACGGCGCCGCTCTAGCTGGGGCAGCTCGCGCAGGTCCTTGCCGTTGAGCTCCAACAGGTCATACGCCAACATCCGCACTGGCGCCTCGGCCAGCCATTTGGGCCCGGGCTTCAATCGCTGAATGCGCGTCTGCAGCGCAGAGAATGGCATGGGCCCTAGCGCTTCGTCCTGCCAAGCCAGCAACTCGCCATCCAACACACAATCTGCGTCCAACGCAGCGGCAGCGTCCTCGACTTCCGGGAAACGCCCATCCAGACGCTCCTCGCCACGCGACCACAGCGCCACCTCGCGATGACGCCGGATCAACTGAGCGCGAATGCCGTCCCATTTCCACTCCAGCATCCATTCGTCGATAGATCCCAGGGTCTCCGGCTCGCTCTCTAACGGAGACGCCAGAAAAAATGGATACGGTTGCTGACGATCGCCCGGCAACGCTTCGGTACTGAGGAGTGCCAGCAAAAACGCCGGGCTGGGCGCCCATTCGCCCATCATGCGTTGAGCGATACGCGCGATCGGGACGCCCGACATTTCTGCCAGCGCCTGCTGCACCAAGCGCTGCGATACGCCGACGCGCAACGCGCCCGTCAATAGTTTGTTAAAAACGAGACGCTCGTCAAACGGCAGGCCCCGCCATGCTGACACGATGACATCACGACGTTCGGCTTCGTCCCGATTGGCCACTGGCACCAGGACCTCTTCGATCCACTCTGCCAGGCTGCGTTCGGCAATTGCTTGTTCCGGGTCCGGCACCAACAGTGCCAGCGTCTCTGCCAGATCGCCTACCTGCTCATAGCTGGCCTCGACTAACCACGGAGCTGTATTCGAGGCCTCGGCCACCCATGCGCGCAACTCGCCTACCGCTGCGATCTTGCGGCGCGCGCTGGTGATTTTGCCCCCTGCCAACAGAAATAGCGCCCAGGCAGCATCGCGTGATGGCGCGTCACGGAAATACGCGACCAGCGAGGCCCGCTTATCCAAGATGGCTGTAGATCGGTCGAGGTCCTGATAGAGTGCCGCGAATCGTTTCATACACGCCCTATTTGTCTTCACTCGAAGGTCTAAACAAGACGAATCGCGACATCAGCGTCCCTATTCCTCGTCCTCGAACTGCGTCATCAGCGTTTCAGCCGCCACACCAGCTTCATTCAACGTGCGTACCAACGCGCGCGTATCCCCGTGAGTCGCAATCACGCGCGATGCCCCCGTCTCACGAATCGTACGCAACAGACCCGGCCAGTCGGCATGATCAGAAAGCACAAACCCCCGGTCCATATTGCGCCGCCGCCGATTGCCTCGCAATCGCATCCAGCCAGAGACGTAACCCTGCTGCGCCTTGCGAAACCGCCGCAGCCACGGACTGCCTGCCGCCGAGGGAGGCGCCATGATCAGCTCACCAGCAAAATTCGTGCCGCCCGTTCTCGTCGCACGATCGGTTTCCATTACCAATTCCGTGTTTGCCATGGCGATCCCTGCCTGCCGATATACATCTACCCCGGCAGCGATGGCGCCGTGCAGATAGACTGGCCGGTCGATGTGCGGCGCGAGTTCCGCGAGCACCCGCTGTGCCTTTCCCAGGGCATAACAATAGAGGATGGCGGCCTCGCCACGGGCGGCGCACTGGTCACGCCACTGCACGATCTCACGGGCTACATCGGCGGTGGCCGGCCAGCGATAGATGGGCAAACCGAACGTCGCCTCGGTGATGAACGTATCGCAAGGGACGACTTCAAAGGGACGGCAAGTCGGATCCGGTTGACGTTTGTAGTCCCCAGAGACTACCCATACCTGCCCCTCGGCCTCGATACGTACCTGAGCCGATCCCAGCACATGGCCTGCGGGATGCAAGGACACGCGAGCATCGCCCAGCGTGAAGGCCTCGCCATAGTTATAGGCTCGATAGTCCTGCTCGCCCAGTCTCCACTGCAAAATAGGCAGCCCCTCGCGGCTGGTGTAATAGCTGCCCATCCCCGAGCGGGCATGGTCGCCGTGGCCATGCGTCACTACCGCCGTCGACACCGGCTGCCACGGATCCACGTAAAACTGGCCTGCCGGGCAGTACAGGCCTTCGGGGCGAAGTTGCACAATATCTGGCATAGAAGACGCCTCCTAAGCGCAGCGTTCACCCTTTGGCTTTCGGTGCGCTCAAGCTTTTGCTATAGAAGCCCGACTGATCGAAACAGCAGACACGCCGCTCGCCCTCGGCGAGCATCTCGCAGGCATTTTGCACCCGGCGCGCACGGGTCTTGGCCTGCTTGGCAGATTCGATCCAATGGATCCAGTCAACACGTGCGAGCGTCGTGGTGTCTTTCCAGGTGGCGGTCGCAGCGGTGGACGCAGCCAATGCTTGCTGCAGGTCGTCGGGCATCGCAGGCTCTGGCTCGGGATCAGCCGGAACGACTTGAACGGTGACCGTATCGCCGAACGACGCGGCGGCTGCCTCTTGAAGCGCATGGGGGACGTTGAGCCAATGACTCAATTGACCATCCGGCTCAAGCGTCGCCTGAAAAGGCTGCCCATTGAGCGTCCCCTCCACCGACGTCCTGCCTCGCCTGGGCAGTGTGTCGCTAGCGGCTTTGGGCAACACCAGAAACGCCCATGAATCATCCGCGCCCGGATTCGCCGGACGCAGCAGTTGTGCCTGGAAAGTAGAAGCGTCGGTGTTTGCCATGTCGGGATGCTGTGGGAAACCAACTCAATTTATACCACCCACCGTCGCGGCGACCAATCAAGCAACTACCACGGGCGGCGCAGGCAGGTCGGCCTGCGCCGCGCCTCAGAACGGCACAGCGACCTTCAACGTCCCCGAGTGGCTGTTTCCACGCGACGCAAACTCACCGTCGTACTGCAGGCGGAAATCTATTCCAGCAGCCTTCGACACCAGCAGACCCGCGCCTATACGGCCGATGACGCTGTCGGTAGGCATCCTGGTGCTGAAACTGCCGCCCCCATCGGGCGAGCCATCCAGCCGCGACTTGGTTTTCCATCCGTTTTCCGACAGGAACGACACACCGGCGTAGGCAAACGGCCGCAACACGGCCCCTCTGGGCAGTTCGACACGTCCGCCGATCTCGACTGCGGGCGCGAGGCCAAGCACGAATTGATCGCTGCTATCCACCTTCAAACGCAAGGCATCGCCCGATTCCGTATAAGCGGGCATGCGCGAGTAGGTAGCTGTCAAATCCATGTAGGGTTTGAGGTAGAAATCGCCCTGTACAAAGGTGCGTGCCGCACGCAGCCGTGCGCTGAAGCTATACACATCGGGTTTACCTTTCGCCTGGCTGTCGTAGCCCGCGATGCTCAGATTGCGGTCCAGATCGAAAGACCCGTAGCCGCCACCCAGCGCCCCAGAAAACGTCCAAGGGCCCATTTCACGTTTGAGCACGATGCCGGCGTATCCGGAATCGCCCGACCCGCCGACCCGGCGGTCATCACCGCGCAAATGGGAATTCTGATAGGCCATCGAACCGCCGAAGAACCAGTGAGGCGCAATCTCACGCTGTCCGCCGAATTGATAGGTCACACTGTCCAGAGAGAAACCTGCCGTCCCGTCACCGCCATTCTGATTCGTATGCCGCGAACTCACCTCTGCCCAGAAGCAGCTCTGCTCTGTCGTGAGCGCCCCCGCATCGTCAAAAGCCGGGCACGACATCATTGAATTGGTAAAGCGCGCCATGCCCAGCTGCATCTGTGCAGCAGGCGCGAGCGTGACGCCCGGCGACAGGTCTGAAACACGCTGCTGATACTCGTCGGCCCCCGCGCGGGACGCCGTGTCCAGCTGCGCATACAAAGACGCCAGCGCGGATGACCCTCCATCGTCCCACCCGTACTGCAAATGACTCGCGACGTTACGCTGGTTGGCGCTCAATTGCATCTCGCTGGCGTTAAAGTCTGCCTTAGCGACACGCACATGTGTCGTGTTACCGGACTGCCGTGTCGCGTAGTCAAAAATGGGAGAGTCATCAGCAGCCAAGCTACCCGATTGCGCGCCGTTGACGGTCAATACCGCCAACTCGCGTTCGGGCAGCAAGGCCCGGGGCGCAACCAGCAATGCGCCATCGAGATTGGCAGGGCCGTTAATAATCAACGCGTCAGATTCCATGGCATTGAAATCCGCCCCCACTTGCAATGTACCGGCCGACGTCTGCGTAAACGAACCCGTGAGCGTCGTGGTGGCGTAACGTGTGCGATCCAATCCCGACAAAAACCCCTCTGATCCACCAAGCATGAACTGCCCGCTATTGAGCAGATCGCCCTCGAATACGGCGCCTGCTGCATATTGACCATCGTTGGTCATCTTGCCGCCATTCAATGTCGCAGAGCCCTGAATCGAGCCACTATTCGTGACATTCAGTGGCCCGCCCGTGCCGAGTATCGCGGTTCCTTCGTAGCTTTGCACGATGCCCGTCTCGCCCACGGTGAGCGTGCTGCTGTGATCACTGTCCATCCAGATGGCCGTGCCGACATTGCCCGTCGCGCCCAGCGTGACCGAGCCGTTAACCGTAATAGTTGCCCCATTGGTCGAGCCGGCATTCTGCGCAAAGATGCCTACGCCATTCGTCCCGTTGACAGAAATGACCGAACTCGCATTAACCGTGACGTCGACCGTACCAGAGCCCATATTGCTGGCCGAACCGCCGGTCACTGCCTTACCGGCATATACCGTCTGGCCATCATCCGAAAGCAGCAATCCTCCGGCGCCGCTGGCACTTTGCGCCAGAATACCGATCGCCCCATTTCCGTCGGTATAGATACCGCCACTGGCCGTGATGGACACATTCCCACCCGCGCCAGTACCTCCATAAGAAGTCGGCGCTTTGCTCCCATCCACCGTCAATGTTGCCCCGGTACCTGGCAACCCCACAACGCCACCACCGCCGCCGACCGATTGTGCAACGATCCCATGCGCGCCCGTCCCGGAGGTACGGATACCCGAGGCTGCGGCAAGATTCAGCGTGACGTTTCCGCCGTCGGTTTCGCCGAGCTGACCGACGCTCATGCCGGAGCCTTGTACACCCACCTCGATGCCGGCCGCAGCCTGATGGCTTTGAGAATTGATGATCGTCCCGCCGCCGCCGCCAACGCTTTGCGCAAGGACGCCATATGCGTTGTTGCCCGAGGTCACGACATTCACCGTGCCGCCGCCCGTCAGCTCGACCGTGCCTCCGTTGGAGCCAATCTGGTTATTGGCGCTAGAGGTGTTCAAACTGATCTTCGCGATCTCGAAATCCCCCACCCCAGCAGAGACGCTGGAACCGACCCCGGCAAAGCCACCCCCGCCGCCCACCGATTGCAGCATGATGCCAAACGCCGCTTCGCCACTCGTCGTCACCTTGACAGGGCTGTTGTCAACGCTGACATCGACCGTCCCGCCCGCGCCGCCGGGTCCCGCGGAACCGCCCTCGCTCATGCCTAGCGTCACGGAACCAATATAGCCATCGGATCCATCGGCCCCATGGCCGCCACCGCCGCCGACGCTCTGAGCCAGGACACCTGCCGCGCCGAAACCTTTTGTCGAAATCGAGCCGCCGCCCAGTTTGACCGTCACCGCGCCGCCATCGCCGCCTGTGCCGCCGTCACCGCCCAACGCCAATTCGGCGCTCAATCGGAATTTGCCGGGATCGACCCATCCCGTTCCCGTGGCCAACGCATTGCCGCCTTTGCCGCCGCCGCCCCCGACGCTCTGGGCAAAAATGCCGGTGGACCAATCGCCCCCGGTCATGATGCTGGCTGGGGACGCCGTCGTCACGCCGACGGATCCACCAGTATTGCCCGAGCCGCCGGTGCCACCTATGGTCACGTTCGCCTGAAAGACGGGGGAAGGCGCGCTGGGATCCTCGTCGGCGAGCACTTTGGCCAACTGTGAAGCAACATTGCTCGTTGCAGACCTGGCCTCCTCGGCGGCGATGATGGGGTTGTCGGCCGAGGCATCAGACCCTGCGGAGCCACCCTGCCCGCCTCCGCCACCGATCGATTGCGCCTGGACGCCCGGTGCATCGCCACCATGCGTCGCGATCTGGCCTGCGACGTCGACCACCACAGACCCGCCCACATTGCCAGCGGCTCCGTCGTTACCAAATGTCAGCGTCATTCCTCCTGTCTTGGCGGACGTCGTGCCCGAGATCGTGAACGAGCCACCCTGCGACGCGCCGCCCCCGCCGCCGATGCTCTGTGCCAATACCCCAATTGCGCCGGAGCCCCAGGTTTGCACTTGTCCCAGCGGCATGACTTCGACTTGCACGAGTCCGCCACTACCACCGTTTCCTCCGGATCCGCCCAAACTGACCGTAGGGGCAAGATTGGTCCCACTGCCAAATGAGTGCGTAGTGGCGCTGCCGAACCCAGCGTTGCCGCCCCCGCCGCCTATCGATTGAGCGGTAATGCCATTGGCGTAATCGCCATAGGTCGTGATATTGCTGGGAGACATACCACTGGAATCGGCTGTGAACGTCGCCGTGCCGCCCGAGACATTGATCAATCCCCCTACCGCTGCCCACACGGAACTGCCGTGGCCCCCGGCGCCCCCCGTGCCACCCAATGCGAAACTCCCCTCTACGGAAAGGGAGGCGGTATCACCCGAATCCACTGCGGCCGCCATGGCGGAGGAATCCCCGCCCGCGCCGCCCCCACCACCGATGCTCTGGATCAGTACGCCATGCGAGCCCTGGCCCGATGTCGTGATCTGTGTACCGTCCGAGGCAGCGAAGGTCACGTAATCCCCATTGCCGCCGATTTTTCCCGATCCGCCTATCGATGCGGTCATGCTTAGCGCGATTTGCGCATCCTCGCTGACATCGAGCCCCGTGGCGATCGCGGACGAACTGGCATTACCGCCCAGGCCACCACCGCCCCCTATGCTCTGAATCACTACCCCGAAAGCATCAACCGGCAACTGATTCGATGGCAGGCACGTCCCGCTGCATGCGCCCGTGGTCAGTTGCGTCGCCTGACCAGTCGCAATGTAGCTGCCCACCAGTTGAGAACCGATCTGCCCGCCATGACCGCCAAGGCCCCCAGAGCCACCGATGGCGACATCACCGTCGGCCCCCACCCCCACCGAGGTCGCAAACGCCCTGCCGCCTGTTCCGCCGCCTCCGCCGATGGACTGCGCCACGATGCCCGCCGCCTTGCTACTCTGGGTAATCACCTTGCTATTGGAAAGATTGGCGGTAACGGCGCCGCCGCTTCCTCCCCTGCCCCCTGCCTGGCCGATGGCCACGGAAGCAAATACGCCGAGGCTGCCGGCATTGCCGGCGTTGCCGCCGCCGCCACCGATCGACTGAATCACCAGTCCATGTGCGTTCATGCCACCGGTCGAGATCAAAAAACTATCGAGATCAGCGGTGGCGACAGCGCCCGATCCGCCCTCTCCACCCGTTGCGCCGATGCTGACCGCGCCTTCGGAGCCGCCGCCTACGCCACCCCCACCGCCGATGGTCTGCGCCAGGATGCCGATCGCACCTGCCCCGCTGGTCGTGACGGAGCCGGACGCCGACCCATTGATCCTCACGCTGCTGCCATCTGATCTCAACGTGTTGCTGGCGCTGCTGCCACCCAAGGCCACGAGCAGGCCGCTCGCCGTGCCGCCCGTGCCGCCGCTGCCTCCAATGGATTGCATCACGACGCCGATCGCCATATCGCCGCTTGTGCTGATCTGGCCCGAGTTCGACACGGTGAGGGTCCCCGTCACACCGGCCGAACCGCCACTGCCGCCGCTGCTATCCAGGATGCCATAGGATTCGGCGCCGGCTCCCCCGGCGCCTGTCACTGACTGCGCCAAAATGCCGATGGCGTCTACGCCGCGCGTTGCGATCTGGCCGGCGTTGTTGACGGTGATGTCACCGGAGTTTCCACCACTGCCGCCCGCGCCTCCCGTACTGGAGCCCTCTCCCGTCGCCCCACCGCCGTCACCGCCCGCGCCGCTGGCGGTCTGGGCCAGGATCCCGATGGCACTCTGGCCCTGCGTGGAAATGCTCGAATTGGCGTCCAGCGACACGTCGACCGTTCCCGTCGATCCACCCGCTCCGCCGGCCCCGCCCGTCACATCGTCGCCAGTCGCCTCGCCGCCATCGCCCCCATTTGCGCCGCGACTTTGCGCCAGAATACCGAACGCCTGGCTGCCCACCGTAGAGATCGATGTCCCCTTCAGCGTGATTTTCATGTTTCCGGTGGAGCCGCCAGCCCCTGCCGTTCCAGCTATCTGCCCGCCCACGTTGACATCGTATATACCACCTGCGCCTCCGTCGCCGCCGAGCAGACTGGCGTAAATGCCATGAGACTCTTGGCCTTGCGTCGTGATGGCGATCGGTAATGCGCTCGTCCCCGTCAGAGAGATCGTCGAGCCTCCCGCCTGGCCTCCCGCCCCCCCGATGCCGGACGGATGCGTGTCGCCAAGCCCTAAAGTGTCACCGTTGTATTGGCCTCCGGCACCACCTGCGCCTCCTTGCTGCCGCGTCTGTATGCCCGACGAGTAATTGCCATTGGTCGACAGGGTGATTGCGGCATTCTGCGCAGTGACGGTCAAACTCGCGTCACCAGCTATGCCGCCATTGCCGCCATCACGCCGGGAATAGTGCGGATCGTCATTGAACAGACCAGCCCCCTCTCCCCCTTTCGCCCACAAGAGCAAGGCCGGCAGCTTATCCCCCGACGGGGAAAAACTGCCCGCAGACGGATCGCCCGAGGTGGACACACTCGTGTCCGTGTTGATGATCTGCAAAGAGGGCGACGAGCTGCCGATCGTACCGGCGTCGCCGGCATTGCCGCCGCTCGTCTGATCCTCATCCGCATAGCCGTTACCACCGTCACCGCCCAGCAGAATAGCCGCCACGCCAGCGCCGGGAAAAATCTGCGACCCTTGAACCGTGTTGGGCGGCGTCCCGCGTTGCATGACGCGCACCGAACCGCCTGTCTCCAGCGTAATCACCGCACTGCTGGCATAGCCTCCCGCGCCACCATTGCCCAATCCGTCGGTCGTCGTGTCCCCGCCGTTTCCACCGTGAGATTCGGCGAGGATGCCGTATACCGCCGCGTTGGAATTGCTGGCGGTATTCCCGTTGCGCCACGTCCAGTCAACGACGATGTTCCCGCTGTTCTGCAGCGACACGTCGCCGGAGTCGCCGCCCGAATTGGCCCCGCCGTCGTACTGGGTGGCGCCCTCGCCGCCATTGCTGGCGGCCTGCAAACCCGAGAATCGTGTCGACCCTTGCACGGTCGCCGACACCTGCCCGACGTTCTTGAGCCGCGAGCCGCTGGAATAACCGCCCGCCCCCGACGGGTTGTGATCATCGTTCGTACTCGCTCCGTTGCCACCCTTGCTCAACACGGCAATGCCGGCTCCGCCTTGGATCTGCGTCTGGGCCAACCCCGTCATGTCGATGTTGGCCTGGTTGGCGAGATACAGTATTTCCTGGGCACCCGCCACGCCGCCATTGCCACCGACGTCTCCACCATCAGAAGTCGTCGCATTGCCCCCGTTCATTTTTGCCAACAGGCCGTAAATCGCCCCATTGGTAACGATATCGCCACCCGTCAACGTGATGTTTCCGGACGTATTTGGCGTCAGGCCATCGGCGTTATTGCCGTCATTAGGGCTATTAAACGTCCCGGTCCCTGCCATCGCCTCTATCCACAGCCCCGCCTGCGACTCAGGCACGATCGTCGCGTTAACGTCGAAATTCGTCGTCACGTACATGGGTGCGGAATACGCGCTACCCGTATTGTTGCGCATGATCCCCACGGGCTCTGAATAGTTCGTCCCGGTATAGGTGCAACTGATCATGCCGTTGGCGGCGGGACAATAGAGTGTCGTGTCTGCCGCAGCGGCACTGCTTAACAATGCGCCCGCAATGGCCGCAGCAAGCGTGGTGAGCGAATAGGGAAATGCGTGATTAGCCATGCTGTTATCAGAATAATGAGGCTGCCTGCCTTTGCGAGCCGGCAATCACCTAGGTAGGGGAAGGAAACGCGGAAATACTAGGACGGATTCTGCGGTCAACACCGGCCTTGAGTCTTGGTACCAAGCGACCACAGCTTGGTAAATCACGACCGCGAAGGTCTATCTGGATTTTTGTGTACGAAGTGTTAAAGCAACGCGATGAACTACCGCCTGAACTGCCGCCTTATCCCGCAATAACACGGCAGAGATTATTCCTCCGACTGAAATTGTGAAGTACCAAATCAATGGATTCTGTATAAAGCAGTCCTTCATTAATCTTCGTGAACGGCGCGGCACATGGTCCGGCCCTCATAGGAGATACATATGAAGCTCTACTACCACCCGCTTTCCGGCCACGCGCATCGTGCCCAGCTGTTTGTCTCATTGCTAGGCCTGCCTCACGAACTCGTCGAAGTCGACCTGAAAGCTGGCGCGCACAAGACCCCGGAATTCCTGGCGCTCAATCCGTTTGGACAAGTGCCCGTCCTGGACGACAACGGCGTCGTCATTGCCGACTCCAACGCGATCCTCGTCTATCTGGCAAAGAAATCGGGCCGGACGGAATGGCTGCCTGAAGACCCACAGGGTGCCGCTGCCGTGCAGCGTTGGCTGTCCGTCGCGGCTGGCGAAGTGGCGTATGGTCCCTGTGCTGCCCGCCTGATCACCGTCTTCGGCGCCAAATTCAACCCCGAGGAAGTCATTGCACGAGCACATACCCTGCTCGTCCGCGTGGAAAATCATCTGACTGATCACGAGTGGCTAGTCGGTACCCATCCGACGATCGCGGATGTCGCCCTCTACAGCTATGTGGCGCGCGCACCTGAGGGCAATGTCGATCTCTCGGGCTATCCCACAGTCAATGCCTTTTTGCGCAGGATTGAAGCGCTGCCTGGATTCACGCCTTTCGTCCAGACCTCGGCCGGACTCACGGCCTGAGTGCTCAAACCTTGGCGTCAGAGTGCCGACCTCGGGCTTTGCGTTCGAGGCCCGGATCCACGCTTGTGATCACCGCATCAACACTGTCCACAGCGTCACGAACTATCAAGGAAACCGAAATGGCCGAGAAACTGTCAGGGCTACCGGTATGGCATGCGGGCGAGGTTTACCTACAGGAAAAGGTAGGCGTCGCCGAACGCATGCACGTCGTCGGTCAACGGGTCGTACGGGATTACATGCCCGACCAGCATCGTGAGTTCTATGCGCAGCTACCCTTTATCGTCCTGGGCAGTGTTGATTCGGATGACAATGCCTGGGCCACGATTCTGTCCGGCGAGCCCGGTTTCATGAGTTCTCCTACACCGACAACGCTGGACATCAAGACTCATACGGACACGAGCGATCCCGCGAATGGCGGCATACACGCGCAGTCACCGATCGGACTGCTCGGTATCGAAATGCACACTCGCCGGCGCAATCGGATGAACGGCGTCGTAACCAGCACGGACAACGGCTTGCACGTCGAGGTAGATCAGAGCTTTGGCAACTGCCCGCGGTACATCCAGCTACGCGACTTCAATTTTGTTCGCGACCCTCATGCTCCGTTCGTAGCGGCACGCGAAGAGCTGTCCGAGCTCGACCCCGCCGCTCGATCCATGATCGATACCGCAGATACTTTCTTTGTCGCCTCGTATGCCGACCGGGAAGACCGCCGGCAGGTCGACGTTTCGCATCGCGGCGGCAAGGCCGGTTTTGTCCGCGTCGACGATGACGGGATGCTCACCATTCCTGACTTCGACGGCAATTTGTTTTTTGCGACGCTCGGCAACTTTATCCTGAACCATCAGGCCGGACTCCTTTTTGTCGATTATGAGAGCGGCGATGTATTACAGATGACCGGCGAAGCACAAGTCATCCTGGATTCGCCGGAAATCGCCGCATTCCAGGGCGCAGAGCGTCTCTGGACGTTCCGTCCTCGCCGCATTGTGCGCCGCCCGGGCGCCCTCGCACTGCGCTGGCGGCTTCAGCAAGACGGCTGGTCGCCCAACTCGCTGATGACCGGCGATTGGACTCAAGCGGCCGGCCGCTTGCAGGCAAGCGAATTGGCCACGCGCTGGCGGCCGTTCACCGTCACGCGCATCGTCGACGAAAGCGCATCGATCCGGTCATTTCATCTGCAGCCCGCCGACGGACTGAGTCTGCTGGCGCACGAGGCAGGCCAGCATCTGCCAATACGCGTTGCGATGCCTGACACCCCCATGCCGCTCATTCGCACTTATACCCTGTCGGCCGCACCCTCCGATAACGTCTATCGCATCAGCGTCAAGCGCGAAGGCGCGGTATCGCATTACTTGCACGACCATATTCGGGTAGGCGACACGGTCCAGGCCCGTGCGCCCGCTGGCGAATTCACCATCGATGCGCACGAAACACGCCCCGCCGTATTACTGGCGGGTGGCGTCGGTATCACGCCGATGCTCGCCATGCTGCGGCATGTCGTCTACGAAGGACTGCGCAAACAGCGCGTGCGTCCCACCGTGCTATTTCAGGCTGCCCGGTCAAAGGCTGAACGCGCATTCGATGCAGAACTGTCCCAGCTGCTCGGCAATGCCAACGGCGCAGTAGGGCTCGTTCGCGTCCTGGGCGATACCGCCGACGCAACCGTCGGCCAGGACTATGACGCAGCAGGCCGCATCGACATGGCATTACTCACCCGATTTCTGTCGTTCAACGACTATGATTTTTACCTTTGCGGCCCGGCTGCGTTCATGCAAGCGCTGTACGACGGGCTCAGGAGCTATGGTGTGGCTGATCGCCGCATTCATGCGGAAGCATTCGGGCCGGCTTCGCTCACACGCAGTCCCGATGCAGGCGCCCCAGCATCCGCACCAGTGCGCCTGCCCGCCGCGACAACGCCAGTCCCTGTTGCATTCCTCAATTCATTGAAAGAAGCGCGCTGGACGCCAGAGTCGGGGACCTTTCTCGACCTGGCAGAGGCACGCGGCCTCAATCCGGACTACAGTTGCCGTGCAGGCAATTGCGGCACCTGCCGCACCAAACTGGTCAAAGGCGCCATCACGTACATCAAGACACCGACAGCAGTCGTTGCCGATGACGAGGTCCTGATCTGCTGTGCCGTCCCTGCACAGCAAACGGGCTCGGACGAACGTATTCACCTCGCACTTTAAAACCGAGTTCAAAGCCGTGACGATTCCCGAAACTCGTGCTATAGAAATAAACTCGAGATATGGGAGGCGAAAAGGTGGATCGTTGGCAGGCAATGAAGATATTCGTCAAGGTTGCGGAAACTGAAAGCTTCGCGGCATCAGCCCGCGAGCTGCACATGAGCCCGCCAGCCGTGACTCGCGCCATCGCCGCGCTCGAAGACGTGATCGGCGCACGGCTATTCGTGCGCACGACCCGTTCAGTCAAACTGACAGAACCCGGCAAGCGTTATCTGGACGATTGCAAACGTATCCTGGCAGACATCGTCGAAGCCGAGGCCGCAGCGGCCGGGTCCTATGCGGCGCCCTCCGGGACCTTGACGATTACCGCTTCGGTGCTGTTCGGGCAGATGTACGTCCTACCCATCGTGCATGAGTTTTTGAAACGCTATCCCAAAGTCAACGGACGGCTGTTATTCCTGGATCGCCCTGTCAATCTCGTCGACGAGGGCATCGACGTCGCAATTCGCATCGGACGGCTGCAGGATTCAGGGTTTTCAGCGATCCAGGTCGGCACAGTTCGGCGCGTGGTATGTGGCTCTCCTGACTATTTTCAGGAGCACGGTCTCCCCGGAACCCCCGCCGATCTCAAGAACCACCGTATCGCCGCCTCGACCGCCGCCTGGGTGTCACCGGAATGGCGTTTCGCCAATGACCAGCGGGTGACCATACATAACTGGCTGCAGTCCAACTCGAACGAAGCGGCCATTGCGACCGCAGTAGCGGGCCTGGCCCTGACCAGAGTGCTGCATTACCAGGTCGCTCCGGCGTTGCGCGAAGACAAATTGCGGATCGTACTCGCCGAACATGAAGACCCGCCTTTGCCCATCCACGTACTCTATACAGAGGGGCGGCAGGCGCCCGCGAAAGTCAGGGCATTTGTGGACTTGGCGGTGTCAATGTTACGAACGAACGTTGGCTGACGATCGTATTTATTTATACTCCGTTCCATCGAACCTATCATCACCGCTCGCGCTCACGCCAAACATCATATTCAGGCACGACCATCTCGAAATGCCCACGCGTGGTGGTGTAAAGCCGGCCAAACATTCGCCCGATCGGATGGTATTTCTCGGGGTCGATATATTTGAGATCCGCATCGAACAGGCCTTCGCGCACATGCATCCGCACGACCTCGCCCAGGGTGATATGCCGATGTGGATTGATCTCGATCATCGCGATCTTGCGGCACTCAAAAGCAACGGGCGCCTCTGCGATGCGTTGAGGCTGCACTACGCTGGATGGCACCAACGTCAAGCCGGCCTCGGTTGCCTCGCAGATATCGCGGGGAAAATCGATCGCGCACACATTCATCGCCTGCGCGAGCGCCTCATCGACCAGATGCACGACAAACTCGCCGGTTGCGCGAATATTGATCGTCGTGTCCTTCAATGCACCGCTGCCGCGTTTATCCTCCAGACCGATCGCCATCACAGGAGGGGCCTCGCCCATGACATTGAAAAAACTGAACGGCGCCGTGTTGTGGCCGGTCTCCTCGGAATACGTAGAGATCAACGCGATAGGCCGTGGCACCACCGTCGACGACAACAAGCGATACTGATCCGCGGGAGGCAGGGCCTGAATATCAATGTCCATATTTGTCCTGTGTTCTATCAAGCGCGATGTGCGAAAAATTCGGTATGCCCGGCAACCCAGTCTGCGTAATGCTTCAAGGCGTCATCACGGGCAAAGCTCGGCCGGAAACCAAGATCGCCGCGAGCGCGCGAGGCATTCATCGACACGCGCGGCCGCGCGCCGTGAAACGAAATCGTGGAAGGATACCCGGCTTCGGCATAACGCCAGTTGAAATCGGGCAAACATGCCGCCAATGTCTCGCACCAGCGGATCAACGCGCCATCCCAATCGAAATTGGCCGACAAGTTGTAATACGGATGGGCCGGCCTCGTCGCAAACAAAAGCGCCGTCAACCCAGCGCTGAGGTCTGGCGCATAAATCATTTCCCGGGACGGGTATTGTCCCGGCAGCACAACGGGCTCGCCACGCGCAGCGGCTGCCGCGATTTGCGCGAACGGGCTCACCATATCGCGTGCCCCCGTTTCACCTTCCCAAGGGCCGAAAACCGAGCCGATTCGGCCCACGCATACCGGCAGGCCGATCAACTGGCCTAGACGTAGTACCGCACACTCCGCGGCATACTTGGTGATGCCATACAGCGTATCCGGAGCAGGCGGAGTCCCCGACTCGGTAAGCGGCGACGCGCCATGGACGGCCTCGCCATAGACAGTCAAGGAACTCGGATAGACAAAACGCTTTACCCCTGCGTCGGCCGCGGCCCGCAACACACGCAATGCGCCCTGTACATTCACCTCGATGATCTGCAAGGTCTGCGCCACCTCTCGCTCTGGCCCCGCAGTGATCGCCGCCCCATGAAAAACGTGCGTGATACCGCCTGCGCATGCCTCTCGCACATCGGCGTCCGTACACACGTCCCCCTGCAGAATCTGCAGGTTTCCCTTCAGTGCCTGGATTGCCGACAAGAACGCAGCAGGCGGTGGACGCCGATCGAACAAGCGCACCTGCACGCCTCGTTCAAGCAGGGATTGCGCCAACGCCAGCCCCACAAATCCACTGCCTCCGGTAATGAGTATGCGTGTGCGGCCCCTGCTCGCATCTGACTCCATCATCACCTCCCGACGCTCAGACCACCGTGCCTTCGGGCAACGAAAGCAGATGGTCATAGATCTCGCCGGGCCGCGTGATCCATACCTTATCCGCCTGCGGGTGGTTGACGATATGCTCCAGGGCGCGCCGCAAGGCATACAAGCGATAAGGCTGCCCCACAATCATCGTATGCAGCGCGATACCCAATACGAGCGGTTGGCGCTCGGATTGACGCAGCATCTCTTCGAACTGATGCACGATCATGGTCGCGAACTCTTCACCAGTGTGATGACGCACCAGGATCTGCGGAGAGTCGTTGATTTCCAGCGAATACGGCATAGACATCAGCCGGCCGTTCCGGGTCTGCATCCATATCGGCTGATCGTCGCCGGGCCAGTCCATTTCAAAATGGTAGCCGGCCTCTTGCAACAGGTCTGGCGTCACACGGCTTTGCGACATCCACGGCCCCATCCAACCCCGGGGAGCCCGCCCCGTGTGGCTGGCAATCTTGTCGCGTACGTCTTCGATCAAGCGCTTTTCGTCAGCTTCCCACCATTGCCCCTGACGCTCCGCGTTCGTCCGGCCGTGCGCGATGATCTCGTCCCCCCGCGCCATGATGGGCTCAATCACTTCGGGACAGTAGTCAAATATCGCGGTGTTCACCAGATGGCAGGCCGGCGCTTTTAGTTCATCAAACAGATCGTACATGCGCCACACCCCTACCCGATTACCGTAGTCGCGCCACGCGAAGGTGCGCGCATCGGGTCCGGGCAACTCATTGGTCATCGCATGGCCTAGCCCGCCGCCATAAGCGAAATGCTCGATATTCAGCGCAAAATATATGGCCAACCGTCGGCCCTCTGGCCAGGAATAGTCTGGACGACGGGTGATCGCTGAATACCCATAGCGACCGTGATGCGGCAGTTCAAACATAGTGAGATCCTCTCGATCAAAACTCAATATCTGGCGGCGAGCTCGTCATTGGCGGCACGAAAACGCGCCACGGCATCCTGGTGAAATGTACGCTCCTGCTCGCCGTCATCGACCCGTGGCGGCGGCTCCAGATCAAAATTACCGTAGTCCTTGCCGCGCACCAACGAGGCGGTGAGCCGCGTCTTGCTGATACAGCGCGAACTGGCGGGGATATAGCTGAAGCCCAATCCCACACGCCGGTGATCGGTATTATTCGCCCCCGATGCATGGACCAGGAAAGTATCGTGCAGCGACATCTGGCCCGCCCTCACCGGCATGAACTCTGTGTGGGAACGATCAAAGGGCACATCTACCGTCTGCCCTTTAGAGAGCAGAATATTGTCGGTGTGGTTCTGACCGTGATGCAGTTGGCCGAGTTTATGCGACCCCGGCACCACTTCCATGCAACCCGCCTCGATAGGCGCATCCGACAACGCCACCCATGCCGTGACTTGAGTCGAGGGATCGAGACCGAAATAAGTCGCGTCCTGGTGCCAGTTGATATAGGCCGAATGATGCGGGTTCTTGGGCCAGACAGACAGGTGAAACAGCAGAATATCCGGGCCAATCAGGTCCTCGACGGCATCCAGCACCGCCGGATGCCGGGCTATCTCGTCCACCCAGGTAAACAACAGATGAGGCTTGAAATTAAACCCCTTGGTCAATTGCTGCCCCTGCGCGTTCTCAAACGCCTCGAGCTTGGCGAGATAGGCCCCGGCCTGCTCGCGGCTGAAAACGTCCACCGGACAAACGAAACCCTTATCAGCATAATGATCCACCATCGCCTGCGTGAGTTTCTTTCCCATGTCGAATCTCCAGAATTACGATGCTGCGTGATAGGAATAAAGCGCGGCACAGAGATCGCGTCGCACCTTGTCTTTGCTACATTGCGGACCAGCCGCCATCGACGTAGAGATGGCTGCCTGTCGTAAAAGAAGAATCGTCGCTGGCCAGGAACAGCGCTGCGCGCGCCACCTCTTCGGCGCGCCCTAATCGTCCCATGGCGTGCCGAGCCATCCAGCGCTGCCGGCAAGCTTCCGGGTTGTCGTAGCGCTGTAATGACCGGCGCAGCATGGCAGTGTCAGTCACTCCCGGCATCAGCGCGTTGATGCGAATACCTTGCGCCGCATGATCCACCGCCATGGTTTTTGCCAATGCCGCGATCGCGCCCTTGGATGCGATGTAGGCCGCGTTGTTGCCTCCGCTGGAAGCCACCAGTTGCGATCCCAGCAAAATTACCGAGCCCCCACCTCTGGCGATCATCGAGGGCAGCACCGCGTGCAGCCACAGGTACGAGCCCTTCACGTTGATATCGAACACGCGGTCCCAAAGCGCCTCGTCTATCGTGACGACCGTGCCGCCAACTGAGACGCCCGAACACGGCATCATGACGTCCACCCCGCCCCACGTCTGGACAATCCGGGACGCCGCGGCATCGACCTGCGCCGATTGCGTCACATCGCACACCTCGATCACGCAGTGGCCTGCGTCCGCCTCAATAGCGGCGGCTACCGCCTTTAATCCCTCCGCATCCACATCTACCAGCGCTACGCGGGCACCGTGTGCTGCAAACAACTGCGCCGATGCCGCCCCTATGCCTGACGCAGCCCCCGTAATCACAGCAACCTTGCCCCGCAATTTCTGTTCGCTCATCGTCACACCCCCAAATAAGCGCTGCGGATTTTTGGACTGTCGCGCAGTGCGGCAGCATCACCGGCGTCGACATTGCGCCCCATCTCCAGAATGACCCCCCGGTGCGCCACGCTCAGCGCCCAATTGGCATTCTGTTCGGCCAGGACGATGGCCAGTTTCTCGGTCTGTTGAATCTCCATCAGGATTTCGCCGATACGCTCCACGATGATGGGCGCCAGTCCCAACGACGGCTCGTCCAGCAAAAACAGTTTCGGAAAAGACATCAATGCGCGGCCGATCGCCAGCATCTGCTGCTCTCCGCCACTGAGACTGCCCGCATCCTGTTTGTACCGTTCTTTCAACCGCGGAAAATACTGGTAGATCTGTTCCGTACGGGCCGAGATTTCGTGGGCCGAGCGACTATAGCCGCCTACCCGCAGATTCTCGCGTACCGTCAATTGCCCAAACACACGGCGGCCTTCAGGCGAAAAACCAATACCAGCCCTGAGGATCTCGTGCGGTTTGCGGCCCTTCAGGCTGTGCCCTTCCCACTGGATATCGCCACGGGCATAGGGCACCATGCCCAGAATGGCTTTCAAGGTACTGCTCTTGCCCGCGCCATTCGACCCGATCAACGCGACCGTCTCGCCTGGCGAGATCGCCATCGACACGCTCTGCGTGCCCTGGATATGGCCGTAGCGCACCTGTAAATCACTGACGTTCAGTAGCGGCATAGGCCTTCCCCAGATAAGCCTCGATGACTTGTGGATCGGCAAGCACCTCGTCAGGCGTGCCTTCGGCGATCTTTGTCCCCTGTGAGGTAACAAAGAGCCTGTCGCATAGTCCCGAGATAAAGCGCATGTTGTGGTCGATCACCATGACCGAAATACCGCGGTCACGCACACGCGAGATGGTCTCGCGAACGTGGTCGGTTTCTTCGGCACTCAGGCCGGCGACTGGCTCGTCCAGCATGATCATGCGCGGCTCGGCAGCCAGTGCGATGACGATACCCAAGGTCTTCTGATGACCGTAAGGCAATGAATCCGCTTGCGCATCAGCGAGCGCATCAAGCCCCAGCCAAGCGAGCAGACGGTCCGCGCGTGCTGCGGCCTCGTCTCGCAGCTGCCGCGCACGAGCCGTCGACAGAAAGGTCGCCCAATGGCCTGGGTAGGATTGCAGATAAGTCCCGCGGATGGCGTTCTCACGTACGGTCTGGCTCTTGTATACCGCCGTCGACTGGAACGTGCGCACCAGACCGCGGCTGGCGCGCTCATGCGGTGGCGTCCGCGTGACGTCCTGGCCATCGAAACGAACCTCTCCAGTGTTGGGCAGGATCATGCCGCTGACCAGATTGACGACTGTGGTCTTGCCGGCACCATTGGGGCCGATCAGTCCCACGATTTCGCCCTTATCGACGCTGAAACTGAGATTATTGACCGCCACCAGCCCGCCGAACCGCCGCGACAGATTGGAAACCTCGAGCAATCGGCTCATGTCTGCCTCCGTCGGAAAACCGTCGTCAGCCCGTGACGAATCAAGGACAGCAATCCAATCATGCCCCCAGGCAATGCCGCCATGACAACGATCAAAATCACGCCAAAGATGATTTGCTGCAGCTCCACATAGCCTCGCAACAGCTCCGGCAAGGCCACCATAAAGACCGTGCCGACGAGCGGGCCCAACAGGTAATACATGCCTCCCAGCACATTCATCACCACCATCCCCAACGAGATATTCATGTCAAAGCCCGTCGGATCAACCGCATGAACCAACTGCGCCGACAGCGAACCCTGCAACCCCACGAGCGCGCAGGCAATCACAAAGATCATGACCTTCAGCCGAATCACGGGGACCCCCGAGCTCTCGGCAATCCGGTCCGCCTCGCGCACGGCGTCCATAGAGCGCCCGATTTCAGAGCACAGAATGCGCCAGACGATGCCAATGCACAGCACCGTAATGAACAGCGAGAAATAGTAGAACGCCACCGGCGACTCAAAAAACGGCAGTCCCAATGGGATTTCCTGTATGCCATTGGCCCCGCCCGTCACCGACTGCCACTCCACAAAGACCAAACGGAGTATCTCGCCCAACAGAAAGGTAACCAGCACAAAATATTTACCCGTCAGCCGCAGCACAATGGGACCGATCAGCAGCGCCAGAAAGCCCGAAGCGGCACAGCCTGCCAACATCGCCAACAGGAATGGCCATCCCATCTCGACCTGCAACAGGACGCACGTATACGCCGCGACCCCCATAAAAGCGCCATGCGCCAACGACACATGGCCAGTACGGATGATCAGGTTCAGACTGGCTGCGCCTATCATCGCCAGCACCACCATGGTCCCCAACGTGATGTAAAAGGAGTTACTGACCACAATGGGCCACAACAACGCCACCACCAGAATCACTATCGTGATCCAGCCGATATGCGAGAGGCCGTGTTTACGTAGCTTGGGCATGGTTCCCTCTGCTCGGATAGTGCTTCGCCCGCCGAGGGGCAAGGATTCATTCAGGTTTGCCAAGGAGCCCCCAGGGTCGGAATATCAGCAACGCGACGACCACACCGAACGAGACGAACGACGACACCGACGCGCCATAGAAAGTGGACAGAAAACTTTCTGCAAAGCCCAGCAGCACGCCTCCCAGCGCCGCACCGGATACGCTGCCCATTCCCCCTAAAATCACCACGATGAATGCGACCATCAGCGGACGGTCACCCATGAATGGCGACAGTGCATAGGTCTGCGCATAGAGACCGCCCGCCAATGCCGTCATAAAGATCGCGATGAAAAAAGCCAACATGTAGATGAATCGCGTATTGATGCCTTGTGTAGCCGCGATATCGGAATCGAGCGCCGCCGCGCGCATGGCCAGGCCTTGCCGCGTATGGGTCACGAAAAACCAGAACAAGCCCAGCACCACGACGGCGATGCCCATGATGATCAATCGATCCATCGGCAGCAATACGCCATGCACATCGAGCATGGTATCCGTCACAGCGGGCAACGAACGCTCGTTGACATCCCAGATCAGCACCGCCGCATAGACCAGCGCCATATTCAGGCCCAGCAGTGCAATCATGCTTTGGAACATCTTGTGGTAGAACCAGCGGAATACCAGGCGCTCAAGCACCAGCGCCAACAGCGCGACGATCAGCGCGCCGCCCACCACGGCGATCGGATACGGCAAACCGTAAATCCCGTACAAGTAGTACAACGCGTAGCCGCCCAACATGGCAAAGGCGCCATGCGCAAAATTGACGACTCGCATGATGCCGAACAACAGCGTAAATCCCAGCGCAACCAGGATATAGATGGAACTGAGGCTCAGGCCGTTGATGAAGACCTGGCTCAGGATCGGTAAAGAGAACATCGGCGGATCTCACTAGGTCGGACGAGTAGATACCGGCGCCACCATTCTGAGGGGTCAAGCGGCGCGCGGGCACAACCTCATTGCAAAGACGGCTTAGCGCTTTTCGGGCTGCAATGCCTGGATAGTGACTTGCTTGCCGTCCTTGACCTCGACGATCCAGAACTTCATCAGCAATTGGTGTTCGACGCCGTAGTCTTTCATCCCGCCCCAACGCACCGGCCCGAACAGTCCGGCGTCGTAGTCGTCGAGTTTCTCCAGCGAATCACGCACCGCAGTGACCTCTGTCGTCCCGGCACGGCGAATCGCCTCGAGCATGATTTTCGCGGCGTTGTACCAGCCTGGCGCTTGAGCGTTGATCACGCCATCACCATATTTTTTACGGTATGCCTCGATAAAACCCTTTGCATCAGGCGAATCGAAGTCGAACACATTCAGCGAAATAAAGCCGTTCGCCAGGGGGCCGGCAATATCCACGATCTCGTCGACCGAAGGTCCCCCCACCTGCCAGATGGTCTTTTTAAAGCCGCTCTGGCGCGCCTGTTTGAGCAGCAATGCCGCCTCGCCAGGCGCGTTGCTGTTCAAGTCCAGTGCGTCGACATTCTGAGCGATCATGCGCGCCATCAAGGGGGTGAATTCCTTTGCGCCGCGATCGTAGAGCTCGGTCCAGACTTCGATGCCATTGGCTTTGTAGTACTCGGCCAATTGAGGCACGACCGATTGTCCCACCGCATCGTTGGGTGCAATCAATGCGACTTTCTTGACGTCGGGATGTGTCTCATGAAACCACTTCACCATCGGCGGCCCGAACTCGACCGTACTGTTCATCGCACGGAAGTTGTAGGGCGATTTCGACTCGTTCTTCAATATGGTGGGCGAAAAGCCATTGGACAACAACAGCACCTTGGCCGGGTTCGTCACCGCCACCGCGCTCAACACCGATGGCGACCCGATAGGACCGATGATGAACTTGACATTGTCGGCATTGATCAGCCGATCAGCCGCCAATCGCCCTCCCGCTGCGGTGTATTTATCATCGTACATGACCAATTTCGGCGTGTAGACTTTGTCACCTACCTTCAGACCGCCCGCCGCATTGACCTCGTCGAACGCGATCTGGATCCCACGCTGCAGGGCCAGCCCCCAGGCGGTGCCGCCGCCCGAGAGTGGTCCGATGCCGCCGATTTTCAATTCTTCCTGGGCGCCAGCCGTAGAGGCCAGCATCATCGCTGCGACGAATGACAGTACCTTGATCTGCTTAAACATGCGCGTTCCCCTTGAACAATTTGGTTTGACTTGCCTCAGCTTGTTGTCGTGATCTTCCTCTTGTCGATATGCCCTCCTGAAAGTGCTCCCCCCGCACTTTTCAAGCGTCTCGTGTGCGGTCGCTAGGCGGCCTCCTGGTCGATAGCGGGATGCTGTCCGCGCCACGCTGTAACCTGTTCGAATCCTGCTCCTGCCCGCAGTACTTTGGCGTCCTCATGGCAACGGCCAACGAATTGCAGCGACAAAGGCAATCCTTTACCGGACAAGCCGCACATCACCGCCAACGCAGGATGCCCGGTCAAGTTGAACGGCGAACGCGCCTGACGAGCATAAGTACGAGCAAACTCGACCTCGTCGTCGAGCGCCGACGCCGGCTCCAGAGAATTGGCGACGATCAGGATGTCAACATCACGCAGTACTCGGTCAACCGCCTCGATCAGTTGCAAGCGCCAGCGTTGCGCCTGGACGTAATCCCCCGCGCCGAGAAATGCGCCGACAATCAGTTTTCGCCGGGCGATATACGAGTAGTCAGCCGGCCGCTCGCGCAGCCAATTCGCGTGCACCGCCCAGGACTCTGCATGAAAGATCACGCGTTGCGCGGTGGTAAAGCGAGCCAGAGGCGGCAGGCTCACGTCCGTCACCGATGCGCCGTGTTGACGCAACACCTGAACGGCGTCGTCGATGGCGCCGACCACCTCGAGACTGGCCTGCATGTCCTGCTCATGAAAATGACGCACCAGACCGAACCGCAGGCCGCGCAGGCCACCGGTCAGTTCGGCGGTGTAGTCGTCCACCGTTTTTCGTGCGCTGCCTGGGTCCTCGGGGTCGTGACCGCCGATCACGTTCATGGCGATGGCGAGATCCTCGCTCGAGCGCGCAATAGGCCCCACGTGGTCCAAGGTAAAGCAAAGCGGAAACACGCCATGGCGCGACACAGCGCCATAGGTGGGTTTCAATCCCACCACCCCGCAATGTCCCGCCGGATTACGGATCGAACCTCCCGTATCCGTCCCCAGCGCCAGTGGCACGAACCCCGCCGCCACCGCAGCGCCTGAACCCGAAGACGACCCTCCCGTCTGGTGTTCTGGATCCCAGGGGTTGCGGGCTGGCGGATAGGCGGCATCGTCGCTGGGCCCGCCGATAGCGAACTCATGCAGCGCCAGCTTACCCAGGCTGATCGCACCCGCGTCGCGCAGCCGTTTGACGACCGTCGCGTCGCGCTCGGCCACCTGATCGAGCATGAGACGGGAATGGCAACTCGTGACTTGCCCGGCCATGTCAATCAGATCCTTCAGTGCAACCGGCACGCCATGCAATGGGCCCCGCCAATTCCCCGCAGCGATCTCGCGTCCTGCCTGCCGGGCTTGTGCGAGCGCCCCCTCTGCGTCCAGCGATACAAAGGCGTTGATGCCGCCGTCATAGCGTTCAATGCGCGAGAGTAGCGCCGTCACGGCAGTTTCAGGGGTCAAGGCGCCATTACGGTAGGCACGCGACAGGTCGCCGGCAGTCATCCAATGAATATCGTTCACGGGCAACTCCTCGCCTGCATCGGTGGCCATACCTCGGCCTTCACATCATCGAGCGTGAACAAGACGTTGCGCAACTGCATCGCCGACTGCACGGCAGCCAGCAGATCCTGTTCAAAGGCGCTTACGATTTCATCCAGGCCCGCATCGCGCGCCATCAGCAGATACAAGGGGTTGATCCGACTGGCCGCACCTGACGACGCCATGATTGCATTCCCAGTTAGTGAACATGGGAGTAGTTAACCGGATTACTTAATAAATAACTATTGGATAATATCCATGCATTATTCGAAAAAAACTAAGTCCCAAGTCGGTCTCGAATATCGGAGTATTAGCCGCTGCCACTGCAGCAAAGACCTGTGCTGATGCGGACGCTTGAAACGGGGAATGGGCATGAACATCAAGTACCGGCAACTGCAGGCCTTTACGCTTGCCGCCAAACTGGGATCCTTTGCCAAGGCGGCAGAGGAGCTATGCATTACCCAGCCGTCCTTTTCGGTGCAAATACGCGAACTCGAGCATGATCTCGGCCTGCAATTATTCGAGCGCACCACGCGCTCTTGCCGGCTGACGCCCGCAGGCACGACCTTTCACCGAGAAATCGCGCCCATCCTGCATGACCTGCGGCAGGCCTATGGCCGTGCGATCGACGTGGGCGCCGGCCGCAGCGGCCAGCTGCTCTTGTCGGCCTTGCCTTCGCTGTCTTTTGGCCTGCTGACAGAAGTGCTGGGCCGATTCAATCAGGATTACCCTAATGTACGTATCCGCATGCGCGAGGAGCTGAACGTCGCGGTCATCGAGTCGGTCAAGCGTGGCGAGGTAGAGCTGGGCGTCGGCTCCGAGCTGAACGGCGACCCCGAGTTGGGATTCATGCAACTGTTTCACGACGACCTGGTCGTCGTCGCCCCGATACGGCACGCGATCTTCGACGAGCCGCTGAAATGGAACCGCGTTGGCGACTACCCACTCATCATGTTGACCATGGGGTCCGCAGATCGCGCGATTCTCGCCAACCGTCCCGGCATCACGCCAACCATCGAAGTGGCTTATATGGGCACCGCCGTCAGCATGGTGCGCAACGGCATGGGCATCACGATCCTACCCAGCAGTGCCCTGAAAGGAGTCGACATGGAGGGCTTGCAGGCGCAAGCCCTCCCGGGAAAAGATTGCCGCCGCACGATAGGCGTGCTCTACCGCAAACGTGCCCCGTTGAGCACCATCGCCCATGCCTTTGTCCATCTGCTACAGAATAATGCTGCTACGGTTTCAACTGGCTGACATGTGCCGCCGCCACACGCCACCCATCAGGCGTGCGTACCCACGTCTGGCTTTGGCGCCCGGTTCCGGCGACACCCTCCCGCCGGAACTCCATATTGCACGTGGCGAAATCCCGGCCATACGTCGTGATCACCGTTTTGAGCACCTCTCGATCCAGCCCCTTTGACGGCCGGCCGGCACGAAAGGCCTGGATCTCGTCATAGCCGTATAGATTTTCACCTGCCCCATAGCGCAAGGTATGCGGACTGTCCCAGAACAATTCGTCCAGCACCGCGACGTCATTGCCCGTGAGGGCCTTTTCATAGCGGTCGAATTGCACTTTCACCTCGGCCACAACCTCTGGCAGGTTGATTTCCATTACCGTCGTACCTCACGTTGAAAGATTTCCAGACTGAGTTTTTTGGTCTCGATAAAACTGGGCTGCGACAACGTCTCGATCGTACGCGGCCGTGCGTCGCGATAATCGAGAATCTCGGCAACGCGGGTAGGCCGTTTGGTCAGCAGCAGCACCTGATCGGCGAGATAGACCGCCTCCTCGAGATCATGCGACACCAACAGCATGGTCGTACCCGTTTGCATGAACACTTCCTGCAATTTTTCCCGAATGAACAGGGTCATCTCGAAATCCAATGCAGAGAACGGCTCATCCAGAAACAAGACCTCGGGCTTTGGCGCCAAGGCACGCATGATCGATGCCGTTTGCTGCTGACCGCCCGACAATTCGTAAGGATAGCGGTTTAAATCGAACTTCACGTCAAACGACGCGATCAGCTCCTCCATCCGGCGATCGACTTCGACCTTGGTCTTGCCCTCCAGCATCAAGGGATAGGCAATATTGTCGATCGTGCGCATCCAGGGAAACATCGCTTCGCGATAGTTCTGGAACACATAACCGATGCGAGTGTCTTTCAGCGACTTGCCATCGAACAGGATCTCACCGCGATCAATGGGAATCAGGCCCGCGATCATATTGATCAGCGTGCTCTTGCCGCAGCCATTGGGGCCGAACACCGACACGATGCGGTTTTTCGGAATATCAAGATCGAAATTCTCATACAGCGGCCAACCCGCAAAATACTTGGTCAAACCGCGTATGGTGATATGCGTGCCCGCAGGTCCAGGGGTAAATCGCGGCGCAGGCACGTCGGCATAAGCCGGAACATTCAATACAGCACTCATTATCGTCCGCTCCAATGTACGACGCGACGCTCGATCACCAGGAACAGGATGTTGAGGACATACCCCAACGCGCCCGCTGCCAAAATCGCGGCATACATCGTTTTGACATTCAGGATTTGCTGGGCATCGATGATGGCGTGACCCAGACCGTTTTCAGAACCGATAAACATCTCGGCCACGATCACGATCACCAGCGCCATCGACACTGCCGAGCGCAACCCGACAAAACTGGGCTGCAGACTTTCCCATACCAACACATCCTTGAAGATGCGCCAACGAGAGGCACCCATGACCTTGGCCGCCATGACGCGCTGTTTACGCGCATTAATCACACCATAGGCGCTGTTAAAGATCACGATCAGCAATGCACCAAATGCCGCGATCGCCACCTTGTTGAAATCGGACACGCCGAAAATCAACAGAAACAGCGGAATCAACGCGGAGGACGGCGTAGACCGAAAGAAGTCCACCAAAAACTCCACACTGCGATAAGCGCGCTCGTTGCTGCCCAGCAAAACACCCAGGGGCATACCGATCACGGCGGCAATCGCAAAGGCTTGCAGCGTGCGGCTGACAGTCACGAGAAAATCCGTCAACAAATCGCCGCCGGCCAGCCCCTGCACCAGCGCCACGAGCGTGTCCACAGGCCCTGGCAACAAGATTGGCTTGATAAAGCCCATCCGCACGACCAGGTCCCAAATGATGAACAATACGATCGGCCCGACAAAGGGCAATAGCCGATCCCCAAATGGCGCACGCGGTGGCGCGGCATCATGCGAGGCAGGCGGAGCCCACGTGCGCGCTCCCGGAGACACTGCAGATTTTTCCATGAGGTCAGGCCTTGTAAATCAATCCAACGACATCGATCTTGCGCGCGAAGATCTGCTTCTCGGTAAATAGATCGAAGTATTTCTGGAAATACTCCACGTCGCTGGCTTTGAATTCGTCGTACATGACGTAGGCAGCCAGAGGGACTTCCTTGGTCAATGCGCCTTCGATCGCGGTGTAGCCTTTCATATACTGCCGAGCCTCGTCAGGCTGGTTTCGCACGAGATCGATGCCACGGCGATAGGCCGCGATGAATTTGGTCGCCACTTCCGGATTCTTTTTCAGGAATTCGCTGGTCAGGCTGGCCGAGCCGCCATGCCAAGGCGCCATGGGGTCTCCCAGGATGTAGTGCGCCACGACACCAGCCTCCAGCACGCGAGTTGTGCCATTGAGCCGCCCTACCGTACCGGTAGGCTCCAGCGTATAGCATCCTTCCACCTGCCCCGCCGCAACCGCTGCCACGTGCTGGCCGATGGGCAATTCGATCACCGACGCGCCCTCGGCTCCAGCACGCTCGAGCATGGTCTTGGCCAGCGTCACGTTCTGAATTCCCGGACCGCACGCAATCCGCTTTCCCTTGAAATCCGCCACGGTTTTATAGGGGCTTTCCTTGGCGACGATGAATTCATCCAATACGTCTTTGACGTTGGTGGGATTGGTGCAGAAAATTTTGAACAGACCGGGCTGCGCGATTTCGCCAATCCCCAGGTTGGCCGACCCGGTACCGTTGGAGCTGCCGTCGCAGCGGCCGGCCAGCATGGCTTCCATGACCTGCTGAGCACCGGCGAACTTCTGTCCTTCGACATCCAGACCCGCTTCTTTGAAATAGCCTTTTTCCAGCGCGGCATAAAACGGCAACCCTGATGCGACCGGCCAGAAGCCGATGCGAATTTTGGGAGCGGTCTGAGCTCGTACCAGCGCAGGAGCAGCCAGCACGCCAAACAACGCGGCGCTGGAACGCAACACGCGGCGACGGCTGGCACTGGCCAACAGGGTAGCGGAACAAGCTTTACTCATGGGGAACTCCAATAACAGCGAACAAGGGGCGGACTCGTTGGGAATCCAGGCTTGTATACCGTCATGCAAAATCCGTGCCATATGGCCGAGATGGCGAGTCGCCCTTAGGAAATACCCGGTGCCCCCTTTGCAACCCAGTCCCGTCTATTCCGCTGACGCACACGAACCGTGCGCACCGCTACTGTGCGCGAATGGATCGCGCACCATATCAGTGCAAAAAGCCGCTGGTTCTCATTGCCGCTGCCATCGCTCCCGGTGTCCGCGTAATCGAATGCAATATTTGTGGCTACCCGCCTGCCATTCAGCTTGATGTAAATGAAGGTAAACTCGGGAAATAAGACTTATTCCTGGTTTAGACCTACCGGCAGTTGCCTCAGCTGCGCCCTGACCAAGCTCGTTTGGACCGCTCTACCCCGAAGGAACCTCATGCGTTTTGCCGTTTTATCCCCCGTTCGCGCCCTGCCCGCTGTTGCTGCAGCCCTGATCGCCAGTCTGGCCCTCACTACGCAAGCCCTGGCCGCCGAACAGACCGTGCAAACCGCATTTGGCGACGTCAAGATCGAAGGCACGCCAACCCGTGTCGTCACCCTGGGGGAAAACGCACTGGACGCAACGGCCGCTCTGGGCGTCAAGCCCGTCGGCGCGCTCGCGAGCCGCGGCGGCACCGACATCCCTAATTATTTAAAGGACAAAACTGGCCAATTGCCGCTCGTGGGCACCGTGCGCGAACCCAACCTGGAAGCCATCCTGGCCCAGCAGCCCGACCTGATACTGTCTGCCACCGGCCTGACCAAGGAGATGTACGACAAGCTCAGCTTGATCGCGCCGACGGTCGTACCTCCGGGCGGCTCCTTCGATCCGTGGGAAGACACGCTGCGGCTCTACGCCAAGACCGTCAACAAATCCGACGAAGCTGAAAAGCGCATTGCCGAAGTCGAAACGCGCATCGCCGACCTGAGCAAACGTCTTCCAGCCGACACGACCGTATCCGTCCTGCGCTGGAATCCGCAGGGACCCCAGATGATGTCGAGCCGCCTGTTCGCAGGCGCCTTGTTGAGCAAACTGGGCCTAAAGCAAAATGCGTTGGCTGAAAGCCTGACACAACGCCCACACAGCGACATCCTCAGTCTGGAAAATCTGAATAAAGCCGACGCCGATTGGATCTTCCTGGCCACACTGAATCCCGATGGTAAAAAGGCCGTCGAGGAGGCTCGCAATCAACCCGCCTTTACCCGCCTGAAAGCCGCCCAAGACCAGCACGTCGTCAGCGTCGACGGCCAGATCTGGAGCAGCAGCTCGGGTTATTTCGCCGCACAGCGCATCCTCGACGATGTGGAGAAATCGCTGGCGAAGTAACGACGACGTACTGGCGCACTGATGGTCCCGACAAAATCTACGATGCCGCTGAAGGCGCTCGGCGTTAGCGCGCTGTGCCTGCTGCTTTTATGTCTGCTGAGCTTATTGGTGGGTGCCGGCGATGTCGGCCCTGCCGATAGCCTGCGTGCGTTACTGGGAGGCGGGACCGACAATGCCCGCTTTACCGTCCTGCAACTGCGTTGGACCCGCACCGAACTGGCGTTATTGGTGGGCGTGTCCCTGGGAGTCGCCGGCCTGCTCATGCAAGCCGTGACCCGCAACCCCTTGGCCGAGCCGGGTTTATTGGGCGTCAGTGCAGGCTCGTCGTTCGCTGTTGTGCTGGCGATACTGCTGGGTGCGTCAGCGGCCGCCACCTATCTCTCTGCCGCCTTTATCGGTGCGATGGCCGGCTGCATGCTGGTCATGGTCGTCATGCGCATGCGCGGTGTCGGCGATGACCCTATTCGTCTGGTTCTTGCAGGGGCAGCCTTTACTGGCCTGCTGCAGGCAGGCAGCAGCATGATTCTGCTCTCCGATCAACGCACCGCCGATGAGATCCGGTTCTGGGTCGTCGGCGGTGTGGCAGGACGCCCGCTCGAAACTTTCTCCTGGACACTACCAGGGCTCATCCTGGGCCTATTGATCGCGTTGCCTTTGATTCGCCCTCTGGCTGCGCTGGCGTTGGGCGAGCATGTGGCCAAAGGCCTGGGCCACCACCCGCACGTAGTACGGCTGGCCACGCTGTTATCGGTCGCCTTGCTGGTGGGCACCGCCAATGCCGCAGCGGGCCCTATCGCTTTTCTGGGTCTGATCGTGCCGTACATCGCGCGCCGCCTGGTCGGCACGGACATCCGCAAACTCCTCGGGCTATGCGTCCTGCTCGGACCCTGTGTGCTGCTGCTGGCCGATATTGTGTCCCGCGTAGCAGTGCGCCCGTACGAGCTGCCCGTGGGCGTACTGACCGCGTTTATAGGTGCGCCGATTTTGATTGCCGTAGTGCGTGGCCATCGGCTGCCTGGTTTGTGATTCCCGATGTCTAACTCTGCCTCCCTCCACCGCCCTCATGGCTATATCGTGCTGCGTGCGGGCGGCGTGTCACTGCTGTTGCACCAGCGCAGTACGTGGGTCTTTCTGCTGTTGTCGCTGCTGTTGGCATTCGTATGCGTGTTCTGTCTCAGCGCCGGCGGCCCCAAGCCCCTGGCGTTGAGCGAGACCTTTGCCACGCTGCTGGGCGGCGGCACGCCCATGCAGCGCCTGCTGATCATGGAATTGCGCGTGCCGCGTATTCTGGCGGGCCTCTTCAGTGGTGCAGCCTTGGGCGCTGCGGGCTGCCTCATGCAGACACTGGCCCGCAACCGACTGGCAACCCCGGGCATCGTCGGGATCGACAACGGCGCGACGGCCTTTGCCGTGGCGTCGATCGTAGGAGTCGCCAGCAGCCTGGCCCCGTCTACTTTAGCGCTGTCCGGTGCGGCCACGGCAGCAGCCATGACGTTCATACTCGCGTCGGGCGCAGGCGCACGCGGCTATCGCTTCATCGTGGTGGGTATCGCAGTAGGCGCCCTCTTTGGCGCCCTGACAAACCTGATGCTCGCCCGAGCCGCCATTGACGCCGCCAATGCCGCCTATCCCTGGACCGTAGGCAGCCTGAACGCGCGCCCGGCTGCCACCGTCCATCTCCTGGGCTACAGCCTGCCCGTCCTGTTATTCCTCAGCCTGATGTTGACACGCGGCCTGGCCGCCATGCGGTTCACAGACAGTGTGGCCATCGGCCTGGGCATACGCTTGCAAGCCATGCGCATCGGCACCCTCATCGTGACCGTCTGCCTGACCGCCCTGGCCGTCGCTGTCTGCGGCCCTGTCGGTCTGGTCTCGCTCATCGCGCCCGAGGCCGCGCGCTACCTCGGCGGACAACATGGCGTGCCTGTCTTGAACTCGGTACTGGCCGGCGCCATCCTGACCGTCTTTGCCGACTGGGTCGGCCGCACCATACTGGCCCCGATTGAACTGCCCGTAGGCATCATCCTGGCCATCATTGGCGGGCCATACTTGCTGTGGATCATCCTGCGCCAATCAGCGCAAAAACGCCCGTGATTCGACTATGAACACCCCGATTTCTCCCCTGCTCTACGCATCTGCCGACACCCGCGCGACCTTGGCCACCCAAGCCTTGCGCATGGGGTACGGCCAACGGCTCATCATTGATTCACTGGACCTGAGCCTGCCCACCGGCCAGGTCACGGCCATCGTGGGCCCGAATGGCTGCGGCAAATCGACCTTGCTGGCCGGGCTATCGCGTTTGCAGAAACCGCTGGGCGGCGCAGTATTGCTCAACGGCAAAGCCATCAACACATTGCCCAGCCGCGAAGTCGCTCGCCTATTGGCGCTCTTGCCCCAGGACGCGAGCGCCCCCGATGGACTGACCGTGTCAGAACTGATTCGCTTTGGCCGCCAACCCCATCAGGGTTTGCTGCGTCAATGGAGCGATCAGGATCAGGCCGTGGTCCAGGCTGCGCTCGACGTAGCCGATCTGAACAACTTGGCCGATCGCCCCCTGGAATCGATGTCCGGCGGCCAGCGCCAGCGCGCCTGGATCGCGATGGCGATCGCGCAGGACACCCCTTTACTGCTGCTGGACGAGCCGACCTCTGCGCTGGACCTCGGGCACCAGATCGAGGTCTTTGAACTGATTCGCCAATTGGCGCACGTCGGCAAGACCGTCGTCATGGTGGTCCACGACCTGTCCAGCGCATGCCGTTACGCCGATCACATCGTGGCGATGAAGCAAGGCAAGATCGTGGACCAAGGTCCACCCGCACATATCGTGACGCCCGAGCTGGTCGAAACGCTTTATGGCGTACGCTGCACCTTGATGCAAGACCCGCAGACAGGCACGCCTGTGATTGCGGGCGTCAGTTTGATTGAGAAAAGGTGAATGCGGCAAACCGGGTCAGGCTCGCAGCCCAAAGGCGTTGAGACCAGACATCAGGCTTTGAACACGTCACGCCGTTGCTCGCCGCTATCGCGCCTTTGCCTACGCTGGATCACACGCGTGTCATTTCGTGTTCAGGCCACTCGTCGTATCATGGCACGAGCATTCATCAAAGGAGCCGCCCATGAGCAACAACATCGCCCCCACCATAGCACTGCGCAATGGTGTAGCCATGCCGCAATTAGGGTTGGGCACATGGCCCATGGACGATGCAGAAGCAACGCGTGCGGTCTCCGGTGCTTTGCAGATGGGTTATCGGCTCATCGACACGGCAGAGAACTATCGCAATGAAGCCGGCGTAGGCGCAGGCATTCGTGCGTCTGGCGTTGCTCGCGATCAACTATTCGTCACGACTAAATTCAACCGCGAATGGCATAGCGTCGAAGGCCCTCGACAGGCCTGCGAGGCGAGCTTGAAACGTCTGGGCCTGGACTATATCGATCTGCTGTTGATCCACTGGCCCAATCCCAAACAAGACCGTTACGTCGAGGCTTTCCAAGGGCTGACCCGACTGTTGGAAACCGGTCTGGTACGCGCCATCGGGACGTCTAATTTCACTGTGCCGCATTTACAGCGTCTGCTGGGCCAGGGTTTGGTACCGCATGTGAATCAGATCCAACTGGACCCATATCATCTACGCAGTGACATCGTCGCGCTGCACCAAGCCCACGGCATTGTCACGGAAACGTGGAGCCCGATCGGCCGCGGGGGTGACATGCTGGCCGACCCGGCGATTGCCGCCGTGGCAAAACGTCACGGCCGCACGCCGGCTCAGGTCGTGTTGCGCTGGCATACCCAGCGCGGTTTCGTGCCCGCGCCCAAATCCTCCGACCCGGCTCGGCAGGCGCAGAACCTGAATATTTTTGATTTTCAGCTATCAGACGATGAAATCGCTGCACTGAACGCGCTGGATCGTCCCGATCCGAACATGTTGGACGCGGAACGGTTCGGGCATTGAACTCGTATCACCAACGATGCTGATACGTCAGCGTCAACAACGCTCCCGATGCCGGTAGACGGCTGGTGTTCGTGCTGCTGCGCATCAGTTGGCTATAGAGCGGGTAGTAATCGCGATTGAACAGATTTTCCACGCCGACGATCAAGGTGTCCTTGGGCGTGAACTCATACCGGCTCATCAGATCCACCGTGAAATAGCTGCTCACGTCACGGCGCCCAAAGCCCTCGTTTCCATCCAGACGATAGTCCTCGGCGCCGAAGTAGTTCGCTTGTACCCGGGTGCTCCACCGTTCAGTGGGGCGGTACTGTAAATACGCGGTGAGCTTGATCGGCGGAATACGAAAACCCGTCATATCCTGCCAATCGCCATTCTCGGGCTGTTCGCGGCCTTTCATCCAGGTAAAGGTACCGCCTGCGCCCCATTTCTCGTCGTCCGTGAGGTAATCGACAGTCCCCTCGATACCGTAGATGCGCTCTTTCGTACGCGTGAGGATCAGACCATTGTTGAAACTCTGCACATCCCCCAGTTTTGACGTCGTGTAAAACACCGCCAACGAGGCCGAGGTGTTGCTACCTATGCCGCCGCGCCATCCTAACTCGTAGTTATTGGTCTTGACTGGCTGCAGGTCCGACGATTCGATATCGAATCCCGGCCGCGCATTGCGCATCTGCACGCCGATATCGGGCAGTTGGAATCCCTGGCTGAAATTGGCATAGAACTCCTGCCCCTTTACAGGTGCATAGGCCAAGCCCGCGTTAAATAGAAACGCGTCGTAGCTGACCGAGCCACCATCCACGGTTGCAGGCGACGGCACGCGCAATTGAGACAGCGGCACAAAATCGTCGAACTTTGCGGTGGCATATTCATAACGTATGCCGCCTTGAGCCGACCATTGCTCATTGAAACGGTGCTCCAACTGGGCGAACACGCCCGTGCTGCGCGTGGTCAACTCGGGCATATAGGTCAACTGGCCCGTCTTGCGAAAGACCCGGCCACCGCTGGCGTCATACGCCGACGCATCGAAAATATCGAGCGGCATATCGCTGCGTTCCTGATTGAAATCAGCGCCCCAGAGAACTTTGGATTGATCCCCCAAAGGCGTATCGACCGTCAAACGTCCGCCTAGCACCTTGGAATTTTGCGTCACCTGATCGACCTGATTTCCCCGGGTGACCACTGCACGAGCATCAAACGGCGTGAAACGCGTAAAGTAGTCGCGGTAATACATTTGCCCGGTGATTTTGCTGCCCAGCAGATTCAAATGCTGGTATTCCAGGTTCACCAACGTATTGCGGATCTGATTCTGATCGGCGAGCTCCAGACCGCTCATGGGTAATGCCCGCGCAGTCCCCGGCGGGAGCCGCGCTACCGATGGATCAGAGGTGTAGTCAGAGTCCTGGTCTGCGTTGTAATAGCTGGCGGAAAGCTGCACACGCTGGTTCTCGTCGATGCGCAGCCCCAGCTTGCCGCCGACGCTATAGATATTCGAATCAAACAGATCACCTTGGCTGGGCTCGGGTGCAATGCGTCGGCCGTGAGCGTCGTACGAGGCCCCATTGTGACGCGCGCCCAAGTCAAAGGAATAATCCAGCATCCCCTCACTGCCCGCGAAATGCTGCTGCAGCTGCCCGCCCAGTCCATCGGCATGCAGACGCGTCAACGGACTCACGCCGGTCAGGGTCGTCTCCGAGACAAACTCCCCGCCTGCCGGACGAGTCGTAATCGACACAATCCCGCCCGTCGCACCAGCACCGTAGATGGAACTGCTGCCCCTTAATACCTCGACACTCTCGATCGTAGCGGGGTCGATATTGGCCAGATTCCGGGAGGAATCCCGATTTGTATTGAGCGGGATTCCATCTACCAACACCAGGATGCCACGGCCGCGCAACGTCTGCCCGTAATCGGTGATCGTACGGCTCGAATCCGCCATACCCGGCACTGCCTTTGCCAGCACCGTTGCCAAGTTGCCCGATCCCGTACGCAGCTCTTGCAGAGCATCGTGCTCCAGCACAATCGTCTGCTGCACGGGACTCACCAGATTGCTCGACGTACGCGAGGCGGACACTTCAATGGGCGCCATGACCGCCGCATCCGCTGCCGTTGCAGACTCGGGAGCCGCATTAGCCTCGACAATGATCGCCGCTCCCTCCCGCCGGGCATGCAAGGAAGTTCCCTTGAGCAAGGCATCTAATGCCTGCTGCGGCGACATGCGCCCTGAAACCGCGGGAGCGTTCAGACCAGCCACCGTTTGCGGCGCGTAGAAAATCTGCAGGCCATGCGCCTGGGCCAGATCCCGCAACGCCTGGTCCATCGATTGAGCAGGCATATTGATCTCGACCGGCGCTGGCTGTGCCTGGACATTGACGGCCCCCAGACTCAACATCAATGCCACCCCCACAGGCCCCAGGTATGGACTCACCCGCGCCCTGCTCCCCGATTTCCTTCGCTTCACCTTGTCGACTCCAATACTATTTGACGACGGCAACCACGCCGCCTAGCTCAATCAGGGAGAAGACGAAATTCCAGAAAAAAACCTGAATCGCCGGGCCGGTTATTTTGTAACAGCGGTGGCAGCAACGATTTCCCGACGGCCGTCGGCCAGTTGACGTACCTGCACAGGCAGAAAATGCGGCAAGGCAGCGAGGAACGCGTCCGTATCATCCGTCCGGAAAACGCCGCTGACCTGCAGTTTTCCCAATGACGGCTGCGCGGCCAGGACGACGGGCTGCTGACGATAACGCGATACCTCGCGCGCCGCACTGGCCAAGTCTGTCCCGCGAAACACGATCTGCCCTTTGCGCCACGACAATTCCGCCGCCACGTCCACGTGCTGCGGGGCCCCGGCACGGCCATTGGCGCCTATGCGAACAGCGCTACCCGCCACCACGGCGACAGGCTCGGTATCATCGCGCCCGGCCACATTGACCGAACCGGACTCGACCACCACTGACAACTGATCAGTATCGCGGCGCACATCGAACCGCGTCCCCGTAACCAATGCCGTGCCAATGCCTGCATCAACCAGAAATGGATGCTTGGCGTCCTTTTCCACCGAGAACAACGCCTGGCCAGCCAGCAACTTCACACGCCGCGCGGTCTCATCAAATCGCACCTGAATATGGCTGCCGCTGTTCAACTCCACCACAGAGCCGTCTGACAAGGTCACGTTTTGCCGCTCGCCTAAAGCGGTGCGATATTCCATCTCAATCACACGGCTCGGCCAATGCCAGATCGCCAGTCCGAGCACAAGTGCGCCCGTACAGAACGCCGCGGCAGCCTGACGCCGATTCACGCCCGAACGGCGTGGCCGCGCCGTGGCCAACGCTTGCAGGCGCTCCTCAGGTATGTCAGCCGCCACCTGCCAAATGGATTCCAAGACGCGATACTCATAAGCATGACGCGGATCGGCCGCCAGCCACGCATCCCGCTCGGCCCGCGCCGTATCGTCCCACTCGCCGGAATGGGCGCGCGCAAACCATTGGGCCGCCTGGGCACGAATGGGATCAGACCCGACGGCAGCGCTCACAGCAAAACCTCTATCACGAGCGGACACTCAATCCGGCGCATAGGCCCCCAATCGCTCTCGCAAATGCAAGGCAGTACGAATCATGTATTTCTCGATCATGTTTTTGCTTAAACCCAGGCGTTGAGCAATCTCGGCCTGCGTCAAGCCCTCCACGCGCTGCCAGACGAATACCTGGCGGCACTTGAGCGGCAACTCCTGGAGCGCGGCCTCCAGGGCATGGCCGAGTTGGCTGGCGCGGGCCTGAGAGACTGGGTCATGTAATGGATCGGCATAGGTCGCTATGGTATCAAGCGGCACCCATTCCTTGGCGCGATCGCGTCGAAACGCATCGACGGCGGCGTTGCGAGCTGCCTGGTGCAAATACGCCCGTGGCTGGGCCACGTCTGCAGAGCCTGTCTCCAGGCACTTTACCAAAGCGTCATGCGTCAAATCCCGCGCCGCCTCCCGGCACCCCAATTTCCGGGTCCAGACCGCGAGCAGCTCTTCGTAATAGGCGAGAAAACCTTGCGGGCGAGATCGGCGGGCTGACATGACAGAGGATCGATAAGATCGAACATGATAATGTTTTTTATTTGCATTAACAAATGCAGCCCGCACGATGACAATGGCGATGCCACTCGCTACGTCACCTCAATACCACTAGGTTTGTGCCGACGAAACCTGTTGCTTCTGTTCAGCCATCACGCGCAGCGCAATCACCGCCGCTTTGCCGACATGCTCGGCACACAGCTTCGATGCCAGGTCGGCATCATGGCTGCGAATAGCGGCGATGATTTCCTGCAGCTCTTTGACGGTATGGTCCAGCCGCCCAGGCTGGCTCATGGAAAACCGGCGCAGCGAATTAATGCGGTTATTCAATCCTGTCAGCATTTCCTGAACAATCGGATTGCCACAAGCCTTGAGCAACACACGATAAAACTCATTTTTGGCCTGAACCAGGGCTTTCTGATCTACATTTCCCTGACAGGCGGCCACACGCTGCAAACTGACCTCCAGAGCAGCGATGTCCTGCTCCGACGCATGCTGCGCGCAACCTGCGCCAGCCAATGCCTCCAGCGCCTGGCGCACCGCATAAATGGACTTGGCCTCTGCCAGCGTGATCTCTGCCACGGCAGGCCCGCGATGCGGCACGATGGTGATCAGCGCTTCGGCTTCCAGCTTCTGCAAGGCCTCGCGCATCAGAGAACGGCTGACATCGAATAGCTCGCACAACTCGCGTTCAACCAGTTTCTGGCCTGGCAGAAACGTGCCATCGATAATAGCGTTACGCATGCTATCGATGACCTGTTTCTTCAGCGAGACTTCGGCACGTTCAAATTGAATACTCATGGCCTCATTATTGCTTGAATTTCTTTTGCGTGGAGTTGTTCATTGCGGTCGAGGCGTGGGGGCTTTTTTTGCCGTGGTTGTTGGCTGTGGCATGCGTAGTGCGGAGTTCTTTTGGCGCAGGAGGTCGGCGTGTAAAAGCCCCGCCGGGCCTATCGCCGCGACTCGGCCCATGAGCAGGGGCCTCGGCCCGCTTCGCGGGCTAAATCGCGGCTCAACGGCCCGGCGGGGCTTTTACACGCCGACCTCCTGCTCGCAATGGCTGCCATTTACGGATGTCATGCGCTTTGCTGCATCAACGCTGTTGAGTTGCGTTCACGATACCCGGATGGCGCTAGCTCAACCCATCGCATTGCCAAAGCCGGTTTCAAAAAACAGCTGATGGCCATCAGCCCTCGTTGCATTCCCTCATCATGAGTCCCTGTCGCGTGCCTGGGCGTGGTGCCGGGCCGTTGAGCACGGATTTAGTCCGCGCAGCGGACCGAGGCCCCTGGTCACGGGCCGAGTCCGTGCGATAGGCCCGGCACCACGCCCAGGCACGCGACAGGGACGCCTTCAGAGAGACAATCAACAGCAGCAAACGCCCACAACACCAACAGCGATTAAAAAACGCCAGTCAGCGCTTAAGCAACAAGCACTAAACCATCGGCTTGTCCATGCTGCCCAAGCCAATAAATCCGATTCCTAGGGATTAATAGGAATATTCGCGTCATGAATCAATTTAGCAAAGCGGTCCAGGTCTTTGCTCGTCAAGCGCGCCATCTCGCCGGGGCCGCGCCGCTCGCCCTGCGGCGCCAACGCTCCCGATGAATCCAACGAGGCCTTTACCTTTGGATCGTCCAGCGCATAATTCAGGGCATTGACGAGCTTGTCCACCCGATCCTTGGGCGTATCTTTCGGAGCTGCCAAGGCGTTCCACACCGCGATATCGAACTCCGGCACGCCGCCCTCGGCAAACGTCGGCGTGTCAGGCATTTGCGAAATACGCTCGGGACTGGCGACCGCCAAAGGCACCACTCGCCCGCCTTTGCTGGCTGGAATCATGGCGACGGTCTGATCGATCAGCATGTCGACCGTGCCGGCCATCAGATCGACCAAGGCGGGTCCAGTGCCGCGATACGGAACCATCTGCGCTTTCGTCTTCGTCAGATAGAGAAAATATTCCGCCCCGATGTGCGCCGTGCTGCCCGGGCCGCCATTGCCCAGGTTCACGCTGGGCTTAGACTGATCGCGCAATCGTTTGAGCAAATCCGGCAGGTTCTTGATGCCGCTGGCCGCACTGACCGATAGCACCATCGGCACCTCTGCAACCAGGCCTATGGGCTCCATTTCCGTTTTGGGATCGAACTTCATGCTGCGATACAGGGTCGGCGCAATCGCAAACGAACCCATGTTGCTGAACATGATCGTGTAGCCATCGTTGGCCGCGCGCAAGAACTTTTGTACCCCTGGCACGCCACCGACACCGCCCAGGTTCTCAACGATAACGGTCGTGCCGAGATCCTTGCCCATGGCCTCGGCGACAATGCGGGCCAGCGCGTCGGTAGAGCCTCCTGGCGCATAAGGCACCACCATGGTGATTGGTTTCTCTGGATACGCCGCGTGTGCCGCACTCGCGAGGACGACCAGGGTCGTCGCCAGCACGGGGCGAAGAAATTTACGCATGAGTGTCTCCCTCCACCTTGTCTCAGGCGGATGTCAGTTCAGCATTAAAAATGAACGGCCGGATCTGAACGGCCCCGTTCAACGCTGCATATCGCGCTGGTCTATGCAGGGGGCCAATTCAGTTATTGTTGTGCTGTCATCCCCGGCCTCAGACGCCGGATACGCCTATTTCTCGGTCCCGGCGGCTTGTGCTTCGCGATATTCCTTGATCGCTTCAGAGGCGATCCGGAACGAATCCATCCCCGCCGGAATACCGCCATAAATCGCCACGTGAGTCAGCGCGCCGCGGATCTCCGACTCTTTCAAGCCGTTGCGCAAGGCACCTTTGACATGCAACGACAACTCATGCGGACGGTTCAGCACGCTGATCATGGCCAGATTTACCAGACTGCGTTCACGGCGCGTCAGGTCATCATTGGCCCAGCACAATCCCCAGCACGCCGTCGTCGTGATTTCCTGAGCGATGCGATTGAAATCGGTCGCATTGGCGATCGACTTGTCCACGTGTTCGGCGCCCAGCACTTCGCGTCGGACTTTCAGGCCTTTTTCGTACAGTTCATTGTTCATAGTCTTCCTTGACAGTGAGAAAAGCGTTAATCAAAAAGGAACAGCCTGACACGCAGAAAGAAATGCCTGCGGCGTCAAGCCCGGCAGATCGTGAAAATCACGAACGCACCGGTATTTACTGGGGATCTGCGTGCCCGCGGATCGTGATGCCGGCCCATTGCTCCATGACACGGGCGACGTCCGAAATATCGGCGTCCTGGCCAAAGGTCGCCGTGGTGATCGCCAGCATCTCGCGTATCGCGACGCTGACAGGCATGGGAATGCCCATGGACGCAGCCTCTTCAATGCAAAGCGTCACGTCTTTGTGGGACAGCTTGTTGGCAAATCCCACTTGAAAACGGCGGGTCAGAACCTCGTTGGGGATCTTGTGCGTGGTCGCCGTATTACGGCCGCTGCTGGCGTTGATGATTTCCAGCGCGACGGCCGGGTCGACGCCTGCCTTTGTTGCCATGGAAAGCGCTTCGGACGAGGCCACCAACGCCGCCGCCGACAACATGTTGTTGGCCAGTTTCGCCGCTTGCGCCAGACCCGCCGCCTCGCCGGCGTAAAGCACCTTGCCCAGTGCCTGGAATATCGGCTCGACCTGATGGCGAACGCCCGTAGCGCACGACACCATCAAGGTCAACGTCCCTGCCGCAGCGCCGGTGACACCGCCGCTGACCGGGGCTTCGATCCACTCGATGCCGCGCTCACTGACGATCTCCTGGGCGCGTCGCGCGGCCCTGATACCTATCGTCGACAGATCGATCACCCGGCGGACCTTTGCGCCTTGCCGTAACTCCAGCAAGACAGATTCCACGATCGCCGGTGTCGGCAGGCTCAAACATATCGTCCCGACTCGATCCGCCAGCGCCCTGACACTGTCTGCCAAGACAGCTCCGCTGTCTTTCGCAGCGGCCCGAGCCTGCTCGGAGGCGTCGAATGCATGCACCGCATATCCGGCTTTCAGCAGATTCCGCGCCATGGGCAGACCCATGCGCCCCAACCCGACAAAGCCAATTTCCTGGTTTTCCAAGACCGTCTCCTTTTATCTGATTGTATGACAATAAGTCAATCCTACGGAAATGACGTAGACGAGCACATCAGTAATAACCCTGAGACGTGCGCATCGGCATAAGCGGCCAGCCTGCCCACTCCCTTCCGGGAAATCCCCTACGCATTGGGCCTTGATGACACACATAAATCTATAGGACACTTCGTGTCATTAAGGAATCGTTTTTAACTACAATCAGCATCAGGGAAAAATCATGCGTATATCCAGGCTTCTTATCTCCGCCCTTTTTTTTGCGGTCAGCTGCAGCACCGTCGCGGCGCAACCCTATCCGGAGCGTGCCGTGCGGCTCATCGTGCCTTTTGGTGCGGGCGGCATCACCGATATCGTGGCGCGCCAGGTGGGCAAGGAATTGGGAGACGCCTTGGGACAGAGTGTGATCATTGAAAACCGCCCTGGCGCTGGCGGCGTGATCGGCGCGCAACTCGCGGCCACGTCCGCCCCGGACGGCTACACCCTGTTCCTGGGTACGGTCGGCACACAGATCGTGAATCCGCTCGTGCGCGACAAGATCTCCTATGACCCGAATCGCGATTTTCTGCCGGTCGGCATGGTATCGAGCTCACCGTTTATGCTCGCCGTTCATCCCAGCGTCCAGGCTCAGGATTTTGCGCAGTTTGTGACATATGCCAAGGCCCATCCCGGCCAGCTGAATTTCGGCTCCGCGGGCAACGCCAGCTCACCGCACCTGGGTCTGGAGCTGCTGAAACTCACGTCCGGCGTCGACATTACGCATGTGCCGTTCAAGAGCGGCATCGAAGCCGTCAACGCAGCGATGGGCGGCCAAGTCGACGTCGTCATGGACGCTATCCCTGTCATCATGCCGCAGGTCCAGGCCGGCAAGCTCAGAGCGCTGGTACTGGCAAATCCCAGCCCCCTGCCCTCGGCCCCTGGTGTGCCTACCAGCGCAGACGTGCATGTTCCCCAACTGCAAATCAGTTCCTGGAATGGGCTGTATGTCCCGGCCGGCACCCCGGCGCCGATTGCCGCTACGTTAAATACAGCCCTGCAAAAGGCCCTGTCCTCGCCTGCGCTGAGTGAACGCCTGGCCTCGCAGGGGACGCAGATGTACAAAGGAACCAACGAGGAATATCAACAGTTCATCACCGCCGAAAAAGCGAAATGGACCGACATCATCCAACGGGCCCATATTCGATTGGACTGATGGCCGTACCGCGCTTGAGGTCCCGAGACATGGCACACGTCATCGTGCGCATCAGGGATGGCCGATCGCGCAGCACGACCTATCAGTCATAACGCACAACGCAAAACATCACACGAAAGGAAGCACCATGGCAGACACCATGCACCTGTCCAAACAAGAACTGATCGAGAAAGCCCAGGCCGAAATGCGCCGTCAATTCGCCGACTCGCAGTGGACACCGCGCGAACGTCTCGCGCTGACCTGCCGCATCTTGTTTGACGGCGGCCATGATTCCGGGCTGGCCGGACAAATCACCGCGCGCGCAGAAACCTCGGGCAGCTATTACACCCAGCGCCTGGGGCTGGGCTTTGACGAAATCACGGCCAGCAATCTACTGCTGGTCGACGAAGACCTGCACGTACAAGAAGGCGACGGCATGCCGAACCCGGCTAACCGTTTTCATTCGTGGATCTATCGCGCCCGGCCTGACGTGCAGTGCATTATTCATACGCATCCGTTGCATGTCGCCTCGCTGTCGATGCTGGAGGTCCCGCTCGAGGTTTCGCACATGGACAACTGCACGCTGTATGGCGATGTCGCGTTTCTGGAAAAATGGCCTGGCGTGCCCGTTGGAAACGAAGAAGGCGAAATCATCTCGGCAGCCCTGGGCGACAAGCGCGCCATCCTGCTCTCGCACCACGGCATGTTGGTAGCAGCGACGACGATCGAAGAAGCCTGCGTGCTGTCACTGCAATTCGAGCGCGCAGCCCGCATGCAATTGCTGGCCATGAGCGCCGGCACGATCCGGCCCATCCCGCCGGAGCTCGGCGCGGAGGCCCACGATTGGATCTTGACGCCAAAACGGTCACAGATCGGCTTCGCGTATTATGCACGTCGAGCCCTGCGCACCCATACTGACGTGCTGACCTGATCCGAATTGCCTATGCAAGACCTGCCACACCGACTTCGCGCCCTGCGCCGCCAACAAGACCTCTCGCTGGAGCAACTCGCCCAGCGTACGGGCCTGACAAAGAGCTACCTGTCCAAACTGGAGCGCGGCCTGAGCGAGCCCTCCATTTCCACGGTGCTCCGCCTGGCGCAGGCCTACGATATCGGTGTGTCGCAGCTGGTCGGCGCAGACATGGATGCACAAGAAGAAACCACCAGCATCGTGCGCGTGGCAGACCGGGAGCCTCTGGTGCGCGATGGCACCCATGTCGGCTACCACTACCAATCCATGGCCGGCCGGCGCAAGATCCGCACGATGGAGCCCTTTGTCGTGCGCCCGCCGCGCAAGTTTCCCGCAGATAAAGCCGTATTCCCGCACCCAGGCGAGGAATTCATGCTGGTCCTGAAAGGCTCGGTCGAGGTCCACGTCGGCGAACGGCAGTTCCGGCTGGATTGCGGCGACTCGGTATATTTCGACTCGGAACTCCCCCATCGCATGCGTACCGTCAGCCGGGAAATCGCCGAAGTGCTGGTCGTCGCAGCTCGCTGATGCCAGCGCTGCGCTGCTGACCCGCCGGCACGGCGAGGCAGTGTTGCATCCACCACAGAAACAGGACTGAATGAATTGCCATTGTCAAGCCTTGGCTGATATCATTTGTCCTTGGGTGTTTGCCGCCCATCTTGTTGTACCCCCTCTTCCACCATTTCACTCACCACCAGGGAGGCGTCTGATGTCCATCGTTCGCAATGCTATCCCCAGCGTGGACCCGCGACACCTTTAAGTCGTCGCTGGCGCTGGGCCGCCCGCCAAGCTCTTTTCGCTTGTAAGTACGCGTTCTGCGCACTTGCGGCAGCCTATCGCCCATTCCAGACATTTTGCTCGGCCTATCCGCCTCTACGGACGCGCGGCAATGTGTCTTTCTATTGCTTTTGTTGAAAGCCCCGGCATTCCTCACGATACCGGGCAATAAAAAATGGCTCGAAGAAAAATCGATTTTCGCGGACAAGCGTTTAAGGACGTTTTAGGTTTTACGTTCCGGCATTGGCGCGAGCAGCCCTGGCGCGTTCTGCTGATCATTCTATTGGTGCTGCTCTCGGCCACAGCGGATGTGTTGACGCCCATGTTTGCCGGACGGCTGGTCGACGCAGTGGCGGCGGGCATCTCCAGCGGCCCTGGCGCCTGGGATATGGCAACGACCGCATTCTGGGCGTTGGCCGCGTTGGCGCTAGGCAGCACGATCTTTCTGCAACTGGTGTACTTCAACATCATCAAGCTCACGCTGAACATGATGACCGCGGTTGCCTCGCGCGCATTTCATCGTGTACAGCGACTGTCTACGGATTGGCATGCCAATAGCTTCGCCGGCTCGACGGTGCGCAAGATCACGCGCGGAATGTGGGCGCTGGACTTGCTCAACGACACCTTGTTGATAGCGTTATTGCCATCGATAGGCATGCTGGTGGGCGCGACCATTCTGCTGGGTGTGCAATGGCCCATCATGGGGCTGGTGGTGGGCGTGGGATCACTGGTGTACATCTCGGTGACGGCCGCCTTGTCATTGGGTTTTGTCGCGCCCGCCGCACGCCTGGGCAATGCCTGGGATACGCGGCTGGGCGGCGCCTTGGCCGATGCCGTGACCTGCAATGCGGTCGTGAAAGCCTTTGGCGCGGAGTCGCGCGAAGAGATCCGACTGGAGCGCATCCTAGGCAAATGGCGCCACCGTACCCGGCGGGGCTGGGTGCGCGGCACGCTCAACGGTGGCGTACAGGGCCTCATGCTCGCAGCCATGCAAGCCGCCATTCTGGGCTCTGCCCTGCTGCTCTGGGCCAAAGGACAAGCCAGCGTCGGTGACATCACCTTTGCATTGACGATGTTCTTTATCCTGCAGGGCTATCTGCGCGATATCGGCATGCACATTCGTAACCTGCAGCGTTCGGTCAACGATATGGAAGAGCTCGTCTCGCTGCACGCACAGCCGCTAGGCGTGAGCGACAAACCCGATGCGCATCCTATTGCGATCCAGGCGGGTGAGATCCGTTTTGAAAACGTCACGTTCCGATATGGCGCACATCCTGTCGCGCTATACGACGATTTCTCGGTGCGCATCAAGCCCGGCGAACGCGTGGGCCTGGTAGGCCATTCAGGCTCTGGCAAGACGACGTTCATCAAGCTGATCCAACGTCTCTATGACATCAACAGCGGCCGCATCGCCATCGACGGCCAGGATATTGCTGAGGTACAGCAGGCCTCGTTGCGCAGCCAGATCGCCATCGTACAGCAGGAGCCTGTGCTGTTTCACCGCACGCTGGCTGAAAACATTGCCTATGCCCGGCCGGACGCCACGCGTGTGGAAATCGAACAGGCCGCCCGCCAGGCCAGTGCCCATGATTTCATCATGGCATTGCCAAAGGGCTATGAAACCATGGTGGGTGAGCGTGGTGTCAAACTCTCTGGCGGAGAACGCCAACGAGTGGCCCTTGCGCGCGCGTTTCTGGCCAATGCGCCTATCCTGATACTGGACGAAGCGACATCGAGCCTGGACAGCGAGAGCGAAGCCTTGATCCAGCAAGCCATGGAACGCCTGATGGCCGGGCGCACGACGCTGGTGGTTGCACACAGGTTGTCTACGATACGTACCATGGACCGTTTGCTGGTCATGGATAAAGGCCGCATCGTCGAGGAAGGCAATCATCACGCCCTGATGCGACGCGAAGGCGGCCTGTATCGCCGTTTGCTCGAGCGCCAAGCCCTGGAATTGACCAAAGGCCTGACCTTGCCCGATGGCGCGCAGCAACGCCGCCCGCTCAGGGCATTGGACACGGAGGACGATGCCATACTGACCGAAAGCTGAAAATTTTTCGGCGCAAGCGGGGCCACGCCCCGCCCTACTGCCGCTCAGTTCTGCTCGTTATATCGTCCTCGTTATATCGTCCCCACTAGGACGTTGTATTGCTGTCATATGAGGGGCGCTACAATTAAGCGTTTTTCGGCCGCGGGCCATGGCGCCCCTCCGCCTTTTCATTTCCCAAGATTCACTCCATGACCTCCTCTGTTTCCGGGCCGCGTTCGCCCGGCCTGGTGCTGTTTGCGCTCGCTATCGGCGCATTTGCCATTGGCACCACCGAATTCGCCACCATGAGCCTGCTGCCGTATTTTGCGCCCGCGCTCGGTATTGATGCACCGACGGCGGGCCACGTCATCAGCGCGTATGCGCTGGGGGTAGTGGTCGGCGCACCGTTGATCACCGTGGCGGCGGCCCGGCTGCCTCGACGTGCACTGCTGCTGTTGTTGATGGGCAGTTTCGCGCTGTTCAACGGGCTATGCGCCTTTGCCCCTACCTATGAATGGATGATGGTGCTGCGCTTTCTGAGCGGCTTGCCGCATGGCGCCTACTTTGGCATTGCCTCACTGGTCGCCGTGTCACTGGTGCCGGAGAACCGCCGTACCCAAGCAGTTGGCCGCATGTTTTTGGGTCTGACGGTAGCCACCATCATTGGTGTTCCCATGGCCAACTGGCTAGGACACGTCGTAGGCTGGCGTTGGGGATTTGCCTTGGTAGCCGCGACCGGCCTGCTCACCGTATTGCTCGTTGCCTTGTTTGCGCCAGCCACGCCCGCCGACCCCAAGGCCAGCCCGCTGCGCGAATTGAGCGCGTTACGCCATGCTCAGGTCTGGATGACACTCGGCATAGGCGCAATCGGCTTTGGCGGCTTGTTTGCGGTCTATACCTATTTGGCCGACATTCTGCTGGAGGTGACTCACGTCTCGCCCGATGCCGTCCCATTGGTATTGGGGGTATTTGGCATCGGCATGACCGCGGGCAATCTGATCATTCCCAAATTTGCCGATCGTGCGTTGATGCCGACCGCGGGCGGGTTGTTGGTATTCAGCGCGGTCTCGCTGGTGCTGTTTACGTTCAGCATCGACAGCATCTGGACGATTACGCCTGCCGTCTTCCTGGTCGGTGTCGGCGGTGCACTGGGTACGGTATTGCAAACACGCCTGATGGATGTGGCAGAACACGCCCAAGGCCTGGCCGCTGCGCTGAACCACTCGGCCTTCAATACTGCCAACGCGCTGGGGCCGCTGCTGGGCGGACTGGCATTGTCCCAGGGCTACGGCTGGCACGCACCAGGCTGGGTCGGCGCCCTGCTCGCTCTGGGCGGATTTTTACTCTGGTTGATTTCGGTCTCAATGGATCGGCAACGCAACACGCTGCAGCAGGCAACGTAAAGCAATGCAAAACCAGGGCTCGAATCTCGCAAAAACAGCGATCCGAGCCTAGGCAAAACCCGTTGCGTTCCCCTATGATCGGGAAGCGCTGCGGGGGATCCCCCCCGGCACGTATCGTTTCGCTCATCGCTTTCAACCCAAGGAGTCACATCATGGCAGGTTGGTTTGAACTAAAAAAAGCAAGCAACGGACAATTCCACTTTTCCCTGAAAGCCGGAAATGGGGAAATCATCCTGACCAGTGAGATGTACGAGACCAAGGCCTCGGCCTCGAACGGCATCGCCTCGGTACAAAAGAATAGCGGTGACAGCGCCCGGTACAAATCGGCGACATCATCGAATGGCAAATTCTATTTCTCGTTGCGGGCCGCTAATAATCAGGTCATCGGCAACAGTCAGATGTATGCGTCCGAGGCCGCGCGCGATGGCGGTATCGAGTCCGTCAGGCAAAATGGCGCGACGGCGGATATCCGCGATAACAGTTGATACCCTCGAGCCGCTACCCGGTACGTCGATATACAGGCGTACCGAGGATCACTTGGCAATGCCCAGAAACACCGCCAGACAACGCTCTACCTCCAGCAACGCATCGGCATGAATCCGCCCAAAGGCGGGTCCTATTTTGTCGCGTTTCACGGTTATCGACTTATCAACCATGATTTGAGAAGGTTTCTGCAGACCGTTTTCAGGGCTCGGTGGGATGGTGATGCGCAGCAGAGGCGCGGCAACCAGTGTGCTCGTCACGGGCAATACCGCCACTGACGAGTGCTCGTCAAACTGATCCGCCTGGATGACCAAAGCCGGCCGTGGTTTTCCAAAATCGCCCTGCATCGCGACACTCACGAAATCGCCGCGCATTATTCCGTCCAACCCTCGATCTCGCCCAGCGCCTCGTCCATGAGATGTTGCAGCACAGTGTCGGTCTGATCTGCCAGCGCGGCTAGCCGAGACTGACGGCGGCACTCGTCGGCAAACCCTGGGCGCCGTGTGTCCGGCACCCAGATCTGCACTGGACGCAATCCAGCCATCCGCAGCGCGGCGCGGTGCTTTTGTACGCGTGAATTAACGTCAGCCATGTCGACATGCTCCCTGTTACATGCAACATGGTAGCCCTTAAAGCCGTTACATGCAACAGCGGCTGACGCAAATGTTCCCAAGTCCATTTCCATTCCTTTTCTGCAACCTATGATTGTGCTGGTTGAGAAGAATGGCGGCTATTCGTAGTTACCGCAAAAGCCTCGGTCTGCTCGGGCGTCGATCGCTTACAAGAACGATTTGCCGTGCTCCAGGACTTGATCGCACGCTTTGCGGGTGATTTCTTCTTTCATCCCGCCGCCACTCAAATCCAGGGATTTGCCATCGCTACCCGTCAATACGCCAGAGGCGCCCTTGGTGTAGCCCTCGTCGGACGAGGCCTTTTCTGAGCCACCCAACTTTCCGACCAATTTATCTTTCACCGACGACGCGTCACCGCCGCTCAGGTAATTATTCTTGATGCAAAACTCGAGCACGCCTGCAGCATTGCCCGCCGTGCCGGAACCCGCCGAGCCGCCCAGAGCCGACAACGCCGAACTGCTATCGCCGCCTAGAGCACTGCCCAGACCTTGCGTCGCGCCGCCAGTCGAAGACCCGGTCTGTGCAGCGTCGCCGCCCAGTTGACCTTTGACAGCGTCCATCAATTGCGCATGCGCGCCGGTCGCAAAAAACGGTGCGGCGATGAGGGCCGCAGCGCTGATGAGATATCGATGATTCAGTTTCATTCGGTGCTCCAGGCTGATAAAACCACAGTCATCCTAGCGGGCACGTGCAGCAAGCAACAAGACAAACAACGCAAAGACGGCAACGCGAGTGCGACAAAATTTGACGATCGAGGAGCTTGCACCATGAGGCTCTCTCCCACGAGAACTATCATCGGCACGCCAGCGTGGTAACACCTCGAACCGGATTGTCACGAGTACGACATACCGGGCTCATGCCGCGCTGCGCGCCAATGGCACACAGCCCGCGATCCCGTAAACAATCGCTGCGCCAACCGTGCAAAGCTATCTCGCACAGCGGGTTTGCAACGCCTGCAAATCGGGTTCGACACCTATGCCGGGGGCCTGGCCTAAATGGGCGAATCCGTTATCCAGTTTTAGCAACGGTTCGCTGAGCAGCGTACGCAGCGGATTGTCGTTCGCGTCGATTTCCAGCAAGCCGCCGTGGTGAATACCATCGACAGCCGCCAGCAGATGGGCCGATGCCATCAGGCCGATGCCCGCCCCCAAGTAATGCGGACAATAACGCAGGCCCGCGGCCCGCACCGCCTGAATGACGGGCAAACACCCCGAAATACCGCCCCATTTAGCCAGGTCGGGCTGAACGACTTGCAAGAACCCCGCACCGATGCCTGCCTGAAACATCGGCAGACCCAGATAGTTCTCGCCCGCGGCCAGGGGAATCGCGCTGTGGCGAGACAACGCTTGCCACTCTTCGAATGGCCGATCCGCGCGCAGCGGCTCTTCTAACCAGGCAAGATTGAATTCGGCCATCGCCGCCATCATGGTGGCGGCTGTCGGCGCGTCCCAGCCTTGATTGGCATCCGTCATCAACGGCATATCCATGCCGATCACATCGCGGGCATCTCGCAGGTTCTTTAGATCGCGCTCCTGGCCGAAGCCGAGTTTTAGCTTGAAGGCGCGATAACCCTCAGCGTACTTTTTTCGCACCATGCTGGCCGGATCATCGGGATTGATGCCGCTCGCGTAGACCTGGACTTGATCATGCGTGCCTCCCAGAAAAGCCCACAACGGCTGACCAGCACGGCGAGCACATAAATCCCACAGCGCCAGATCAATGCCTGCGATGGCCTGCGCCATGGGCCCCGGTTCGCCGGACTGCAGGGCCAGGACTTCCGTTGCTGCCGTCAGATGTGCAAAGGCGGCGGCGGGATCTTGGTATTCGCGATCCAGCAGCAAAGGCTGCAATACCGTCTCGACCAGCAATGCCCGATGCTCGGCCCCGCACGACGGGAAATTGCACCAGACCTCGCCCCAGCCATGCGCGCCGTCACGATCCTCTATACGCACAAAGACGGCAGGACGGCTATACATCGTACCGAACGAGGTACGCACGGGGCTTTCCAAGGGGTAGCGCAGCACGTGCACGCTGAGTTTGGCGGGATGGACACTGCGGTCGTTATTCGTCATGGCTCTGGAACAATCAGGGAATCAAGTTCATTTCAACGTGGATGAAATCCCCCCGGTAGGAGACCTCGCTCAGATAAATCACGCGCCCGTCCGCATCCACAAAGACGCGGCGAACCTCGGCAATGGGCGTATTCACCGCCACCTGCAAATGCTGGGCGACCTCGGTATCGGCAGTCCCGATGGTCAACGCCTGTCGCGCCTGCGCAATCGTGATGCTGGGCATGGAGACCAGCAAAGGGATCACCGTTTCATTGCGAAAGCGCTCAGGGTGCTGGCGAAAGACATCCTCGGCCAGATAGATATTGATCACGCAATACGGCTGGTCCTGGCGTTCGTGAACGCGGCGCATAAAGACATAGCGCTCGGCCGCCGTGCCGTCCTGCGGCGTGACCGGCGCACGATGGATGGACTCGTCGATCGTCACGATCTTGGGTTTGGTATCCCGGTACATATTGGCCAGTTCGGCCAAAGTGGTCTGTACCCGCAGCCAGCGGTCATTGGGCGGCAGGCCCGTCACAAAGGTCCCTCGCCCCTGTTGGGGAGAGACCAGTCCCTCGCGAGTCAGGACATCTACCGCCTGGCGGACGGTCACCCGTGCGACTCCGAACTCCGCGACCAGTTCCTCCAGCGAGGGGACTTTTTGCCCCTGCTCCCACACACCACGGCCGATGCGCTGACGCATCAGGTCTGCCAGTTGGAGATAGCGAGGAATAGGGCTGTCGTGAAAATTGATAGCCATAAACAAATAGCCATATGTTGTTTGCTGAACGTATGGTCTACAGTACGATTTGACCTTTAAAAGGTCAAGCGCCTTCGCTTTTATTTACGGAGGAGACATCTTGCGCAATCGTTCCGTGGTGCAACGCGTGGCGTTGATTGCCGCCCCTTGGCTGCTCATCGTATTGGCGTGGTATGCGGTGCGAGCCAGCGGCCTGGTCAGCCCTGCCCTGGTCCCCAGCCCACACGAGGTCCTGGCGAAATTCCTGGAACTGATGCAAACCCGGCTGCCTCACGACATCCTGATGTCGACCCAGCGGGTATTGGTCGGGGTCGTATTGGGAATTGTGCTGGCCGTGCCTGTCGGCTTTGTCCTGGGTTGGTATCAATCGATACGCAGTTTTGTCGATCCGGTCATCAACTTTTTCCGTGCGCTGCCGCCGATTGCGTTGATTCCGCTGGTGATTGTGTATTTTGGGATAGGCGAGTCGGCAAAGATCGCGATCCTGTTTTATGCGTCATTCTTTGCCGGCGTCATCGTCATGTACGAAGGCATTGCGCAGATCAATCCCATATTCGTGCGTGTATCGCGCACCCTGGGCGCGAGCGATGGTGAGATTTTTCGCAAGGTCATCGTTCCCCTGACCATCCCCCATATGTTGACGGCATTGCGCGTAGCGTTAGGTGTCGCCTGGGCCACGCTGGTCGCCTCGGAACTGATTGCTGCGCAGCAGGGACTGGGCGCCTTGATTCAGGATGCGTCGTCGTTCTTTCAGCTCGATATCATTTACGTCGGCATCATCTGCATCGGCGTCATCGCGCTGATCATGGATCTGATTCTGCGCGCGCTGGCGCGCCGTCTGGTGGCATGGCAGGAGCGCATCGCATGACATCGAACACGCCTGTACGACTGCGATTTTCCGATGTGTCGGTGGACTATCCGACGGCACATGGGCCAATGCGGGTGCTCGACGGTATCAACCTCGACATCCACCAAGGCGAGTTCGTCTCGATTATCGGCCCATCGGGCTGCGGCAAGACGACCATGATGAATATGGTGGCGGGCTTTTTGCAGCCTACCCAGGGCACAGTACAACTGGACGGAACGCCTATTACCGGCCCCGGACCGGACCGGGGTGTGATTTTCCAGGAGTATGGCGTCTTTCCCTGGCTGACCGTGAAAGAGAACATCGCCTTCGGCCTGACGCTGCGCGCCAATCAAGTCAGTCGCGCCGAACGCGACGAGATCTGCCAGCGCTACATGACGCTGATGGGGCTCGCCGATTTTGCAAACCATCATCCCAAGCATTTATCTGGCGGCATGCGCCAGCGCCTGGCGCTGGCGCGCGCCTATGCCGTCAAGCCGCAATTTTTGCTGATGGACGAGCCTTTCGGTGCGCTGGACGCGCAGACGCGCAGCGCGATGCAGGATTTATTGCTGCAAGTGCTGCTGGCCGAAAACAAGACTGTCATGCTGATCACGCACTCGGTCGAAGAAGCCATCTACCTGTCATCGCGCATTGTGGTGGTCACGGCGAGGCCGGCGCGGATACGCACGGTGATCGACGTGCCGTTTGCCTATCCGCGCGCGGAGAATCTGCACGAAGACCCGCGCTTTGGGGAGCTGCGTTCGCATATCCGCAGCCTGGTCATGGAGGAATACGCCCGGCAGGCTAGCCAGGCGGTGCGTCTATCTGAATAATGCTGGCGCGAGTCTCACGTGCCTCACTGCTGTCGTTTTCCCTAACCTGTTATTTCGTCGTTTCGCCTGCTAAAAGGAGCCTCCACATGAATCCGCAGCGCAGAACCTTATTGAAAACCGGCGCCCTTGCGGCCGCCATGTCGGGTATAGGCATGCCAATGTTGGCTCGTGCCGCGCAGACCGTGCGCGTGGGCTACCTGCATACCCCTGCCGTAGATGGTCAAATCTGGACGGGCCTGGAAACCCGAGCGTTTGCCGAGCAAGGCCTGGATTTGCAGATGATCAAGTTCACCACCGGGCTTGAACTATTCCAGGCCATGATTGGCGGCAGTCTCGACGTACTGTCCACCGGCGCGGTGGTATCCAATTTCCCGGCGCGCGGCCAAGGCAAAGTCTTTTTGCTGAACAACGTGGAATATGCAACCGCCCAACTCTGGGTACGGGCCGACTCCGGCATCAAGAGCGCCGCCGATCTCAAGGGCAAGAAAATCTCGACCACGGCCGGCACCACGGCACACGTTTTCCTGAATCGGGTACTGCAAGGCGCCAATCTGCAAGAAGGCAAAGACGTGCAGATCGTGAATCAACGCATGACCGAAGCCGTCACGTCGTTCATCTCGGGCGCTGTGCCCGCCGTGGCGTTGTGGGTGCCGTTTGACGTGACCGTCAAACAAAAAGCCGAGGGCGCGCGCATGCTGGTCGATGCCTCGGCCTTTTATCCCGAGGCCGCCATCGTGGGCGGCTGGGCCGCGCGCAATGATTACTACGAAAAAAATCCGCAGTTGATCCAATCCCTGATCAAAGGCTGGGTCAAGGCCAACGATCACCTGCTATCTCACACCGACGAGGCCATCGCGGCACTGCAGAAAAAGCACTACCCCGAAGTCCCCCTGGCCGATCTCAAGGATCAATTCAAGGCGTCGAAGTATTTCACCTCCAGCGAATGGCGGGCAAAATACGCCGATGGCACCGTCACAAAATGGCTGCAGCAGGTCACGGACTTTTTCGTCAAGACCGCCAATATCTCCAACCCCGTGCCCGCCAGCACCTATTTCGATCCCAAGCCCTACCTAGACATCGTGAAAGCCTAACCTCGCCGCAACGCGCCATGTCCCAAACCTATGACTACATCATTGTGGGAGCCGGCTCCGCCGGCTGCGTGCTGGCCAATCGCCTGAGCGCGGACCCGGCCTGCCGTGTGTTGCTGCTGGAGGCCGGCGGCGCAAACACGGGATTCTGGTTGAAGCTGCCCGTGGGATATTTCCGCTCGATCTATGACCCTCGCTATTCGTGGCAGTTTGACGTTGAGCCCCAGCCCGAAACGGGCAATCGCGCCATCGTCTGGCCACGTGGCCGCGTGCTGGGCGGGTCCAGTTCGATCAACGGGCTGATTTATATCCGCGGCCAACACGCGGACTATGATGACTGGGCGCGACTGGGCGCGACGGGTTGGAGCTATCGGGATGTCTTGCCCATTTTCAAGCAATCCGAGTGCTATGCGGGCGGCGCGAGCGAGTATCACGGCGATCAGGGCGAGCTGCATGTCTCGGACCTGCGTAATGATCACCCGCTCTGCGCGGCCTGGTTGCGCGCGGGCGCCGAAGCAGGCCTGCCTGGCAGTCCCGACTTTAATGGCGCACAGGATAGCGGCCTGGGCAGCTACCAACTGACACTGCGAGGGCACTGGCGCGACAGTGCGGCCACGGCCTTTTTACGGCCGGTGCGGGCACGTCGCAACCTCACGGTATTGACCGATGCCCATGTCACCCGATTACTGATAGAACGGGGCATCTGCCACGGCGTCACCTGGCTGCACCACGGACAAGTCATGCGTGCTCATGCAGCGGGCGAAGTGATCGTGGCCGCGGGTGCGCTGCAATCGCCACATCTGCTGCAACTCTCCGGCGTCGGCCCTGCCCGCTTGTTGCAAAAGCATCAGATCCCCGTCCAGGTCGATGCACCGGAAGTCGGCTGCAATTTGCAGGATCACTACCAGGCGCGCGTCATCGTCAAGGTCAAGGACAAACTCTCGCTCAATGACGACGTGCGCAATCCGTTCAAGCTCGCGAACATGGGCGCGAAGTGGCTGTTCAACAAAGCAGGCCCTCTGACTGTCGGCGCCGGACAGGTCGGTGGCATGGTGCGTACCGAGCATGCGCGCGATAGCCGGGCCGATATTCTGTTCAATGTCATGCCGCTATCGGTAGACAAGCCCGGCGACCCCTTGCATGGGTTTTCCGGTTTTTCCGCATCTGCTACCCAATGCCGGCCCGATTCTCGCGGTACGGTCGAAATCCGTTCGGCCGATCCCTTCGATCCCCCGCGCATCGTATCCAACTATCTGACCGAACCGCACGACATCAAAGTCCTGATCGCAGGGCTGCGCATGCTGCGCGACATCTATCACCAACCCGCTTTCCGCCAATTCGCCACCGGCGAGGAGTACATGCCTGGCAGCGGATTAAAAAAAGAGCAGGACCTGGCACAGTTCGCGCGCGAACGCGGGGGGACGGTATTCCACGTCTCGGGGACCTGCCGTATGGGCAGCGACACACAGGCCGTCGTCGATCCGGCGCTGCGGGTGCAAGGCGTGGACAGGCTGCGCGTCATTGACGCATCGGTGATGCCGGCCATGGTGTCGGCCAATACCAATGCGGCCGCGATCCTGATCGGGGAAAAAGGCGCCCAACTGGTCCGCAGCTCTGCTGCACATCAGTGAAGCCCTGTCCACCCCCACGCCCCTGACCTGTACTCAGGAGTGTCCCGTATTTTTGGCAAGTGTCCAAACATAAGACACTATGCACACTGTTTGAACGGCCTTTTCCTGGCTCTCCTCCGCGTATGTAAATTGGCATAGAAGTTGCTTGACTCCTCCCAGGGACGAATCCCGTAACGAGTCGGTCAACCATCGAGTACGCGCAGCGGCACTCGGTCCAGACCAAAAAGAATGCCAATATAAGGAGGAGCACAATGAGGAAAAACGTCTTGCGCCTGGTATCGCTGACGGGCAGCATGCTGTTTGCACTGACCGCCCATTCTCAAGATAACCAGCCATTCCGCCTGGGAGCCATTGTCGACATGACCGGTGTCTATTCGGCTCATGGCGGGCCGGGGATGGTGACCGCAGTAAAAATGGCCGTGGAAGATTTTGGGGGCAAAGTCCTGGGCCGTCCGATAGAAGTCTTGTCGGCCGACTATCAGAACAAGGTCGATATCACCGCGACAAGAGCACGCGAATGGTATGACAGAGAAAATGTCAGCGCCATCATCGAATCGACGGACTCCGCATCGGCGCTGGCACTGCAGGCCCTGGGACAAGAAAAAAAACGAGTCACCATCTTCGCCGGATCGGCCACCTCCAATCTGACAGGAAAATCATGCTCGCCCTATGGCGTGCATTATGTGTATGACACGTACGCCCTGGCACATGGCACGGGCCGCGCCGTCACTCGTGCTGGCGGCAATACATGGTTTTTCATCACTGCCGACTATGCATTCGGTCATTCTCTGGAGCGCGACACCAAAGCGGTCATCGAAGAAAACGGCGGCAAGGTTCTCGGTCAAATACGCGCACCGCTTTCGAGCCCCGATTTCTCGTCTTACTTGTTGCAGGCGCAGGCGTCCCGTGCCAAGGTCATTGGCTTGGCCAACGCGGGCACCGATACCCAGAACTCCGTACGCCAAGCGTCCGAGTTCGGCATCACGCAAGGCGGGCAGGCGCTCGCCACATTGCTGGTGTTCCTGCACGACATCAAGGGAATGGGTTTGCAAGCCGCACAGGGGCTGCAATTCACGACGGGGTTCTACTGGGATCGCAACGATGAAACCCGTAAATGGTCGCAACGCTACTTTGAACGGCAAAAGTCCATGCCGTCCATGGTGCAAGCCGGCGCGTACTCAGCCACGCTGCATTATCTGAACGCCGTCCAGGCCGTCGGATCGGACGATGCCGATGCCGTGTCTGCGAAAATGAAAGAAACGCCGATTAATGACTTCTACGCCAAGAACGGCAAAATTCGCGCGGACGGCCGCATGGTCTATGACATGTATTTGGCGCAGGCCAAAACGCCGGGCGAGTCCAAAAGCGACTGGGACCTCCTGAAAATCCTGGACACGATCCCAGGGGACGAAGCGTATCGCCCATTATCAAAGAGCGAATGCCCCTTGGTCGCGGCCGATGCCAAGAAATAAATAGGCGGACTTTCCGATAAGCAGATTGTCGCGGGGCTATTGATTGTTCGATAGCCGCTCGACAGTGCCTCTCACAATGGTGTCGGCCAATACTAATGCTAAGACCTCGGCGCCAGGGCCCGGCAGCACACCGACCTCGGGCGCCTTGGTTTGCGGACAGATTATGCCTTGCTAAGCTTGCCGATGGGGTTGTTCAGGCTCAGCAAGAAATTGGCCGCGCGCTCATCACCGCTGTTCCGCGCGAGCTCTACGAGCTCTACGATGTCTGCAACGTTGACGCTCCCGGTGGCGATTAGTGTTTTTGCCACCGCGGTATTCTCACGCTTTGCCGCGCATAGCAGCGCATCGGGGAACTCGGCGCCGAGCAGGCACAACACATCCACCGCCCGTTGGCTCTTGGATTCTACCGCGTACATTAGCGCTGCCGACAGATCGACGCCCAGGTCGATTAATGGCATCGCAATCCACACATTTGATCCGTTGATCGTCTGCATCAACAGTTTTTCCCCATTCGCACCAACGGAAATCAACGCTTTTGCCGAGTCGAGTTTGTTATCTACGATCGCTTGCGCCAGTGCCGTCAAGCCAATGGTCTCCCCCCTGTGCACGTTCAGCAATACTTTCCCTTTGTCCGCGTTGCCCGTCTCGGCGAAATAGGTCAACGCATCAGCGTCATATATGCGTGCACGGCTCAACTCTGTGAGCGCTTCGAGGTTTCCGCTGACCGTGTGTTCAACTAGTTCCTCATACTTATCGGTATCAGGCGGGTTGTCGTCTTCGATCGGATCAAACAAAGTATGACCTTTCGCAGCGTCTGCTTCTCCAGCGTCGTTCAGGCCCTCGTACGGAGAGGTCACTGCTGCCTCGATCAGTACTTTTACAATTTCAGGTTTCCCGGCTTTTATGGCTTGCCTGACTGCATACGAGTAAATGCCCCTATCGAGCAGTATCGATTGCACGGCCGCGATATCTCCCGTGGCCGCAACGGTGTTAACCGCAGTGGCGATGTTCCGTGCCAACACGGGGCCCAGCAGGGCTCCGATACTACGCTCATCACCGCGCTGCGCCGCAGCGGCCAGATCCGCGATGCCGTCCGCGCCGAGGAACTGCAACGCGTATGCAGTCTTCGGCAGCTTTGCCATCGCAGCATGATAGAACGCACGCGAAGGATCGGCCTTCAGTTCATTTATCAGGATTCGTGTGGCCTTTATCGTTCCCATCGATATGGACCTCATCAACGCATCGGCGCAGTCGGCACGCGCCCTGGTCAATGAGGCTATCATGTCCTTGCCCTTCTGGACATCATCAGAATTCTCTGCATACGCGCGGAAATGCACCGCCAAGTGCAATGCAGACGGAACAATGGACGAGTTTTTGCCCGAGGCCTCATCGACGAGTGCGGCGCGTTGCTCAGTCAATGGCACGTCAGCGCTGGCACCGGCCTCGAGCAGTGCGTCGACCAGCTCGAGCTGACCGAGCCGGACCGCGAGCATTAATGGCGTATATCCATGATCATCGATAGCGTCGAGATAATCGACAGCGCCGTCACACTCCTGCGTTAATCGCCTCGCGATCATCGTATGGCCCGACCGTATGGCAACGTGAAGCATGGTCTCCCCTTGACCATTTCGAATCTCACCATGAATAGCGGGATGGGCATACAGTTCGAGGCAGAGGTTGATATTCCCGTCTTCGAGCGCGTCGAAGAACTCGGCCCTGACCTCGCTGTCGCTATAGGCGGCCAGCGGCTTAGTGCCCAATGCGGATGGCTGCGCGCCCGCTGAAGTTGGTGGATTCAAGTCCATGGAAAGCTCACTCGTATAAGAAATCGCATTGTGCGAATTAAGGAAACGTACCGTCGGCATATCACCAGCCGGCCATGTGAAGTAACCACGGCACGACAAATAGTTCCTGCGCGGAACGCCTCCTTTTCCCGGGCTTGCGCCAGCCTTTAATCCAATTTTTATATAGATCGATGTTTTTTCTGACTGAATCAGAAAAGAAACCTCAGGCCGGCCACCATCTTTCCCTATACTAGAACGTTTATACGGACTCCCCTCCGGAATCCATTCAATTCAGCTTCAGGAGACTTTTCCATGTCTATCACTGGTGAGATGCTCATCGGCGCCAGCGCCGTGCGCGGCACGCTGGGCGCACAGCGCGCGTTTGACCCGGCTCGTAACGAACATATCGAGCCTGAATTCGGCATGGGCGGCAAGGACGAAGTCAATCGCGCCTGCGAATTGGCCGCCGCGGCGTTCGATCCCTATCGCGCCGCACCGCTGGCTCAGCGCGCCGCTTTCCTGGAAAGTATTGCCGACAATATCATGGCGCTGGGCGACGAACTGATCGCCCGCGGCATGGCCGAAACCGGCCTGCCCGAAGCCCGCCTGCAAGGCGAGCGCGGCCGTACGGTCGGCCAACTGCGTTTGTTCGCAAAAGTCGTGCGTGATGGTTTGTTCCTGAACGCCACCATCGATCCGGCCCAACCGGAACGCAAGCCCCTGCCCCGCTCGGACCTGCGCCTGGCGCGCGTGCCGCTCGGCCCGGTCGCCGTGTTCGGCGCCAGCAATTTCCCATTGGCGTTCTCGGTCGCCGGTGGCGATACCGCCTCGGCACTGGCCGCGGGCTGCCCGGTTGTGGTCAAGGCGCATAGCGGTCACCCCGGTCTGTCGGAACTTGTGGGCCGTGCCATTCAAAAAGCCGTCAAAGACAACAATCTGCCCGAGGGCGTGTTCTCGCTGCTGTTCGGCGCAGGCCGCACCCTGGGCGATGCGCTCGTTGCGCACCCCGCGATCAAGGCCGTGGGCTTTACCGGCTCGCGCCAAGGCGGCCTGGCGCTGGTGCGCACCGCCAATGCCCGCCCCGAGCCGATCCCGGTCTACGCCGAGATGAGCAGCATCAACCCCGTGTTCCTGTTCCCGGGTGCGTTGTCTGCCCGCGCGGAAAGCATTGCGCAAGGCTTCGCGACCTCGTTGACCGGCAGCGTGGGCCAACTGTGCACGAATCCTGGTCTGGTCATTGCGATCGACGGCCCGGATCTGAAGCGCTTTGAGACCGCGGTGACGGCAGCGCTGCAACCCGCACCGGCCGGCACCATGCTGACCCCGGGCATCGCTGACGCCTATAACTCCGGTGTGGCGCAACTGAGCGCCGTCGAAGGCGTGTCGTGCGTGGCCAAGGGCCAAAGCAACGAAGGCCGCCCCAACAGCGCTCAAGCCGCGCTTTACAGCACCGATGCACAGCGCTTTTTGAAGGACAAGGCGTTAGAGGCCGAAGTATTCGGCCCGGCCTCGTTGCTGATCCGCGTGCGCGACGTCGCGGAAATGCGCGAGATCGCCGAACACCTGGAAGGCCAGTTGACCAGCACGCTGCAGATCGAAGCGAGCGACGTCGAGGCGGCTCGTACGCTCGTGCCGGTGTTGGAACGCAAGGCTGGCCGCATTCTGGCCAATGGCTTCCCCACGGGCGTGGAAGTCACCTACGCCATGGTGCACGGCGGTCCGTTCCCGTCGACATCCAATGCGATGTACACGTCCGTGGGTACGACGGCGATCGATCGTTTCTTGCGTCCGGTCTGCTATCAGGATCTGCCTGATGCGCTGCTGCCCGAGGCGGTTCAACAGGCCAATCCGCTGGGCCTGTGGCGTCTGGTCGACGGCGCGCCGCAAAAGCCCTGATCCTAGATAGAAACGCTGTACAGCGCCACGATAACGCCGGGTTCGCCAACGAATCCGGCGTTATTTTTTGCGTGACAGATTCAATCCTCATCCAGCGTGGCATCGGGCCCGTCCTTCATCCCATCCCGCCCCGCGACGCGATCCAGGAACGCCTCTACCGTAGGGTTGTCCGCCTGCTGCCGCCACGCCAGATAGATGTCGGCGTACAGGTTCTTTTGCGCGATGGGGCGGTATTCCACGCCCTCGAAATGCAGCTCTCGCGCCGAATCCGGCACGATGCCATATCCCAGCCCTGCCCTGACCAGCGCGACCAAGGTATGCGTTTGGCTGGCGCGTTGTACATAGCGCGGCGCGATATTGGCCAGACCCATGGCGCCGACAATGCGGTCATGGAAATATCGGCTGTCCCCTGGCGAATACAGTATCAGCGGCTGTTGATGCAAGGCACGCAGCGGCACAGTATCCATCGCACACAGCGGAGAACCGGCAGGCAGCGCCAATATCAGCGCTTCACGTTCCATCAACCGTTTTTCCAACCCTTGATGCATAGGCACATGCCGCGTCAACGCAACGTCGAGCTCGCCCGCCAATAGCAAGCGGCCCAGATCGCTGGACACCATTTCGCGCAACTGGATATTGACGTCGGGCAGCACCTGTTGCGCACGCATCAGCATCGCCGGCATCAAACGATAGGCTGCCACCGCGGTATATCCCAAGGTCAGATGCCCCGCCTCGCCATGCGCAGCTCGCCGCGCCGCAAGGGCTGCACGTGCCGAATAATCCAACAGATGACGTGCGTCGCGCAGCAAACGCTGCCCGGCCGCGGTCAGCCTCACGACGCGGCTATGGCGTTCGAGCAGCGTTACGCCCAGATCCTGTTCCAGCAACTGTATTTGCCTGCTGAGCGGCGGCTGTGTCATGCGCAAGCGCGCCGCTGCCCGGCCAAAGTGCAATTCCTCGGCCACGGCGACAAAACATTCCAATTGACGCAGTTCCATACTGCCGCATCCATCCATTCAATATGTGTATCGGGTAATGTTATTTATAGCTCAATTGGTATTGAATGGTGCCCCCGCCCCTATACTTTTGCCGTTGGCATCATTCAAAGATGCCGTAAACCAGACAGCATGCCCGCTGCACCCCAGCGAGAGCGGCTCAGTTAAAGATCAATTCAAAAACGGTATTGCGGAGACACAAACGCATGAAAGCAAAGCGGATTTCTCGTATTCGCGCCCAGGTCATGGGCGCCCTGACCCTGGCGGTCGCAGCATGTTTTCCCGTCGCCAGCCAAGCGGCGGGTGATTACCCTAATCGTCCTGTTTCGCTGGTCGTCCCGTTCTCGCCCGGTGGCGGGACTGACATTTCCGCCCGCATTCTGGCCGAACGCCTGGGACAAACGTTGGGCCAGACCATCGTGGTCGATAACAAGGCGGGCGCAGGCGGGCAAATCGCGGCCGATTTGGTCGCGCGTGCTGACCCTGATGGCTACACGCTGCTGTTTGCAAACTCGGGCATGCTGTCCATCAATCCCTGGATCTACAAGCTGAAAACCGATCCGGCGGTGGCGTTCGCCCCGGTGTCGCTGTTCTCGGACCTGCCTTTTGTGCTGGTCGTGCCGCCTTCGCTAAACGTCAAAACGGTGCAAGACCTGGTGGCCTTGGCCAAGGCCGAGCCCGGCCAGCATACGTTTGCCAGTTCGGGCACAGGTGGCGCGCCTCACCTGACGGCAGAGGTGTTTCAACTGGCCACGGGTACGGAATTGCTGCACGTCCCCTATAAAGGCGGTGGCCCCGCCATGGGCGACCTGATGGGCGGCCGCGTCGATATGTTGTTCGCCTCGGTGCTGGAAACCAATTCGTTCGTACAAGCCGGCAAGCTGCGCGCGCTGGCCGTCACGGGCGACAAGCGTTCGCCCGCGATGCCGGACGTGCCCACGATCGACGAGGCCGGCATCAAGAATGCCCAAGGCGGATCCTGGACCGCCGTGCTGGTGCCCACAGGCACGCCGCAAGCCATCGTCGACAAGCTCTCGAAAGCCATCCGCGATGTCGCCAACGAGGAAAGCATCAAGCAAAAGCTGCTGGCTCAGGGTGCGGGCGCTCATGGCTCGACGCCTGAAGAGTTGGCACAGCTGGCCGCAAGTGAGCGCGCGCGTTATGGCGAGATCATCAAGGCGCGCGGCCTGCTAGCACAATAAGAAGTTTCATACGCGAGAACCCGCTGCCCCTTCATGACCGGACCGTCGAAGGCAAAGCGGGTTCTTGAAACCCTATAGATTGGATTTTTCATGACTGACTCTGTCTCCACGGACCTCATCGACGTACTGATGGTGGGCCCCATGCCACCCGCCATCACCGAACACGTCGATCGCCATTACCGCTTGCACCGCTGGTGGGAAATCAAAGACCAAGCCGGCTTTCTGCAAACGCAAGGGCAAACCGTGCGTGGCATTGTCACCAGCGGACGCCATGGGGCATCGGCAGAACTGATCAATAGCCTGCCCAATCTGGAAGGCATTTTCAGCCAAGGCGTAGGCTACGATCCCATCGATATCGGCACCGCCAAAAAACGCGGCGTCGTCGTGACCAATACGCCCGGCGTGTTGAACGATTGCGTTGCGGACACTGCGCTCGCACTGGTCTTGAACGTGTCGCGCCGTCTCTGCCTGGCGGATCGTTTTGTGCGCGAGGGCCACTGGCTCAATGAAGCCTTTCCTCTGACGATCAAACCCAGCGGCAAACGCTGCGGCATTGTCGGGCTGGGCAGCATCGGCCTGCAGGTCGCCAAGCGCGCCGAAGCCTTTGACATGAGCATTGCGTATTACAACCGCCGCGCGCGCAACGATGTGCCGGATCACTATCGCTATTACGACGATCTGATCCAATTGGCCGAAAACAGCGATTTTCTAGTGGTGGTTGTACCAGGCGGTGCAGAAACGCGTCATCTGATCAACGATGCGGTGCTCAATGCGCTGGGCCCAAAGGGATATCTCATCAACGTGGCACGGGGCACCGTCGTCGACGAATCGGCATTGATCAAGGCCTTGCAAGACGGCCGTATCGCTGGTGCAGGCCTGGACGTGTTTGAGCACGAGCCTCAAGTCCCGCAAGCGCTATTGGACATGGATCAAGTCGTGCTCTTTCCGCATCTGGCCAGCGGCACGAAAGAAACCCGGCAAGCCATGGCCGATCTGGTGTTGAGTAATCTGGATGGATGGTTTCAGCAGCGTAAAGTGCTGACGCCGGTCGGTTGATGGCAATGGTCCAGCGTGCCTGCAGCGCGGGGCCTTTTCGACCACCTCGGGCTACAAGTTCAAATGCCCCAGTGAATCGAACACCCGCTGCGCCGCGCTGTTCGCACTGAGCGGGCTCAAATACAGCCTGAAACTGACGTCGGGCAATCTCGGCAAGGCCTCTGCCTCGCTCATCACGCGCAGATCGCTGCCCAACATTTCCACACTGCGCGCGGTCACGCCCAGCCCTGCCCTCACTGCAGCACGCACCCCCACCACCGTCGGAGAGGTATAGGTGATCCGCCACGGAATGCCCACGCGATCCAGGTGTTCTATCGCGATGCGGCGAAACTGGCTGGACTCGGCCGCCACGATCAGCGGCAAGGGCTGCTCTGCATCGTAACGATAGCGGGCGGCACACATCCATACGATAGGCGAGGTACGCAATGTGATGTGCCGCAGATCCGGTGCATCCGATCCCGCAATCGTCATATCGATTTCCCCTTGCCGCAAGCGCTGCAATAGATGCGGACTGCGTCCGACATGAATCGCGATCCGCATTCGGGGAAACGCCTGAGAAAAATGCGCCAAGAGATTGGGCAGGATGCTGTCGGTCACGTCATGAGGCGCGCCCAATCTCAACTCGCCGCTCTCCTCCCGGGACAGCATAGCGGCACAGGCCTCATCGTTTAGCGCCAGCAGGCGCCTCGCGTAATCCAGCAGACGCAATCCGTCCGGAGTCAATTGCTTGTTGCGCCCCACACGCTGGAATAGCCGTTTGCCGAACAATGCCTCCAAACGCTGCATTTGCTGCGTCACTGCCGATTGCGTACGCAACACCTCGACGGCAGCCGCGGCGAATGATTCCCGATCCACGACAGCGACGAATGTCCGTAGATGATCGATGTCCAGGCTTTTCATTTTTTGTTAAGCGCTTCTAATGTATTCGGCTCAAAAACCCGCACTGTGACGCAGGCAGGTTTTCCTATAGTGCAGGCGCAGCAAATAAAAAGGAAGGCCCCACGCTGCACCTTAGCTCGCTGTGCCCCAAGGCGACGTTCTTGCCGTGGGACGGCCCGGTGACAAAAAACTCAAGGAGACAACCATGAAACCCATCACCATACTGCGCGGCTTATTTCCTGCCCTCTTCTTGCTCGGCTGCAGCATGTCCGCCTCGGCGGCTGACTATCCAGAAAGACCGATCCGCATGATAGCCCCCTTTGCTCCGGGCGGCGGCTCGGACGTGGTGGCTCGTCTCGTCGCGGAAAAAATGGGCCCGTTACTGGGACAGAATGTCGTGGTAGAAAACCGCCCAGGCGCGTCGAGCATCATCGGTACGGACCTGGTCGCCAAGGCATCGCCCGATGGCTATACCATCCTGATGACCAACAGTGCGATCACCAGCAACCCCTCGCTGTATCAAACGCTGCCCTACGACACGCGCAAGGATCTGATACCCGTCACTTATCTGGCTGATGCGCCGACTTTGCTCGCCGCTCACCCCTCAGTTCCCTTTAACACGGTTCCCGAATTGGTGGCATACGCCAAACAACATCCGAATGAGGTGACCGTGGGCACACCGGGCGCCGGCCAAATGTCGCATCTGGTCGCGGAGATGGTCAGCCAAGCCAGCGATACCAAACTGACGATGGTTCATTACAAGGGCACGGCCAATTCGATCAACGACCTGGTCGGCGGTACGATCATGATGTCTTTCGGGACAGTACCCGGGTTCATCAATTTTATCGAATCCAAGAAACTCAAACCTGTCGCCGTCGCCAGCCGTGAGCGAATCAGTGTGCTGCCCAACGTTCCTACGATTGCAGAGACCTATCCGGGATTCGAAATGAGCGTCTGGTTCGGCGTATTCGTCCCCGCAGGCACGCCGGACGCTATCGTCGACAAGCTCAACACGGCCATGCTCCAGGCGCTGAAAGATCCCACCATTCAGGCTCGTTTTCCCGAAGAAGGTCTGCGGCCTGGCAATCTGTCCCATGAACAATTCAATGCCTTGTTCCGGTCAGATCTGGACAAGTGGCAGACCTTTATCCGCGAACGCAATATCCATCTCAACAAATGAGTCACGCGATGCAATCCTCATCTATCGACCAACTGTCGCGCACGCCATTGTCGGCCGAGGCGCTTAAAGATTTTGCCTGCGCCGTGTACCAGCAGGCGGGCGTACCGCCTGCCGACGCCGGCCTGGCGGCCGACGCCCTGGTCCAGGCGGACTTATGGGGGCACCAATCACACGGCCTGCTCAGATTGGGCTGGTATTACGCCCGCTTGCGCTCCGGTGCGATGAAAGGCGTGACTCGCCTGCAGACCGTGACCGATGCGGGCGCTGTCGGCGTACTGGACGGCAATGACGGCGTCGGCCCGGTCATTGCGCATCAGGCTACCGAAGAAGCCGTACGGCGCGCGCGTGCGCATGGCGTGGGTATTGTGTCGGTCCGGCATTCGAACCATTTTGGCACGTGCATGTACTTCACTCGGCAAGGCGCGCTGCAGAACTGCGCCATGCTGATGATGAGTAATGGCGGGCCCAATATGGCCCCATGGGGCGGTTTGCAAAAGAAAATCGGCACGAACCCATGGTCTATCGGCGTACCGGCCGGCAAGCATGCGCCGATGGTCATGGACATCGCCAATTCCGGAGTCGCCCGGGGAAAGATTTATCTGGCGAACAATCGTCATGAGCCTATCCCTGCCAACTGGGCGGTCGATACGCAAGGCAACCCGACGACCGATCCGAAAGAGGCGCTCAAAGGCTTCATCCTGCCCATGGCCGGCCATAAAGGTTATGCCATTGGCGTCATGGTCGATGTGATGTCAGGGGTCTTGTCAGGCAGCGGATTTCAGGATCAAGTGCACGGCCCATACGATCCGGTCAATCGCAGCCGGGCCGGCCATTTCATCATGGCCCTGAATATCGACGCGTTTCAGCCGATCGCCGAATTTCAAACGCGCATGGAGGCGTACATCGCTTCTCTCAAGAGCGTCCCCGTCGCCGCAGGTCACGACAAGGTCTATTACCCAGGCGAAATCGAGGCCGAAGCCGACCTTCGTCACCGCGCAAATGGCCTGCTGCTGCCGGCTGACACGTTGAGCGCGCTTGAACAGGTTGGAAACGAGGCAGGCATCGCCTGGCGGGATTTTGTGCGTGCGGTCGATAGCAGCAACCGCGGCAGCCCATGAATCGCGCCAGACCGCACACTGTTTAATGGCTGCGATTCACTGATGCAGTATCAGGCTGGCGGGTTCCGCCAGCCTTGCCTCGCTACTCGCCTTTCACCCCGGCGTCCGCAATCACTTTCGCCCATTTGGCCCGCTCTGCGGCAATGCGCGCAGCCGCGTCCGCAGGCGTTGTCCACGTTGCCACCGCACCTTGATTCAGCAGCGCAGCCTTGACTGCAGGCTTGGCCAGGATCTGTTTGAGCGCGTCATTCAGCTTCTGAATGACAGCGTCCGGCGTTCCGGCAGGCGCCACGATCCCGAACATGGAACTGACCTGGAAATTCGGCAGCCCCGCCTCGGCGGTCGTCGGCACATCGGGCAAGGCCTCGGCGCGTTGATCTGACGCCACTGCCAGAGCCCGCAATTTACCGGCTTTCACGTGCCCCTGCGCCGCGGGTACGGTCTCGATCATGCTGAGCACCTGTCCACCCATCAAATCCGTCATCGCGGGGCCGCTGCCCTTGTATGGCACATGCAGGACGTCCACACCCACCATGCTTTTGAACATTTCGGTGGCCAGATGCTGGGGCGAACCATTGCCCGATGAAGCCATCGTCAAATAGCCCGGGCGCTTTTTGGCTAAATCGATGAACTCCTGCAGCGACTTCGCTTCCACCGAAGGATTCACCACGAACACCAGCGGCACCGAGCCAACGATAGAAACCGGAGCAAAGCTCTTTTCGATGTCGTAAGGGACTTTGCCTTTGTAGAGCTCTGCATTGATGGAATGGCTCGTCAACGCGCCGAGCAACAGCGTATAGCCATCGGGATCGGACTTCGCGACCTGATCGGCCCCGATATTGCCTGTCGCGCCGGCACGGTTTTCGACGACGAACTGCTGGCCCAGCGCCAGCGATAGTTCCTGCGCCATCACGCGGCCGATCACATCGGTCGCCCCGCCGGGCGGATAAGGCACCACCATGCGCACGGGACGCTCGGGATAGCCCGCGGCAGCAGCGACGGTGGGCAGACCCAGGCTCGCACAAAAGGTCAAGGCACAGGCTAGAAATGCCCGCCTTGCGGGGGGACGCTTGCTCGATAAAAACATGTTTGTCTCCTGCCAGGTTAGTGGTTGAATGTGTTTCTGGCGCCGATTCACCGTCCGGTACTTGCATTACGCGAGAAGGCCCGGATATGATCGCCCATAGATTATCAATAATATTATTGAGATGACAATGGCTTCCTCAAAAAAACCTGATTCCCCCGCCACCGGCCTGCGCAAGGGGCTGACCAATTACGGAGACACGGGCTTCTCGCTGTTCCTGCGCAAAGCCTTTATCAAAGGTGCGGGCTATACCGAGGACGCCCTGTCGCGCCCCGTGATCGGCATCGCGAACACGGGCAGCAGCTACAACCCCTGTCATGGCAATGCCCCGCAGCTGATCGAGGCGGTCAAGCGCGGGGTGATGCTGGCGGGCGGGCTGCCGGTCGATTTCCCTACGATCTCGGTGCATGAAAGTTTTTCGCAGCCGACGAGCATGTATCTGCGCAACTTGATGTCAATGGACACCGAGGAGATGATTCGCGCGCAGCCCATGGATGCCGTGGTGCTGATCGGCGGCTGCGACAAGACCGTGCCCGCTCAATTGATGGGCGCCGCATCGGCAGGCGTACCGGCGATTCAATTGGTCACGGGTGCCATGCTGACGGGCTCGCATCGTGGCGAACGCGTGGGCGCGTGTACGGACTGCCGCCGCTATTGGGGCCGCTACCGTGCAGAGGAGATCGACGCCGAGGAGATCACCGACGTCAATAATCAACTGGTGGCCAGCGTCGGAACCTGTTCGGTGATGGGAACGGCCAGCACGATGGCATGCCTGGCCGAGGCCTTGGGCATCATGGTTTTTGGTGGCGCCTCGGCGCCTGCCGTCACGGCTGACCGCATGCGTGTGGCGGAGCAGACAGGCACCACTGCTGTGGCCATGGCGATCAACCGCCTGACGCCCGACAAGATTCTGACAGGCAAGGCGTTCGAGAATGCGTTGCGGGTGCTGCTGTCAGTAGGCGGCTCGACCAATGGCATCGTGCACTTGACCGCGATGGCAGGACGGTTGGGCATCGATATCGATCTGGCCGGGCTGGATCGCCTGAGCCGCGAGACCCCCGTGCTGGTCGATCTGAAGCCCTCTGGACAGCACTACATGGAGGATTTTCACAAAGCGGGCGGCATGCCTGCCCTGCTGCGTGAACTGCGGCCGTTGCTGCATCTGGATACCCTGACTGTATCCGGCCGTACCTTGGGCGAGGAGCTCGACGCTGCGCCTGCCGCCTTCGTGCAAGACGTGATCCGGCCATTCGACTCGCCAATCTATCCCGTCGGCGGCCTGGCCGTTTTGCGCGGCAACCTGGCCCCCGGCGGCGCCATCATCAAGCAATCGGCGGCGAACCCCCAACTCATGGAACATGAAGGCCGCGCTGTCGTATTCGAGGACGCCGAGGACATGGCCAATCGCATTGACGACGATGCCTTGGACGTCACGGCGGATGACGTGCTCGTCTTGAAGCGCATTGGCCCGACCGGCGGCCCGGGTATGCCGGAGGCCGGATATATGCCGATTCCGCGCAAGCTCGCCCGAGCCGGCGTCAAAGACATGGTGCGTATTTCCGATGGCCGCATGAGCGGCACGGCAGCGGGCACGATTGTGTTGCATGTGACACCCGAGGCAGCGGTGGGCGGGCCGTTGGCCCATATACAGACGGGCGACCGTATCCGTCTGTCGGTGAAAAATCGCGAAATCGCGGTGTTGATCAGTGATGAGGAACTCGCCCGCCGCGCCGCTGCGCATCCCATCGAGCACCCCACTGGCGATCGCGGCTATCGCAAGTTGTATATGCAGAGTGTGACGCAAGCCGATCAAGGCGTGGATTTCGATTTTCTGCGTGCGACCGATACGAAGGAAAGCGTGCCTGGCAAGGCTTAGTCCTCTCACCACACCTGCTTTCACCACGCATTCGAGACGTGCGCAATGACTCAGCGCGGCGCCGTCAAAGGAAACATGATGTCTTCATTACCTCAACCTCTGCTCAGTAACCCTGCCGCCGCGCACGCCGTGGTGGTGGGTGGCGGCACGATGGGCGCTGACGTTGCCGTGGTCCTGGCACGTGCGCATTGCCGCACGACGGTCATTGAACCCGATGCTACGCGCGCCCAGGCCCTGCCTGCACGCGTCGCCGCCAATCTGGCTGCGGCCGGACGTGCAGAGGCGGCGGATTATGTACAAACCGCGCCCGATCTGGATAGCGTCGACTGGAATAGCGTCGGGCTGGTGATCGAATGCATTCCCGAACGATTGGATCTGAAACAGGCCCTGTTTGCCGAACTGGAGCAACGTGCGCCTGCGCGTGCCATTCTGGCGAGCAATAGCTCGAGCTTTCCAATCAGTGCGATCGGCCAGGGGCTCAAGACACGTGATCGCATGTTGGGCCTGCATTTTTTCATGCCTGCGCACCTCGTGCCCCTGGTCGAGGTAGTGTTGTGCGACGCCAGCGATCCCGCGCAGGCCGATGCGCTGATTGCGTTCATGCGCCGCTGCGGCATGGTGCCGGTCAAGGTGTTGAAAGACTTGCCTGGCTTTCTGGCCAATCGTTTGCAGCACGCGTTGTCACGCGAGGCATTTGATCTGATCGATCGCGGTATCGCCTCGCCCGAGGATGTCGATGCAGCCGTGCGATTCGGTTTTGGGTTCCGGTTTCTGGCCGCCGGCCCGGTGTTGCAGCGCGATCACGCGGGTATCGAGGTACACGCGGCAGCGGGCGCTACGATGTATCCCTCGTTTTGCAATAGCGATACCCCCGCGCGTTGTCTCACCGAACGCGCCGCGGACGGCAGGCACGGGATGAAGGCGGGCCAAGGCTTTTACGAGTGGACACCCGAAAGCATCGCTGCTGAGCGTGCGCGCTATGATCGGCTACTGCGCGCAGGGCTCGATTTGATTGCGGATGAACTGCCGCCGATAGAACCCTGATGGTGGCCCAAATGCCGCCAACCGGACTAAAGTCCCAGCTCAATACACCTGCGGCACCATCATCTCGGTCGGCACCGGATGACGAATATAGTCCTCGTTGCGCACGCGCTCTGGCAAGATCACCTCGGCACGTTCGACTTCCTGGTAAGGAAATTGCGACAGCAAATGGTGGATGCAATTGAGTCGTGCCTGCTTCTTGTTGTCGGCGGGCACGACCCACCATGGCGCGTCATCGATGTGTGTGTGGTCCAACATCGCCTCTTTGACCCGGGTGTAGTCCTCCCAGCGACGGCGCGATTCCAAATCCATGGGGCTGAGTTTCCATTGCTTGAGCGGATCGTGGATGCGGCCCAAAAAGCGTAGATGCTGTTCTTCGTCGGTGATCGAGAACCAGTATTTGATGACCTTGATCCCCGAACGCACCAGCATGCGTTCGAATTCCGGCACCGAACGGAAGAACTCCTCGTATTCCTCGTCTGAACAGAACCCCATGACGCGCTCGACGCCTGCGCGGTTGTACCAACTGCGATCGAACAGCACGAGTTCGCCGGCAGCGGGCAGATGCGCCACATAGCGTTGGAAATACCATTGTGTACGCTCGCGATCATTGGGCGCCGGCAAAGCCACTACGCGGCATACGCGGGGATTCAGGCGTTGTGTAATGCGCTTGATCACGCCGCCCTTGCCTGCCGCATCACGCCCCTCGAAAATGATGACTGCTTTTTGCCGGGTCGATGCCACCCAGTTCTGTAGTTTGACCAACTCGCCTTGCAGACGAAACAGCTCACGGAAATAGGCTACGCGCTGCGCGTGAGTTTCGCCTCCCGGCGCAGCACCGCCCTCCTGCTGTGCCAGATCATAGGCGCGATCTTCGATTTCCAGCTCCAGCTCTTCGTCCAGGCTGTCGAGCAAATCGTTTTCGATGCGGCGTCGCAGTTCGTCGCGGTCTTCAAAATTCATGATGTCAGGTCCTTTGCCCGTTTTTGACAGCGTAGCGGGTGTAGATGAAGGATTGTTGACAGCGTTGTTGCTGTTAAGCGGTATGGGGTTGGGGACATTATCAGGTGTTTGCGTGAAGGTGACGTTGGCGTGCTTGTGGACGTCGAGGCCGGGCAACACGGTCACTGCCCTGCCTCGACGTCCAATGGCACTCATCCCCACCACGCACGAAGCTCACCGCGAAATCGTCAACGCACGCTCCCACACCGCCAACTTTTCTTCCCGCCTCATCGCAGCATGAGCCGGGCTCGTAGACGGCAAATCAACGTATTGCAGTTCACGCGAGAGCGTCAATGCGGGCAACACGTGGCGTCGATATAACGCTGCAGCTTTGCCACCGTTGAAACAGACACGCACGATGCCAGGGCTCTCGCGGAAAAACGACTCGAAGTCATTAGGCACGATGCTATGGATATCGATATTCGCATCCAGGCTACCAGGACGCTCGCAGGCCTGCAGCACATCCCACAGCGCGATCCCCGACGATACTAATGCCTCGCTGCGCGCGTCATAACTGGCCTGCGCATCAAAACCGCAAACCTCGGCAGCAATCGGCCAGAATGCATTGCGAGGATGTGCGTAATACTGCTGTCGCCGCAGCGACGCGACGCCAGGCATCGAGCCGAGCACGACGATGCGTGCGCCCGATGCCATCAACGGAGCGAACCCTTGCACACGAGGGGCAATCGGCTCAATCTGGTCAGGAAAAACTGACACCGTTAAAACCTTCAATCAACACGTAAAAACGCGGCCATCTGACTCCGGCAGAGCCCGATGGCCGCGTCCTTGGCTCAGCGCTTGATTACGTCAGCAATCAGCGCCAAGCCCGGCTAATGCCAAAACACGCCTTGCCTCAAGCGGCCAGACGCGTCTCGATCGACGACTTCACACCAGGCAATTCACCCGGCAAACGCTGAGCCAACTGCTGGAACAAGGTATCGTGCAGCGCCAATTCATCACGCCACGATTTCACATCGACCGAGATGACTTGCTGGAACTGATCCGGGCTGAATTCCAGGCCAGTCCAGTCGATGTCCTGATACGTGGGCGATACGCCGAACACTTGCTCGACACCGTTGGCCGTGCCGTCAATGCGGCCCAGCATCCACTTCAGCACACGCATGTTGTCGCCAAAGCCCGGCCAGACGAATTTGCCATCCGGCCCTTTACGGAACCAATTGACGCAGTAAATGTGAGGCAGCGTGGCGCCCGCATCCTGCAGGCGTTTGCCCAGTTTCAGCCAATGGCCAAAGTAGTCGCTCATGTTGTAGCCGCAGAACGGCAACATGGCGAACGGATCGCGGCGCACGACGCCCTGCTGGCCTGCGGCCGCTGCCGTGGTCTCAGAGCCCATAGTGGCCGCCATGTAGACGCCCTCTACCCAATTACGGGCTTCGGTGACCAGCGGCACGGTGGTGGAACGACGGCCGCCAAAGATGAACGCGTCGATGACGACACCTTTGGGGTTTTCCCATTCAGGGTCGATGGACGGACATTGCGAGGCGGGTGCAGTAAAGCGCGCGTTCGGATGCGCAGCCTTGCGACCGGTTTCCTTCGCGCTTGCGGGCGTCCAATCCTGGCCCTGCCAGTCGATCAGATGCGCGGGCGGCGTATCGGTCATGCCTTCCCACCAGACGTCGCCATCATCGGTCAACGCCACGTTGGTGAAAATGACATTGGCTTTCAACGTCGCCATGGCATTGAAGTTGGTCCTTTCGCTGGTGCCAGGCGCTACGCCGAAATAGCCCGCTTCGGGGTTGATGGCGCGCAGGCGGCCTTCGGCGTCCGGCTTGATCCAGGCGATATCGTCGCCGATGGTGGAGACCTTCCAGCCGTCCATGCCCTCGGGCGGGATCAACATGGCAAAGTTGGTCTTGCCGCAAGCCGACGGGAATGCCGCAGCGACGTGATACTTGCGGCCTTTGGGCGAGGTCACGCCCAGGATCAGCATGTGCTCGGCCAACCAGCCCTGATCGCGGCCCATGGTCGATGCGATACGCAAGGCAAAGCATTTTTTGCCCAACAAGGCATTGCCGCCGTAACCCGAGCCAAAGCTCCAGATCTCGCGCGTTTCGGGATAATGGACGATGTATTTGGTCGGATTGCACGGCCACACCACATCGGCCTGACCTGCTGCCAGCGGGGCGCCCACGCTATGCACGCAAGGCACGAATTCGCCATCGCTGCCCAGCACGTCAAACACGGCGCGGCCCATGCGGGTCATGATGCGCATGTTGACCACGACATAGGGGCTGTCAGACAGCTCGACACCGATGTGGGCGATGTCCGAGCCCAACGGGCCCATCGAGAACGGCACCACATACATCGTGCGTCCACGCATGGCGCCATCAAACAAGCCATCCAGCGTGGCGCGCATTTCAGCGGGATCAGCCCAATTATTCGTAGGACCGGCGTCCTCTGCGCGCTGCGAGCAGATAAAGGTGCGGTCTTCGACCCGCGCCACATCGGAGGGATCGGACCAGGCCAGATACGAATTGGGCCGCTTTTCCGGATTCAATCGTCGCAGGGTGCCCGCTTGCACCATTAGCTCGCACAGTCGGTCGTATTCTTCTTGGGAACCATCGCACCAGACCACATTGTCCGGCTTTGTCAGCGCAGCCACATGCGCCACCCACTCGACCAACCCCTTGTGCTTGACGTATTCGGGTACGTTAAGCGAGGCGACTTCTCCGTCGAACGGCTTATTCATCGGGACCATCTCCTTTAATAAAAAAACGATGCGGGTCCCCCATGAGGACCCGCATTTCATCTATTTATCTGATTTCGCAATATTACTTGCCCGCACGCCCGCCGAACCAATTCGGGGCATCAGGAATGCAACATCGTATGTCTGTTGTATCGTCAACGAGGATAGGATGAACAGATGCACGAGTGTCTTGACGCGAATTCAGAAGTCGTCGAGCGTACTGCATTCCGCTGTGTTCGTTTCGCGAAAACAGGGTAAACCCCGATAACATATCGATTTTCAGCCGCCTGCATCCCATGCAACAAATCGAACTCAACGACAGTACTGCCGACCGCTACTTGCTGGATGCCCCCGGCTTGTCGCTGCTGGCCTTTCATAGCCGTACCTGCGGCACGTGCCGCGTGGCGCGGGAACAGTTACCCGAGCTGGATCTGCCGGTCGAGCGCCTGTGCTGGATCGATGCGGGCGATAACGGCGGGCTGGTCGAGCGCTACGAGGTCTTTCATTTGCCCGCCCTGTTCCTGGTGCGCGACGGCGCCTATTACGGTGCTGTCAATGCCTCGCTGGCGGAATGGGATCTGCGCCAGCAGATCAGTCTGGCGCTGGATAGTTACCCCGCGGAGTTACCGTGACGATCAGGCTGGCAGTTACCCCGTAGCGCGGACGGTCACGCCGTCCGCGCCGACTCGATCAAATCCGACAGCCGGCGGCGCTGCCGTCCGTCCGCATCGAAATTATCCGGCGCGAGCCATTGCTCAAAGCCTCTGCGCACGGCCGGCCATTCCGAATCGATGATGGAAAACCAGGCGGTATCTCGATTGCGCCCTTTGTAAACCACGGCCTGCCGGAAAATCCCCTCGAACTGAAATCCCATGCGCAACGCAGCGGCGCGCGACGGCGCATTCAGGCTGTCGCACTTCCATTCATAGCGGCGATAGCCGAGTTGATCAAACGCCCGGCGCATCAGCAGATACTGGGCCTCGGTGGCGGCAGGCGTACGTTTGAGCAGATTCGAGTACGCCACGTTGCCTACCTCGATGACGCCATTGGCCGGATCAATGCGCATGGCGGCCAAAGTGCCGACTGCTTGTCCTGTAGCCGAGTCAATAACGGCAAAAAACTGTGGGTCCTCAGAGGTTTGCACCGTACGCGCATACGCCAGATAGCTGGCCTCGTCGGCGAATGGCCCGGCCAGGGTATACGTCCAATCGGCATCGTCCGGCGTCTGACGAAACGCGGCATACAGTTGAGCGCCATGACGCGCCGCGTCCAGCGGTTCGAGCCGACAGTAGTGTCCCGCGATCGCCTCATGCGGGGGCCGCGGACGCGCCGTCCAATGCGGGAGGGAATCGCCCACGGGTTGTTGAGTCACGGCACTGGTCGACGGCATACGAAACATCCTTCTGAGGCTCAGGGGAAATGGCATTACGCGAATACAAGCCATAAGCCTAGCCGAATCGTGGCATGGTAAAAAGATCCAATATCAGACTATTTGATGGTGCCATGGATACGCCAGCCCCCTTGCTGGACAGCCCGCTGTCGCCGCCCCAGGACGGCAATACACTGCAACGTCAGTTGTTGCGACGGCTCAAGGCGTCCATTCTGGACGGACGGCTACCCGCGGGCAGCCGGCTACCCGCCTCGCGGGCGCTGGCGGAGCAACTCGGCATTTCGCGCAATACCGTGCTGCTGGCGTACAGCCAGTTGACGGCGGAAGGCTACGTGCGAGCCGATCGCCAAGGGACATGGGTCGCCTTCCTGCCTATGGCCCCCGCCACAGGCATCAACCCAGCCGCCCGCATCAGCCTCCCCAAACCTATCAGCCCGGCCCCCATGGACGCCAGTGCCGCACAACGCGTCAGCCGCTTGATAGCGTCTCCCCGTCACATCGAGGCCGCCGTGGCGCTGCGCCCGGGGACACCGGCGCTCAGCCATTTTCCCCTCGGCGCGTGGCGCCGCACGCTGGACCGTACGCTGCGCGACATGCCCATCAGCACGCTGGGCTACGGCGACCCCGCTGGCGAACCTGCGCTGCGCGACGCCATCGCCCGCCATCTGGGTCTGTCTCGCGGTGTACGCTGTCACGCGGAACAGATCCTGATTACCGAGGGGGCCCAAGAGGCGTTGTCTCTATGTGTACGGCTGCTAAGTAATCCAGGCGATATCGCCTGGATGGAAGACCCGGGGTATCGGGGTGTCAAGGCCGCGCTCCAGGCAGGGGACCTGCAGGTGATACCGGTGCGCGTTGACGACGAGGGCCTGGCGGCGCCTGCCACGCTCTGGCACACCCATGCGCCACGCATGATCTACACCTCACCCTCGCATCAATATCCGACGGGCGCCGTGCTGAGCGCCGCTCGCCGCCTGGACCTGCTGGAACGCGCCCGGCGCAACAACGCCTGGATCATCGAGGACGACTACGACAGCGAATTCCGGCACCAGGGCGATCCGATCCCCGCCATGCAAGGGCTCGCCGATAATGCACCCGTGGTCTACATCGGTACGTTCAGCAAGACCATGTTTCCCGCCCTGCGCATTGGATTCCTGGTATTACCCGAGGGGCTGACAGGTTCGTTACACACGGCCGTGCACGAATTGCTGCGCGGCGGCCATCGGCATGAGCAACTCGCCTTGGCGGAGTTTATGGAAAGCGGACAGTTTGCCCGCCATCTGGGCCGCATGCGGCGTCTCTATCGCGACCGGCAATCCGCCTTGCGATCAGCCCTAGCGCGCCACCTGTCCGTCTCGCACGAGGTGTTAGGCGGACAAGGCGGCCTGCACTTGACCGTGAGACTGCCGCCTGAAATTCAGGACCGGCAACTGGCCGCTGCAGCGCGGCAGGCGGGCATGGCGCCCAGCGCCCTGTCGGCCTTTGCCCTGCAACCGACCGCCGAGGACAACGGCCTGGTGCTGGGCTATGGCAACACCTCGGCGGATCTGTTCGAACCGCTCATCAAGCGGCTCACCATGCTGATCGCGCAAACCACTGCGCGGCGCCCGGCATAGAGGGAAAGCTCAACCTACCGATAGAACCGAGGCTGCCGGAGGCAGCCCCCCTGCCCCGCTAACTGATCAGGCCGGACAACAACAGCATGGCCAATAGCAGCCAGAACAATCCCGCCACAATGGAACGCCCCATAAAGGCCTTGACCGCGGACCACAGCAGGACCAGGCCCAGGAGCAGCAGCGCGAAATGAAATATCGACGAGCTCATGCCCAATGCGCCGGCCAGGCCCGAGAAAAAATCCCCGATCGCCGAGCCCAGGCCGCTAAAGACATAGCGGATGCCTGACACAATGGCACGGATCACCTCGCCCAACACGGCGCCCACCGAGCCAAAGAAACTAGTTTCAGTCTGCATGCATTCCCATCACGGAATCACCCCGAACGCCGCCCGATACGGCGGCACCACCGTCAGAATGTATCCCATATGCGGGGCCTGTGCTGAGGGCACCACAAGCCAGGTCGCAGCATACCCGCCGGACGGCGGTTTAAGATTAGCGGTTTAATACCGTTCTTTTCAGAAATTATGTGGGCGGCTGCGTCCCACCAAGCAGACTCGTAACAAGGATTCGTGATGGCTTTCGATTTCGACTTATACGTCATAGGCGCAGGTTCAGGCGGCGTGCGCGCGGCGCGCTTTGCCGCGGGATTCGGTGCTCGTGTAGCCATTGCGGAAAGCCGCTATCTCGGCGGCACCTGCGTGAACGTTGGATGCGTACCCAAAAAACTGCTGGTGTACGGCGCGCATTTTCACGAAGACTTCGAGCAAGCCTCCGGATTTGGATGGACCGTCGGGACCCCGGGTTTTGACTGGACTACCCTGATCGCCAATAAAAACCGCGAAATCGAACGTCTCAATGGCATTTATCGCAACCTGCTCGTCAATAGCGGTGTGACCCTGCACGAAGGCCATGCCCGGCTGGTCGACCCTCACACCGTGGAAATCAACGGCCAGCGCCACACGGCCGAGCATATCCTGGTGGCCACTGGCGGCTGGCCGCAAGTCCCTGATATTCCAGGTAAAGAACACGCCATTACCTCGAACGAGGCCTTTTTCCTGCAGGAACTGCCGCGCCGCGTCGTGGTCGTGGGCGGGGGCTACATCGCGGTCGAATTCGCCTCGATTTTCAATGGCCTGGGCGCCCAAACCACGCAACTGTATCGACGCGACCTGTTTCTGCGCGGCTTTGACGGCAGCGTACGCGAGCACCTGCGCGACGAACTGATAAAAAAAGGCCTGGATTTACGCTTTAACGCCGATATTGCCCGCATCGACAAACGCGATGACGGCACCCTGAGCGTCACCCTGAAAAGCGGCGAGGTCATCGAAACCGATTGCGTGTTCTATGCCACCGGCCGCCGCCCCATGCTGGACAATCTGGGGCTGGAAAACACCGGCGTGACACTCAACGACGACGGCTTTATCGGGGTTGACGACGAATATCGCAGCAGCGAACCGTCGATCCTGGCCATCGGCGACGTGATCGGCCGCGTGCCGCTGACCCCAGTCGCTCTGGCCGAGGGGATGGCAGTCGCGCGCCGCTTGTTCAAACCCGAGGAGTACCGCAAGGTCGATTACGACCTGATTCCTACGGCCGTATTCAGCCTGCCCAATATCGGCACCGTCGGCCTGACGACCGAGGCGGCGCTCGAGGCCGGTCATCGCATCAAGCGTTTCGAAAGCCGGTTCCGCCCGATGAAGCTCACGCTGACCGGTATCCAGGAAAAAACCTTGATGAAACTGGTGGTCGACGCCGATACCGACCGCGTTTTGGGTTGCCACATGGTGGGCCCGGACGCGGGTGAAATCGTGCAGGGCCTGGCCGTCGCGCTGAAAGCGGGCGCGACAAAGCAGGTCTTTGACGAGACCATCGGCATCCACCCGACAGCCGCCGAGGAATTCGTCACGCTGCGCACGCCCGTCGCAGATTGACCCGAATACGATTAACGCACATCAGATAGCCCGCCTGCACGCTCCGCTCGATCCGCTGCCGACTCCGTCGCAGTAGCCGTTGAGCGCGCGGCTCTTCCTCCCGAGACAATAATGACCCGTATCGACGATTCTCACCACGACCGTGAAGTTGGCCAGGCCGACTCCACGCAAGACACGACCCGCATTGATGACGTTCGTATCGGCGCGGTACGTCCGCTGATTTCGCCTGCCCTGCTGCAGGATGAACTACCAATTCCTCCTACGACGCTGGCTCTCGTCGAAAACGCCCGCAGGCAGATTGCCGACGTGCTGCACGGCCGCGACGACCGTCTGGTCGTGGTGGTAGGCCCCTGTTCCATCCACGACCATGATCAGGCAATCGAATACGCGCGCAAGCTAAAAAGCGCCGCGCAATCACTGAGCAAAGACCTGCTGATCGTGATGCGCGTGTACTTTGAAAAACCGCGCACCACCGTCGGCTGGAAGGGCTATATCAATGACCCGCGCCTCGATGGCAGTTTCCGTATCAATGAGGGGCTGCACCGCGCGCGCGAGCTGTTGCTGGAAATCAGCGAACTGGGCTTGCCCATCGCCACCGAATTCCTGGACCTGCTCAGCCCGCAATACATTGCCGACCTGGTCGCCTGGGGCGCAATCGGGGCACGCACAACGGAAAGCCCCAGCCATCGCCAATTGGCGTCCGGCCTGAGCTGCCCGTTGGGCTTTAAGAACGGCACCGATGGCGGCATGCAGGTCGCCGCCGATGCGATCGTGGCGGCCCGCGCCAAACATGCCTTTATGGGCATGACCAAAATGGGCATGGCCGCGATTTTCGAGACGCGCGGCAATGACGATACCCATGTGATCCTGCGGGGCGGCAAACAAGGCCCCAACTACGATGCCGCCAGCGTCCAGGCCAGTTGCGCCGCACTGAAAGCCGCAGGCCAACGCGAACAGGTCATGATCGACTGTTCGCACGCGAACTCCAACAAATCGCACGAGCGCCAGATCGACGTGGCCCGCGATATCGGCACGCAACTCGCCAACGGCGATTCGCGCATCATTGGCGTCATGATCGAAAGCCATCTGGAGGCCGGCCGCCAGGACCTGAAACCCGGCGTGCCGTTGCGTCATGGGGTGTCGATCACCGATGCCTGCCTGGGTTGGACACAGACCGAACCGGTGCTGGCCGATCTGGCCGAGGCCGTACGCAAGCGGCGCGCACGCAAGGCAGGCTGATCAGCATCATTACGCACTTGGCACATCATGTATGTCGCCGAGTGCTGTCACCGCTGGAGCCGGTCACGCGTCAGCGGTAAGTAACGCGGTCTTCGCCTTCTCGCGGAGTTCCAGCAACGGGCCACCCAGCTGTTTCTGCGTCTCTGACATGCTGGCTATGGTCCGGACGCTGACATTCAATACGTAAATGGGGCGGTCTGGCAGCACAAGCGGCGTTGCCATTGCCACGACCTCCGGCTGCCATGAGGCGGCGCAATAGCCTTTGGTATCGACGCTGAGCCTGGCGGCGTGGATTTCGTCAAGCAGACGGCGCGAGTCAGTACTGCGCCGTTGGCGAAACTGCTCCAGCAACGCCTGCCGCTGTACGTCATCGACGACCGCCAGATAGGCTCTGCCCAGCGAAGTGAGCTCCATCGGCACACGCTGCCCCGCGACAACACTGCGCAGCGCCACCTTGCGGTTAAACCGAAACGATTCCAAATAGACCATTTCGTCACGGTCCGCGGTCGCCAGCCCCACATTGATCCGCATTTTCTCGGCCATCGCACGCATCAGCGGCGCGACCGCATTCAACACCGGCGAGCCCGCACGCATTGCGTGAGCCAGGCTCAATACCGGCGTGGCCAGACGGTAAGTCCGCCGCACCCGATCATGCTCCAGCAGCCCGCATTCGACCAGCGTCTGCGTCAGACGGCTGACCGTGGCGCGCGAAAGCTGAGTCCTTTCCGCGATTTCTCCATTGCCGAGTTGATCTGCACCGGGGCGAAACGCGCGCAGAATCTCGACCCCACGCACCAACGAACGATTCAACACAGGGTCTTCGTGATGGTGCCGCCGCACGGTCTGGGGAGAAGAATCGGACATGATGTAGCGAAATGGGTGGGACGCAGCAGCTTAGCACTATTTCCATCAAGTGGAATTCAGGGAATACATATTGCGGCTTGGGCACCTAAACTATCCGGCAAAAGGCAAATGCTGGTTTGACGCAGGCGCGTCAAGAAAAGCCACATCGCCAACGACTGAGCCGACTCAAGGAAAACTCGCGACATGACCACGGATTTGATCGAACTGACCGTTACCGACGGCATTGCCACACTGCTGCTCAACCGCCCTGAGAAACGCAATGCCATGAGCGACGATATGCGCAGCGCATTCATCGCGGCGCTGGAACGCATCAGTGCCGACAAAGCGATCCGCGCATTGGTGCTCAGCGGTAACGGAAAGGGATTCTGCGCCGGTGGCGATGTCGCGGGGATGGAACGGCGGATGAACGCCCCTGTTGGCGAAATCGCTTTCAACGGCTGGCACCGTCAGCAGCGCGTGCACTACACCCAATCGTTGCTGCACACCATGCCCAAGCCGACCATTGCTGCCGTCAATGGCGCTGCGTCCGGCCTGGGCGCCGACACTGCCCTGGCCTGCGATTTCATCATTGCCAGCGACGCCGCGAGCTTTACCTGGTCGTATATCAATCGCGGCATCGTCCCGGACGGTGGCGGTATGTATTTCCTGCCGCGCCGGGTGGGTCTATCCAAAGCAAAAGAACTGATTTTCACCGGTCGAAAAGTCGAATGCGACGAAGCCCTGCGGTTAGGCATCGTGGATCGCACCACCAGCGCAGCGCAACTGCTGACCGATGCGCAGACCTGGGCCGCCGAGCTGAGCCAAGGCTCCGGGACTGCATTGGCGCTGGGCAAGACCATTCTCAACCAGAGCTTCGAAATGTCGGCTGAACAAGTATTCGCACAAGGCAGCCAAGCGCAAGGCATCTGCTACACGAGCACGGAGCACCGCGAATCGGTCATGGCTTTCCTGGCCAAGGCCGCCGAAAAGCGCACCAGCAAAGAGTAACAAACATGAGCCCCCTTACCCGCCTCCTCAATCCACGCAGCGTAGCCGTCATCGGCGCCTCCGCCGATAGCAGAAAGACCGCCGGCCGCCCTGTCGCCTATCTGCGCAAGCACGGTTTTACCGGCCACATTTATCCTGTCAATCCACGAGCCGACAATATCGACGGCCTGCCCTGCTATCCCAACATCGCATCGCTGCCGTCGGTACCCGACGTCGGCATCGTACTGTTGGGCGCCGAACGCGCGCACTTGGCCGTACGAGAACTCGCACAGCGCGGTACGGCGGCATCGATCGTGCTGGCCAGCGGCTACACCGAAGTCGGTGCAGAGGGAGCGCGCCGGCAAGCCGAACTCATCGAGGCCGCAGGCAGTATGCGCATCCTCGGCCCCAACACGATCGGTTTGGTCAATCTGACCGACAACATCGTGCTGTCGGCCAGCGGCGCACTGGAAATGGATCATTTCCCGGCTGGGTCCATCGGTGTGGTGTCGCAAAGCGGCGGCATCCTCGGTGCGCTGCTGTCCCGCGCAGCGTCTCGCGGGATCGGCTTGTCCAAGCTCATCTCAACCAGCAACGAAGTCGATCTCGATTTGGCCGACTTCATTGATTACTTGACTGACGACGAAGCCACCAAAGTCATCGCGCTCTATGTCGAAAGCGTGCGCAACCCGGAGAAATTCCGCACTGCAGCCCTGAAGGCCGCCCGCGCCGGTAAGCCGGTCGTCGCCTTCAAGATCGGCCGCTCGGAAGCCGGCGCAAAAGCGGCCGTGTCGCATACAGGTGCACTGGCCGGTGCCGACCGCATGTACGACGCGCTATTCAAGCAAGTCGGCATTATTCGCGCCCAGACCTTTAGCGACTTGCTGGATATCCCTGCTGCGCTGGCCACAAACCGCGTGCTGCGGGGCAATCGTGTCGCCATCCTGACCTCGACGGGTGGCGCTGGCACACTGGTGTCCGACAGCCTGGGCGTATCGGGTTTTGAGGCGCCGGCCCCTGATGCCGCCACCGCTGCGCAATTGCGCGCGCTGCAGACCGGCGACCACGCCGCGCTGGATCGCAATCCCATCGATGTCACCCTGGCCGGTCTGCAGCCAGATCTGTTACGTGGCGCTATCCGAACGCTGCTGGCAAGTCCCAGCTATGACGCGCTCGCCATCATTGTGGGGTCTTCGGGCCTCGCCATGCCGGAGCTGATGGCTGGCGCCATCCAGGACTGCCTACCCGAAAGCGATAAGCCCGTGATCGCCTTCGTCAGTCCTCACGCGCCGAATGTCGGTGCCCTGCTCACACAGCGCGGCGTCCCGGCTTTCGCCATCCCAGAGGCATGCTCCGTCGCGCTGGCCGGTATGCTGCAGCACGCGCAGTGGAGGGAGCCGACATATTCGGTTCCTGCTGCGCCGATCGACATAGCAGATCTGCCTGCAGGTTCGTTGGACGAAGCGCAAGCCAAGCAATTGTTCACGCGCTTCGGCGTGCCCTGCGCGCAAGAAACCGTTGTGACAACGCCCACCAGCGCGGAACAAGCTGCGCGTGCCTTTAATACGCGTGTCGCGCTAAAAATCCTGTCGAGTGAAATTACGCATAAGAGCGACGTCGGCGGCGTCGCCATCAACCTCACTGCCGAGCAGATCGGTGACCGGCTGAGGGCAATGAAGGACGAAGTACAAAGCAAGACCGGCATCGTGCCTCAGCGCTTTCTGGTACAAGAAATGGTCGCCGGCGGCACGGAGCTGATTCTCGGCATGCATCGCGACCCGCTCGGCACGGCGATCCTGCTAGGCATGGGCGGCGTCACCGCGGAACTGTTCAAGGACACCACGATGCGCCTGCTGCCATCCGGCAATAAAGGCCTCGGCCGCGAAGATGCCCTCGACATGGTCCACGAGTTAAAAACCTGGCCACTGCTCGACGGTTTTCGTGGCCGGCCCAAAGCCGATCTGGATGCGCTGGTGAAAGCCATCGTTGCGTTCTCGCAAATGGCCGCACAATTGGGCGACCGCTTGGTCGAAGCCGAAATCAATCCCCTGTTCGTTATGCCTGCAGGTCAAGGCGTGCGTGCCGCGGACGGTATTGCCGTGCTTGCCTGAGCACCGATAGACGGAAAAACGAGACGGGCTTGCGTTCCACCACCTGAAATTCCATACAATGGAAACATCAGGTGCATGACAGCCTCCTGATCCTGACACACCCGGCGAATAACAGCGCAGCAGGCCTGGCGTGGAATCATATGCAAACAAATCAATGATCAAGCTGGTCTATCATTGACGACTAATTTGCAAGAAGGAGTTTCTCTCATGATGCGCAAGCTGTTTCCCGTCATCCTCGTCGCCGGCCTCACCGCCTGCGCCTCCTCTGGAACGCAGCACACCTCATCGGATACCAGTACATACGGCGGCAGTGGCGCGTCGTCTGGCACGGCCGCCACCTGCGATGCCCAGCCGGTACAAGATCAGGTGGGTCAAAAGTACTCGGAGTCGCTCAACCGCACGCTGAGCTCGAGTGCCAACGCGACGCAACTACGCGTGCTGAAACCCGGCGAAGTCATGACCATGGAATACAACCCCACGCGTTTGAACGTGATTGTGGAAAGCGACGGCTCGATCAGCGCATTGCGCTGCGGCTGAGCACCAACGAGTTCAAGCGCAAAAGCCGGAGTGTCTGGCATCGCAAGGATGCCTACATTAGGGTCATATACGATTCTGACGCACACTCCGGCCTCTTCGCCCATGGTCGCGTGACCGACCACCGTGGCGCAACCGCCGGCCAGCGCAACGAAACACCATCTACACGCCGACGCAGCCTTACCATGAACCTGGACTTGTTTGCTCCCGACGCAGTCGCCCCAGTCAACGTGCAATTGGGTCCGCAAGCGGTTGTACTGCGAGGCTTGGCACTGCCCTATATTGATGCGCTATTGTCCGAGCTGGACGCCATATTCGCGGCGGCGCCTTTACGCCATATGGTGACGCCGGGCGGGTTCCGGATGTCTGTCGCGCTGACGAACTGCGGCTCGCTGGGGTGGACAACGGATCTGCGCGGCTATCGTTACACCCAGCAGGATCCGCAAACCGGCCTGCCCTGGCCCGCTTTACCCGCGTCGTTTTTGCGACTGGCGCAGCAGGCGGCGCAAACCGCCGGCTTTCCGGATTTTCAGCCCGATGCCTGCCTGATCAATCGCTATCTGCCGGGTGCCCGCATGAGCTTGCACCAGGACAAGAATGAACGGGATTTCAGCGCGCCTATCGTATCGGTGTCGCTGGGAATTCCTGCGACGTTCCTGTTCGGCGGCGAACAACGCAGTGACCGCGCGCAACGCGTGCCACTGCAGCATGGAGACGTCGCCGTGTGGGGCGGCCGGGATCGGCTGCGGTATCACGGCGTGTCCGAGTTGAAAGACGCCACGCACCCTTTGTTGGGCGCCATGCGCATCAATCTGACGTTTCGCCGGGCAGGATGATACGCCCGAACGCCCGCGCTCTGGCTCTTATTTGTCCTGACGCGCCTCGGACAATGCCACAGTCAAGTGCATGACTTTCTTTTTCAAACCATCGCGCTCCTCGGTCAGTGCCGCCACCAGTCGACGCAGGCGCGCCACCTCGGCGGGATAGTCCTCGATCGCCTCAACGGGTGGCTCTGCCTCCAACTCGCCGTCCCCCGCCTCAGTGTCCATTGACGGTTCTTTTGCCTTGGCCTTCGCCTCGCGGGCCTGGCGCGCGAGCTCCTTCAATGCCTTGCGCCCTTCGGCTGCGGCGGCGACCTGCTTGTCGACCGGCATTTCGGCAACGGCCGCAGCAGCGTTGATGGAAATCTCGCCGGACTTGACCGCACGGACCAGCTCTGGCGCGGCATCTTTTTGAATCTTTTCGATCTGTCCTAGCGTATTGCTGCTGACCCGTGCCGCACGTGCCAACGCCTGGCGATTGGGAATGACCACCGGCTCGGCCGGTGAGGCCGCGGGCGTTTCCGCCTCGCCGGCTGAGCCAGCGTCTGCCTGCTGCGCCTGTTGCTGTGCCTCTAGCTCCTGCTGCCGCTGCTGCAAGATTTCCTTCTTGCGCAAGGCCAGCACTCCTCGCTGGAAATCCGAGACACTGCGCCGGCCCAGGTGATTTTCAATCATCCATAACCGCACATCGTCCATCGATTTAAAGCGGGTATTTTGCGTAGTCTTGAATTCGATGCCGTGTTTGGTGCACAGCGCATAGCGGTTATGTCCATCGACCAGGACATCGCCCCATAACACGAGCGCATCGCGGCACCCATCGGCCAGGAGGCTGCGCTCCAGCGCCTCGTATTCGTCGGCGCTCAGCGGGTCGATATAAGTTCGTAACTCTTCGTTAATCTGGATCGTCATCGTAGCGATTTTGGCGTGTAGTTCATCTGCGCGACCGCTATTAGAACATTGGCCTCGCGATCCGGCTGCCGCCTGGCGAGATGGGCCGGCAAGGACGGCGTTTTCCCTGCGCCCGGACCAATCATCAATAACTGTCAAGAACACACTTGCAACGCCATCCGGTGGTACGCTTAGTCCACCTTTAACCAGGAAGAACACACCATGAACTCCCCCACTACGCTTTCCGACGAATTGCTCGCGCAGTTACAAGGCGGGCCGATGCAACAAATCTCTCAACAACTGGGGACCGATACGGCTCAAACGCAAGACGCGGTCAGCGCCGCGCTGCCCATGCTGCTGGGTACGCTAGGCCAGAACGCCTCGCAACCGGGAGGCGCCGACGCCCTGTTTGGCGCACTGCAGCGTGATCATGCCGGCGGTGGCGCCGATCTGGGTGGACTATTGGGGTCGTTGCTCGGCGGCGGCGCGAACGCAGGTGCGGGCCAATCCGATGGCGCCAGCATTCTGGGCAACATCTTTGGCGGCAACCAGCAACGCGCCGAAGATAACCTTGGCCAAGCGACCGGCCTGGGCGGCGGCAATGCGTCGAACCTGCTCCAGATCCTGGCGCCCATCGTCATGGCCTTTCTGGCCAATCGCATGCAAGGCAACAACCTGGACGCCGGCGGACTCGGCGCCCAACTAGGACAGGAACGCGACGCCGCCCAACAACAAGGCGGTGTGGGTGGCGGCCTGCTGGGCTCGCTGCTGGACCAGGACGGCGATGGCCAAGTCGGCCTGGGCGACTTGCTGAAAATGGGCGGCGGACTCTTCGGTAAAAACTAAATTCCGCGGGATCGGACGCAACCTGGCTCCAACTGCACCTGCCGGGTTGCGCCTTGCGGTCTGCGTCAGGCGCTGGACGGTGTCCGGCGCCTGACGCTTCCGGCCAGTTTTACTACGCCGTCGCGGCAGCGTCTGGCATCTGCGATGCGCCCCCAGCCGACAAGGCCTGTGGCAACGTATCGAACATCCCCTGCGGTCCCACCAAGTCGGCAATCATGGCTTTACGCAGTTTGCCTCGCACGCGGGTATTTGCCTCGGCCAGCAACACACGCACCCCACGCGAGCGTAAACGGACAATCACGTCCTCCAGCACCTGCAACCCTGTCACATCGACAAACGGAACGCGGCGCAGGCAAAGCACGAGCACACGGGGATCCGTATTCGTGTTGTCGAGCGCTCGCTCGAAATTTTCTACCGCCGCGAAAAACAAGGGTCCTTCGATGGTATAGACCAACACGCCATCCGGGACATCGATGCCTGCATTGGCCGCCAGTTCCCGGCTCAATTCATCGCGGCCCATTTGCTGAACCCCCACGCTGGACGCCATGCGACGCAGAAAATGCAATGTCGCCAGGATCACGCCGATATTGACCGCGACTACCAAATCAGCGAACACCGTCAAGGCAAAGGTCACCAGCAAGATCACCACATCCGCCCGAGGGGCGCGGCGCAGCATTCTGCCGAAATGCCGCAGATCGCTCATATTCCAGGCGACGATGAACAAGATCGCAGCCAAGGCCGCCAACGGCACGTACTCTGCCAACGGCGCCAGCAGCACGACGATAGCGACCAACGTCGCTGCGTGCACAATGCCCGCCAAGGGACTGGTGCCACCATTACGGATATTGGTCGCCGTGCGCGCAATCGCGCCCGTCGCCGCTATCCCGCCGAATAGCGGCGCGGCAATGTTCGCAATGCCTTGGCCGATCAGTTCCTGGTTGGAGTTATGACGCGTGCCCGCCATTCCATCGGCCACCACCGCCGACAGCAGCGACTCGATCGCCCCCAGCATGGCAATGGCAAACGCCGGACCGATCAACTCGACCACGCGCGACAAGGTGACCTCCGGCCAATGCCACGAGGGCAACCCCTGAGGTACGCCGCCAAAGGCCGACCCTATCGTTGCAACGCCGTCGAAACCAAACAAGGCCTGCAGCACCGTGGCAGCCACCAACGCAATCAAGGGGCCTGGCACGCGCCTCAGATATGGCACCCGAGGCGACACAATCAAGATCGCCAAACTGATCAAGGCTAGCACCGTCGTCGCCACATGCAACTGGGGCAAAGCCTGTATTAGCTGCCAGAATTTCTCGTGAAAATGCGTACCCGTGATACTGGGCAGACCGAAAAACTCCTTCCACTGCCCGACCCAGATGATGACGCCGATACCCGCCGTAAAACCCACAATCACAGGCGCCGGAATGAATTTGATCACGGCTCCCATACGAGCCACGCCCAGCAACAGCAGAATGATGCCCGCCATCAGGGTGGCAATCTGCAACCCTGCCACCCCGTGCTCGGCCACGATGGCAGCCAGGATCACAATGAACGCGCCGGTGGGACCCGCAATCTGCAGCCTGCTCCCCCCAAATATCGATACGCATAACCCGGCAATAATCGCGGTGTACAAACCCTGTTCGGGCTTCACGCCGGACGCGATTGCAAATGCCATCGCCAATGGCAACGCCACTACCCCGACAATCACTCCAGACACGATATTCGGCAACCACTGCCGCCGCTGAAACAGCCCCGCCCGATAAGCTTCCCGCAACGCGATCACGACGTCGATCCTTTGGAATAAACAGCACGCCCCACCCAGGGGGCAAATACAGAATGACACAGTCTACTGCTACGGCGGTGCGATTCTCTACTGCCCCTATGGGGAAGTCACTGACAAAGCGCAAATAACACGCAGTCTGCGTCCCGCAGGCAGCACTTCCCCAGCGGCCCGGATGAGACTTCCATTCGCCCCATTGCCCGGCTAGACTGCGATTCTTCGCCTATTCAGGAGACAGTCATGTCTTTTATGATGCTCATCGTCGAACCCATCGGCCAACGGGCGCAGCGCACGCCTGAGGAGGGGCATGCCGCCTACGACAGCATGATGCAATTCGCGGCGGACCTGAAATCCCGCGGCCTGCTGCAAGACGCCCAATCCCTAAAATCAGAAAAAGAAGGCGTAAAACTCCAGGTCCGCGATGGCCGGCAACGTCTGCTGGATGGCCCCTATGCCGAGGCAAAGGAAATGATCGGCGGATTTTTTCTGTTGAACTGTGACACGCGCGAACAAGCCATCGCCATCGCTGCAGAATGTCCAGCCGCCCAATGGTGCACGGTGGAAATACGCGAACTCGGGCCCTGCTTCGCTTAGTTTGCGGTAGCAGGTCTGCGGGACGTTGAGTTGTCATTTGGCCTTGCCAGGCCGATTGCTGGACCGATTGATTAGGGTTTTCCCTGAGCATCAATTTTCATGTCGATTGCAGGAGATCTGATTCGTCGTATGCATAACAGCCACCATCAACCCGGCTGTCGCAAATCCTCCAACTCGACCTCCCACTTTGAGAGTCCACCATGCATAAGCAAATTTTCGTCAATCTCGCCGTTGTTGATCTGCCCGCTGCCATGACCTTTTTCCGCAAACTCGGGTTGGACTTCAATCCTCAGTTCAGCGATCAGAACGCGGCCTGCCTGGTTTTGGGTGAAAACCTGTACGCCATGCTGCTCACGCGCGAGTACTTCAAGACCTTTGTCAATAAACCCCTTTGCGACCCGAAACAAAGCACCGAGGTGCTGGTCTGCCTGTCGTGCGACAGCCGCGCCGAGGTTGACGATCTGGTCGCCCGCGCCGTCTCAGCTGGAGGCTCGGTGCCGCGAGAGCCGCAAGACTATGGCTTCATGTACGGCCATGCGTTTGAAGATCTGGACGGTCATATCTGGGAACTGATGTATATGGATCCCAACGCGGAAATGCCGCAACAATGAGTTCTCGCGACGCCGTCCATCGGGCCATCGAGACCGTCTGGCGCAGCGAGTCAGCCAAAGTGATCGCCAGCGTCGCGCGCGTCGTGCGCGACGTGGGCCTGGCCGAAGAACTCGCTCAAGATGCGCTGGTCACGGCCTTGGAGCACTGGCCCCGCGACGGCATTCCTGACAAACCAGGAGCCTGGCTGATGACCACAGCCAAGAACCGCGCCCTCGACCGATTGCGGCAACACGCGTTACACGAACGCAAGCACGAGCAATTGGGTTATGAAATGGACGCGTTGCAAACCCATGTCGAACCCGATTTCGTCGACGCGCTGGACCAGGCCCGCCAAGACGAGATCGGCGACGACTTGCTGCGATTGATCTTTACGGCCTGCCATCCTGTGTTGTCAGCCGAGGCACGTGTCGCGATGACGCTGCGTCTGCTAGGTGGATTACGTACCGACGAAATCGCGCGCGCCTTTCTCGTTTCCGAAGCCACCATTGCCCAGCGCATCGTCCGCGCCAAGCGGACCCTGCGCGAGGCACAAGTCCCATTCGAAGTCCCACGCGGAAACGATTTGGCGGCGCGCCTGACTTCTGTGCTGGAAGTGATTTACCTGATTTTCAACGAAGGCTACGCTGCCACGGCGGGCGACGACTGGACGCGTCCAACCTTGTGCGACGAGGCCCTGCGGTTAGGCCGCATCTTGTCTGAACTCGCGCCCCAGGAAAGCGAGGTTCACGGCCTGGTAGCATTGATGGAACTGCAGGCATCGCGTCTGGCGGCGCGGACCGATGCGCAGGGTCACCCTATCTTGCTCATGGAACAAGACCGTAGCCGCTGGGACGCACTGCAAATTCGACGCGGCCTGGCCGCATTGCATCGTGCGCAAAGTCAATCGGACACATTGGGCCCGTACGCCCTGCAAGCGGCGCTCGCTGCCTGCCACGCTCGCGCCGCCCGCGCCGAGGATACGGATTGGCCACAGATCGTCGCACTGTATGACGCGCTGGTGCAAACCGCCCCATCTCCTATCGTCGAACTCAACCGCGCTGTCGCCGTAGGCATGGCGTATGGCCCCCAGGCCGGGCTCGCGCTGACCGATGCTTTGCTGACCGAATCGTCTTTGGCCGACTATCACCTGTTGCCCAGCGTGCGCGCCGATTTCCTGGAAAAACTGGGCCGCCGCGACGAAGCCGATGCGGAATTCCACCGCGCCGCGGCTCTCACACGCAATGCGCGTGAACGTGAATTTCTACTGGCCAGAGCGCGCGCGCTCAAGTCCTGAACCGCCTTGAAACGCCCCGTAACGCGGGGTCCCTGCGGGCTGTCACATGCGCAAACATCCGAAAGCTTGAACCATACTTGGTGGACTTGTCATCATGGAGGGGTACGACGTTTAACCCATGAAGGAGGTCTCCATGCCGCGTTCTACATACGCATTCTTTGCCGCAGCCGTACTCGCCGCGAGCCTGTCGCCCGCCGTGGTACTGGCCCAAACGGCACAGGCACCGGCTGCGCAACCCCCTGCCCAAGTACAGCCTGCTATCAAACCCTCTGAAGCACAACTGCAAAAATTCGCCAGTGCATCACAGAAAGTCGCCATGGTTGCCGACGAGTATCGTCCGAAGCTGCAAGCCGCAAAGGATGAGCCTGCCCGCCAACAGGTCTATCGCGAAGCCGACGACAAAATGGTGAAAATGGTGCAAGCCGATGGCCTGACAGTCGATGAGTTCAACGGCATCGGACAAGCCGTCGAACAAGATCCGCAACTACGCCAGCGCGTGATCGACATGGCTCAGAAAAACGCTCCTGCAGGTAGTACGGCGCCACAGTAAGCATTACTGCGCTCACTGCCACCTACTGCGGCGGCATACAGCCTCGCATTTCGTCGCCATCCGGCGACGAAATGCGTCGGGAGGCTGATTCAACGCCGCCGCATCGTTTCCACATTCCCGCACACCCCCAGAGATTGACCGCTGATGTGCCGCCCCGTGACCAGCACCCGTGTTTTGTCTAACGCTGACGGCTTGCTCATCATGGTTTCTTGAGGTCCAACGTTTTCACGAGCTCGCCCAGTTCCGCGTATTCCTGACGCACATGATCAGAGAATGCTTTACGGCGCAAAATTTTCTTCTCCACACCAGCCGTTTCAAAGAACTTGGCCATTTCCGGCGAATCTGCGGCTTTTTCAAATGCGTCGCCCAAACGCTTCACTGCCGCATCCGGCGTCCCGGCCGGCACCACATGCCATGCCACAACAGCGTCTCTTTCTCGGGGATACCCAGTTCGGTGAGCGTAGTGGCTCGTGGTAACGCCTTTACCGGATCTGCACCGGTTACCAACAGGCATTTGATTTTTCCTGTTTTTTCCATCGAGACGGCAAGAGGCACAGAACCCACGTAAATGTCGACAACGTTCCCCAATAATGCGGGCATGATTTCCCCTGCACCGCGGTAAGGCACGTCGCGAGCCTTGATACCGAAAGACTGAAACACACGTTCGGCCGCCAATTGACCGGGGCCTGCAACACCGTCGGTCCCAAAGGTATATTGATCGGGTTTGGACTTCAGTGTATCGAGGAAAGCTTTACCGTCATTGGCCGGAAAATCACTGCGAACGCAGAGCACATAAGGTGCGGCGTCGAGCTGAATGACGGGGATATAGTCGTCCAGACCGTAGGTCGTATCGACCGTATGCGGCGCCACCGTTATGGGTCCCATCCAGACACCCGCCATCGTCAAACCGTCCGGCTTTGCCCGAGCCATTTGACCGATCCCTATCGTTCCGCCGGCGCCGCCCACATTCTTTACCACGATCGTGGCGTCAAGATATGGCTCCGCATAGCGCGAAATGGCGCGAAACAGAGAGTCCGTTCCGCCACCCGGAGCGGTCGGAATAATCATGTCTACGACGTCCTTGGCGGCCGAGGCATTGGCCATGCAGACGAGTGCCGCAGAAAGCGCCGCGCTCAGAAGTTTATGTTTTCTCATTATGTTGTCTCCTACCTATAGCGTAGAAATGGTCAGAGGGACAGGCCAATCGGTTGATCGGCTCGCCGTTACGGACCGAACCCAAACGCTTCGTAGGCGTTTTTCGTCAGGATTCGATTTCGAATTTCCGCATCGGGCACGCATTCGAAAAGCGATGCGATGCACTGCGAATAAGTCACCTTCTCTTCATGGCCTACCCAGGGCCAGTCAGTTGCCCATAGTGCTCGTTCACCATTGGACTGCTTGATGATTTCGGCTGCGAGTGCGGGCGCCGCACTGCCTCGCAATCGAAAGGGCGCCGATAACTTGACCCAGGTGTTACCGGCATCCAGCGCGGCCAGCAACGCCCGAAAGCCCTCGCTGTGAATCCCATCGGCGCCCTCCGGATTCCCGAAATGATCAATCACGGCGCGCGCCCCGCTGGCATTGATGGCAGCGAGAACCGGCGGCAGATGTTCGCCCTCCAGGTACACCTCGACATGCAGGCCGAGATTCTTTACCTTGGCCAGCAGACCTTGGTATTCCCTGGACTGAATATCGGGAATTGCTGCACGCTTGACCCAATTCAATCGGATGCCGCACACGCCCTCGGCCTGCAAGGATGCGAGAGCAGCCTCGCCAATCTCGGGCTCCACAATTGCCGTGCCGCGCAGCCTGCCGCCGGATCTTTTCAATGCGTCGAGCAGCACGTCGTTATTCGTGCCGTAAAAACTCGGTGCTGTGAGCAACCCGTACATGACGCCATTAGCCGTCAGCGTATGCAGATAGTCCTCGACCAACGCATCAGCAGCGGGCTGAGAATGCCGGTCGCTGACCAGCGGCCTGTCCGTTTTAATGACATGAGCATGGCAATCCGCCGATCCCGGCGGCAATATGCGCGAGTCTGTGGCCGCACTATGCATGCGAGGCTCCCTCACTTTCCTCGCGAACTGCGCCAACCGGTTCCCGGCCATATTTCGCGGTCTTCTGCGCGACTGTCAGGAATTTTTCCTCCAGATCCTTGATGTGCACCATTCCCATGATGTCGTTGAGCTCTTCGAAACTCAATGCCGCATCGGGTCTATCCTCGGGTTTTCCGCTTTGCAGCGATTGCCCCAGGATCTCCAGGCCCTTTCTCATGCCAGCCAACGCGCAGGCCGTCAACAGCCGCGGGTAGATGACCACGGCCACGCCCAGATCCTGCAATTGCGCGGCGGACAACAGCGGCGTCGTCGAACGCTGGCGGATACCAAAACCCATGTTCACGCATAGCGGTTTAGGCACGTTGGCCGCAACCGTGCGAATCTGTTCGGCATCCAACAAGGCATCGGCAAACAAGAGATCCGCGCCCGCTTCCGCGTACGCATTCAACCGGCGAATCACCTCATCCAGTCCGTGCGTTGCCAGCGTGTCAGTACGCGACTTGATGACGAAATCCTTGTCTGTGCGCGCCTCGCACGCGGCGCGCAGCTTCTGCTCCATTTCGTCTTGGGGGATAACCTCCTTGCCGCGCATATGGCCGCAACGCTTGGGCCAGACTTGATCCTCGATCATGATGCCGGCTGCGCCCGCGCGCTCGAAAGCCCGTACCGTGTGAAAGACGTTGATGGCGTTGCCATAGCCCGTATCGCCGTCGGCCAGCAGCGCGAGATTCGAACAGGCGGTGATATTGCGCACGGCCGCGACATTTTCCTCCATGCCCATGATGCCCACATCGACCTGCCCAAGACGCGTCTCGCTCACGCCGCTGCCCGTAATAAACGCGCTGGTGTAGCCCATGTGTTCCACCAGCCGTGTACTGAACCCGTCAAAAACGCCTGGCTGCACGAGTATTTCCGGCGCGTAGATAGCATCCCTCAACTGTTTCGCTTTCGTCATTGCCCTCTCTCCAATTGGGACGGACCTGGATCGCGTTTGCTTCCAGCATGCCGCGTATTTGTCGTAATGCCCGTATCCTAGCGCCGCTCAAACCATTAAACTAATTAAACTTTTTCTACGTTTTCCATAGGAAAAACTGATGCGTCGATACTCCCTGGCTCAGATCGAGGCACTCGCAGCGATTGCAAAATTAGGATCGTTTCAGGCAGCGGCCCGGCACATGAACGTCACACAGCCCACGATTTCGCTGCGCGTGCGAGAGCTCGAAGAAGCCCTCGGCACCCGGCTGTTCGAAAAAGACGGGCGCACCGCCAAACTGAACGCCGAAGGAACCGTCGCACTGCACTACACCGACGAAGTGCTGAAACTGCTGGACGAGCTCGAAACCCGGCTGCGCACCGGCGATCCGCTGCAAGGCACACTGCGGGTCGGTTCATCGGAAACCATCGCCATCGCGGTCCTGCCCAAGATCATCACCCTGCTGGGAGAACGCTATCCGCGCCTGAAAGTCGAGCTGACCGTCAGCAACAGCTTTGTGCTGCTCGACGGATTGGCGGCCAATCAATTGGATCTGGCGATACTGGCCGATCCAGGGCATCTGGCGAACATGCAAATTGAACCTCTGGCACTGGCGCCTGTCGCCTGGGTGGGGCACCGCTCCATCGCCATGCCCTCTCAGTTTGCCGATCCGCAGTCTTTGTCTGAATCAACGATTCTTTGCATGCCCCAGCCGTCGCCGCTGAACGAGATGATGGCCAACTGGTGGGAGCAAGCGGGCGGATCAGCGCTCAGGGTCAACACCTGCAACAGCCTAGCGATGCTCGCCCGTCTGGTAGCCAGCGGCGTAGGAGTAGGCGTGCTGCCCACATGCATCTTGCGCAACGAAATCCAGCGCGGCTCTGTCGTGAGCTATCGCCAGCAAACGCCGTTCAGATCGCTACGGATCTGCGCCGCCTATCGCAAAGCCTCGCACTCTGATGGGCTCGAGGCTCTGGTCGGCATTGCACGGCGCGTGATGCTTGATTCGAGATACTTTGCGCCGCTGAGAAAGAATGATGCTTAGCAAAACGCAAAGCGTCGGCCCAATATCATCCTGTCCTTAACTTTCCGATGACGAATCCGATTCCAGCGTATGTTCCACCGGCCGCTCACCAATCTGTTGACGCCACATCGCGTAGTACAAGCCTGTCTGTGCCAACAGTTGGGAATGCGTGCCGCTTTCGACAATACGGCCTTTTTCCAGTACAAAAATCGTATCGGCGTGCATGATCGTCGATAGCCGATGCGCAATGAGCAGCGTGATCTGCTGCCGGCTAGCAGAAATATGACGCACGGTATCCGAGATCTGCTCTTCGGTCAGCGAGTCCAATGCCGAAGTCGCCTCGTCAAAAATCAACAGCCTCGGTTGGCGAATCAAGGCCCGCGCGATCGACAGGCGCTGTTTCTCGCCGCCCGATAGCTTCATGCCCATTTCGCCGATCGTCGTATCCAGCCCGTCAGGTGATTTGTTCAGCAAATAGGCACACGCTGCCTGCTCCATCGCTTTGGTGATTTCCTCATCCGTGGCATCGGTACGCACCAACCGAATATTGTCGCGCAGCGTGCCAGCGAACAGATAAGGTTCCTGCGTCACCAGACCGACCTGGCGGCGCGCCCGGTTATATCGCAGAACTTTGGTGGAAATATCGTTGTAGAAGACCTCGCCCGACGCCGGGGTATAGAGGCCCAGCAGCAACTTGACCAACGTCGACTTGCCAGACCCCGACGGCCCTACGAATGCGATCGTATCCCCGAGCGATGCAGAAAACGTCACGCCATCCAGTGCGTTATCGCGAGCTCCTTTATGGCGAAACGTCACATCGGCAAATCGCACGCCATTGATCGGCCCGCTATCCTGCGGCGATTCCGGCCGCCTATCGATCGGTCTTTTCATGAGGGCATCGAAACTCGACAATGATGCGTCAGCCTCGCGATACGCGAGAATGATGTTGCCCAGCTCCTGCAACGGCGCAAAAATCGCCACAGAAATAAACTGCATCGCGATCAATTCACCAGTACTCAATACATCGCGAAAGATCAGCCACAGCAATGCAAATAGAATCGCGAGTTTCAGCAGGCTCAGCGTCACTCCCTGCAAAAAGGACAATAATCGGATCCGTTTGACCTTTTGCATCTCGAGCTCAAAGATGCGCACGATTTGCGCCTGCAATCGGCGGATCTCCGGAAACGTCAATCCCAGGCTTTTTATCAGCTCGATATTGCGCAGCGACTCGGAAATAAAGCCGGAGCTGCGGTTCGTTTCGCGCATGATCGAACGCTGCTGTGTTTTGATCTCGCGACTGAGCAGTCCGGTCAATCCCCCCAACACCAACACACCGATAACAAATACCGGCACGAGCAGCCAATGCCGCGTCACGGCATACCACACCAGAAAACCCATCCCCACCACGGCGGCAAAGAGCGTGTTGATGAACGTATTGATGAACCGCTCGCTATCGGCCCTCACCTTTTGCAGCAGCGACAAAGTCTCGCCACTACGCAGGTCTTCGAATTCCTGGAATTTCAGACGCATCGCCTGACGCAGGCCGTCATTGAACAGCTGCGTGCCAAATTTCTGTACCACCAGACGCGTGACGTATTCCTGCAAGGCCTTTGCCAGCCTGGACAGCACCGCTATCGCCACCGCCAAACCCAGCAGCGTCAATACACCCGACACCAACTCGCTGTCGCTTTTACCGGCGCGATTGATCGCGTACTCGTCGATGATCTTGCCAAAAATAATCGGATCGATCAGCGCCAGCACCTGGCTCGCGCCAGCCAGCACCAATGCCAAAACGGCCAGGCGGCTATGCGGCCGCAGATACGCCCACAGGATACGCATCGCGTTCAATAATGAGGAGGAATCTCGTCACGCAGGCTGCGAAAGTTGCCTCCCGCGGTATCCGGCACCTGTTGGCGCAATTCGGCCAATTCACGCGCCAAGCGTTCTATCAGCTGTTGCTGACGAAACAGCGTCTGACTCAATTGATCCAGCATATCATCGGCCAAGCCGAGCTTGATTTCCAGATCGGTTAAACGACGGTCAGTATCCGTAGCAGCACTCATGGCAAATTCGACTCTCAAATAATCCGGGGCCCGCACCACCAACGCAGCAACATGCATCGACACAGCCGATCGATGCATCCGGCCGATTGCGCCCAAAGCAGCATCATGCCGCCAAAGAATCATTATCGCAGGTCAACGCCCCTGCTTACCGAGCCTGCCTCGGCAACAACAGCCCCGGCCGCCCCACATGCACCGCGTGGGCCCGATCCATGATGAATTCGATCAGCATCGCCAAGGCGCGAGGCTGATGGCGGCTGGGCATCATCAGCAGATACATCGCCCGTCCGAAAATGCTGAGCCGCCAGTCGTCCAGTGCCGTCAGCAGACGTTGTTGCGCGACATCCTCATACACGACATAGTCGGGCACTACCGCCACGCCCAGACCTGCCAGCGCAGCATCGCGCAAAAACGCGTAATTGCGCGACACGATCGTCGGATCCAGAACGACCTGCTGACGCTGGTTGCCCTGATAGGCCGAAAGCCGCAGCGGCCGGCCTATCACTGCCGCGCTGATCACAGGCAGATCGGACAATGCCTCGGGACGGCGAGGCAAACCATGACGGTCCCGATAGGCTGGCGAAGCACAGACCACGTAACGCACCTGCCCCAACTCACGCGCCACCAGATGTCCCGGTGGCTCGGACATGATCCGCACGGCGATATCCACCTCGTCGCGCAGCAAATCCTCGACGCTGTTCTCGAATAACACATCCAGCACGATATCCGGGTAGCTGCGCTTGAATTCCAGCAGCCATGGCGTCATGACAAACTGTCCATAACCACTGGGCACGCTCAATCGCACACGCCCCTGGGGCGTTTTCCCCAGCGACTCCACTGACGCCTGCGCCGCGGCCAGTTCGTCGCGGATGTTGCACCCGTGCTGATAGAGCTTGAGCCCGATCTCGGTAGGCTCGACGCGCCGAGTCGTACGGCGCACCAACTGCATCCCTATCGCCCGCTCCAATTGACCCAGGTGATAGCTCACATTGGCCCGAGTCATTTTCAGACGGCGCGCGGCCTCGCTCAGATTGCCCGCGTCGAGTATTTCCACCAGCAGCGTCAGTGATTTCGTATCCATAAGGACTGATTGTCAAATTTTTTTGAACGCAATGTCAACTATTGATGTAATTGTCAAGCCTTGCTTACTGATGAAGAATAGAACGCTGCCGCGGTTCATATCCCTCTTTTCCCTCAGGACGTTTTCATGCGTGAAGCTGTCATTGTCTCTACCGCCCGCACGCCCATTACCAAGGCACATCGCGGCGAATTCAACGTCACCCCAGGCGCCACGCTCGCCGCTTTTGCTGTAAAAGCCGCGGTAGAACGCGCGGGCATCGACCCGGGCATGATCGAGGACGCCATTCTCGGTTGCGGCTATCCCGAGGGCACCACCGGCCGCAATATCGCCCGGCAGGCCGTGCTACGCGCGGGCTTGCCCGTCACCATCGGCGGCGCGACCGTCAATCGTTTTTGCGCCTCTGGCCTGCAGGCCATCGCCAGCGCCGCCGCCCGCATTGTGATGGATGGCGCGCCGGCCATGATAGCGGGCGGCGTCGAGAGCGTATCCCAGCTGCGCACCCGTGATGATCCGAACAGCGGCGTCGACCCATGGATTCTGGAAAACAAGCCGGCGCTCTATCTACCCATGATAGAGACGGCCGACATCGTAGCCGCCCGCTATGGCATCAGCCGCGAAGCCCAAGACCGCTTCAGTGTCGAAAGCCAGCGGCGCACCGCCGATGCGCAGGCCGCCGGCCGCTATCGTGACGAAATCATCGCCGTCACCACGACAATGGCGGTCGCCGATAAAACCACCGGCAGCGTCACTCCCCGCGAAGTCACTGTCGATGCCGACACCTGCAACCGGCCCGGCACCACCTATGACAATCTCTCGACACTGGCGCCCGTACGCGGCCCGGATCAATTCGTCACTGCGGGCAATGCCTCGCAGCTCTCCGACGGCGCTGCGGCCTGCGTGATGATGGAAGCCCGCGACGCTGAACGCGCCGGCCTGCAGCCTTTGGGGGCTTTTCGTGGGCTGGCCATTGCGGGCTGCGAGCCCGACGAAATGGGTATCGGCCCCGTCTACGCCGTGCCGCGCCTATTGGCCCGCCACGGTCTAAAGGTCGACGACATCGGTCTGTGGGAACTGAACGAAGCTTTTGCTTCGCAAGCCCTGTATTGCCAGCAACAACTCGGCATCCCATCCGAACGGCTCAACGTCGATGGCGGTGCGATTTCCATCGGCCACCCGTTTGGCGTCACAGGCGCGCGTCTGACTGGCCATGCGCTGATCGAGGGCCGTCGCCGCGGCATCCGCTATGCCGTCGTCACGATGTGCGTCGGCGGCGGCATGGGCGCCGCCGGTTTATTCGAAATTTACTGATTACGAGAATCCCTGATGGATCTGACTTTCACTCCCGAAGAAGAAGCCTTTCGCGCCGAGGTGCGCGCATTCCTGGCAGCCGAATTGCCCGAGCCCCTGGCTCGCAAGGTGCGTGAACATCGTCATCTGCATAAAGCCGATATGGAGGCCTGGCACGCGATCTTGAACGCCCGGGGCTGGCTCGCCAGCCACTGGCCGCAGGAATACGGCGGCACTGGCTGGACGGCGGTACAAAAATTCATCTTCGAGAATGAATGCGCGTTAGCGCATGCCCCCCGCATCGTGCCGTTCGGCCTGAGCATGCTGGGGCCTGTCCTCATCAAGTACGGCAACGAAGCACAAAAACGTTATTGGCTGCCGCGTATCCTGAACGGTGCGGACTGGTGGTGCCAGGGCTATTCCGAACCCGGCGCGGGCTCGGATCTCGCATCGCTGAAAACCAGCGCCGTGCGCGATGGCGATCACTACATCGTCAACGGCCAAAAGACCTGGACCACCTTGGGCCAGTACGCCAACATGATTTTCTGCCTGGTGCGCACGCGCAGCGACGGCAAACCTCAAGAAGGCATCAGCTTTCTGCTGATCGACATGAACACCCCTGGCATCGAAGTCCGCCCTATCATCACGCTGGATGGCGGACACGAAGTCAACGAAGTGTTCTTCTCCGATGTGCGCGTCCCCGTCGACAATCTGGTGGGCGAAGAAAATCGTGGCTGGTCCTGCGCCAAGTACCTGCTGACCTACGAGCGCACCAATATTGCGGGGATCGGTTTCTCGACAGCGGCCTTGCAGCAGCTGAAGGAAGTCGCCGCTCGACAGCAGAAAAACGGCCGCCCCCTGCTGCAAGATCCCGCCTTCGCGGCCCGTCTGGCGGGTATCGAAATCGACCTGGACAACATGCGCATCACGAATCTGCGCGTACTGGCGGCCGCTGCCAACGGCGGCGCGCCCGGCGCGGAAAGCTCGATGCTGAAGATCCGCGGCACCCAGATCCGCCAGGAGATTTCATCGCTGAACCGCCGCGCCATGGGCCCCTATGCACGCCCCTATGTGGCTGAGGCGCTCGAGGACGGCAACCAGCATCTGAGCATCGGCCCGACAGGCGCGGACAGCGCCGCTGCGCAATATTTCAATAACCGCAAGCTGTCGATCTTTGGCGGCTCGAACGAAATCCAGAAGAACATCATCTCGAAGATGATTCTGGGCCTGTAAGGAGCCGCCATGAATTTCACCCATACCGAAGACCGGCGCATGCTGTCGGATATGCTCACACGCTTTGTGGCCGAGCAATACGGCTTTGCGGTACGCGACCGGATTGCGAACTCTGCTGAAGGCTACAGCATGGAGTTCTGGCAACGCTATGCCGAACTGGGCGCGATCGGCGCCTTGTTCGACGAGGCCAATGGTGGATTTGGCGGCCATGGCTTTGACATCGCGGTGGTGTTTGAGGCATTGGGACGAGGCCTCGTCGTCGAACCGTTTCTCGATACGCTGATGGCCGGCGATGCTATCGCAGCCGTAGGCACCCCAGCCCAAAAAGACATCCTGGAAAGCGTGCAAACCGGTGCAATGCGAATCGCGCTGGCGCACACGGAACCACAAGCGTATTACGAGCTGGCCCATGTTGACACCTATGCGGTGCGTAACAAAAACGGTTGGACACTGAATGGCCACAAAGCCGTCGTCGCCCAAGCCGAACATGCCGATTTATTCGTCGTGTCGGCACGCACGTCCGGCGACGCGGAAAACGAGCAAGGCATCACCCTGTTTCTGGTGCCGGCAACCACTCCTGGCCTACATATCAACGGCTACCCATTGATCGATGGCGGACGTGCGGCGGATATCACGTTACGCGACGTCGCACTACGGGACGATGCAGTCTTGGGCACGATCGATCAGGGATACGCCACCCTGGAACGCAGCGTCGGCAAAGGCGTCCTCGCCTTGTGCGCAGAAGCCCTGGGCGCCATGGGTGCAGCCCGTGACGCCACGTTGGACTATCTGCAAACGCGCAAACAATTCGGTGTCCCTATTGGCCGGTTCCAGGCACTGCAACACCGCATGGCCGACGTCCTGCTGGAAATCGAACAAACCCGCTCCGCAGTCATCAACGCGGCCTCGCAGCTCGATCACGCCGACCGGATCACACGCGAACGCGCCCTGTCCGCTGCGAAATACACCGTCGGCCGCGTTGGCACGCTGGTCGCGGAGGAATGCATCCAGTTGCACGGTGGCATTGGCATGACATGGGAACTGCCCCTCGCGCACTACGCCAAACGGCTGATCATGATCGATCATCAGTTAGGCGACGAAGATCATCATTTGAATCGCTACATCGCGCTGGCTCACCAGCCGGGTTGACGACATGCCACACACAGACTGTGCTGACGCAAACCATCACCCGGGCCGCTGCATCGCATCGACCCACCAACCGAACTGATGCCATGCCAGACACACATACCGCTCACGCCAACGATCAAGACCTGCCGCTGGAAGGCATCCGCGTGCTGGACCTCTCTCGCGTCTTTGCAGGCCCGCTGTGCGGCCAGGTCCTGGCCGATTTTGGCGCCGAGGTGATCAAGGTCGAACACCCTGTACGTGGCGACGACACGCGCGATTGGGGCATGCGTATCGGCAAAACCGAGACCACCTACTACAACAGCATGAATCGCAACAAGCGATCCATCACCCTGGACCTGCAAAGCCCCGAAGGCCTGGCGCTCATTTACGATCTGCTGCCCCAATTCGACGTCGTCCTGCACAACTTCAAATGCGGCGGCGCCGACAAACTGGGCCTCGGCTACGAACAACTCAAAGCCCACAAACCCGATCTCATCTATTGCGCCATCAGCGGCTACAACAGCACCGGCCCAGAGGCCACCCGGCCGGGCTACGACCTCGTAATCCAAGGCGAAAGCGGATTGATGGCCCTCAATGGCGAAGCCAGCCAGCCGCCTCTGAAATTCGGCGTGGCGACCGTCGACATGATGACCGGCATGTACGCCGCACAAGCCGTACTGGCGGCATTGTTCCGGCGCGAACGCAGCGGCAAAGGGCGTCTGATCGAAATGGCGCTCTACGACTGCGGCATCATGGTCACGAGCTACTACGGACTCGATGCCTTGCTGCTGGGGCGCGATCCGCAACGCTACGGCAACGCCCATCCGTCCATCGTGCCTTACGGCATGTTCGAGGCCGCCGACGGGCCTTTTATCATCGCAGTCGGCACCAATACGCAGTTCGACAAATTCTGCCGCCAGGTCGTGATGCGGCCCGACATCGTCGAGGATCCGCGCTATGCCACGAATATCGAACGCGCCAAGAACCGCTTGACCCTGCTGCCCATGGTGACGGCCCTGCTACACGAATTTCCGCGTGACCTCTTGCTGCAACGCCTGAGCGAGTGCGGTATTCCATGCGGCAAAGTCCTAGGATTGCACGAAGCCCTCACCAGCGAACGCACACGCCAGGGCGGCCTACTGCAAAGCCTGCCGCACCCCGTCGCGGGATCCACCCACGTCTATGCTCCCCCCTATCGGCTCGACGGCCAGCGCCTGCCCATCCGTCACGCGCCGCCGACCTTGGGCGAAGGCACCAAAGACGTATTACAGCGGCTGCTGCAACTATCCGAACCCGAATTACGCGCCCTGCAAGCCAAAGGCGTGTTGACCTTGCCGGGAGAAACCCCGGCTGAATGACACAAAGCAAACCGCTAACTCGGGATCATGACAAAGATCAGACCCAGCCTATCGCGGCATTTAATCAGTACCGATAACGGAGACAACCCATCATGCCATCGAATACCCGCCGTACCTGCTTTCGGCTGACACTGGCTGCACTATTGAACCTGACCATCGCTTGGCCCGCCTTGGCGCAGACCGATTTTCCCACCAAGCCCATTACATTGATTGTGCCGTTTCCCGCGGGCGGATCCACCGATCGCCACCTGCGCGCCGTCGCTATGGAAGCCAGCAAATCGCTGGGGCAGAACGTCGTCGTCGAGAACCGTCCGGGCGCAGGCGGCACCATGGCGCCTGGCAACATGGCGAGATCGGCCAAACCCGACGGCTATACGATCAGCCTCTATCCGTTGGGCATGCTGCGCATGCCCTACATGCACAAGACCGACTGGGACCCGATCAAAGACTTCACCTTCATCGTGGGCCTCTCCGGCTATACGTTTGGTTTCACAGTCCGTGCAGACTCGCCTTTCAAGACCTTTAACGACTACATTGCCGCGGCTCGCGCAAAGCCGGGCGCGATCGACTATGGTTCAACAGGCGTAGGATCCTCTCCCCATCTCCTGATGGAAGAACTCGCCATCAATGCCAAAGTGAAATTGACTCATGTGCCCTTCAAAGGCAACGCCGACATGCAACAGGCACTGCTGGGCGGACACGTCATGGCGCAAAGCGATGCCAGCGGATGGGATCAATTCGTCGATAGCGGCAAAATGCGTTTGCTGGTGACCTTTGGCGAAAAACGCACGACGCGCTGGCCCGATGTCCCGACAGCAGAGGAACTAGGCTATGGCGTCACATCCACGTCACCTTATGGGCTGGCCGGTCCCAAAGGCATGGACCCTGCCGTGGTCAAAAAACTGCACGATGCCTTTAAAACCGCCCTGTTTTCTGCACAAAGCATGGAGATCATGAAGCAGCTCAACCAAGAGCCGGTCTATCGCAACAGCGACGACTACCGCGAATGGGCCATCGCCACCTACGCAAAAGACAAGACCCTGATCGAGCATCTAGGCCTGATGGCGAAATAGATCGCGCATCGTCCCGTCACGCGACACGACGGACTGACGTTACCCCTATTCGGACTCTACGCCCCACAACGGAAAAGGATCCGAATAGGTCATCCACTCGTGAGGCCCCTGTGCCATCTCGACATCATTGAGCAAACAGGCATCCAGACGCGCCCGCAACACAGCCTCGCCCATCTGCATGCCGATCAATACGAGTTCCTGTCTCGCGTCGCCAGTCCCTTCCTCCCAACGCTCCCGAATATGAGCAACGGTCTCGGTGTCCTCAGGCCATTGCTCGAGCGGCACCGCCACCCACCAACGTCCAGCCAGACCATGCCGGCACACGCCGCCCGCTTGCGACCAAGAGCCCGCAAACGCCGGACGGCTGGCCAGCCAGAAAAACCCTTTAGAACGCACCACGCCGGGCCAATCGGACTCGATCAACCGATGAAAGCGCATGGGGTGAAACGGGCGTCGGGCGCGATACACAAAACTGCTGATGCCATATTCCTGCGTCTCAGGCGTATGCTCGCCACGCAGTTCTTTGAGCCATCCAGGCGCCTGAGAGGCCTGCTCAAAATCGAATAGCCGCGTACTCAGCACCTGCGACAACGCAACGCGGCCGAATTCGGCGCTGACGATGCGTGCGCGCGGATTCAAACGCTGCAGGATAGCCATCAACTGCGCGCGTTGGTCCGCATCCACCAAATCGATTTTGTTCACGACGATCACATCACAGAACTCGATCTGCTCGATGAGCAAATCTACGACTGTGCGCTCATCCTCCTCGCCCAGTGACTCACCGCGGGCCTGCAGGCTATCGTGGGAACTGTAGTCACGCAAAAAATTGTAGGCATCCACCACTGTCACCATGGTGTCCAATTGCGCGACATCAGACAGGCTTTGCCCGGCCTCGTCGGCGAACGTAAAGGTCTCGGCCACCGGCAACGGCTCGGAAATGCCGGTGGACTCGATCACCAACTGGTCAAACCGCCCGTCGCGCGCCAAGCGGCCGACTTCCAACAGCAGGTCTTCCCGCAATGTGCAGCAGATACAGCCGTTGCTCATCTCCACCAGCTTTTCGTCGGTACGCGAGAGCTCCGCCCCGCCTTGGCGCACGAGCTCTGCGTCAATATTCACATCGCTCATGTCATTGACGATCACCGCCACACGGCGGCCCTCGCGATTATTCAAAATATGGTTGAGCAAAGTGGTTTTACCGGCCCCAAGAAAACCGGACAGTACCGTGACGGGCAATTTTGTAGTCATAGCAACCAGCGCCAGCGACGCATTCACCGAAAATGTTATGTTATATCATTTCTAAAACAAATCACGCGTTTCCGTCAACCATCAATCCATCAACAGGAAAGATTGCAAAACGGTAATCTCCCGGGTTAATCTCACACCACGATAAGTTGTACGACAACATACGACCATAACGAGATGGGCACTACGCGACCATTCGGCCGGTGCCCAAGGAGATTTAAATAATGCAACGCCGTGACTTTCTGCGCACCGCCGCAGCGCTACCCCTGACGGGTCTTGTCGCCCACGCTCATGCTGCCGAGGAAAAATGGCCGACGCGCCCTGTGCGCATCGTGGTGCCCTACACACCCGGCGGGTCATCAGACATCATTGCGCGCCTGATCTCGCCCGAGCTGAGCAAAGCCCTGGGTGAAAGCGTCGTCGTGGAAAACCGTCCGGGCGCCAATGGCAACCTGGGCACCGGCATCGTGGCCAAGGCCGACGACGGCCATACCCTGTTGCTGTGCGACATCGGCGCGTTGGCGATTACGCCATCGGTCTACACCAAACTCACCTTTGATCCGTCGAAGGACCTGCGCCCCGTCAGCATGCTGGCGTATTCCCCGCACGTCCTGGCCGTTCACCCCAGCTTTCCCGCCAAGACCCTGCCCGAAATCGTCGAGCTCTCGAAAAAGCAGCGCGTCAATTTCGCCGTCACTGCCATCGGCAGCGCCCCTCACCTGGCCGCGGTCGCCGTACAGCAAGCCACCGGCGCAAAATGGGAATACGTGCCCTACAAGGGCGGCGCACAGGCCATCTCCGATACGGTAGGCGGCCAGACCGAAGTCATCATGAATGGTTTGCTCGCAACCCTGCCGCACATCCGCAGCGGCAACCTGCGCGCCATCGCCATTTCCAAGCGCGAACGCATGCAGTTGATTCCGGACATCCCGACGATCGCCGAGCAAGGCGTTCCGGGATTCGAATCGGGCACTTGGCAAGGCATCATGGCCCCGGCCACCCTGCCCGCCGCGACCGCAGAGCGTTTGGCCAAAATCCTGGCTGACATCGCCAAAAAACCCGAGATCGTCGAAAAGCTCAACCAACAGGGCGCGGAAGTCGTCACCTACGATCCGGCGCAACTCGGCAAGTTCTACACGACCGAGCGCGATCGTTGGGCCAAAGTCGTCAAGAGCGTAGGGATCACGCTGGATTAAAGTTCTCCGTGCCGCCATGCGGCTTGTGATGTCCTGTGAACGGGCAAGGCACGCCAATCGTATTTGCGCAGATACGATAGGCACGCCTTGCCCGTTGTCTCTATTTATCGACCGAATCTCCGTTTGTAACAACACCGAAACAAACCGCCCCTAGTCTGTCCGCTCTTACGAACTCCTGAACTGAGCGACAGAGAACAATGAATACATGGAAACTCGCCGCGGCATCCGCCCTTTTACCCCTCGCCCTGCTGGGCTGCGGCAGTAGCAGTGATGACGACGATGACGAGACGGCCCCGCCGACTACACCCCCCGTTGCCGAAGTCGCTCAACACATCACCTCGGTGGATTTCCTGGGCCGTTATGAGGCCGGCAGCTACGGCGTGAGCGCCGCTGAGATTCCGGCTTTTGATCCTGCGACCAAACGCGTCTTTGTCGTCAATGCCCTCTCCGGCAAAATCGATATACTGGACCTGCAAATACCCTCAACGCCCAGCCACCTCGGCACACTCGACGCCGAGGCGGTGCTGGCTGGCGCCGAGATCAACAGCGTTGCCGTCAACAACGGCATGGTCGCCGTCGCGATTCAAGCGCCGGTCAAGACCGATCCCGGCTATGTCGCCTTGTACGACGCCGCCTCGCTCGCCCTGCTAGGCTCGATCCAAGTCGGCGCCCTGCCCGACATGGTGACTTTTACCCCCAACGGCAAGACCGTGCTGGTCGCCAACGAAGGCGAGCCCTCAGACGACTACACAATCGATCCCGAAGGCTCGGTCAGCGTCATCGATGTGTCCAACCCGGCAGCCTTGACTGCACGCACCGCTGGATTCACCGAATGGAACGGCAAAGAGGCCGCGCTGCGCACGCAGGGTGTACGCCTGGTCGGCCCGCGCGCGACGGCCGCACAGGATATTGAACCCGAGTACATCACGGTATCGGACGACGGCGCCACCGCCTGGGTTGCTTTGCAAGAAAACAATGCACTGGCCAAACTGGATGTTGCCAACGCCCGCATCACCGACATCCTGCCGCTGGGCGCCAAAGACCACGGCATCGACGGCAATGGCCTGGACGTCAGCGATGCCGATGGCGCCATCAACATCCGCCCGTGGGCCGGCGTCAAAGGCCTGTACATGCCTGACGGCATCGCATCCTATACGGTGGGCGACGCCACCTACATCGTCACCGCCAACGAGGGCGATAGCCGCGCCTGGGGCGAAGACAACGATGCATACTGGAACTGGGGCCGCGATGCCGACGGCAACTGGCTGGGTTTAGATGCCTCCGAAGCGCCCGGTTTTGTCGATGAGTTCCGCGTCAAACACCTGGTACACAAGAGCGGCTTCGATCGCCGGGCTGGCGACGACTTGCCGCCCCAACTGCGCCAACTGGCGCCTGGCGGCCTGCTCGACCCCGCCGTCTTCGCCTATTGCGGCGCCACTGACACTGATCCTGGCGATTGCCGCGAAGACGAAAACCTCGGCCGCCTGACCGTGACCTGGACCATGGGCTACAAACAGAACGCCGACGGCACACCGCAACTGAGCGCTGATGGCCGCCTGGTCTATGACACGCTATACACCTACGGCGCACGCTCATTCTCGATCCGCGATGCCGACGGCAAACTGGTCTGGGACTCGGGCGATCAATTCGAAAAGATCACGGCAGAACGCTATCCAGAGTGGTTCAACTCGGGCCATGACGAAACGATCTTCGACGATCGCAGCGACAACAAGGGGCCGGAACCCGAAGGCGTCACACTGGGCAAGATCGGCGAAAAAACCTATGCCTTTGTCGGTCTGGAGCGCATGGGCGGCATCATGGTCTACAACATCAGCGATCCCGCAAATCCCGTATTCACCACCTATGTGAACTCGCGCGACTTCAACGTGGATTCTGCTGAAAACCCGGCAGGCGCAGGAGACCTCGGTCCCGAGGGACTGGCGTTCGTATCCGCCGAGGATTCGCCCGACGGCCAGCCTTTGTTGATTGTCGGTAACGAAGTCAGCGGCACCACCTCGATCTATCGCATCGTATTGGCTGACGACGCAAACTGATCGTAGATCACGTCAGGGGCTGGGCATCGCTCAGCCCCGCGACGAGCGTCCTCGCGACGCCATCCAAAACATGCACTGTCCCGTCAGACCAGCGCCGGCCAGCACCAACGCGGTCGAAAGCGCGGGAGACGAGCCCAGTCCGGCCAACGCCGTACACAGCGCGCCCACCGCCATCTGCAACGCGCCATACAAGCCCGACGCCGAGCCGATCACCAGCGGATTCACGCCGACCGCCAGCGTCAGGGAAATCGGCCCGGCCATGCCGCAGCCGAACGTATAAAAAAACATCACCGCCACGATCGGTGCAACAGTGGCATAGCCCGACAACACCAGCCCTAAGAATGTCACCGCCGATATGGCGCTCAATGCATTACCCGCGACCATCACGCGGTCCATAGGCACTTTGCCAATCAACCGCGACGTCACTACACAGCCCAGCCACACGCCAGAGACCAGCACGGCCAAATACAGGCCGACTTCGCTTGCAGGCCGGTGCAGTTCATTCACGAAAATAAACGGTGCCGATGCGACAAAGGCAAACATCGACGTGGTGGCGCAACCGCCCCCGATCGAATAGCCGATAAACGCCCGAGATGCGAGCAATTGCCGATAATGGCGCATCAACGTTGCCGACGTCACGCGCGCCAGCTTGGCTCCCGTTTCCGGCAACATACGCCAGGCCAATAGGAAATTCACCACGCCCAGCACGCACAGGCTGAACAGCACCGAGCGCCAGCCAGCCCACGTCGCCAATGCTCCCCCCACAATCGGGGCGACACCGGGCGCGACCGTCACCATCAAACTCATCAACGCCAAACGTTTCGCCGCTTCCGCGGGTGCAGCCGTATCACGCACGATGGCACGGCCCAGCACCAGGCCCGCGCAGCCACCCAGGGCCTGAAACAGACGCGCGGCGATCAAGGCATAGACATCAGGCGCCAACGCTGCGGCCAATCCAGCTACGGTATAGATCACCAAGCCCGCCATCAGCACACGGCGGCGCCCATACCGATCGGACAACGGACCATAGATCAGTTGCCCCACCGCCAACCCGATGATGTAGAGACTGACCGTCATCTGCATCGCGCCATTGCCCGCCTGCAGATCGTGACCGGCCATCGCCAGCGCCGGCACAAAAATATGCATCGCCAGCGTACCGCTAAAGGTGAACAGGGCTAATAACCAGAGCGGCACATGCGCCACAGTGGGGACATCAGAGAGATCGGCGGCTGGCGACGGCGAGTGTTCGTCGTGCGTCACGCCACGTGGCAACGTAGTAGAGTCCATCGGCAAATACATGACATATCAATTAATTGTATATCAAAGATATTGGCCCCGCCATTCGGGTACGATTCCAACGCCCACCATCACTACGGAAATCGATCTCCATGGCTGACCTGTCCGCTTTCCCCATTACCCGCAAATGGCCTGCCCGCCACCCGGACCACATTCAGTTGTATTCCTTGCCCACGCCCAATGGCGTCAAGGTATCGATCATGCTCGAGGAAACGGGCCTGCCCTACGAACCGCATCGCGTGGCGTTCGACACGCAGGACCAGCTCTCTCCGGAATTTTTATCGCTGAATCCCAATAACAAGATTCCCGCCATCCTGGATCCCAACGGTCCGGATGGTCAGCCCCTGGCGCTGTTCGAATCCGGCGCGATCCTGGTTTATTTGGCCAGCAAGACCGGACAATTCATCCCCCAGGACACCGCAGGCCGCTTCCAGGCGCTGCAATGGCTGATGTTCCAGATGGGTGGTATCGGCCCGATGTTTGGCCAACTCGGTTTCTTTAACAAGTTCGCTGGCAAGGAATACGAGGACAAGCGTCCGCGCGATCGCTACGTCGCGGAATCACGGCGCCTGCTGCAGGTCCTGGATGGTCACCTGGCCGGTCGCGCCTGGATCCTCGGCGACGAATACAGCATTGCCGATATCGCCACGTTCCCGTGGATACGCAATCTAGTAGGTTTCTACGAAGCCGGCGATCTGGTGGGCTTTGGCGATTTTGCCAATGTACAGCGCGTGCTGGACACTTTCGTTGCGCGCCCCGCCGTTCAACGCGGGTTGACCATTCCTGCAGCGCCGAACTGAACCGCCGCACTCGAACACGCCGAGACAAGGCTAACCATCGCTATGCTCTCGGCGCAGGACGACTGAGCAGCCACACCGCACAGCCCACCATAAAGAGACTGACCACTGCGCCCAGCCACCAAACGGGGTCGACCGTAAGCCAAAACACGGCCAGCCCAACGGCGATGCCTGCCACGGCAAACGCCTTGCCGCGTGCAGAAATAGCCCGCTGCTCTCGCCAGGCGACCAAGGGCGGACCGAACTGGGGATGCTGTAATAAGTAGGCTTCCCAGCGAGGCGAGGCGCGGCCAAAGCACCCCGCCGCCAAAATCACGAAAATCGTGGTGGGCATCACTGGCAGTACTGCGCCAATGACGGCCAGCACGAGCATCAGCATGCCCAACGCCCAATACAAGCGGCGTATCCAGCGATGCCTACCAACCATAAAACTGCGGCCACAATTGCACGCCGCCCTCGGCTGCCACAATCTGGCGCTCAGGCTGCTGTGACGCGGGCGTATTCAGGGAGTGCAGAGGCGTCATGGGTTCTTGATCGGAGAGAAGTAACGTGACCGAAATAAGGTTCGAAACGTCGTCCCCGAGATAATACCAATGACTGGCCCTGCCCCGGCCTCAAGCCGATTTCTTGCCTGCGCCGCGATAGCGCGACAACCAATGAGCATAAGGCGCCGGCAACACCCAGTCCGGATCCTGTACGCCAAGCACTTGGGCCAAATGATACGGGTAGTGCGGATTTGCCAAATGTGCACGCCCTATCATCACCAAGTCCATTTGGTTCTTCTCGACCAGACCTTGTGCAATGAGGGGATCGTCCATGCCCCAACCCGAGGCCACGGGGATTTCGGCCTCACGGCGCACGCGTTCTGCGATCGGGCCCAGAAACGCTGGCGTTTTCCAGGGAATATCGACCTCGGCAATCGTGAACCCGACGCTGACGTTCAACAGATCCAACCCGCCCCTGCGCATTGCACGCGTCAGCGAGATCGACTCAGCTAACGTTTCCTCGTCGCGCCCGTCGTATTCCAGCACCCCGAAACGCGCGGTCAGCGGCAGGTGCTCCGGCCATACAGCGCGCACGGCGTCCAGCGTTTCCAGCAGAAAACGGCTGCGTCCGTCGAAGCTGCCGCCGTACTGATCCGTACGCTGATTGGAATGGCTCGAAAAGAACGACTGCGCCAGATAGCCGTGCGCAAAATGCAGCTCCAGCCACTGGAATCCCGCGTCACGCGCGCGGCGCGCAGCGGCAGCGAAGTCTGCCTTGACCCGCTCGATGTCTGCCAGGCTCATTTCAGTCGGGACCTTGGGCAAGTCACCACCGTACGCCACCGCCGAGGGCGCAATGGTCTGCCAGCCGCCCGGGGCATCATTGGGAATATGATCGTCGCCTTCCCAGGGACGATTGGCGCTGGCCTTGCGGCCGGCATGAGCGATCTGGATACCAGGTACGGCTCCAGCGGCTTTGATACTGGCCGCGATACGTGCCATCCCCTCGGCTTGTGCGTCATTCCACAGGCCTGTACAGGCGGGCGTAATCCGCCCTTCGGGCGACACAGCAGTCGCCTCGACAATCACCAACCCGGCACCGCCACGCGCAATGCTGGGGTAATGCACCTGATGCCAGTCCGTCGTGAATCCGTCCTCGGCGCTGTATTGGCACATGGGCGGTATCGCAATCCGGTTGCGCAGTGTGACGTCCTTGAGTGTGAACGGCGTGAATAATGCAGACGACATCAGATTCTCTTTGAAAAAAATACGGTGACTAGGTAGGGACAGCGCTAGATTACCCTCCGCGCACCAGAATTTGATCTAATGGATCATTATCCCTTCGATAAATTATTGTTATGCTAAATCCGCAATGGCTACGGACCTTTTCCGCGGTAAGCGAGGCCGGTGGCTTTACCCGCGCGGCCATTGAGCTGGGCTTGACCCAGGCTGCCGTCAGCCAACACATCCGGCATCTGGAAACCGCACTCGGTCCATTGTTGATCCGGCGTCCACGTCAGATTGAACTGACGCCTGCAGGCATGGCGCTGCTGGAATACTGCAACGATATTGAACAAGCAGACCGCCGGCTGCAGGCTCGATTGAGCGATGGAGACACAGAGCATGGCGAAATCAGCTTGATCACGCCCGGCAGTATCGGCCTGTCCCTGTATCCCGTATTACTGGACTTGCAACGTGCACGGCCGGGCCTGAGTATTCGCCATCGTTTCGCGCCTGATTGGGAAACTATCGATGCGATATTGCGCAAACAATTCGAACTGGGATTGGTCACGCTGCGCCCGGACGACCCTCGTCTGGCATCGCAAAAATTTGCAGAAGAACCACTGGAACTCATCGTACCCGCCTCGGCACGCGTAGACCGCTGGGAGGATTTGGCAAGCCTGGGGTTCATCGATCATCCTGAGGGTCAAGCCATGGCCACCCGTCTGCTGGCGCGCCGGTTTCCCGGTAATCCAGGAATGCGCAGTCTGTCCATACACGGTTTTAGCAATCAGATTGGCTTGATGTTGGAACCGGTGGCACGCGGCCTCGGATTCACCGTATTGCACCGTCATGCACGCCAGGCGTTCCCCCGCCCAGAGGCTATCCGAGTCGTTGAATGCGGTGCGCCCGTCGTCGATACGTTGTGGCTGATCCATCGCGCAGAATGGCCACTGTCGACTCGCGCGGCCTATATCGTCGATTACTTGAAAAGACACATCGCCTCAGAACGCCCTCAAAATCGCCGACCCGCACCGTCTGGCGCTCGGACCAAGGCGGCGCCCACCAAACGTAGCACGAAACGTTGAGGAAACTAACGGGCGATCAAGGTACGCAAGCCCGTCGCGAGCCGACGCGACACGCGCTGCTGTTGTTTAACGATATTGACCTGCAAGGTCATCTTCGCCACCTCGATCATGGGTTGCGACAAGGCATATCCCCCCCTTGATTGCAGCCACGCCAGCAGATCGGCCAAATGCCACAGCACCGAGCTGCCCTCATGAACGGGAGTCGGAAAAGTCCCCGAATGCGTCAACATCAATTTGCGCATGTTCTGTCGAGACACCCCCACCAGCTCGGCAGCATCGGTCAATCCGACCAGATCCGGAGTAGCCTCGATCAGTTGTGCTGAAGGAATGGCCAGTTGAACATCGGCCAACGCGCTGCGAACGGCAGCCTCGGCACTCTCTGCTTCACGGGTGAATTCCAATGCCAATCGTCCGGGCACACCCATACCGACCAACGCGTCATCACAGCCGGCCTCTCCGAGGCGCTCGACGATGTCGTCCATATTCCGATCGTCACTCGCAAGCTGATATTTCAAGGTAAAAACATATTCCATCAAGATTCCTTAGCTCAAGACAAAAGCATTCTGCGGTGCGTTGAACAGTTTTCTACGACACGGCATAAAGCGTGGGCATGGTTAGCCGGGCTTTTGGGTGTGCTCCATATGCAGGTAATACAGAACTCACCGCAACGACACTCGTCGTCGTTGTAGGGGCAATACATTTTTCCCCACGCGTGACCACCCCCTACAACGATTCGCCAGCCTTGTTGCTCTGCGTATCTGAGTACCTGTTCGATTTCCTTTTTTGGGTGAATCCGACGAACCATCAATGCTCCCACTGTACAAGCACATCAATAAGTTGTCAACTGACAACCTTACAAATAAAAAAGAGTGGCCATCGAGAACCACGCACCGTTTTCAACGGTGCAGTCCCGCTGCACTAGCGCTTGAATCCGTTGGAATAGTGTATGTCTCGCCCAGGCGTATTCACAATGCCATGAGTGATAAATCTGTCAGCCCGTAGCGCCTAGCAATGCCTCCACCGCCTGCTGAAATCGCGGGTCTAGCATGGCTGCAACGTTGCAGCGGGACCAGCGTGAGATGGCGGCCGAGTCCAGGTGAAACACCCGCCCGGGCGCCATCTTGACATTACGCGCCAGCAGGTCCTCCGCCCACTGCAAAGAATCATGAACTCCCGGGAAAGCCACCCACAAATAAAGCGACTGTCCGCTACGGGCAAAGACTTCGCAATCATGTTCGTCCAGCCATTGCTGCGCCGATACGCATGCCGTACTCAGTTTTTGGCGCAACTTGACGAGATGGCGCTCGTAATGTCCTTCGCGCAGCATGATGTCGACCATGCGTTCACAATATTCAGAGCCGCTGACATGAATGAGGGCATTGAGATCCGCGAGATCGCTGGCCAATGCCGTATTGCAGGCAATAAACCCGACCCGTAACGCGGCAGAAAAAGATTTGGAAAAGCTGCCGATATAAATCGTACGTTCGAGTTGATCCAACGTAGATAGGCGCACAGTGGACGGAGGCTTGAAATCGGCAAAAGGATCATCCTCGACGATCAGCAGATTATGGCGCTCGGCCAACTGCAGCACGCGATAAGCCTTGGCCGCACTGATATCAGACCCCGTAGGATTGTGCGCGACAGATTGCGTAAAGAACAACCTGGGCCGCTCGGTCATCAAGATATTTTCCAACGCGGCCAAATCCGGTCCATCTGCCAATCTCGGCACACCGATGACGCGCGCCCCGGCGAGCTTCAGCTTGCCAAACAGCAGGTAATACCCAGGCTCATCCACCAACACCGTGGCGCCCGGCGGAACGAAATAACGAATCACCAGATCCAGCGCTTGATTTGCCCCCTGCGTCAACACCAGTTGACTGGTACTGACCTCCAACCCCAGCACGCCCAGCTTGCGAACCAGGCTGTCGCGCAACGGGGCGTACCCATAACGATGTCCATAGCGAAATAAGGAACTCAATCCCGTACGCACGACCTTTTGGTGATAACGGTCCATACGCATATCCGCTAACCACTCGATCGGCGGAAATCCGTCGCCGACGGCCGTCGTACCGGGATGGGTTTTGAGCTGCTCGCGCATCAGCCATACCGTGTCCATGGCGCGATGCAGCTGCCCGGGTTCGTCCTCGGCCTCCTCGGCTCGGCGGAACTGGGCCGACACGTAAAACCCTGCACCTCGGCGAGGCTCGATCATGCCGCGCGACACCAAGATATCGAACGCGGAGACCACCGTGTTGATCGCATAGCGATGTAATCGCGCCAACTCGCGCAGCGATGGCAGCTTGTCACCGGGTTGATACACCCCGTCCGAGATCTGTTGGCCGATGATATCGGCGAGTTTCTGGGCAATCGTGGCCGAACGTTGCACGCGCATGTCTCGTTGATCCTCTGTTTTTTCCTGACGCCGCAACGCCTTGAATGTTGCATTGCAATGATACTGTTTGTGCAAACTGTACCTTTTATAAATGAGTCACCTTTAATACAGTGCGCTCCATTGTTTTGCATTGTCTACTTTTTGGGCCGCCGGGTTGCGTCAATTGAAAGATGCGGATCGGGGCCTCAACATTCTGGAGTGCTGTCGTGGTTGCCGATTCCCGCTTGCCCAATTTCCGTGCCCTCAATCCTGCCCAACGCTGGGATTTTCTTGCCAACGCGTGCGGGTTGACGGACGAAGATCGCGCGTTGCTCACACAGCCGGGCGCCTTGCCCGTCAATATTGCCGACGGCATGATTGAAAACGTGTTCGGCACCTTTGAATTGCCCATGGGGATCGCCAGCAATTTCCAGATCAATGGCCGGGACGTCCTGATTCCCATGGCGGTCGAAGAGCCCTCGATCGTCGCGGCCGCCTCGTACATGGCCAAACTGGCTCGGGAAGACGGCGGTTTTCAGACATCCAGTACGCTGCCGCTCATGCGCGCCCAAGTGCAGGTCCTGGGCATCTCCGATCCCTACGGCGCACGCATCGCGCTGCTGCAGGCGCGTGACCAGATCATCGAGCGTGCAAACAGCCGCGACAAAGTGCTCATCGGACTGGGCGGCGGCTGCAAGGACATCGAAGTCCACGTGTTCCCCGAATCGCCGCGTGGGCCCATGATTGTCATGCACTTGATCGTCGATGTGCGCGACGCCATGGGGGCCAATACGGTCAACACCATGGCAGAATCGGTCGCACCGTTGGTCGAGGAACTCACGGGCGGCTCAGTGCGCCTGCGCATTCTCTCGAATCTGGCTGACTTGCGTCTGGCCCGCGCCCGTGTCCGCCTGACTCCGCAGACGCTGGCCACCAAAGAACGCAGCGGCGAGGCCATCATCGAAGGCGTGTTGGACGCCTATACTTTCGCCGCCATCGATCCGTACCGTGCTGCAACGCACAACAAGGGCATCATGAACGGTATCGATCCCATCATCGTTGCCACCGGCAACGATTGGCGCGCCGTCGAAGCCGGCGCGCATGTCTACGCCAGCCGCCAAGGCGGCTACACCTCGCTGACTCGCTGGGAAAAGGACAACAGCGGCGCGTTGGTCGGCACGATCGAATTGCCCATGCCTGTCGGCCTGGTCGGCGGCGCCACCAAAACGCATCCCCTCGCCCGTCTGGCGCTCAAGATCATGCAAGTTAAATCCGCGCAAGACCTAGGCGAAATCTGCGCAGCCGTCGGATTGGCGCAAAACCTGGGGGCACTGCGAGCGCTGGCCACCGAGGGTATCCAGCGCGGCCACATGGCGCTGCACGCGCGCAATATCGCGCTGGTGGCGGGTGCGGTCGGCGACGAGGTCGACGCGGTTGCCAAACGCCTGGCAGCCGAACACGACGTACGCACTGACCGTGCGCTTGAGGTCCTGCAAGAACTGCGCGCCAAAGGCTAAGCACCCTCGCATCAAAAACGAAAAAAGAGCCGCCTGCGTAACGGCTCACCTGACACTCACGGAGACTTATCCATGACATCCGAGCATCGAGGCCCTCATCCTGCGCCGCAAGGCCGGTTCGCCGAGGTTTGGGGCGACACGGTAGACCTGAAGCACTTAGCCTGGGCGATAGGCATCGGCATTGGTATCAGCATCTTTGGCTTTTACGTCGCCAGCCACTGGCTGACATCGGTCGTCGAGTCCAAGCAACTGGCCCATGCCTACGCGATGTTGGCAGGCCTGGCGGGGTGCATCATCGCCGGCGTGATTTGCGCAAAGGCGTTTCCGCCAAAACGCGAGGTCACGGAAACGGAAATTTCCGTCGACCCGCAATGGCGGCAAGAGGTCCTGGACGAACTCGCCATGACGTCCGGCGGCATGGGCTCGATCGCCGACCTGCCGCCCACGGTCACCAAAGAGTTGAAAGAACTCAAACTCTACGACCTGTTTGCCGACACCGAGTCCTCGGCACGCAACGTCCCTGCCAGCCGCTGAACAAGGAATCACTTCATGGATCCTCATCTGATCGAACAGATTGCGGTCGCGGCGGGCATGGGCCTGATCGGCGCCGTGGTCTTTGCAGCCATCGGCCTGGTGTCTGGCACCGATGAAACAACGACGCTCGCTCCACTGACATTGCTGACGGTGTTGTTGGGCGTACCGCCCGCCGGCGTGTTTACTTTCTTCTTGGCCGGCGCCGTCGCCAAACACATGACACACGCGGTACCTACGGCCTTGCTGGGCATCCCCGGTGACACCATGGCCATGCCGCTCCTGCAGGACGCGAACCTGCTGCGCAAGCTGGGCGTGCCGCATATCGCCCTGCGCAAAATGGTTTCTGGCGCCATCATCGCGGCCTTTGTCGCGGTGCCCCTGGCTGTGCTGTTTGCCGTCATGCTGGCGCCGTTTGGCGCGTTCATCACTAAAACAGCGCCCTGGATTTTCCTGGCCGCCGCGATATTGATCGCCTATTTTTCCGCAGGCCGCTGGGCATCCGTCGCGCTGTTGGTGCCCTTTGTCGTGGTGATTCTGGCGTTGCAAAGTCTGACTGCGAAATATGACGTCAAACTCAGCATCAGTTATTTCCTTGGGATTGCCATCGGGCCGTTGATTGCGGACTTGTTCACGGTGCTGTCGCCTGCGGGCCGCCAACGGATGTCACGCGACAATGTGCGCAAATTCAATCTGGCTCCCGACGTCAAAGGCTGGTCGGGATACTTCCCCAACCCGTTCAAGGTGCTCGATCGCAGCCAGACACGATGGACGCTGAGCACGGCACTGGTATCCAGCGCGACCTTTGTATTCAGTCCTGTAGCCATGACGGTCGTTCTGGGCGAAATCGTCGGCTCGCGGATCAAACATGCTTATCATCGGTTGACCACCGTATTGAGCGCGCGCAATGGCGTCACCGAAGCCACTTACATTGCCGAGGCCTTGATCCCGCTGATCGCATTTGGTCTGCCGCTAAGTCCCGTCGCCGCAGGTCCCGCCGCACCGCTGTTCAATGCCCCACCCCGCTTTACCGTGGATTCCGCAACAGGTCAGACGCACAATCTGCACAACCTGATGAACCATTGGGAATTCCTGGGTTACGGCATGCTGGCCGTGATTCTGGCGGCGGTCGTGTCCTATCCGTTCGCGATGAATTATGCGCGCCGCGCAGCCTTGTTCGTCTCGCGCAAAGTCAGCCACGAGGCCATCATTGCCACCTTTGTCGGCCTGATCATTGTCATCAGCGTGTGGGAAGGCCAACTGCTCGGCTTGCTGGTCATTCTGACCATGGGCTTGATGGGTGGCCTGCTGTCACGTATTTTCGGCTTTAACACCGGCGTGCAGTTCATGGGGTATTACACCGCCGTATTGAGTGTGCCCGCGTTGGTCAAGCTGCTGTAAAGCCCAGCGGCTCGCGCTGCGAATGCGCGTGCTCCGACTTCACCATCCGCACATGGCAAAAGCCCCAGCTCATCTGATGAACTGGGGCTTTATTCTTTCACCGGTCGTTAGCGATTCAGATACTACTGTTCGGCAATCGCTTGTTTACTGCGGCCCGTAAACAAGCGCCCGACCAAGCCCCAGACCAACAACAGCAGCGCTGCCGTCATGATGGTGCCGACCAGGCCATTCTCAAAGAACACCCCCATAGAGCCATCTGCCAACAACATACTTTGACGGAAAGCGTCCTCGGTCTTGTCGCCCAGCACCATGGCCAGAATCAATGGCGCAATCGGATAGTCCAGCTTTTTAAAGACATAGCCGACCACCCCGAACACCAGCGCGATGTACACGTCCGACATCTTGCCGCTGATCGTGTAGGCGCCGATCAAGCAGATGACGATAATCAACGGCCCAATCACGGCAAACGGTGCACGCAGGATCGACGAAAACAGCGGAATCGTCGCCAGCACCAACACCACGGCCACAATATTGGCCACGTACATCGAGGAAATCAGGCCCCAGACAAAATCAGGCTGTTCGATAAACAACATCGGACCCGGCTGCAAACCCCAGATCATCAGCCCGCCCATCATCACCGCAGCGGTGGCCGAGCCGGGCACGCCCAGCGCCAACATGGGGAGCAACGCCGACACGCCCGCCGAGTGATCGGCCGCCTCCGGAGCCACGACCCCGTCCGGCTCGCCCTTGCCAAAGTTATTGCGATACTTGGAAAAACGTTTGGCCAAGCCATACGACATGAACGATGCCGCCGTTGGGCCACCGGGTGTGATTCCCATCCAGCATCCCACGATCGTGGAGCGAATGAGAGTTACGCCATGCTTGGGCATTTTCTTGATGGCCTGCCACACTACGCCCCAACTCATGCGCGCCCGCAGGCCATTGAATTTGAGGCCTTCTTCGATCGTGACCAGCAACTCGCCAATGCCGAACAAACCCACCACAGCCGCCAGGAACGAGATGCCGCTGACCAGCGTGTTGGAACCATAAGTCAGGCGCATTTCGCCCGACACGGTGTCCATGCCCACGGTGGCCAGAATCAAACCGATCAACAGCGAGGCCAGGGTTTTCAGCGGGGAACCGCCACTCACCAAGTAGCTGCAGAATGTCAACAGATACACAGCGAAAAACTCTGGCGGACCGAATTTCAGCGCAAAATCTGCGATCGCATTGGCAATCAGGGTAACGACAATCACCCCCGCCATGGCACCGAAGCCCGCTGCAATGAACGCGGTAGCCAGGGCCTCTGGCGCCAGCCCCTTGCGCGCCATCGGATGACCGTCGAAGGTCGTCGCCACCGACGATGGCTCGCCCGGAATGTTAAAGAGAATAGAAGTTGTCGACCCGCCGAAAAGCGCGCCCCAGTACATGGAAGACAACAAAATGATGGCCGCCACCGGCTCCATCGTGAACGTCAAAGGCAATAGCAGCGTCACGCCGTTCGGCGCACCCAGGCCGGGCAGCACGCCGACCAGAATGCCCAGCAGCACGCCCGCCGCCATTAACCCAATGTGGTACAGACTCAGCGCAGTGTCAAAGCCTGACGCGAGATAGCTCAGTTGATCTAGCATGGCAAATCTCTAGGCGGCAATGCGCCAGGTATCAATCCAGTCTTCCAGTGGCCCGCGCGCCAGCGGCACGTTGAACCACAGTTCGAATACGGCGTACAGCACGAGAACGGCGCCTACACCGACCAGCAGCGAACGCCCCCAGCCAAAACCGCCATGTGCCCGGCACATGTAGACCAGAAAGACGGCCGACGCCACGTAGAAACCCAGAAATGGGGCAGCAACCGCCAGCACCACCGTGGGAATAAATAGCGACATGACGCGTCGCAACTGCTCGCCAGTGACGAATACTTCCTGCACAGGTTTGCGCACGGCCTGGACCAGCAGCAATACGCTGACGATCAATAGCAACACGCTCAACCGCAGGGGGAAATAACCCGCCTCCGGCCCAGTGCTGCTCCAACCGGAATTCAGTTGCAGACTGCCGTAGATGACCACTGCGGAAAACGCGGCCAGAAGACCAGCCATGGTGACCTCCATGGCTTGGCGTTGAATCGATATAGACTTGCCATTCATGCTGAGTCACCCGCGGGGTTCAGTCTTTGACCAACCAGCCGTCTTTTTCGAACTGGGCTTTGTTTTTGTTGCCGTCGGCGACGATGTAGTCCTTCAACGCCTGCCCCGTCAGGAACATCTCGGTCTGCAATCCGCGTTCGATCCATGCCTTGAATTCGGGCTGTTCACGAACTTTGTCCATGACGTCCTCGTAGTACTTGACCTGCTCCGGGGTCAAGCCGCCTGCTGCCCAGACCGTACGCGGCATATTGAACGTCTCGATCGCAATACCCGACTCATGGCAGGTCGGCACATCGGCAAAGCCCTTGTCGCCATGCACTTTGCCTGCAATGGTCATGCGCTCTTTGGTGAACACACACAGCGGTTGCACTTTGCCGGCACGCCAGTGCGACACGTTCTCCGACGGATTGTTCAGGTTGGCATCAACGTGGCCGCCCGACAATTGCGCGGCGACTTCACCGCCGGACTTGAACGGCACGTACGTAACCTTGACGTCAGTCGTCATTTCGATCTGACGGGTCAAGATGTGATCCGTGTCCTTGGACTGTGCACCGCCCACCTTGATCGAACCCGGCTTGGCGCGCGCGGCGTCCAACAGGCTCTTGACGTCCTGATAGGGGCCGTCGGCGTTTGACCACAGCAGGAACTCGTCGGCCGCCATGATGGCGATCGGCGTCATGTTTTCAATTTGATAACCCACCTTGGTGATCATCGGCATCAGATAAGCCAGATTGGTCGAGAACACCAGGCGAGTGGGATCGCCTTCAGACGACTGCAAATAGACTAAAGCTTCCGAGCCGGCACCGCCGCCTTTATTCGTGACGATGATAGGCACGGGCATCAGCTTGTGCTTTTGCACCACCGCCTGCACCACGCGAGCAAACTGATCCGTACCGCCACCGGGCCCTGCTGTCACGACGAACTCTACGGGACGCGTGGGTTTCCAGTCGGCCGCTATGGCCGGCAGGGTGACAGCAAAGGCGCCGATCGAGGCGGCAGCCAAAGAAGCAAAACGAAATGCGCTACGCATGTTGTCTCCTGTATAGCGATTTATTAATGAAAACAAAGTCTTGTCGTACTGCTTGCGGCGTGCAGCGGCTTAGGCGGCCGCAAAAAACGCCGCATCCTGCTGTTGCCTCAACTGCAGCAGCTCCGACGCCGGATCGATCTCAATATCGTCAAAGCAGATCAATTGCCCGGCAGCCACATCGCGGACGAGCTTGCGATTGCCAACGAGATAGAACGGAGCAGGCACGCCCGCAGCCAGCGGAGCCGCGGACACCAACTCGGCCGTGGTGCCGTCGATCGTGTGATGATGGCCGCCCATGGTCAAGACCGTGCCGGCAGCCAGCGCTCGCGTACTGCGAGCTACCAGATCCAAGCGGGGTTCAGGCGCCTGAGCGCCGCTCGACAGCCCGTAAACGGCTGCATCCAACACACTGCTGAAAGCCTCCAGACCCAGCAAATGACGGGGAATGTACATCATGGCGCGCTGCTGATCGCGGCTCATGACATGCCCCTTGCCCAACAGCAGGTCCCAGGTTGGCTTGTCATCGCAGCGAATCACGACGAACACGCCGCCGGCAAAACTCAGCTCGTCAGACTTGCGCAGGCAGTGAAATACATCAACCACGCCATTGGCTCGGAACAATCCGCCCTCGGCCGCTGTGGCGAACAAATCGGGGACTTCGCTCGGACGCGCAATAGGTGCATGGAAAGCCGCAGTATCCACGCCCAGGCCTGTGCTGTTTGCCACGACCTGCAGTTCACACAAATCGGGCACGGCCCGCTGCGGCAATGCCGAGCAAATAGCGGCGCGCGCTTGAACGCACTCAACTGCCTTGCCTCCAGGCATCACCCAGTGATCGCCAAAGCCAGGCACATCGACGGACACACCATTGCTGTCCATGCGGCTCGCCTCGGCGTTGAAAACGAAGTCGTATTCGCTGGATTTGCCCGCGGACAGGACTTCAAAGCCCATCGCCTGCGCCCAGGTCACCAAGCCGATCAACAAGGACGGCTGGTCACCATCGACCGGCGTCACGACACGGCCTTTGGCACGCGCCAAGCGCGACAGCCCCGGGCCAACCACGCTATCGACCTCTTTCGAGGCCAACGCCACATGCAGACCCGCCTCGATCGCCAGACGCGCATGACGGGCACCCGCTTCGGGGTGACCGGTAGCCTCCACCATGACCTGCAACGGCAAACCGACAACGGCAGCGGCATCGCTCGCGGCAATGAACAGGCCCTGCTCCCAGGCTTTCACGGCTTGCTCCGCCGTGTCACACTGCGCGATCTGAGCAGCGTCGACACCGATCGAAAGCCAGGCGTCTGCCGCGATGGCCGACGTCAGGTCGACGGCGACACGGGCGCTGATCGTCGGCACACGCCGTGATTGCGCGAGGAAACTCCGTCCGAAGCCACCGCTTCCGATAACGCAAACTTCGATAGGCTGAGTGACGCCGTGATAACGATGCAGATAGTCCATGGAGTGAAATAAGCACGCTTAAGCGACAATGCGCTTCTAAGGAAACGCGAATTACATGCACTTTTGCATGTAATCTTGGCATTTCAGTTGAATGACAGGCCGAATATTAGGCTAAAAATTGATTGATTGCATGCACTTTGCACAAAAGTACTGATTACGAGATGAAACCAGATACTGAACCCCTGGCCCCGGCCAAACCCTCCAGCCGGGATGGAATGCGCACCGACCAGGTCGCCGCACAGCTGCGCAAGCTGATCGTGTCAGGCACCCTATCCCCCGGACAACGCCTGTCCGAACGCGTCATGTCGGAGCAATTCGAGGGGATTTCCCGCACCCCGTTGCGCGAGGCATTCAAGATCCTCGCGGCCGAGGGTCTGCTGACCCTGGAGCCCAATCGCGGCGCGGTGGTCACCGCCCTGTCCCTGCTCGAAGTCGAAGCCGCGATAGAGGTATTGAGCGGGCTCGAAGCCCTGGCCGCCGAACCCGCCTGTGAATTGATCACCGACAGCGAGGTCGCAGAAATAGAGGCGTTGCATATGCAAATGGTGGCGGCCCACGATGCGGGCGACCTGATGTCCTACTTCCAGATCAACCAAGCCATCCATCAACGCATGGTCGATGCCGCCCGCAACCCCGTGCTCTCACGCATCTATACCGCAGAATGCGCGCGTATACGCCGCTATCGTTACGCAGGTAATCAACAACCTGCGCGTTGGCACCAAGCCGTGCGCGAACATGGCGAGATGCTCAACGCGCTGCGTGATCGTGCGGGACCGGTCTTGCGCGAAATGCTCCGCAGGCATCACAAAGCAGGCTGGGTAGTATCACGCGGCGTACTGGAAGAAAGCCTGCCAGCCGCCGACATCTCAACTGCCCGCCCCCGACCGCAACGCCGTAACCCAACAGCGTCAAAGCGAAGTAAGTAGCAACGTTGGATGGCGCCGGAGCCATCCAACGCACACACAATAACTAGACCCGTTGTATGGTTTTCCCCTAAAGGAGTTTGATGCAAAGGCACAATTTGAAGCTTGGCAAGTCTTATGTATCGCCTGACTCGCTGTAGAGTTGCTGTTCGACTCTATCCTTCACGCATCCCGTTCATCCTGAAAAATACCGGGCACGTCTCTTGCGCATGCTCGCCTTTTTGGACATACGGCCGTGTCATATCTGGGCTGCAGTGCCTGGCGTCATCACGCATCCACACATGCCTCATTCACCATCAGCGCACCGATTCTCATGGTTTGGATTAGCCTGCCACAGTACATTGTGGTTCAGCGCTTCGGCCGCGTTGGCACAAACGCCTACGCTCGAGCCGGTCATCACGACCAGTACCCGCTATGACACCAATGTGCTGGACACGCCTGCCTCGGTCAACATTGTCGACGGCGTTCAATTGCGCGCAGACAATCTACAGATCAATCTATCCGACAGCATGGGCAGCGTCCCTGGATTGCAGATTCAGAATCGGCAGAATTACGCCCAGGACCTGCAGCTCTCGATACGTGGCTTTGGCGCCCGCTCGACCTTTGGCGTACGAGGGATAAAGATCTTTGTCGACGGAATCCCGGCCACCATGCCGGATGGCCAGGGCCAGACGTCCAACATTGATATCGCATCGGCGGATCACGTCGAAGTCCTGCGAGGCCCATTTTCCGCGCTCTATGGCAATGCGTCCGGTGGTGTGCTGCTGGTCGAGACCGAAACGGGTAAAGCCCCTCCCGCCCTACAAGCCAACTTCGGCGCTGGCAGCTACGGCACATATCACTATGGCGCCAAGGCTAGCGGCGCAACGGGCCAGTTCGACTACGTGGTCAGCGCCAACCGCTTTACCACCGACGGCTATCGCGATCACAGCAGCGCACGCAAGAACCTGGGCAATGCCAAGCTGGGTATCCAACTCGATGACGACAGCCGTCTGACGGTCGTGGCCAACAGTGTCGACCTGACGGCTCAGGATCCCTTGGGCTTGACTCGCGAGCAATACGAATCCGATCCGCGGCAGGCTGCACCGCAAGCCGACCAATACAACACCCGCAAAACCGTCCAGCAAACCCAGGGCGGCCTGGTGTACGAACGGCAAATGGACGCGGACAACGAATTGCGCGCGATGGTGTATTACGGCCAGCGCCACACCGTGCAATATCAATCCATTCCGGCCATCATCCAAGCCAATCCCCAACAATCCGGCGGTGTCATTGATCTGCGGCGCGAATATGCCGGGGCCGATCTGCGCTGGACCTCGCATCTGAGCCTGGCGGGCCGGCCCTTTACCCTGATTGGCGGCGTGTCGTACGACACCTTGAGCGAACGGCGCAAAGGCTATGAAAATTTTCTAGGCAGCGCCAGCGCCCCGACTGAGCTCGGCGTCAAAGGCGCACTGCGTCGCAACGAAACCAACGACGTCGACAGCCTGGATCCTTATCTGCAGGCCTCGTGGCAATTCGCACCGGACTGGACCCTGGATGCCGGACTTCGTTACAGCACGATCGACTTTGACTCCGACGACCATTACGTAAACGCAGCCAACGGCGACGACAGCGGCTCGACGCGTTATCGCAAGGCGCTGCCCATGGCGGCGCTGCGTTACCAGTTCACGCCGAAAACCATGGCCTATATTTCCTATGGCCGCGGCTTTGAGACCCCGACAACCAACGAACTATCCTATCGCCCTGATGGCGAATCGGGCCTGAACCTGGGCTTGCAGCCCGCGTTGAGCAATAACTACGAAGCAGGAATAAAGACCGAACTCGGCAACGGCATCCTATCCCTGGCAGCTTTTCACATCGACACCCGCGACGAGATCGTTTCAGCAGGCAGCCTGAATGGACGGACCTCGTATCGCAACGCCGGGCGGACGCGCCGCGATGGCGCAGAACTGGGTTGGAGCGGCACCATCGACTCAAACTGGCGCGCTGATCTAGCCTACACCTGGATCAACGCGCGTTACCGCGATAGCGTCGATGACTCGGATATTCGCGCTGGCAACAAGATCCCCGGCATCGCCAGCCAAATGCTGTACGGAGCCCTTGCCTGGGCCCCCGCAGAAGGCTGGCGCGCCGGCATCGAAGGCCGCTACCTCAGCAAGATCTATGTGAATGACGCCAATAGCGACACGGCCCCCGGCTATTTCGTAGCCTCGGTCTCTACTGGCTATCTCTGGCGCCAAGGCCCTTGGGAATGGAACGCCTATGCTCGCGTAGACAACCTGTTCGACCGCGATTACGTAGGTTCAGTCATCGTCAATGATGGTAATGACCGCTACTTTGAACCCGCCCCAGGTCGCAACTGGAGCGCAGGATTGAGCGTCAGCTATCAGTTCTGACGCGGCGCCCGGCCGCAACACGCCCTTCAACTTTTTGGGTCTGCCGACGCACCAATGCAGTGCACACTCGGCAATTTCCTCTCACGTCGCTGCCGCCGTCCAGAGCACGGCGCAGTCGGCGTGCTGCATGGCTCGGCACAGAGCGACCACCTGCGCCATGAACCTCTATATAATCACTAATAAGACACGTTCTCATTACAAAACTTAACCGCGCATGCCCGATGCCCTTGCCTGCCGTCCCTGCACGATCGTTGCCCCCATCAGCCACTGAATGCGTCGGCACGCTTTATCAAAGCCACCATACGTGGTTGAACAGTTGGCTGCGCCGCAAATTGGGCGATCAACATGATGCGGCCGATGTCGCGCACGACACGTTCGTGCGCGTATTGCAATCGCGCCTGGCTGACCGCATACAAGAGCCACGCAGCTACCTGACCACGATTGCGCGTGGCTTGGTCGTGGACCTGTGGCGGCGGCGTGCGTTGGAACAAGCCTATCTGCAGGTTCTGCAGACATTACCGGTCGAACACCAGCCGTCGCTTGAAGCACAAGCATTGATCCAGGAACAACTCGTCCAGCTCGACCGCATGCTCAACGGCCTGGGAGCCAAAGTAAAACAAGCTTTTTTGTTATCAGTCATCGAGGGCGCCACGTATCCCGCCATCGCGCAGCGCCTGGGCATCTCGGAACGGACCGTCAGTCACTATATGGCCCGGGCCATGGAACGTTGCTGCCTGGTGATGGATTTGGATTGAGCACGATCATGACCGTCTCACTTTCCTCCACTGCCGAACAACGTACTGCCATAAAAGAAGCGGCTCGCTGGTTTGCCCGCCTGCAAGCGTCGCAGGCGGATGAGGCCGCACGTGCGGCCTGGTCGGCCTGGATGGCGCGTCATCCCGAGAATCGCAACGCCTGGTCAAAAGTACAAGCAGTGCAGCAACAGTTCGCCGCGGTACCCGGCCATGTCGCGTTGCCGACCCTGCAGAATGTCGATCACGGACGGCGCCGGCTGCTGAGTTGGGCCGCAGCCGGCGGTGCGCTGTTGCCGCTGGGATTCTGGATGAGTGACGATGCTCACCGCGCCAGATGGACGGCTGATTTTCGTACTGCTATCGGCGAGGTTGCTCCCCTGCCCCTCACTGATGGCACTGTGGCCATCCTGGATACCAACAGTGCGGCAGATGTAGATTTCACTGCCGATGTCCGTCGTATTGTCTTGCGCGCCGGCCGTCTCTACACCAATACCCATGCCGACAACGCCGCCCGATCACGGCCCTTTATTGTGCAGACCCGCCATGGCACAGTCGAAGCGTTAGGCACCGAATTCATGGTCCGCGTCACCGATACGCACAGCAAGGTCTGGGTCAACGAACATGCTGTGCGCGTTAGCCCGAGAGGTGCGCCGGACGCCCCGATGATCATCCGGGCGGGTCATCGCGCGACATTCGAGGACCGCGACCTGGAGGCCGGGCCTGTCGAGAAGCATGATGCGCTGGCCGCCAGCAATTTTGCGCCTTGGCGCAATGGCTCGCTGGTGGCTACCAACATGCGCCTGCCGCGATTTGTCGAGCGATTCCAGGCTTACCAGCGCGGTTATCTGTTCTTGGATGACAGTCTGGCAAACGTGGAAGTCTCTGGCGTATTTCCCCTGTTTAAACCGGAATTGGCGCTAGCCGCTCTGGAAAACAGCTATCCCGTGCAGGTACGGCGGCTGACACGTTATCTCACCTGGATCGAACCGCGGGCCTGAGGGGGCTCGCCGCACAAATCACATTTCGAACCTCGTGAAGTCATCGGGCCAGCGCCGCTGGTTTCAACCAGAAACAAATTGGCTTGCAAGAAATCGCGGCGTCATTCGGCCTCCTTGGTATCCGTGAACATTGACGATCACCGTCCGTTTCAATATGCCGCTCCGACACCTGCCCACGAAGCCAACCCTCTCGTCCTCATCCACGCGCGTTTTCCCACAAGCCAGGCTCTTGCTCATGCTGAGCACGACCATGTCGTTCAATCTGGCGCCGCTCGCGACCCACGCAGCCCCCGCAGCGGAGTCGGTCGCCGTACGGACCTATCAGGTTGCAGCGGGCCCGCTGCTGCCCGCGATCAATCAGTTTGCCTCCGAGGCCGGCATCGCGCTGACATTCGACGCCAATGCGCTGCAAAACGAGACCTCGCCGGGCGTACAAGGACGCTACACGGTAGACGAAGGCCTGCGGCGAGTGCTCGCTGCATCGAGCTGGCAAGCACGGCGCAGCGCCAACGGCGCCTATGTGCTTGAAAGAAAACCCGTGCCTCGCAGCAGCGGCGACGTCACGCTGGCTCCTGTGACCGTGACAGCCTCATCCATGGCGTCAACCGAAAACTCGGGCAATTATGGCGGCCATACGACCTCGGTATTCAAAGGCGAGACATCGATCCGCCAAACACCGCAGCCTGTCACCATCATCTCGCGCCAGTTCATCGACGATCGCGACATGCCGGACCTGCACGACGTGATGCAGAATACGCCGGGCGTCACAGTGGACTACACCGACAGCGAACGCGTCACCTACTACTCGCGCGGTTTTCAGATCGACTCTCTGCAGATCGATGGTTTGAACGTCTACCAATCGGGCTCGACCTTTATTCAACCCGATACGGCCGTTCTCGATCGCGTCGAGGTGCTGCGCGGTGCAGCCGGCATTCTACGTGGATCGGGTAACCCATCGGCCACCGTCAACCTCGTCCGTAAACGCCCCACGCCTGAATTCCAGGCCGGCGTCAAACTCATGACAGGCTCGTGGGATCGCAACCGCGTCGAGGCCGACATTTCCAGCCCGCTGAATGAATCCGGCAGCCTGCGTGGCCGCGTCGTCGCTGTCTTAGACAACAAAGATTTTTTCCAGGATGCGCGCGAAGAAAAACGCCGTGTGTTCTATGGCGTGCTCGAAGCCGATTTGACGGACAACACCACCCTCACCGCGAGTTTCCAACACACCGAACTCAAAGCCACGGGCGCATGGGGGGGACTGCCTCGGGATTTTGATGGCAGCTCACTGCATTTCTCGCGAGACACCTATCTGGGCGCCGCGTGGAATCATTGGAACCGCTACAACCAGCAAGCCTCGCTGGAACTGGAACACCGCTTTGATAACGACTGGAAAGTCAAAGCCAGTGCCGCCAACACGCGATTCCGTTATTTCGATGGCGGTTTCAAGCAGAGTTACATCACGCGCGCCAGCACGACAAACCCGTATTTGTATAACGTGACGACATCGGTCTATCCCGACTCCGCAAGCGATCAAAACGCGCTCGCGCTCGTGGCCGATGGTCCGTTGGCAATGTTCGGCCGCAAACATCACCTGACCGTCGGCCTGGAAAGCAACTACACCCGTACCACCGGGTCGAGCGGTTACTTCAATCTCGGCCCCCTGAGCAACATCGACATCCGCGACTGGGATCCCTATACCAGCTACCCCGAACCAACCGATGAAACCGCTGGCTCCTATTACGAAGCCACGAATAACATCGTCAAACAACAAGCCGCCTATGCCGTAGGCCGCATTTCAGTCACGGATCCCTTGACCGTTCTGCTGGGCGCGCGCGCCACATGGTGGGATTACAAAGTCCCTGGCGATTCCGACAGCAACTACAGTATCGATCGAGAGATCACCCCCTATGTCGGCCTGATCTACGACCTGAACGACAACTTCAGTCTCTACAGCAGCTATAGCGAGATCTTTGTGCCGCAAGACGCCTACGATGCGACCGGCAATCTGCTGGACCCCATCACCGGCGAAGACTACGAGGCCGGTTTGAAGGGCGAATTCCTCGATGGCCGCCTGAATTTCAGCGCGTCGGTATTCCGCATCAACAACACGGGCCGCGCGATGGACGATGCCAACAGCGCCAATCCCTGCCTGCCAAACTACCCCAACGGCTACTGCAAAGTCGCAGGTGGCAAAACGCGCAGCCAAGGCTGGGAACTGGAACTGACCGGCGAGATCACGCCGAACTGGCACATCATGGCCGGCTACACCAACACCCAGACCAAATATGTGCGTGATGCGTCCGACACCAACATCGGGCAACCCATTCGTACCCTCGATCCCCGCCACCTGCTGCGTCTGTTCACCACCTATCGCTTCCCCGGTACCTTGCACGGCCTGACCATCGGCGGCGGCGTGCAGGCACAAAGCAGCACCTACGCCACCAGCCGAGGCATCGAAGCCCGCCAGGGTGGCTATGCCGTCTACAACCTGATGGCCAGCTACGATTTCAACGAAAACGTGCGCCTGCAGTTAAACGTCAACAACGTGTTCGACAAGGTGTACTACCGCAAGGTCGATGCGACAGGCATCAGCAATTACTACGGCGATCCGCGTAATTTCATGCTGTCGCTAGGCCTGCGGATGTAAGGGGGACACCGGCCGTCCCAGCGCCGCCCGCTACGGCAGGCAGCGCTGCAGACAGTTGGCCATATGCGCGTGGGCGGCATCGCGAGCCGCCTGCCCATCACGCCGGCAAATCGCTTCCATAATGGCGTGATGTTCCTGCATGACCGCATCCTGATGCTCTACCCATGCCTGATCCTGCCGGGATCCTTTGATGCTTTCCCGGATATAGCCGCCCAGGAAATCGAGGAACGATCCAAACAAGGCGTTGCCTGCGGCCTCCGCGATCGCGCGGTGAAACACGATGTCCGCACTCACCCCATCACCGCCGGCTTCGATATCGGCCTGCATCGCCGCATAAGCATCGCGAATCGCCGCGAGTTGTGCATCGCTGCCCCGTTCGGCAGCCAAGGCGGCCGCCTGCATCTCCACGCCAGTGCGCAATTCGAAAATCTGCTCTGGACCAATGGCCGGCTGATCCTCCGAAGCGCCCGAAGGCGTAATCCGAAACGGCCGCATGTGTGCTGACTTGCTGACGAACGCGCCGGCGCCTTGGCGCGTTTCCACGATGCCGTCGGCCTTGAGCGTGGAAATCGATTCGCGCACCACCGTCAAGCTGACACCGAATCGGCGCGCCAGTTCTTGCCCCGTGGGCAGCTTTTCGCCGGGCTGAAATTCGCCCGCGTTGATCACGTCCAGCAGCGCCTTGCTGAGCTTGTCGGTCAGCGTGCTGCCTTTGCTCAGTTCAGTGCCGATGCCGGGCTCGCGTAGGGTCATGGATTACCTAGGTTTCAGGGTTTTAAGCAGATTTATTGCCGTTCATTTTATTCAGACTTTGAATCAGATGCGGCACATACCGCTCGCCCAGCCCCACATTGTTGGCCACGGCATAGCTGTTATGCACCACGCCCGCCACAGCGGACACCACCTGCGCATCGCTCGCCATACGCGTGTAGTACTGCATGTCCTTTAACGCGTTTGCCAAGGAAAAGCGGAATAGCTGATCATTGCCTTCGGCCACGAATGCGCTCAAGCGCTGAAACGCCGTACTATTCGCGCCGCCAGAGCCAATCACACCACATAGCGTCTGCAGATTCACGCCCGTCTTTTGCGCGCAAGAAAACGCCTCCGCCAACACTGCCGCGTTGCTCAACACCACAAACTGATGCAACAGCTTCACACTGTGGCCTGCACCTACACCGCCACACTCGTATATCTGGCGCGAAAACGACGACAACACATCGCGCACCTGATCCAACACCGCGGGGTCCCCGCCTGCCAACAGGTTCACTTGCCCTTCTTCGGCTTCCTTCGGCGTCCCCGTCAGCGCGGCATCCAGAAAATGCGCCCCTGCGGTCTCTAGAGCCGCAGCGATACGCCGGGAGGATTCTGGCAATGAGGTCGAGCAGTCCACCACCACCGTGCCGGGACGCACCTGCGACAGCAAGCCAGACGGGCCGAATATGACTTCTTCCACCTGCGGCGACCCCGTGACGCAAATGATCACGACATCACATTGCGCAGCCACACTGCCCGCGGTATCCAGCACGGTCGCCCCGGCCTCCAACAGGTCAGTATTGCGCTCGCGCGCCGCCGGACTGCGCAGCAACAACGACACCAGATACCCGTGTGCCAGCGCGTGCTTTGCCAGACCGTGGCCCATCAGGCCCACACCAATAAAACCCACGCGGCGTGAATCTTTGGGGGGTTGGGGTAAACCCATACTCGTATCCTTTTCGTCTTATGGTTTAATTCTTTAATGGTTTAATTGTTATCATAAAACTTTCCTTCCCACGAGACAATCACATGCGCACCAATCCACTGATCGCCCGATTGAAAACGGGCGTACCAGCCCTCAATGGCTGGCTGACACTAGGCAGCGTCGCTGTCGCCGAAGCCATGGCTCATCAGCCTTGGGACAGCCTGACCATCGATATGCAGCATGGATTGTCGGATTACGAAACCACGGTGCAGATGTTGCGCGCCATCTCCACTACCAACGTCACCCCTATCGTGCGCGTACCGTGGCTGGAGCCCGGCATCATCATGAAGATCCTCGACGCGGGCGCCTACGGCATCATCTGCCCCATGGTAAACACGCCCGAGCAATGCCAGGAATTCGTCAGCTATTGCCGGTACGCCCCGGTGGGCGCCCGCAGTTTCGGACCCACGCGCGCGCCCTTGTATGCGGGAGCGGACTACTGGAAAGGCGCGAACGACAACGTGCTGACCATCGCCATGATCGAAACCAGACAGGCACTGGAAAACCTGGACGGCATTCTGGCCGTACCGGGTTTGAACGGCGTCTATATCGGCCCTGCCGATCTGAGCCTGTCGCTGGGCTTTGATCCCGTCGATGACCAAAGCACGCCCGAGGTATTGGCCGTCATCGAAGATATCCGCACGCGCGCACAACAGGCCGGCAAATTCGCTGTCATGCACTGCTCGCCTATCGAATACGCCGTGTACATGGCGGACAAAAAATTCGAGATGCTGACCGTCTCCAATGACGGCCGTCTGCTCGCTATCGCGCAACAACAATTATTCGCCCAATTGGACCAGGCTCGAGCCAAGCAGGCTGCCGCCCCGGCTTATTAAACACAACGCCGGCTCGTCCACTTCTCAAGTGCCACGCTAGATGCGCACGGACCGGCTCTATTTTTCAGGAGACAACATGCCTTATTCATTCGTCGGACGCGCAACCGGATTCGCGCGCAAACTCGCACAAACCACGGGACTGGCCGCTGCATTGCTTGGCATATGTGCCGCCCCTGCCGCCCATGCAGCCTACCCCGACAAGCCCATCCGCATGATCGTTCCGCAACCGCCGGGCGGGTTCAACGATACCGTGGGCCGTTTGCTCGCCAAGAAAATGTCGGACGCCATGGGGCAGCCCGTGCTTGTTGAAAACCAACCTGGCGCAGGTTCTCAACTAGGCACCACGAATGCAGCACGATCGCCTGCGGACGGCTACACCATTCTGGTCGTCTCCTTTGCCTATGGCACCAACCCCGCGCTGCGTAGCAATCTGCCTTACGATACCGCCCGTGATTTCACGCCGTTGATTTTCCTGGGCCAGACGCCGAACCTGCTCGTCGTCAACAGCGCATCGCCGTACAAATCGTTGGCAGAGGTGCTGGACTATGTGCGCAAACATCCAGGCAAGCTCAGCTACGCCTCGTCCGGCGTCGGCTCGTCACCTCACCTGTCCATGGAAATGCTGAAATCCATGGCGAAAGTAGATCTCGTGCATATCCCCTATAAAGGCGGTGCGCCGATGGCCACCGACCTGTTGGGCGGCCAAGTCGACATCATGTTCGATAACACGCCCAACCTCATGCCCTACGTCACGTCGGGCAAGATGCGTGCATTGGCGGTCACCAGCGCCGAACCCTCGCCCTATGCGCCTGGTGTTCCCACCGTTGCACAGGCAGGCGTCCCGGGCTATGCCATGACAGCTTGGTACGGTCTGGTCGTGCGCTCTGGCACACCCGTTGAGATTGTCGAGAAACTCAACACAACATTGAATGCCATCCTGAAAGAAGAAGACGTACGCAAAATCTTTGCAGCACAAAGCGTCGAGCCGGTTGGCGGCACATCCGAGCAATTTGGTCAATTTCTGAATGGGGAATTCACGAAATGGGCCAAGGTCATTAAAGACGCAAATATCACGGCTGATTGAGACTTGCCTGATTTAACCTTGGTTTACACGGGCAATTCCTGCGGCTTCGCATCCTCGTAAGCCGTGCGAATGTACGGTTAGCGTTGACAAAGCCGCACGCCATCAGGGCTCCAATCACACGACTTGGAGCCCTGATTATTTAACCTACAGATCAAGCCAACCTACTCTTTTGTATACGCCAGATATTCCATACGCACCGAAATGTGGTCAGCAATAAACTTGGCATCATGCCAAACCCCCCAGATAAATGATGAAGACCGGTTGGTGAGATTCGGCAAACCCAAAAAGTAAATACCCGTCTCTGCCGAGATGCCACGCTTATGCAAAGGCTCGCCCTTGTCATTAAACGCATCGACCTCCAGCCAACTGAAATCAAACTTGAACCCCGTCGCCCAAAGCACGGTCTTGATGCCCGCCTCAGCCAGGTTCAATTCAAGCAACGGGTTCTTCAGGCACTCTGGATCTTCCAACAGTTTCCAGGCCTCCGGCTCCGGAGGCAGATCCAGGCCATTGCGTTCGATAAACGCATCGGCCTCTCGCAACACTTCAAAATAATCCTCATCGCCTTGTGCAATGTTGCGTCCCAGGCCTTCTTCAAAGCTCACGATGCCATTCTCATAGCCTTTGGTAATGCCGACCAGAGTGATACCCATCTGTGCCAGCCGACGGAAATCAACGGTTTTCCCTCCCTCATAGCCACTGACCGCAAAAGCCACATGGGTTCGTTTCGGCTTGGTTTTCACCTCATCCCACATCCCTAGCGCGGCCAGCCACCATACATAGTCACGCTGACGATAGGACCGCGGAGGACGATAATGCTCGCCGACCGACAGATAAACCGTTTTTCCTGCCTGGCGCAGCTCTTCCGCGATCTGAGAGCCAGAGGCGCCTGCGCCAACCACCAAGACCGCGCCGTCCTCTAACTGCCCCGGGTTCTTGTACGCCGAGGAATGAAGTTGCTGAATACCCGTACCGTCAGGAATAATTCTGGGGTAGCTCGGCACCTGAAACGGCCCCGTCGCAACGACCACATGCATCGCATCGATCACGCCATCCGTCGTAGTCACCGTAAACCCCGGACGACCATCATTACGCTTGACGTGTTTCACCTCTACGCCGGTGCGAATCGGCGCCTTGATCATTTTTGCGTAGTCTTCAAAATACTGTGCCATACGCTCTTTGGGCGGAAACACCTCGGGGCCAACATCGTCGAACTGCAAACTCGGGAAACGATCGTGCCAGGCCGGTCCGTTGGCCACCAACGAATCCCAGCGTTCTGAACGCCAGCGCTCAGCAATACGCTTGCGCTCCAGCACAATGTGAGGGATACCCAATAAACCGAGATGCTCGCTCATCGCGACGCCAGCCTGACCGGCTCCAATCACCAGCGTATTGATTTTTTCAACTGACATTTGTTTATTTCCTAAATAGAACCGAGAGCTCTCTCTCGAACCCAACACGAAAAACGCGGGCAATGACTCAAGTCGCACAAAAAGACTCGATCACGGGTGGAATGCAGTGTGATCAAACTTCCGCTTTTTGATAACTTCGTTTTTCGGACGCTGGGCTTAGGAAAAAGCAAATACCCCTCGCGCCAATGCGCATGCACCATTCGCTGCACAGCCGTGTCATAGCCGAATGGCGTCAGACAGATATCACCGGGCCTGGGAGACGTTTCGTTTTTCCGATGAACCGCATCAGTATCCCCAAAGCATTCCCGCCGGGCTTTTCCCGTATTCTGCAACACAGCCACTGATCATTGATCGTCCCGGCGGCAGATCTCATCCGCGAGCGGAAGGAGACCGCCTGGGGCGAAGCAACGTTTCCTTGAGAGCCAGATTGCACATGCAGAACAGTCCCTTATCCCAGGAGTCGCCCATTGCTGTCAGCCTAGAGGGCGTGGTGAAAAAATATCGCGAACAGACCGTTCTGCATGACATCTCGCTCAAGATCCGGCATGGCGAATTTTTGACGTTGCTGGGCCCCTCTGGCTGCGGCAAAACCACCTTGCTTAACATCATTGCCGGCTTTGTCCCCGTCGATAATGGCGAGATTCTCATTGATGGCAAAGTCATCACCGACCAACCGCCGCACAACCGCGAAATCGGCATCGTCTTTCAGAACTATGCACTCTTTCCGCATATGACCGTAGAGCGCAACATCGGCTATGGCCTGCGCATGCGCCGCGTTCCGTCCGGGGAAATCACCCAGCGCGTACAAGAGGTCATGGCCCTGGTCAAACTGGATGGCCTGGGTCAACGCAAGCCGCGCGAGCTGTCAGGAGGCCAACAACAGCGTGTCGCGCTCGCGCGCGCGCTGGTCATTCATCCCAGGGTACTGCTGCTCGACGAGCCTTTCTCCGCCTTGGACAAAAGCCTGCGCGGCGCCATGCAAGTCGAGATCCGAGAAATCCAACGCAAACTAGGCGTCACGACCGTCTTTGTGACGCACGATCAGGGCGAGGCACTGAGCATGTCGGATCGTATCGCCGTCATGTCCGGCGGCGTCATCCGGCAAATCGCCGCGCCTGATACGCTCTATCGCCATCCCCAGGATCCGTTCGTCGCCTCGTTCCTGGGTGACGTCAATATCCTGCCGGCTTACTACCATGGCTCAGACGCTGGCGGTCTGCAACTGCGCCTGGGTGCGAAGCTGCTGCGCGTATGCCGGGAACGTCTGGTCGGCGGGTCGCACGAAGGGGGACGCCTGGATATTTATGTCAGGCCAGAACAGATCCGCCTGGAAAACCTGCACTCGGACTCCGTCCTCAGCGGCACCGTGGTCAACCACGTTTTCCAAGGGGATCACATCGACTCCTACTTCGATGTGGATCTGCCGGTCGCGGGTCGTCAACGTGTCATGGTGCGTAGCGCCGGCCTGGACGCGATGCATCAATGGCCCATCGGCGCAGTTGCCGGGCTCGCTCTGCCGAGCGACGGCATCAGTGTCTTTCAAGCAGGGCGATAAGCCATGAAAAATCCTCCCACCACCATGCACGCCGTTGTTGCCCGCGAGCCGGGAGACGCCAGCGTTCTCACCCTGGCAGAACGGCCCGTGCCAACGCCGGCTGCTGGCGAAGTCCTGCTGCGCGTACTCGCAGCAGGAGTCAATCGACCCGACATCATGCAGCGCCAGGGATTTTCCAAGCCCGCCCCGGGTATCACCGACGTCTTGGGTCTGGAAGCCTGCGGCGAAGTCATCGCCTGCGGGCCTGGCGTCCCGCAACATCTGCTCGGTAAACGGCTGATGAGCTTGCTGCCAGGTGGTGGGTATGCGCCGTGGTGCGTCGCGCGCGTAGACCATTCGCTGCCCGTTCCCGACAACCTGGACGATATTTCTGCCGGCGCACTACCAGAGGGCCTGTTCACCGTCTGGCACAACCTGTTCGAACTCGGCCAATTGACCATGGGCCAAACCGTACTGATCCATGGCGCTGCCGGCGGCATCGGCACCCTGGCCATCAGCATGGCCCGCGCAGCTGGCGCCAAGATCATTGCGACCGTGGGCCGTAGCGACCGCGCCCCTGCCCTGCACAAGATCGGTGCAGACCACACCATCTGCTACCGCGACACGGACTTTGTCGCAGCCTGCCTGGATCATACCCAAAGGCGCGGCGTCGATGTGGTGCTCGATGTCGTTGGCGGCGATTATGTGCGGCGCAATCTACAAACCTTGGCTTTTGGCGGACACCATGTCAGCCTGTCGTTTCTACAAGGCTCCTCGGTGCAAATCGAATTGCTCACATTGATGCAAAAGCAATTAAGCCTGCATTCGTCAACCATGCGCCCTCAGAGCGCAGACGAGAAAGCCCGTATGGCCAGAATCATTGCCCAACGGGTCCTGCCCTTGATCGCTGACCATCGAATCCTCCCACGCGTGCACGCCAGCCTGCCGCTGTCCGAGGCTGCCCGCTCGCATGAGCTGCTCGAAAACGGCGACGTGTTCGGCAAAGTCGTGTTAGTCCCATAGTCTCGTCTCTGTCCTGCAACCATCACCTCGACAAGACCACCGCCAGATTGGAGCGCTCCTCCTATGATGCAACTCCTATATGCCCCCACGTCCCCCTTTGTACGCAAGGTCATGGTCTGCGCACACCTCACGGGCCTGACTGATCAAATCCAATTTCTCGACAGCGCGGCCAACCCCATCAAACGCGATGCGCGCATTGCCACGCACAACCCCTTGGCCAAGGTTCCCACATTGATCTTGGACCATGGACAGTCACTATATGACAGCCGCCTCATCTGCGAATACTTGGCTAACCTGGCCGGCGATACCCGTCTCTTTCCCCATGAGAGTTCCCAACGATGGCCAGCGCTCATGCGCCAGGAACTGGGCAATGGCTTGTTGGATGCAGCCCTGCTGGCCCGTTACGAGTTGACCGCCCGCCCCGTTGAAAAGCAATGGACGGCCTGGCGCGAGGCCCAACTGGTCAAGGTTACCGCTTGCCTGAACGATATCGAAGCACAGGCATCCACACTCTCGATAGACGTCCCGACCATCGGCGAAGTCACATTGGGATGTGCTCTGGGCTATCTGGATTTTCGCTTTCCCGAGATCGACTGGCGTGCCGACCGCCCACAGGCCAGCCGTTGGAACGAGGCCTTTCAGAGCCTGCCTGCCATGCTCGCCACCATCCCCCGTGACAGCTAGCCTCGAGCTACCGCCTGCTCTTGACGACAATGACCGCATCGCCCCCCCAATGCCGAGGCCCCGAGGAATAGCCCATGAATACGCCTGCACAGATTTCCCCCTCCTCACCCGACACCACCGAGACCACAGTCTGGTTTCTCAACGGCCCCAACGCCAATCTGTATGGCCTGGACACGAATCAAGTTTATGGCTCTGAGAGTTTTCCCGTCCTGCAGCAGCGATGCGAGCGTAAAGCCGCGGCACTGCAGATGGCGCTGCACTTTGTGCAGTCCAACCATGAAGGGCAATTGGTCGACTGGATCCAGCAAGCGCGCGGCACGGCGCAAGGCATCATCATCAATGCGGCGGGTCTGACCTATTCCTCGATACCCATTCTCGACGCGCTGCTATCCTTTCCCGGCCGCATCATTGAAGTCCACATGAGCAACATCTGGCGGCGCGAGAGTTTTCGCCATCACTCGTATATTTCCAAGGCTGCCGATGGCGTCATCGCCGGCCTCGGCGGCGAAGGCTACGAACTCGCTCTCGAAGCCATGGCGCGCCTCATCCAGCGCCCAGCCTGAAGGACAATTATCATGCCCCAGCGCTCCCCCCTCGCCCCCGCGACCATGCCGTCGGGGGATCTTGTTTTCTACAGTGAATTCGATGACTTCATCGTTTGGAAAAATGCCCTTCAGGCACAACTTCCCACGCTGCGCATTCTGCAGGCCAGTGAAATCACCGACCCGACCCGTGTACATTTCTCGTTAGCGTGGAAGCCGCCGGAGGGCTTTTTCGACGAGATGAGCAGCCTGCGTCTGATCATCAATCTGGGCGCAGGCGTAGACTCGCTCGTCGGCCGCGGGGATTTACCCGCTGGTGTACCCATTACGCGGCTCACCGATCCTCACATGGCTCGCATGATGGCGGGCTATGTACTCTTTGCCACGCTACGCTATGCCAGGGATATCCCTCACTTTGAGCAAGCACAGCGGCGTGGCGAATGGGCCTATCGCCACCCTCGGTCTGCCGAAGACATCCGCGTCGCCGTCCTGGGCCTGGGCGAGTTGGGCGCCTATGCCGCCAATGAGCTGCAACGCCAGGGGCTGACGGTGCTAGGCTGGTCCAGACAGCCTCGGCAGCTTGCCGGCATCCAGTGTTTTGCTGGCCTGGAAACACTCGACACGGTTCTATCCCAGGCCGATATCCTGGTCGTCATGTTGCCGCTGACGCCGCAGACGCAGGGCCTGCTCAGCCGCGAAAAACTCACGAGGCTTCCCAGAGGCGCCGCCCTGATCAACGTCGCTCGGGGCGCCCTGATCGATCAGGATGCAATGACCGACCTGCTGAACAATGGTCATCTTGGCGCGGCTACGCTAGATGTTTTTACACGTGAACCACTGCCTGCGGACCACCCATTATGGCGCATGGACAATGTGCTGATCACACCGCACCTCGCGTCCGTCGCCATTCCCTCATCTGCTGCCGCGCAGATCGCAGAAAATATCCTCAGGGTCTCCAGAGGCGAACAACCCAACAATCAGATCGACCCATTACGCGGTTACTGAACTGCGGAATGAACTGCGGCCAAAAGGAGGCGAAACTTCCGCCTCCTTTTTTCTCGAATGTTGCCCTACTGATTGTCCTCGATATTCAACACCCGGCCGAGGCCCAGAAAATAATTGGCAAACGCCAGCAAACTGGCAGTCACCGCAATGTAGACCACCGATAACGCGGCCAATGTCGGGTCTGCGAACTCGCGCACATAGTTGTACATCGCCACAGGGAGCGTCTGTGTGTTTTGCGTCGTCACAAACAGCGATGCCGTGAACTCACTGAAAGACATGATGGCGGCAAACAGCCAGCCGCCAAACAATCCGGGCGCCAGCAAGGGGATCGTCACCGTCAACAGCACCTTGAGCGGCGACGCCCCCAAACTCGCCGCCGCCTGCTCCAGGCGTTCATCCAGATTCTCCATCGAGACGTAAACGCTACGCAATACAAAAGGCAGCACCAGCATCACATGGCACAAGATCACCAATGCATAGCCGCGATCCACCCTGAACTGCGCCACCAGAATCAGCAGGCCCAACCCGAGAGTAAAGTGAGGGATCACCAAAGGCGAAAGCAAGATCGCTTGCAGGGTATCTTTCCCCGGAAACGCCATCCGTTTCACTGCAATCGCCAATCCGGTTCCAATCACCAAAGCAATCAGTGACGACCAGAACATGACTATCAGGCTGGCACGAAATCCGTGTTGAAAGTCTGCGTACGTAAATACCCGGATGAACCATCGCCACGACCACGTCTGCGGAGGAAACGTCAATAGCGCCTTGTCGTTGAACGACGCCATCGTCACCACCACCACTGGCAATAAAACAAAAGCCAGTATCAGACATACAAGCGCCGGGGCCGCCACGCGCAACGGCAACGGCAAAGAACTTCGAATCTTCATGGTTAATGACCTCCCACTGCCTTGAGCCGTCGTGTCATTCGACCAAGCCCCCATAGCGCCACCGCCGTCAACGCCAGCCCAGCGACACTCAGACTGGCAGCCAGCGGAAAATTCATCGAAGAAAAACCAAGTTGGTACACCAGCGTCGACACCGTCGGTACGCGCCCGCCGCCTATCATTTGCGGCGTGGCGAATGCGCTGAACGTCCATGCAAACGCCGTCGTCACACTTGCCAGGATGCCCGGCATCGACAAAGGCAAAGTCACCGTCAGGAAAGTCCGAATCGGCCCCGCCCCTAGACTCTGAGCAGCCTTTTCGTAATCGCGATCAATATGCGAAATCGCGGTGGCCAGCATCAACACCACAATGGGAATCGTGACATGCACCAGCGCGACCAGCACGCCCAAGTGCGTAAACATCAGCTCAAGCGGCCATTCAATCAACCCCAACTTTCGCAGCATCGTATTAATAAAGCCAGTGTTCCCCAACACAATGATCCATGAATACGTGCGCACGATCTCACCCAGAAACAAGGGTGTGACCGAGACAATGAGGATGAAAGACTTCAGCGCACGATTGCGCACTCTGACCATTGCATAAGCCAATGGATACGCCACCAGCAACGATAAAACCGTCGTCTCTGCACTTAACAGCAGCGTATTCCAGAAGGCGTCCAAATAAATCGGTTTGTTCAACCCAGTGAAATTGGCCAGCGTCAGCCCACCGACATCCAGCGAGCCCGGCACGTACGTGCGCAGGCTGTACTGAAATACCGTCACCAACGCCACGCAGATGCAAAACGCCACCAAAACCGCCGGAGACACCAGCCATGCTCTTAGTCCGGAACGTGTGTCCATAACTCGAATGATCTTCCGTCTACGTTGTCCTATATCGGAACGCAGATACCCCGGCGACTGGGCGGCCGGGGCATCATCTCATGCGCTGACACCATCAGTTCATGATGTTTTCGGTAAACCACTTGCGCCATTCGGCCGTTTTCTCGGCGCGCAATTTGTCGTCAATCACGATGGCCTGAGTTGCCCACTGCTCTTTAGTCGTGAATACGCCAGGCAACGCCGCGTCTTCGGATGAAACCTTGGCGTTATCCACCACAGGGCTGGCCTTTTTATAGGCCACGATCTTGGCTTGCACGTCGGGCGACAGCGCGATGTCCATGAATTTGTAGGCCAAGTCGACCTTTTTCGACCCCTTCATGATGCCCATGGAATCCACGCCCAGAACCGCTCCCTCTTTGGGCATGACTACCTTGATAGGTACGCCTTGACCTACCATGTGATAGGCATTCATCGACAACAGGATCTGCACAGGCGTTTCACCGGTGGAGATCAACTGCTGGCTATTGGCATCGTTGGTGTAAAAAGCCTTGAAATTAGGTTTTAGTGCCTTGAGTTTGTCCTGACCCTTTTCCCAGGTGCTGGCATCGCCGCTGGACAGAATCGCAGCAATATCGATAATGTGGCTGGGATCGAAATCAGGCGAAGCAATTTTCCCCTTTAGTTCCGGATTCCAAAGGTCATTCCAACTATTGAACGTGATGCTCGACGGCACCAGATCAGGGCGATAACCAATGGTGTATACGTAAGCCCAACTGCCGATGTGATACGGACTGATTTTGGCGCGGTCGACCAAATGCGAATAATTCGTCAGCTTGCTTGTGTCCAGCTGTTCAAACAACCCTCCATTGACGTATAGCCAGCCGATATGGGATGTTGTAAACGTCAGATCGCTCTCGGGGGTAGTGGCCAACTTGGCTTTATTCAGCCGGTCTATCGTACCGCCGGTGATGTATTTGACCGGCACACCTGTCTGGCGAGTGAACTCCTTGCCGATGTTCTCGTCTATCAGATCCCGAAAGCTGCCGCCCCAGGTGCTGATCACCAATGCATCCTCGGCCTGTACGGCGCCCGCAAACAATACGCTGGATAAAACCCCAGCCGTCAAGATTTTTTGAATCATTGCATACCCCTTGTAGTGTGTATAGATGCGCCAGAATTTCCGAGTGGAGCAGCACCAATAATGCGAGAGACACGCTAGTGGGCCAATTCGCCTTTTCCTTAGCAATGGCTCACCTTTCCTGACGCCCCTGGTGCCGGCCTGGCTCACAGCACCTGGTCGAGAAAGTGTTTCAATCGTTCGCTTCGGGGCGTCCTGAAAAAGCATTCCGACTCGGCCTGCTCAATGATTTCTCCCCGCTCCATGAATACACAGCGATCCGCCACGCGTCGAGCAAAACCCATCTCGTGCGTCACGCATACCATGGTGATCCCCGTCGCAGCCAGATCTTCCATAATGCGCAAGACCGATCCAACAGACTCCGGATCCAACGCGGAGGTCGGCTCATCGAAAAGCATGATGCGGGGCTTCAGGCAAAGCGCCCTCGCGATTGCCACGCGCTGCTGCTGTCCCCCTGACAATTGAATCGGATACTTGTCTGCTTGTTCGAGTACGTTGACCTGCTCCAGGTAGCCGCAGGCGACTGACTCCGCGTCCTTCACCGGCATCTTCAATGCCAATCTGAGTGCAAACGTACAATTTTCCAACACCGTCATGTGCGGAAAGAGATTAAAACTCTGGAAGACCATCCCCAGTTGACGACGGACATGTTCGATATCCGCCGTCCGCGGCGTCAGTCTCGCCCCGTTGACGTGAATCTGGCCGGAGTCATGCGGCTCCAGATGATTGACGCAGCGAATGAGCGTAGATTTCCCAGAGCCCGACGGCCCGCACAACACGACAATTTCGCCGTTGGCAATCTCCAAATTAATCTGACGCAGCGCTTGGAACGACCCATAGAACTTATTCAGATCTTTGATGGATATCGCAGCCTGCGCATCAGCAGGTGTGCTCGGTACCCTCGGATTGATAGCCTCAATCCGCACGGAAGTATTCATTCCAGCTTGCATGTCAATGTGCCTAGACAGAAGTAGTGAAGAAAAATCCCATTCCTCGGCGCATCGTGTCGCCAAGACGACGGACGTGACCGCTCGACGCTCCCTTTCGGGCTCAGGACTTGACTAGATGACGGTTAAGCTTCCTATCCGCCGTGGCAAAACCGAAACGCAGCATGTTGATGAGACACCAATAAATCGCTGCCGCCGTCATCAATGGCGTAAACGGATCGTAGGTGTAATCGAACACCGTATTGGCTGCGGATGTCAGATCCACCAGCGTAATCGCGCTCACCGCCGCCGTGCTCTTGACCATGATGAGCAGTTCGTTCTGATACGCCTTGAGCACGTAGCGCGCAGCCATCGGCAGACGCAGTCGAAACAAAATCTGCCGGGGAGTCAGCCCGAGCGTGGCCGCCGCCTCAACGGTCCCTGCCGGGATCGCTGCCAGCCCTCCCCGGATGATCTCCGCCATGAATCCCGAATGCGTCAACGCCAGCCCCAACCAGGCACAGACATAGGCATTCGAGAAAAACTGCCATAAAAAGGTATCGCGCACGATTGTCAGTTGAGGCAGCCCGCTATAGATCAGGTATAGCAAGACCAGACTCGGCACACCACGAAAAAACCCGATATACATGGCGGCAACAGTCGATCTGGGTCCGGGTTGCAGACGCGCCAGCGCGACAGGCAATGCAAACAGCAGACCCAGAATCAGCACCGGGATCAACACAGTCAATGTCGTTCCCAGGCCGTTCAACAAAGCGGGCAGGCTCTCCCACGCGATTTCGACATCAAAGTGCATGAGCGCGTCCTTTGGTCACCACGGGCCGAAAGCCGCATTCCGTCCATTTTTCTACCCGCCTGGCCACAAAGTAGGTCAACCAGGTCATGCCCAGAAAAAAGACCGACGCCAACAGATAATAGACAAACGGCTCTTTCGTCACGCCCGACGCCAGTTTCGCATAGGCCATGATCTCTTTAAGCCCGATCAACGAGACCAATGCGGTGTCCTTCAACACCACGATCCACATATTGGTCATCCCTGGCAGCGCCAGGCGCAATACCTGCGGCAAAATGACTTTGACCCAGGTCACCGGCCGCGGCACCAGCAACACGTCCGAGGCCTCGAACTGCCCTCGCGGCACATTCTGGATGGCGCTGCGAATCAGGTCGGTCAAATAGGCGCCGTACACCATGCCCAATGCCGTGACCGCCGCCATAAAGGGCGTGATTTCGATCTGTAGGTCCATCCCGACCAACGCACCCAGTTGGTTCAGCATGCCTGACCCGGCGTAAAAGAAAAGAAAGGCAATCAGCAACGACGGAACGCCCGTGAAAACCGAGACATACGGCACCCAGACGATTCTCATCAAATTCTTGGGCTTCAGCGTCGCCAGCGCAAACAGTATTCCGATGGCGAGCGCAAGCAAATAGGCGCACACCGCGACCTGAATGGTCATCAGCGCACCAATACCCATTTGTTGCACAAATCCCAACAATGGCATGGGAGTATCCTTGTGAACATGGAGACCTTGAGCCGTACAGGCCCTAAAACCTGCCGGGACCATCGCACGCTGGCGCATGTGATGGTCTGCATCTATGGCACCTACCGGCAGGCCGCCTCTTCCGGCAACAGCTCCACTTCCATGTACTGCTTGCGCAGTTTCGTGAACGTGCAATCGCGAATAATGCTGTCGATAGACTGGTTCATCCTGTCGAGCAAAGCCTGGCTATCCTTGCGTGCGATCCAACTGGAACCGGCCTCGCCGCCCCCTGTCCATAAATCGCCACCAGCGAATTTCCAGTTTTTCCCGGCGGGCTTGGACAAGAATTCATTCGTCCAGCTGATCTTTGGCCCCAAGCTCATATCCAGGCGGCCGCTGGCGAGATCCAGGCGGATCTGATCTGGATTGTCGTAGAACACGACCTGCACCGCATCCCCGAAGGTTTCAGTCACATACTTGGCCTGTGCAGACCCACGCTGCAACCCGATACGCACGCCTTTCAGTCCCTCTTTCGTAAACGCATAGTCCTTGTCCGCGGGGACCACATAAGAGTCCGGATTGAACAGCACGGGCCTGCCGAACAGCACTTTGGCTTTGCGCTCGGGCAGTGGCTTGGTCTGTGTCGCCACCGCATCCAGCTTTTTCTGCAACAACGCGGGAATCAACCCCTTGAAATCCATCACGACGATTTCACACTGCACATTCATGCGTTTACACATTTCCCGTGCAAGATCGGGCTCGAACCCGGTGAGCTGGCCGGAAGCAGCGACCATGCTGAACGGCGGATAACTACCCTCATTGCCCAGCACCAGTTTTTCCGCTGACACTGGCGACATTGCCCCTACCGACCATGCCGCGACGATTGCTGCCATTGAAAAGAAAACTTGACCTCTACGCATCTTGACTTCCCCTTGCGTTATTGACGTTGGATGATCAATCAGCCCTCAAACAGAATGAGGGGCAAGCCTCGCTCAGTTCCTGTTTTCTTGGGCGAGGCTGTCAGTAAACAACTCGCCATAACCGGGCTTCGCGCCAGCAGCATTCATCAATGCCAGGCAATGCCAGAACGAAGCCTGGATCGCAGAAATCACCGGTTTTCCCAAGCGTTGCTCCAGTGCCTCGATGGCGCCTACCGTTCTGAAATTGGTGCACGAGACGAAAATTGCGGAAGCATCGGGATGATCGACCGACAACACATGCTCATACACTTTTTCCAGAGGCACTTCGGCCAGCGCGTGATCATCGGAAATGCCTAGATAGGAGCTCTTCACCACCTCGTGGCCATTTTCCGAGAGAAATCGGATAGCGCGCTCGTGAATCTCCGGCAGATACGGAGTCGCCAGCGCCACTTTGCCGGCCTTGACCTTTTTCAGCGCCGCCAGTGTTGCCGTAGAGGCTGTCGTGACCTGAATCCCCGGTACCCATTGACGCAGTTTTTCGATCAGCGCATGGTCATAAGCTGTGCCATGCAGGAAAGACGCACTGGTTCCGCCGAATAGCAGCACATCAATAGGTGCAGACCCTACCAGGCGAGCGGCTTGCTCCAATTCCGGCGCGCTCATCATTTCCTCAATGCCCTGCACCGTGACCTTCGGCAATTTGATTCTGGCGGTATGGGTAGAAACCCCAGGTGCAGACATGGCCCACATTTCTTCTTCCATGACCACGCTAGAGGCGATGTAAATCAATCCAATACGGGTCATACTCCCTGCACCGTCATAGCGAAATCCCGGCATTGTGTGTTCTTGAATCATTAAATTCCTCTTGTGATCAGGTGGCTTCCCCTCAGACGCAAACAAGTATGAGAGCCGCCGCCCACCGGGCCAATTCGCGATTTCCTTAGGAATGACTCGCCTTTCCTGACGCGGCCTTCGGCTGGCCCGCCGCGTTCACGGTCGGAAATTCCGAGACCACCCACCGGAAAAAACAAATTGGCGTGATCCACTCCTGAGCTGACTATGAAGGGCCTCGCCTCAGCGGCACACCAGCCTCACAACGCGCATCGCACGCATTCACTCACGGTGGACGACCATGAAACACACCCGCATACGCAGCTTTAATACCAAGGCCACCTATCCCGAACAGAATCTGGACAACGACCTCTGCCAGGCCGTGGTCGCACGCGGCAGCACGGTCTTCCTGCGCGGCCAGATAGGGCAGAACCTGGAAACCTCGGAAAGCGTATGCATCGGCGATGCCGCAGGCCAGGCGGAGCAAGCAATGGCAAACATCGCCATGCTGCTCAAAGAAGCCGGCGGCGAACTCGAACACGTGTGCAAGATCACCATCTACCTCATTGACCCTCGCTATCGGGAAGCGGTATATCGTGTTGTCGGACGCTGGCTCAAAGGCGTCTTTCCGGTATCCACGGGGATCGTGGTCTCCGCCCTGGCCCGCCCGGAATGGCTGGTGGAAATCGACGCTACTGCCGTCATTCCGGATTAACCCCTACCAGGCGCTGACCATGACTTTCTCGATCATTGCGCGCTGCCCCGCTACGGGCCAATTCGGCGCAGCCGTCGCTTCCTCTTCCCCTGCCGTCGCGTCACGCTGCATTCGCGCCCGGCCAGGTGTGGGTGCCGCAGTCAGTCAAAACATTACCGATCCGGGCCTGGGACCTATGGTCCTGGACTTACTGGCTGCTGGAAATACTCCTGAGCAAGCGCTCGAAGCGTTGCAACAGCGCCCTTTCATCGCCTACCGCCAACTGATGGCCATCAACGCCACTCACCCGCCGGCGATTTTTACGGGTGAAAGCGCCCTCGGAACATTGGCCAGCGCAGCGGGCGAACACGCAGCTTGCGCGGGCAACATGCTGGCGTCGCTGGACGTGCCCGCCGTCATGCTGTCGGCTTTCGAGAGCGCACAGGGTTCGTTGGCCGAGCGGCTGATGCAGGCGATGCTGGCCGGACAGGAGGCTGGAGGGGAAGAAGGCCCCGTCCATTCCGCCGGACTATTAGTCTATGGAGAACTGGATTGGCCCATGATCGACCTGCGCCTGGACTGGCTCGATGCAGATCCTGTCCAGGCGCTTTATGCGACCTGGAAGATCTATGAGCCGCAGGTACAGGACTACATCACGCGAGCACGGGACCCACGCGCAGCGCCGAGCTTTGGCGTTCCCGGCGACCTCTGATTGCGCGCAGAGCCTGCAGGGCATGGGCACCCTTGAAATGCGCCATCGCCTCGGACCAAGCAGAGTGGATACACTGCGGTATCACAGCCGCCGGCGCCCGGCGTCAACGCTGACGACATCTCAGCCACGGCGCACGTACCGCCCCCATCCACTGCACTCGCTTCCATTCCGTTGCCATCATGCTTAATCGCATTTCTCTGCGTCAGATGGAGTACTTTGTGGCCACTGCCAAACACGGCAGCATCGCCTCGGCCTCCGCCCAGATCCATATTTCACCGCCCTCTATTTCGGCCGCCATTGCGCACATAGAAACCGAATTGGGCACGCAACTATTTGTACGGCATCCGTCCAAGGGCCTGGCGCTGACGACAGTCGGCACTCAAGTGATGCAGGAATGCGAAGACCTGCTGGAGCGCGCCTCCCGCCTGTACGAAATCGCTTCGGATTCCAGCGATACCCTGCGCGGCGTACTTCGCGTGGGATGCTTTCAGTCACTGGCGGCCATGATTGCGCCGGAAGTCATTTTTGGCTTTTCGCGTGCCTTTGACACGGTCGAATTGCATATGGCCGAAGGCAATCAGCAAGACCTGATTCAGAAGCTGCACACGCTGGAAATCGACATCGCCCTCACCTATGACCTGCAATTGGGCGAAGAAATTGGCTTTGAGACGCTGGCACGTCTGCCGCCGCACGTGCTGGTTAGCGAACTGCATCCGCTGGCGCAACAACTGGCGGTCACGCTTGAGGAATTGGCCCCGCAACCCATGGTGCTGTTGGACCTGCCCATGAGCAAGGAGTATTTCACATCGCTCTACTCCAAGGCCGGCGTCGAGCCCAATATCGTCGCACGCTCCCGCTCGGAGGACGTTGTCCGATCCATGGTCGCCAATGGCATCGGCTACGCCTTGTTCAACGTACGCCCCAAATCCACGCAATCTCTAGATGGAAAACGGCTCGTACGCCTGCGCCTGGTGGGCGAACAACGACCAATGTTGCTCGGCCTGGCCACATACAAGCCGATGAAGCCATCCCGACTGACACAAGCCTTCATGCAACGCTGCCGCGCCTATATCTCCGATCAATACATTCCTGGGATGAGCGCGGCGAGTTTCTTCGACCCCCATTTATCCAACAGGACCGAAAGCAAAAAATCCTGATCTATCATCACAGCATTCTTGACGTCCTATCCTCCTTTACGCGCCCCTCTATGAACAACACTTCGTCCTTGAGCAGCCTTGACTTGCTGCGCGAACTGATTGCCTTTCCCTCAGTATCCTTGACTCCGAATGCGGATCTGATGGCACGCGTACAGGCGTTATTGAGCGAGGCCGGCATCGCGTCAACGCTGGTATCGGATCCGCAAGACGCCTCGCGCTGCAATTTATTCGCCAGCGTCGGTCCGCAGGACACCCCCGGGGTCCTGCTGTCAGGCCATACCGACGTCGTCCCGGCAAAAGGCCAGCCCTGGACCTTTCCGCCCTTCGAGGCTACCGAACGCGATGGCCGCATTTATGGACGGGGCAGTTCGGACATGAAAGGCTTTGTCGCCTGTGCCGTCGTCGCCATGATCAACGCGGCGCGTCAACCCCTGAAACGCCCGTTATTGCTGGCGCTGTCCTTTGACGAGGAAATCGGCTGCGTAGGCGTACGCCATCTCTTGCGCGCACTGGAGGGTAAGCTACCCGCGCCCTCGCTGTGCATCGTCGGCGAACCGACACTCATGAAAATCGGTACAGGCCACAAGGGCAAAGCCGCCTATCGTGCAATGTGTTGCGGCCAAGCTGGCCACTCCGGCTTGGCGCCGCGATTCGTCAACGCCATTCATACCGCAACTGATCTCATCACCGCGTTGCGCGAAGTCCAGCAGGAACTTGCCGAGTCAGGCCCTCAAGAAGACGGCTATGCCATTCCCTACTCGACCGTGCATGTAGGCACGATACGCGGCGGACGTGCGCTGAATATTGTTCCTGAAGAATGCGAACTCGATTTTGAAATCCGCAACGTTTCAGAAGACGACCCCGCGCAAATCCTGGCCCACATTCTGGAGGTCACGCGAGCACGGATGACGGCCAATAACGCCCATCCCGATGCCGCCCCGCCCGATGTTCGACTGATCAACGCCTATCCAGGCCTCTCCACCGACGAAGACTCATCGGCAGTCCGCTTGCTCACCTCCCTGCTGCCTCCAGACACCGCGCGCACCAAGGTTGCCTTTGGCACCGAGGGCGGTCTGTTTCGCCAACAATGGGATCAGACGCCCGTCTTGGTCTGCGGCCCCGGCAGCATCGAAGTCGCACATAAAGCCGACGAATACGTGGAAGTTTCGCAAATCGCGGCCTGCGATTTGATGCTGTCTCGACTGACGGATTACCTCTGCTCGCCGGCGTGAATTGGACGCATTGCACACAATCACCTAAAATCCGGCCCACTTGAAAACGCTGGCGCTTACTGCGCCGCGTGCGATCCAACCCGCCTGCCACCTCTACCCATGTAACTACGCCACGAACCCTTTTCTGTCATCTCCTTGACCGGACAGGACGTTCGTGGTTCGCGTGCGCCTACATCGGCGCCGTCGTGACGCTCCCTCAGCATCTGATGAGTTTCAGGGTCGTTTGCCCCTTCTGTGACGAAATCACTTCGTTTGCGCTACTCACGTCCCATCACGCCCTCCTGCCGGCCTGCTTCATATTTTCTCTTTAGGCCCTTTCATGCACACGCATTCTCTACGCGACGAATGGTTCTCCAACATTCGAGGCGACATCCTGGCCGGCATTGTGGTCGCGCTGGCACTTATTCCCGAGGCGCTCGCCTTTTCCATCATTGCAGGCGTTGAGCCTAAAGTCGGCCTTTATGCAGCGTTCAGCATTGCCGTCGTCTCCGCGATCGCCGGTGGCCGCCCGGGAATGATCTCTGCAGCAACTGGCGCCGTAGCGCTGCTGATCGGATCCCTGGTCAAGAATCACGGTGTGGAATATGTGTTGGCCGCCGGCATCCTGGCCGGACTGCTGCAGATCGGCGCCGGCTTTCTGGGGCTGGGATCGCTGATGCGCTTCGTGTCCCGCTCCGTCATCACCGGCTTTGTCAATGCGCTGGCCATTCTGATCTTTCTGGCTCAGTTGCCTCAACTGCACAACGTCCCGCCCTACGTTTATGCCATGGTCGCGGGCGGCCTGGCCATTATCTATCTCGTGCCCCGCCTGACCAAGGCCGTGCCCTCGCCGCTCATCTGCATCATCGTCCTGACAGCCATTTCCATGACGCTGCATCTGGATGTGCCCACCGTCGGCGACATGGGTGCATTCCCGGACGAGCTGCCGATCTTTGCCTTTCCCGAGGTCCCGTTCTCGCTGGACACCTTGCGCATCATCTTTCCTTATTCGGTCAGTATTGCTTTGGTCGGTCTACTCGAATCGCTCATGACGGCCAGCATTGTCGATGACTACACCGACACACCCAGCAGCAAAAACCGCGAATGCCGGGGCCAGGGCTGCGCCAACATCGTCGCGGGATTTTTAGGCGGGATGCCTGGCTGCGCCATGATCGGCCAGACCGTCATCAACCTGAAATCCGGTGGCCGCGGTCGTCTGTCCACCTTTATCGCGGGCGCTTTCTTGCTGGTGCTTGTTGTATTCCTGGGCCCCTGGGTCCAGCAGATCCCCATGGCCGCATTGGTGGCCGTGATGATCATGGTGTCGATCAGTACATTCGACTGGCGCTCCATTACCCGCTTGAAAACCAACCCCAAGACCTCATCGGTAGTCATGGTCGCCACGGTCGCTGCGGTGGTATCGACCGATAATCTCGCCATTGGCGTAGGCCTGGGCGTGTTGCTGAGCGCGATCTTCTTTACCGAAAAAGCCCGTCGCATTTTGACGGTCGAATCCACGCTGGATTCACAAACGAGCGAGCGCCACTACCGGGTACGCGGCCAAGTCTTCTTTGCTTCGTCCGAGGCGCTGGTGTCGGAGTTTGATTTCAAAGAAACAATTTCGTCCGTACACCTGGACCTATCGCACGCCCATTTCTGGGACATTACCGCGATCGAGGCACTGGATCGCATCGTTCATAAATTCCGCCGCAATGGCATCGAAGTGACCGTCACAGGCCTGAACCGCGCCAGCGCGACGATGATCGAGAAATACGCGACGCATGACAAGCCGGGCGGAACGGCCCTGCCTACCTCATCCCATTAACGAACTAGAAAAAATACTGACAAACAGCCTCAGGGATTGGATATGTGTCCGATTCTGAGGGACTGTTTAGTCAACACCACGCTTTGCTCTGTCGATTTGCCACAATGCATGCAAGCCTTTCGACATAGTCGCGCGGTCGCCCAGACAAGCACCTGTTAAGAAGAATGGCCTCAGGCGACCGAGCCGCCTGTTTTCTCAGAATTTGCAACATTGCCAATGTCAGAAACTGTTATACTGTTTCTGACATTAAATGAGAGTATCTCATGGACACGCTACCGGAAACGATCCTTCGACAAGCACGGGCTCTTCCTGAGGGAGGGGTACTTTCGCCTAAGGAATTTTTGCATCTGGGCAGCCGGGCAGCGGTGGATCAAGCATTCTCGCGGCTATGCAGGGCCGGCAAACTACTACGCGTCGCTCGTGGCCTCTACTCTTCCCCCGTTTCCAGTCGATTTGGTTCGCGTGCCCCGTCGCCTGAAAAAGTCGTCCAGGCGTTGGCCGAACACAGCGGCGAAATCGTCATGCCGCATGGTGCCAGCGCGGCCAATGCCTTAGGGCTGACTCAACAAGTACCAATTCGTGAGGTCTACCTGACGTCGGGCCGTAGCATCACACTGAAGCTAGGACGATCTGAGATACAGGTAAAACGCGCACCGCGCTGGATGTTGGCACTAGGCTCACGCCCGGCCGGAGCCGCTGTACGTGCACTAGCCTGGATCGGACCAGCGCATGCGAGAGAGTCGTTAGCCTCACTACATCGCACGCTTCCACGCTCAGAATGGCAGGCGCTAACCTCAGCACGTGCAACCCTTCCAGCGTGGATGGCGCAGGCGATTGGAAAAGAAGCATTCCGTGACTGAGTACTTCTTCGATCTAAGCAAAAAGGATCAACGGGAAGCTCTGGAGTATGCCCGTGCCAATAGCAGTCGCCCGGCACACCTCTTAGAAAAAGACATATGGGTTGTATGGACCCTTCGCTGTCTATTTGAATCGCCCCTCTCAGCCCACCTGACATTCAAGGGCGGCACTTCGCTATCAAAGGTTTATAAAGTTATCGACCGATTTTCCGAAGACATCGACCTGACCTATGACATTCGCAGATTGATACCGGACTTAATCGGCTCAGGCAACGGCCTGCCCGCAAGCCGCAGTCAAGCAACCAAGTGGACACAAGCGGTTCGCCATCGGCTGCCAAACTGGATCATGGAAAACATACAACCTGTGCTTCAGGCAGCGTTGGCGCGCGAACACCTGGCCGGCCAACTTGAGCTGGGCGGCCACGAAAAAGACAAGCTATTCCTACGATATCCCGCATTAACGCTGGGCACCGGCTACGTCGCGCCGGTTGTAACTCTGGAGTTCGGTGGCCGCGCTACAGGCGAGCCCCACCAAGTTTTCCCAGTGAATTGCGATGTCGCAGCTTTCTTGCCCGATGTGTCATTCCCCACCTCCTCGCCACTGGTCATGAGCATCTCGCGCACATTTTGGGAGAAAGCAACGGCGGCCCACGTATTCTGTGCGCAAGGCCGCATTCGCAGCGAACGCTACTCGCGGCATTGGCACGATCTGGTCGCGATAGCTAGCGGGCCTCATTTTGAAAGCGTCGTTGCTGATCATTCAGTAGCGGAGACCGTCGCTCATCATAAATCCTGCTTCTTCATCGAAAAGGATCCGAGCGGCCAAGCCATCAACTACGGTACAGCAACCGGTGGACATTTGAAGATCGTCCCCGAGCGAGAAGCGCGAGCAGCCCTAGAGGACGATTATGCCGCCATGCTCGCGGATGACGTGATGATAGGGCATGCTTTACCCTTCCACGAACTGATGGAGGCATGCGCTGAACTCCAGGTGAAATTGAACCAAGTCGCCAGGCAGCGGGCGGCATCAGTTTAGACTGATATATCCCTGTAATTCTCGTCGTTGCTCCCCTTCCCACGTATGCTATTCGTCACACCGACACACGCACATCTTCCAAAATAAGATCCGCCGCCTTTTCCGCCACCATCATCACCGCGGCCTGTGTATTGCCCGACACCATACGCGGCATCACTGACGCATCCACCACACGCAGGCCGGCTACCCCCCGTACGCGCAAACGGGGATCCGTCACTGCGGTGGCGTCCGACCCCATGCGGCATGTGCCTATGGGGTGATAAATGGTTTGTCCGTTCCGGCGCGCAAAATCCAACCATTCATCGTCCGTTCGCACCGCCGCCCCCGGGCTGGTTTCCTGTTCGATATATCGCTGCATACTGGGCTGCCCCACAATACGCCGCGCCACCTGCATCCCTCCCACCAAGCTCGCGCGATCCTCTTCTGCACTCAAAAAGTTGGGACGTATCGCGGGGGCATCGAACGGATCAGCACTTTTGATATGGATGCTGCCCACAGACTGGGGCCTCAGTTGCGCGACCCCTATGGTCATGCCGGGATGGTGATCCAGAATGCGCTCGGCCGCGTTCGCATAGCTGGCATGCACAAAAAAGTACTGCACGTCGGGGCTCGGCAGATCCGGCGCGGACTTTACAAAGCCATGCACCAGGCCCGTGCCCAGCGTCAGTATGCCTTTGTGAGACGCGTAGTACCGCAAGACCTGATTGGCCAGGCGCCATCCTCTGGACATTTCGTTCAGAGTCACCGTGCCCCGCACACGCCAGTTCATCCGCGTGGCGAAATGATCGATATAGTTCTCTCCGACGCGGGGCTGTGCATGCACCACGTCGATACCCAGCGTTCGCAATCTCTCGGGATCACCCACACCAGATAGCTCCAGCACCTGAGGCGTCTGAATCGCCCCCGTGCACAGCAGCGTCTCGCGGCTCGAGCGCACGGTGTGTTGCTGGCCATCTTTTTGGTAAACCACACCCACGCAACGCTGCCCCTCAAACAACAAGCGCAACACGTGCGCACCGCTGATCACTGTCAGATTCTTGCGTCCCAATGCGGGTTTCAGATAGCCGTCGACCACGCTCCAGCGACGCCCGCGATGCTGCACCACCTGATAATAGCCAAAGCCCTCTTGATCGCCATCGTTGTAGTCGGCATTGATGGGCTGACCGTCCTCTTGCGCCGCCGCCAGAAAGGCATCGGCGATTGGGTAGCGCTCGGAAACCTGCTCAATATGCATGGGCCCGGATGTACCGCGATTCGGACCACCCAGCGCATAGTTCTCGATCTTCTGAAAATACGGCGCGACATCCGCCGCCGACCAACCGGTCGCGCCATCATCACGCCAGGCATCATAATCGCCGGCTTGGCCGCGCACATAGATCATGCCATTGATCAAGGTAGAACCGCCCAGTCCTTTGCCGCGCGGCACCGCAATGGTTCGACCCAGTACGTTTTCCTCCGGCTCAGTCTGAAACCGCCAGTTGAACACCGGATTCACTAACAGCTTGCTAAAACCGGCGGGAATCGAAATCCACATGCTGCGTGCATCCGTGCCAGCCTCCAACATCAGCACGCGATACTTGCCGTCGGCCGTCAATCGATTGGCCAGAATGCAGCCAGCCGTCCCGCCCCCTACGATGATGAAGTCGTACTGATGCATCACTGCCCTGCCCCCGGCACGCCCAGGGCCTGAGCCATCAGCGGAATCTGGCACGCCAACATAGGGGCACCATAATGAATACGGCATCCTCGCACCTGTGCGGCCTGCAACAAGGCCGTGTCCTTGGGCTGCATGATGATCTCGCACACGAGCTGGTCCGGCGTCAGGCGATTGACCTCCAATGGCAAGGCATCGCCTTCGGCCAAACCCAGCGACGTGGCGTTGACCACGATCTCGTGCCCTGACGGGTCGGGTGTGCCCACATGAATCCGTGCATCGGGATACAGCGTGAGAATACGCTGCTTCAGATCCTCGGCCTTGGCACTCGTGCGATTTGCGATAGTCAGATTGGCCACGCCAGCTTTGACCAACGCAAAGGCAATCGCGTTTGCCGCTCCGCCTGCTCCGGCCATATAGGCGGTCTTGCCCCGCAGCTCATGACCAGCGGCCAGTACGCCACGCACAAAGCCTTCGCCATCCAGCATGTCCGCCACCAGCCGCCCATCGGGTTCGCGGCGCACGACATTGGCCGCACCAATCAATGTCGTCGCATCGGAGGCCTCGTCCACCAGCTGCAAAATCGCAGTCTTATGCGGCACGGTGACAATGAATCCACCCAGATTGCGCAATTGCCGCAAGCCCGCGACGACGGTGGCCAAACTGTCCGGAGTCGCGTGAAACGGCACACACACGCCATCGTGACCGATCTGCGCAAAATACTCATTCAACCGCTGAGGCGTTTTTACGTGATGAATGGGATCGGCCAGAATGCCGTACAGGCGGGTCGTACCAGTGATTTCTTTCACGTTGTCATTCCTTTGTGCACTTATCAATGCCAGCGCACGCCATGCAGCGATACCGCGCATGGCGCAACCAAAATCGAAACTTCAAGACCGCAATTGCTCCAACGCAACGGCCGCTACCCCCTCAGCGTCCAGCTTGTAATGGGCATACAAGGTGGTCGGCGGCGCAATCAAGCTGTATTCGTCATAGATGCCGTGCCGCCGCAGCCGCGTCCCGCTGCCGATATCGGCCAGGACTTCCGCTACCGCCGATCCGAGGCCACCCAAAACATTGTGTTCCTCTACCGTCAACAAACGCGACGACGCGCCCGTTGCTTTGAGTACGGCATCACGATCCAGGGGCTTGATCGTCGGCATATCTATCACCCCCACGGAATAGCCTTGATCCCGCAGCGCTTGCGCAGCCTGCAATGCCGCGCTGACGGTAATGCCACATGCGATGATATTCAAATCACTGCCCAGGCTATGCTCAATGGCACGGCCGAACTCAAACGGAACACCATCTGGATAAACCTCGGGATCTCGGCCACGGCCGATCCGAAAGTAAATCGGCTCGGGCCAATCGACCGAGGCCTTGATGGCCGACGCCAATTGCGCGCCATCCGCCGGCGACACCACTGTGAGTCCGGCGATCGCGCGCATAGTCGAAATATCCTCTGTAGCGTGATGCGACGTGCCGTAGAACCCCAGGCTGATCCCCGTATGATGGCCGATCAGCCGCACTGGCAGTTTCGTATACGCGACATCCATGCGTATCTGCTCGCAGCACAGCAATCCCAGAAACGACGCGAATGTCGCCACGAACGGCATCACCCCCGTCGTCGCCAGCCCTGCCGCGGCGGACACCATGTTTTGCTCGGAAATGCCAAACTGCACATAGCGATCCGGATAGGCGGCGGCAAAACGATTCAGGCCATTCGAATACTGCAGGTCGGCAGACCCCGCTACCACGGGATGCCCCTCATGGGCCAACTCAATGAGGGCGTTGGACAAATAGCTCAGTCCGGGATTCATCGCATTCAGTGCGCGATACTGCCAAGACTCTGGACTCAGGGTATGTGTCATGTTCAGATCTCCTGCGATTGGATTTCGTCAATGGCGATCTGTGCGTCGGCGGGCGCCAGATACCCCAAATGCCAACCGGGCTCGGTTTCCATGAACGACACGCCTCTGCCCTTGACGGTGCGGGCGATCAGGCAAGCTGGCTTTTGACGTGTGCCATCGGCCTTGAGTTTGCGCAAGGTGTGCGTCAAGGCATTCAGGTCATGACCATCGACCTCGTGCACCTCCCATCCAAACGCGGTCCATTTATCGCGCAACGACTCTACCCCCACGACATCGTCGACCTTGCCGTCCAGTTGATAGCCATTGCGATCAATGATGGCGATCAATCGCGAGAGCTTGTTATGGCCAGCGAACAATGCGGCTTCCCATACCTGGCCTTCTTGCATCTCGCCATCGCCCAGCATGACGAACACATGATAGGGACGCTGATTCATGCGCCCACCCAATGCTATCCCGATACCGTTGGACAGCGCGTGCCCAATCGAGCCAGAACTGAAATCAATGCCCGGCACCTTGGTCATGTCCGGATGGTCTCCCAACGGGCTGCCCAGCCGCGTATAACCATCCAGCAACTCGCGCGAGATGAATCCGTGGTCCGCCAGCACGGGGAACAGACCGACGGCCGCATGGCCCTTGCCCATCAGGAATCGATCGCGATCCGGCCAATCGGGTTCACCCGCACGCAGGCGCATCACGTCGTAGTACAGCGCGGCAAATATCTCGGCGCAGGAAAACACGGAACTGTAATGACCGACTTTTGCGATCTCGATCAGTCGGATCGTTTCCAGTCGTATATAGCGTGCTTTGTCGCGCAGCAGCGCAATTTGCTGTGATGTGGGGGGCTGCGCCACGGGGCACTGCTCATCCGATGCCATGCCTGTCTCCTCTTCTATTCAAGATATATGATATATAATATACTCAAATTCGGATAATACGCTATGGCAAGCTAGAATTCACCGTCCCGTCACTTGCAAGCGCTGTCACGTCATGTCGAGCCTGAAACCGGTCAAAAAAGAAAACCTCTCCGTCAAGGTCTATAACGAGATCCGTAATGCCTTGATCAATGGGCAATACGAGCCTGGCGAGCGCCTGATCATTGGAGAGCTGGCCGCGGAAATGGGGGTATCTATTACGCCTGTGCGCGAGGCCATCTTTCGGCTGATCAGCGAGCAAGGCCTGGAAATGCAGGCAGCAACGGCGGTCTACGTGCCCTATGTGAACTCGGAAAAGCTGCGGGAAATCCAGCAGATCCGCTTTCACCTCGAGGGCATGGGCGCGGCCGAGGCAGCCAAAAACATCACCCGCAAACAACTGGACAACCTGATAGCGCTGCAAAAGGAATTCATTTCCTGCACCTCGACGGATCCCAAGCGTGCCAGCGCCCTGAATCGCAAATTCCATTTCTCGATCCTCGAGGCCAGCAACAAACCGATCCTGCGCGCTACCGTGGAGTCGTTCTGGGTGATCACGGGCCCCATTCTGAAGGTCTTTCATATCAAGACCGCCGGGCTGGACTATTCGACCGACGAACACCGCCACGAGGCCGTGCTGGCCGCCTTGATCGCCCGTGATCCCGAGGCTGCCCGCACAGCGATCCAGGCCGACCTGGTATGGGGCGGACAGATCATGATCGACTGGTTGGTCGAGAAAGAAAAAGAACAACAATTTCTCAGCACGACACCACGTAAATAAGGAGACACCATGCTGAAGGTTTTCGGAGGTCCGGGCCGCTATTTCCAGGGCCCCGGGGCATTGCGCACGCTTGGCGAATCGGCTGCCCTGTTCGGACGGCGCGCCGCACTTGTCATCGACAGCTATGTCTATGGCGTACTGCATGAGCGATTGGCCGATCTCTGCAAACCCGCAAACGTGGAATTGATCCCCCTGATCGTAGAGGGCGAAATGACGCCCGATACGATTGCCTCGCTGCGGGCCCAGGCGCAGGCGCAATCGGTAGATATGGTGATCGCGGTGGGCGGAGGCAAGGCACTGGACGCGGGCAAAGCCGTGGCCAAAGCCCAACACCAGCATTTGATCACCGTGCCGACAGTGGCCTCTAACGACGCCCCCACCAGCAAAAACTACGTCTTGTACGACGCGCATCACAATCTGCTGGCGGTCGAACACATGCTGTTCAATCCGACCATTGTGTTGGTGGACACCGAGGTCATCAGCACCGCCCCTGCCCTGTTTTTCCGTGCCGGCATGGGCGATGCCATCTCGAAAAAATTCGAAGCCGAACAGTGTTTCCGCAATCAAGGACAAAACATGTTCAACGCGGCGTCGACACTGACGGCGCAGTTGATTGCCGAGGGCTGCATGCGCACGCTGCTGACCGATGGTGCGGCCGCACTGGACGCGGCAGGCACCGGCCGCCCGACAGCGGCGTTCGAACGGGTCGTTGAAGCCATGATTCTGATGAGCGGCCTCGGATTCGAGAGCGGCGGCCTGTCGATCGCCCATGCGCTGACTCGCGGCCTGCCACGTATTCCAGGCATAGGGCAGGCCCTGCACGGCCTGCAAGTCGCCGTGGGACTGTTGGTGCAATTGGATCTGGAGCATCGTTCCGACACCATGCTGAACGATCTACTGGCTTGGTATGCGCAGGTAGGATTACCAACGCGACTGAGCGAATTAGGTGCGGCGGGCACCATCGACGATGCGGTGTTGCACGAAGCCGCCACGCTGACATTGGCCGCGCGCCATGCGACCAATTTCGATCGCACGCTGACCGAGCAAGAGTTGGTCGACGCGCTGCGGCGGCGTTAGGACGCTGCGTCTCGTGGTGCTCTACGTTAGAACGCCACGTTGTCTGCGCCTTTCAGTCCCAACTTTTCTCGCGCTTCATCGGGCGTCGCGATATCGAGGTTCAACGCCTCTGCAATCGTGCGAATCCGTTCGACCTGCACACGATTTGACTCGGCGAGTTGACCCGGCCCGATCCATAGCGAGTCCTCCAGCCCAACACGCACGTTCGATCCCATGGCGGCGCCGATAGTCGCTAGCGGAATCTGATTGCGCCCCGCCCCCAGGATGGACCATTCGTATTCGTTGCCGAATAGCCGGTCCGCCGTGCGCTTCATGTGCATCAGGTCTTCCGGATGGGGACCGATGCCGCCCAGGATGCCAAACACCGACTGAATGAACGGTGGCGACTTGACCAGGCCGCGGTCGACGAAATGGGCCAGGTTATACAAATGGCTGATGTCATAGCACTCGAACTCAAAACGCGTGCCGTTTTGATTGCCCAAGGTCAGGATGGACTCGATGTCCTGATACGTATTGCGAAAAATCAGCGAACGGCTGTTTTCCAGATGCTCGCGCTCCCAGTCGTGCTTGAACTCCTTGAACCGGTCCAGCATGGGAAACAGCCCGAAGTTCATCGACCCCATGTTCAGCGATGCCAGTTCGGGCTTGAACGTCGTCGCCGGACGCATGCGTTCCTCTACCGTCATATGCGGGCTGCCACCCGTCGTGATGTTGATGATGGCGTTGGTACGTTCCTTTATTTTCTGCAGGAACGGCCGGAACAATTCAGGATCCTGGGATGGCTTGCCAGTCTGCGGATCGCGCGCATGCAAGTGCAATACTGCTGCGCCCGCCTCGGCTGCGCCAATCGCCGCCTCCGCAATCTCGTCAGCGGTCACCGGCAGGTGCGGCGACATGCTGGGCGTATGAATGGCGCCTGTCACGGCGCACGTGATAACGATCTTCGGTTTAGCTCTGGCCATGCTCGTCTCCAGTTTGGTTCTTGTGACGCATCAATTTCATCAACTGATCATCGCGCCAAAATCGGCGTTCCTGCAATTGGCTCGCCGGTAATTGCTCTCGGCGCTGCTGCTCCAGCGATCCCACCAATGCCTCGTCCCACGGCACGGATTGAGACTGCGTCGCACCAATCGACTGATACAGGCCGCCATAACGGGCGCAGTAGTCTGCCAGGCCTGCAGGCGCATTCAGATCTATGGTCTCGAATGGCCCCATGAATGACCAACGCAGGCCCAGGCCGTCTTTGATCGTGGTATCGATGTCCTCGGCGCTGGCCACCCCCGCTGCCGCCAGCCGAAACGCCTCGTGCAATAGCGCGCCCTGCAAACGATTCAACACAAAGCCTTCGATCTCGTGCCGGACCGTGATGGGCTTCTGTCCCAGTTCCTGCATGATCTGCCGTGCGGTTTCTATCGTTTGCGGTGACGTCCACGGGGCGCCGCACAACTCGACCAATGGAATCAAATACGGCGGGTTGACGGGATGCACTACCAGGCAGCGATGCCTGCCGGCCAACGACTCCGTATATTCACTGGCCGGCAAGCTGGATGTCGAGCTGCCGATTACGGCGTGGGGTTCGGCATATTGGTCCAGCTCGGCAAAGACGGCGCGCTTGATTTCCAGCCGTTCCGGCGAATTTTCCTGCACATAATCCGCACCCGACAATGCAGCCTGCAACGACTCGGCAATACTGACGCGATCAGCAGCTGCCTGTACGTCGTCCAGCAAACCATAGCGCTGCAGTTCTGCCAATTGCTGCACAATCAATTCGCGAGCCTGACCCAAGCCCTGGGTCTGCACATCGTACAGCCTGACATTCCAACCGCGGCGTGCAAAAACAATGGCCCAACCCTGGCCTATCAGGCCGGCGCCAATAACGGCAACAGTACGCATGAGAGATCCTCGATCAATAGAGCTTTTGCGTAAAACCATCGATCACAATTGCCTGCCCACTGACGCTGCGCGCTGCCTCACTGGCATTGAATAGCACCATGTTGGCGATATCGCGCGCGCTCACCATACGGCCCAAGGCTGCCTGACTCTCGTATTGCTCGGCGATTTCTGCGACCGGACGCCCCAGCGTTTTGGCCTTGGCCTCGATCACTGCCCGGATTCTCGGCCCCTCGACCGCACCGGGCAATATGGCGTTCACGCGTATGCCATAAGCTCCCAATTCGATCGCCAGCGTCTTGGTAAAACCGATCACCGCCCATTTCGATGCGGAATAGGCAGAGCGCCCGGCAAAGCCCAAATGCCCTGCCGCCGACGACAGATTGATCATGACACCGGCTTGCGACTGCTTTAGCAACGGCACCGCCTGCCTGGCACACAGGAACTGCCCCGTGATATTCACCGCCAGCGTGCGATCCCAGTCGGCTTTGCTGAGTGTCTCTACGAATCCCGTCGGCCCAGCCACGCCCGCATTGTTGACGAGGATATCCAGTCCGCCCAACTCGTTGCGAACCTGGGCAAACAACCGCTCGACACTGACTTCATCGGACACGTCCGCATGCGCCGCATGCAATCCTGGTAGCTGGCTCGCCGCCTCAGCCAGCCGAGTGTCATTCACATCGCAGATGAACACGGTCGCGCCCGCATGGTGAAAGACCTTGGCCATCTCCAGGCCCAATCCATCCGCGCCCGCGGTGATCAGCACCTTTTTGCCTGCGTAATTAACCTCTTCGAACATACCTGAGTCTCCGAATTGTTATACGTGTCTCGCTTTATTTTCGATATACGATATATGATAATTTCACTTCATGCTCAGAAAATTTTTGCAACGCCAAACTCGTCGTCCGCCGCCCCAGTTTGAACAGGAACCTGATGGATAACGAAAAAAATTCTTTCAAAATCCGATGCTTATGCGGATTTAGGGAAATCCCCGATTCGTCTCATTCCCTCGGCAACTAGAATCGAACAGGGCGTTTTTAGCCCAAAATTTCATATATCATATATTATAAAAACCAAGACGGACTCTCTGAAAAGTCCCACGCACTCCCACATCAACGCATGGAGCGAGACAATGTTCAAAATCAAAAAATTCACATTGGCACTAGGGTTATGCAGCGCGCTTTCGGCCACCACCGCATGGGCAGATATCAAGGTTGGCGCCCTGTTTCCGTTCAGCGGCGCCCTGGCGCTGTTGGGCCAGGAGAGCTATCGAGGCCTGGAGCTGGCGGTCAATGAAATCAATGCCGCAGGCGGCGTCAACGGCGAAAAGATCGAGATTCTCAAGGCCGACGCAGTTGATCCCACCCAGGCCGTGTCCGAAACCAAACGCCTGGTCTCCTCAGGTGTGGCAGCAGTATTCGGCAGCTATGCCTCAGGCATTTCCTATGCCGCGTCGCCCGTGACCGAACTTGCCGGCATCCCCTATTTCGAACTGGGTGCGACCGCGCACAAAATCACGACCCGCGGCTACAAGTACCTGTTCCGCAGCAATCCGAATACAGGGCTGTACGGGGCCGCAGTGATCGATGCCTTGCATGACATCGTCGCGCCAGGCATGGGGCTGAACCCCAAAGAAATCCGGATAGGGATCATTCACGAAGACGGCCCATACGGCACGGACGTCGCAGCCACCGAGAAAAAACGTGCCCAGGAGCTGGGCTATACCGTGGCAGAAGTCCTGCCCTACTCGGCCAAGACCGTCGATCTGTCGTCGTTGATCTTGCGCCTGAAAGGCGCCAAGGTTGACGTGGTGCTGCAGACGGCTTATCAGAACGACGCTATCCTGTATTTCAGCCAAGCACGCGCTGGCGGGTTCAAACCCAAAGTCGTCATCGGCGCGGGCGGCGGCTATTCGCTGGCGGACACCGCAAAGGCCGTGGGCGCCGATATGAACGGCGTTTTTGATCTGGATTTCCCGCAATCCTCGATCAATCCGGCGGGCGCTCCGGGGTTGGACAAGTTCCTGCAGGCCTATAAAACCACCTATAAAAGCGACCCGCAATCCGGCCACAGCCTGACCAACTACGTAGGTGCCAAGGCATTCTTCGAAGCCATCGGCAACGCCAAATCCACCGACCCCGAAAAAATCCGCGAGGCTGTGCTGGCCTATAAGAAACCTGCAGGACAAACAGCCAATGGCTGGGGCTTTGAATTTGGCGAAGATGGCCAGAACAAGGCATCCACGTTCTACGTCATGCAGTGGCAAGACGGCAAACTCGTCACCATCGCGCCGTCAAATCTCGCTCAAGGCAAGCCCATCTTTAACAAGTAAATGATTTGCCGCTGCAGCGCCGTTCAAAAGAAACGGCCCGCGGCTCTCAAGGAAATGCGGGACCGCCTCACGTTTCCTTGCCCCTCAAAAGCCTCCCGGTCCGCGCGGGACACCGGGAGGCTTCCCATCACAGAGGTTGCACAATGGACATTTTTGTTCAACTGGTCATCAATGGCCTGTTGCTAGGTGGCGCCTACACCATCATCAGTCTGGGGCTGACGTTGATATTCGGTGTGGTGCGAGTGGTGAATTTCGCGCACGGCGAATTCCTCATGATAGGCATGTACATGGTCTATCTGATCGCCACGCATTTCGGCGTCCATCCTTATGCCGGCCTGATCCCGGTTGCGGTGATTCTGTTTGCGCTAGGCGCAATGACGCAGAAGGCCATTATTCAGCCTCTGCTCAACGCCGATGAACATATACAGATCTTTGCCACCGTGGGCGTATCGACAATACTGCTGAACCTGGCCCTGGTGATCTTTGGCGCCAATGTCTATCGTGCCCCTGTAGAGCTCGGTACCTCCACGATGAACGTCGGGACGTACACCGTGGTGACGGGGCAGTTGATCACGTTCATTATCGGCCTGACTTTAGCCGTGCTGCTGCATCTGTTCATGCATCGCACCTATCTGGGCCGGGCGCTGCGCGCCGTCGCCCAACATCGTTACGCCGCCATGTTGATGGGCGTCAACGTCCATACCGTCTATGCCATCGCGTTTGGACTGGGCACCGCATTTGTCGGGGTCGCGGCCGGACTGCTGGCGCCACAGTATCCCGTCTTTCCCACCGTAGGCACCTATTTTGTGCTCACGGCATTTGTCATTGTGGTGCTGGGCGGACTGGGCAGCCTCTATGGCGCGGTTGCCGGCTCAATGATTCTGGGCGTAGTCGATACGCTGGCAGGCTATTACATCGCCCCCGACCTGAAAGAGGTCGTGTATTTCGGGATCTTCTTGCTGATCCTTGTCCTGCGTCCCACCGGCCTGTTTGGCATCGGCACAGAATAACAAGGAGCCTGCCGTGTTTCCCGATATCCGTCATCCCAAGGTTTACACCAGCCTCATCCTGTTCCTGGTGATGTTCCTCGTGCCCGTCATCATGGGTACGCCATTCTGGACCAACCTGTTTGTCCTACTATTTGTGTTCGCTTCGTTGTCCGTGGCCTGGAACATCGTCGGCGGCTACGCAGGCCAATTGTCATTGGGCCACGCCGTGTTCTATGGCATAGGCGGTTATACCGCCACATTGCTGACGCAGAATTTTGGCATTTCGCCATGGATCGGCATGTTGACCGGTGCGGTGATTTCCGGCGTGGTCGCCATCGTGATCGCCTATCCTACCCTGCGTCTGCGTGGTCCATTCTTTGCCCTGGCGACGATCGCGATCCTGGAGGTCGTGCGGTTGTTGGTCATCCATGAGGAAAGCTGGACCGGCGGATCGAGCGGTATCAGCCTGCCGTTGAACATCGGCTGGACCTGGATCGTGTTCCGCGAAAAAATCAATTACGTCATCATCGCGTTTGCCCTGTTTCTCTTTGTCGTCTGGGCCTCCTGGTTCATCCGCAAATCTCGCATGGGCCATTACCTCATTGCGATCCGCGAACGCGAAGACGCTGCTCTAGCAGTCGGCATCCATACCGTACGCGTCAAGATCCTGGCTGCCGTGGTCTCCGCCATGTTGACCAGCTTGATCGGCACTTTTCACATTACCTATCTGACCTTTGTGGATCCGAGCTCGGCGTTCTCTCTGGATCTGTCCATACAGATCGCCATGTTCGCCCTGATCGGCGGCCTAGGTACTGTGGGCGGCCCCATTGCCGGCACATTCCTCGTATTGCCGATCGCAGAGCTGGCTCGCGGCTGGCTCAGCAGTGTCGGCAGCGGCATGCACGGATTGATCTATGGCCTGATTCTGGTCGCGGTGGTGTTGACGATTCCGCGCGGCTTGGCTGGCGCGTTTGGTCCCGCGCTGGGGCGTCTGATGGCACGGCTACCCTATCTCGGCACTCCGAAATCAAAACCGCCGATGAGGCATGGTCTGGCACATACCGACACGCCTCATCGCGGCGAACCCGTCCTACGTGCAGAGAATCTGTTCAAGAGCTTTGGCGGCCTATGCGCGACAAACGACGTGTCGTTGCAGCTGAACGAACGCGAGATTCTGGGCATGATAGGTCCGAACGGCGCGGGGAAAACCACGGTATTCAATTTACTGTCGGGCTTCTTGTCGCCGGACAAAGGCTCAGTCACACTGCGCGACAAGAACGGCAACTGGATATCGTGCAACACGCCAGACGCCTTTGCGCACCAAGGCCTGGGCCGCACCTTTCAGACGGCCAAGCCCTTCACCGGCCTGACTGTGCTGGAAAACATCATGTTAGGGGCGTTCATCAACACCCGTGATCGCGAGCAGGCCGAACAGATCGCCTTGTCCGTCGCCGAACAGACGGATCTGTTAAAGCACCTGAACACGGAAGCGCGCAGCCTGACCGTGGGAGGCATGAAGCGCCTGGAAATCGCCCGCGCATTGGCCACGCAGCCACGGATACTGTTGCTGGATGAAGTCATGGCTGGGCTCAATCCTACCGACATCGAAAAAGCCATTCAAATGATCAAGCGCATCCGCGATTCCGGCGTATCGGTGCTGTTGATCGAGCACATGATGCAGGCCACGATGGCGCTGTCCGATCGCATCATCGTTCTCAACGAAGGCGCCGTACTCGTGACGGGCTCCCCGAAAGAAGTGGTCGAGCATCCCGCGGTGATTGAAGCCTATCTCGGCAAGGAGTATCAAGATGCTTAAGATATCGAACCTGACCTCGGGCTATGGCAAGACTCAGGTCCTGAACGGATTGGATTTTGAAGTCCATGCCGGAGAAATCGTCACACTGATCGGCGCGAATGGCGCAGGCAAGACGACGACCTTGAAAACTCTGTGCGGCGTCATTGGCAGCACGGCAGGCAAAGTCGAGTTCGAGGGAAGAGACCTCACCAACCTCACACCCTACGACATTGTCGATGCGGGAATCACCATGATCCCCGAGGGCCGTCAGCTATTTCCTCATTTCACCGTGCGCGACAACCTCGTGATGGGTTCGTACAAACGCGCGGCCCGGCCGATTGTGAGTCGCAAGCTGGAAGAAGTCCTCACCATTTTCCCCCGCGTCAAGGAACGGCTGAATCAATATGCCGGCTCGCTGTCCGGCGGCGAACAGCAGATGGTCGCGATTGCACGGGGCATGATGGCCGACCCGAAACTGCTGGTGTTTGACGAGCCGTCGCTCGGCCTGTCGCCACTACTGGTACAGCAGATGTTCGACACCATCCGCAACGTCACCTCGCATGGCATGACCGTGTTGCTGGTCGAACAAAATGTATTTCGCACCCTGCGCCTGGCAGATCGCGGCTACGTGCTGGAAAACGGCGCCATCGTCCTCTCTGGCACGGGCGAAGAACTGCTGGTCAATCCTCACGTGAAGAAAGCCTACCTGGGCCACTGACCTTCAATCTGTTTCCTATAAGGACCGGCGTCATGTCGCTGAACTGCACCTATATCGACCACGGCAAGGGCGGAACGCCCGACTGCATGCAAATAGCCACCCGTCCCATGGAGGAACCTCAGGGACGGCAGGTCTTGATCGAAGTTGCGTACGCCGGCGTCAACCGCCCGGATATCCTGCAACGCGCCGGATCGTACCCCCCACCTCCCGGCGCATCGCCTCACCTGGGCCTGGAAGTCTCTGGCCGCATCATTGCCATAGGCCCGGACGTCCGTGACCGGCGCGTCGGCGACGTCGTATGTGCACTGACACCCGGCGGTGGTTACGCGCAATATTGCCTGACCGACGAACGGCAATGCCTACCCATACCAAAGGGCCTGGACTTGTTGCACGCGGCTGCGATTCCGGAAAACTACTTCACCGTATGGACCAATGTATTCGAACGCGCGGCGTTAAAGCCCGGAGAAACATTGCTGGTGCATGGCGGCTCCAGCGGCATTGGCCTGACGGCAATCCAATTGGCTCATGCCTTGGGATCCACCGTATGGACCACGGTCGGCAATGCCGACAAGGCCGCGGCCTGCGCAAAGGCCGGTGCCGATCACACGATTCAATATCGTGACCAGGACTTTGAGAAAGTGCTGGGCGACGCCACACAAGGCAAGGGAGTCGATGTCATTCTGGACATGGTAGGCGGCGACTATATCAACAAGAACCTGCGCAGCTTGGCGCTGAACGGCCGCCTGGTGCAGATCGCCTTTCTGGAGGGCAGCAAGGCACAGATCGACGCCATGCCTATCATGCTAAAGCGGCTGTCGTTCACTGGCTCCACACTGCGCCCCAGAACTGACGAGGACAAAGCGGCGATCGGCCAGGCACTGCAGGAGCGCGTCTTTCCCCTGATGGAATCGGGCCGTTGCCTGCCATTGATCCATCAGGTATTCACGCTGGATCAAGCCGTGCAGGCGCACGAACTCATGGAAAGCAGCAAACATATCGGCAAGATCATGCTGAAGATCAAGGACTGACCATCATGCGTTTTAGCGATCAAATCGCGATCGTGACCGGCGCCGCTGGCGGCATCGGCAGCGCCATCGTCGAGGGGCTACTGGCCGAGGGCGCGCACGTGGGCCTGATCGACACCAATGCGTCGACGGGCCAGGAATACGCAAAGGTTCTGCGCGAACAAGGACATCGCGTCCATTTTGTGCAGGCAGATGTCTCGCAGTTTGAATCATGTCAGACGGCTTATGAGGCCATTTCTACAGCCCTCGGCCCGGCCACGATTCTGGTCAACAATGTCGGGATCTCTCCGAAAACGAATGGCCGCGCGCTGAATGTCTGGGAAATGTCCCCGCAGGAATGGGACAAGGTCGTAGATGTGAACCTCAACAGCGTGTTCTACATGACGCGCCTGGCCACGCCCCACATGGTGCAGCAAAACACCGGCCGTATCATCAATATGTCGTCAGTCGCAGGCCGGGCGTATTGCGATATCGTGGCGGCACATTATGCCGCGACCAAAGCCGCGCTGATTGGCCTCACCCGCCATTGGGCGGCCGAGTTAGGCCCGCACCAGGTCACTGTCAACGCGCTGGCGCCGGGACGTATCGCCACACCACTATTAAAAACCGTCTCTCAGGAAATGAATGATGCCGTGGTCAAGGTCACGGCCCTGGGCCGCCTGGGCACCCCTCAGGAGGTGGCCGATGCATGCCTGTATTTTGCTTCCGACCAGGCTCGATTCGTCACCGGCCAAGTACTCGATGTGGCCGGTGGATGGCTGATGACGTAACGCAATCCGTTACTGCAGCGAGCCACGCCGTGTCGATCCAAGAACCATATCTCGCACAGCCAACAACGGCGGGGCCGAGGTCTAAGATCGATATGACGCCAGTCGCGCAGATGCGTTTTGCAAATGCGCGCTGGCCGCCTGCGCGGCCTGCTCTGCATCGCCTGCCTCGATCGCCTTCAGGATCGCCTCGTGCTCGGCCTGCACCTGCCACATCAAATCATGCGAACGATTACGGGTGTTTTTGCGCGCCGTGCGTATGAGCCTGCGGACTTGCCCGTCCAAAAATCCAGCAAAAGCGATGAAATGCTGATTGTGACTGGCCAGCACAATAGACTTGTGAAACTGCCCGTCCTCCTCCGTGCCGTCGGCCAGTCCCCGGGTGGCATCGTACAGCCGCTGATAGCATGCGCGAATACGTTTCAGATCGTCAGCAGTACGGCGTTGCGCAGCCAGACGCGTCGCCGAGACCTCCACCGATAACAAGAACTCGAACAACGCATCGATCTCGTCGCCGTTGCCCATATTCGCATCCAGGCGGAACACATTGCTGCCGTGCGGATTGACGAACTGTCCCCTGCCTTGCTGAGAGATGATCAGGCCGTCCGATTTCAGCATGAAGATAGCCTCGCGTATCACAGGCCGGCTCACACCATAGGTAGCAGCCAACGCCGCCTCAGACGGCAATTTGTGATTCTCATCGACGATATCGCCCTGCAAAATCGCCTGGCGCAAACGATCGGCGACCTCGCTCGGCAAAGTTGCCGGGCGAGGAATCAGGCTCTCTCGCAACGGATCAGGCAACACCACAGGATCATCCTGAGACATACAGTCCACCATTGACGTGCAAGACCTCGGCGGTAATAAAGCTGGCGTCATCGCTGCACAAGAATGCCACCGCCGATGCAACCTCTTGGGCTTGCCCCAGGCGCTTTGCGATGGATTGGTCGATCGACTCGGCCGCTCGGGTCTTTAGCAATGCCGAGGTCATCGGGGTTTCGATGATACCAGGCGAAACCGCATTGACACGGGTGCGTGGCCCCAGCTCGCGTGCGATGCTGCGCGTAAAGCTCAACAGTGCCCCCTTTGAGGCGCTGTAGTGTGCGTTGTAGAACGCGCCTCGATGCGCCGCCATCGAGCTCAGGTTCACGATCGCGCTGTTATCGCGCAGTAACGGCAACACCCTGCGGGTCAAGTAAAACACGCCGTCCAGATTCACCGCCAGCGTGCGCCGCCACTGTTCGTCCATCATCTGGGCCAACGGCTCGGCGAGATAAATCCCTGCACACGACACCAGAAAATCAACGCCGCCAAATGCTTGCTCAATCTGATCCACCGCCCTGGCGGCCGCATGCGCATCAGATAAATCGGCAGCAAAGGTGGCGATGGCCGGCGGATGCGCCACATCAATGCCGCTCTGCAAAGTTGCTGCAAAGGCGTCTAGCACGCCCTGATCCAGATCCAGCAAGAACACATTGGCGCCGGAACGGAAAAAGCGTTCTGCCACGGCACGCCCAATACCACCGGCCGCCCCCGTCACCACCAATGTACGTCCGGAAAAATCGTAGATAGCCATGATGCAATCGCTTGTTGGTACTCAGACCAGCATGGCCCAAGGTTGCTCGATGTAGCGTGTATAACGGCTCAACCACTGGGCCGCCAGCGCGCCATCAATCGCACGGTGATCGACAGACAGGGTGCATTTCACCACGGACTCGATGGCGAGTTGGTCATCCACGACGATCGGGACACGTTGCACCGCGCCGACGGCGAGAATGGCGGACTGAGGAGGATTGATGATGGCGCTGAAACGCGATACACCAAACATACCCAGATTGCTGATACTGAACGCACCGCCCTGGTATTCGTTGGGTGACAACTGATCGTCACGCGCCCGTTGCGCCAAGGTATTCATGGTGTGGCTGATTTCGGTCAGAGACATTTTTTCTACCTGCCGCAGCACCGGCGTATACAGTCCTTTATCGGTTGACACCGCGACACTGACATCGACATCGCGATAATGCAGCATGTCCTCCTCTGCCCAGGTGACATTCATCTCTGGCAGGTCTCTCAGCGCGCAAGCCACGGCCTTGACGATCAGGTCATTGATCGAAATTTTCCCGTCGATCGAGCCGTTGATTTGTTCCCGCAACGTCAACAATGCCCCGGCACGGCATTCTGCATCGAGATAAAAATGCGGAACCGTGGCTTTGCTTTCCGACAAACGCCGCGCGATAGTCTTGCGCATCTTGGAATGAGGTACTCGGATGATGGCATCGCGAACAGCGGCGGCATGCTCGTTTGCCCCGGTTCGTACGCTGCTGCCTGCGGATATGTTTTCAGCCGCTGTCGCAGCGGGCTGGGATGCAGCCTGTGGCAGATCACGTTTCACTACCCGCCCATTTGGGCCCGACCCCTGCACACCACGCAGGTCAATGCCACGCTCGGCCGCTAAACGGCGCGCCAGCGGGCTCGCGAATTGTCGATGGGTAAGGCTCTCCGCTGGCTGCGCACATGATGCCTCTGCACGAGACGGCGTCTCTGCAGCAATCGACACATTCTCGGCCGAAAGAGAAGCCAGCAGCGTCTGTGCTTTTTCCTCCGACTCACCATTCTCCAACAACACAGCAACTGCAGCTCCCACGGCGACTTCTTGTCCCGCCGGTGCCAGGATGTGCGACAGTGTTCCATCATGCTCGGCCACGAGGTCTACCGTCGCCTTGTCGGTCTCTATCAACGCCAAGGTGTCGCCTGCATGTACCGTGGCACCGCCCTCGACCTCCCAAGACAACAGCGTCGCTGACTCGGCATTTGCGGCAATTTCGGGCATACGAACAATACTGGCCATTATGCGGCTCCTTTTTGCTGCATGACCTCACGCAGTCCCTCGAGCACCTCTTCCGTCCGTGCGGCGGCGGCGCGCTCTAGCACTTTGGAAATGCTGGGTGCGGCCTCGCCCCCTGTCACACGCTGTACGGGCTGATCCAGCCAATCAAAAAAACGGCGCTGGATCTCATCGGACAGCCACCCGCCGTATGAAGTCCCGCGCGCGCCTTGCTCGACGATGAGCACATTGTTTGTCTTTCGAATACTTTCCCCCACCGTCTCCCAATCCAGGCTGGCGCGGTCCAGCCAGCGCAGATCGATCAAATCGGCCGATATGCCGGTCTCGTCCAGCGCCTCTGCGGCATGGTGAACCATGGACAAATACGTGATGACTGTCAGCTCAGTCCCGCTTCGACGCACGCAGGCTCGGCCCACAGGCAAGCAATAGTCGTAATCATCTACCGGCCCCAAGGCCGTCGCGTTGTACAGATCAACATGCTCGATGACCAGCACCGGATCCTTGCAACGCAGGGCCGTATTCATCAACCCGACGTAATCAAACGGCGTGGAAGGCGCAACAATGCGCCACCCAGGACTGGTAGCAAAGATACCCGCAGGGTCCATCGAATGCTGCGAGCCATAGCCCGTTCCCATTGCTACCTTGGTGCGCAACACTAAGGGCACATCGCTATCGCCGCCAAACATATGACGCACTTTACCGATCTGATTGAAGACCTGATCGGCAGCGACCCACATGAAATCAGGGTACATGAACTCGACCACTGGCTTATAGCGTCCGTCCAGTGCCATGCCACCTGCCAAGCCTACAAAGGCATTCTCACTGATAGGCGTTCCCAGGCATCGATCCTGATACAGCTGGCTCAACCCACGCGTCGCACCGTTGGTGCCGCCCTTCAGGCGATGGACGTCTTCACCCATCACAATCACCGATGCGTCCTGCTGCATACGGCGCGCCATCACGTCGGCCACTACGTCGATAAATTTACGATCGGATACCGCGACATGGTTCGATCCATCAACTCTGCCCGGAGAGCCGCTCATCGCCTCTGCCCTATCCGGCTCGGCAGCATAGCGCGCTCCCTGCATTTCAGAGAGATCCCCCAGAATACCCACATCGCGAAAATCCGGGCTGGGCCACAACGCTGCGCGTATCTGGCGCTTGCCCGCATGACGCGTGGCAGTGTTGTTCGAACCGGAGACATTTGGCGCCTCATCGTCCCCTGCAGCCCGGCCCTCTACAACCGTCAAGGCTTGCACCGCCGCATTCATCGCCGCCTTGACACGATCATGCAAGGCCTGCACATCCAATTCCGTCATCAGTCCCCGTGCCGTCATGCGGCGGGCCAGCAGCAACAACGGATCGCGCTGACGCCACGCGGCTTCTTCTTCCTTTGTGCGATAGCCAAAAGCACTGCCTGCATAGGGGCCGTTCTGATGAAAGAACCGATATACGTCCGCCTCGATAATCGTCGGCCCTTGTCCCGAGCGCATGTGTGTCAATGCCTGCTGCATGGCTGCGTGCACCGCCAGCGGGTCCATGCCGTCGACCTTCCAGCTGGGGATATTGAACGCCGATCCACGTGACGACAATCGCGTCTCGGCAGTGCTGTCCTCGATCGCCGTCGAGACGGCATAGCGATTGTTTTCAATAAAAAAGCACAGTGGCAGTTTCCACGCCGCTGCCAGATTCATCGTCTCCAGCACCGACCCGATATTGACAGCGCCGTCACCGAAGTACGTAATCATGACATCGTCCGTACCCGCGTGACGATACGCCCAGGCCTGACCTGCGGCCATCGGTACCCCGCCGCCCACAATCGCATTCGTGCCCAGCGCACCCGCCTCAGCCCAACGCAAATGCATCGACCCGCCACGCCCGCGGCAGTATCCCTGTGCCAAGCCCAGAATCTCGGCCAACGCTTTCTGTAGCAGACCCTGCACTGCCTCATCGATTTCCGCTTTCGGATCGATCCCGCGCGGGTGCAGATACGCCAGCGCTTTCGACAAGAACTGGTGATGCCCCCGATGCGAGCCGTTGACACCGTCGCTCGCTTTCAGGCCTGCGATGGATCCTGCGGCGCCGCCTTCTTGGCCGATGCTCGAATGGGCCGGGCCATGCACCAGGCCTTGTGCCGCCAGATCCAATACGGTTTCCTCGAACCCTCTTATCAGCGCACAATGCGCCAGCAAGGTACCCAGCAATTGCGGGTCAGCCTCATCCCAATCCTGATCAGTCGTTGTCAGTTCCCACCAGGGAGACTGAGGGGTCAAGCGGCAAAGTTCAGACATAATCGTGGTCGTCGTGTTGAGTCAAAGATAGCCGTTGGCAGTCCATCCGCCATCGGCAACATAGGCGTGGCCTGTCACAAACGCGGCGCCATCCGACGCCAGAAACAAGGCTGCCTCGGCAATTTCCTCTGGGGTACCCAATCGCCGCATCGGCGTATGAGCGACCAGCACGTCCGCATCGAGTGCGCCGCGCGCCACCAGATCGTTGACCAAATCGGTGCGGATATAGCCTGGACAAATCGCATTGACGCGCACCCCATGCGGCGCCCACTCCAAGGCCAGTGATTTACTCAGCGCCACGACGGCGGCCTTGGATGCGCAATACGCAGCGCGTTCGGGTGCGGCCACGATGCCGTACATCGATGCCGTATTCAGGATCACCCCACTACCATCGCGGGTCATACGCTGAGCCGCTTGTTGGCAGCAATAGAACAGGCCATTCAGATTGATATCGACCGCTCGCCGCCAGTCGTCCGGCGCTAGCGTCAGCGTGGGCCGGTTCATCGAAATGCCCGCGTTATTCAATAGAACATCGACCCGGCCATGACGAGCATCCACATCCTGGAATGCGCGTTCGACCGCCTCGCTGTCCACGACGGATACACAGATCGCGTCGACATTGATACTCGGATGTTGCTGCCTGATCGAGGCCTGCGCCGCAGCCAAAGTATCCGGATTCACATCCAGCAAAACCAGATGCGCCTCATGCCGCGCAAAGGCACGCACCATGGCCAGCCCGATGCCGGCCGCGGCGCCTGTGCACACTACGACTTTCCCGGCCAAGCCCGGGTAATAGCTCGTGCGCTCCGCCCGCTGTTGACTGTCCATTTCGTGACCCGGCCGCAACAACCGGGATCGACGATCACTCGACTCTGACAGGGACATGCTTGTCTCTCGTTGTTATCGCAGCGTGCGAACTGACCGTCGATCAGTGCCCCGCCGCCATCTTGAGTGGACAGCATACGTCGCTATCAGCTTATCTTACAATTAGGTATAAACCCTTATTAAAATCATCACCCTCGCTTAATCCAGCAACTGCAGCAGATGCTGAAACGCCGGTGCTTCAAACCCCTCGTGCCATACCAGCACCGTATCTGCCCGCCCCGCGGATAGCGTCTTTAACGTATCCGGTGCGCTCGTGAGCGCCAGCACACTTTGGGGCAACAACGTCGCACACGCCCCTGCCGCCACGCAGGCAATCATGGCGTGATATGAGGCCATTTCCAGCACCGTCCAATCGGCCGCGCCGTTCATTCCCAGCAACTCCTCGGCCATGCTGCGATAAGTGCATCCTTGCGGAAAAGCCGCCAAGGCCCGGACCTGCACGTCGCTGGGCTTACGCGCACGGGATTCGCTCGCAGGCAGCAACAACACCAGATCCTCGCGCCATACCGGCTGGGCTTTCAGGCCCGCCTCTTGTAATGCGGCCGCGTCTTGCAACGACGCCGGCAACGCAAGGAACGCGCAGTCCAATCGCCCTGTTCTCACCTGTTCCAATAATGCGCGCGATGGCCCCGTGCTCAACGTCAGGCGCGTGGTCGGATAGGAGGCGTGATAGCGCGCCAGCAATGCCGGCAAGCGGCTCGCGGCAGTACTCTCCATACTACCGATGCGCAGCGCACCGCCCTCTCGCCCGCCAGTCACCACATGACGCGCCTCATCCTCGAGCGCCAGCAAGCGTTTCGCATAATCCAGAAAGCGCTCGCCCGCTGCCGACAGCGCCATGCGTTTTCCCGTGCGCACGAACAGATTCGTTCCCACGTCGGCCTCTAATTGCTGGATGCGCGTGGTGACGTTCGATGGCGCACGGCCCAGGCGAACAGCGGCCTGGGTGATGCTCAACTCACTGGCTACCGAACAAAAAATCTTGAGCGATTCCGAATCCATTAAATTCCCAATTAGAGAACGTTTTATGTATTATATTCCCAATACTGAAATTAAAGAATTTGCGTCCTGCTTAGGCTGGCGTTCCTAAGTCCGCCGCCATACCGTCATTCTGCTAAAACATCGAGGGCTTCTCACATGAACACGTCTGCATCATTTCTGAGCCGGCTCGGCATCAAGCATCCCATCATTCAAGCCCCGATGGCTGGCACCTCTACTCCCCAATTGGCAGCGGCGGTATCCAACGCCGGCGGCCTGGGGTCGCTGGGTATTGGCGCCAACACCGCCGACCAGGCGCAACTAGCGATCGAAGACACCCGCCGATTGACGGACGGTCCCTTTAACGTCAACGTGTTCTGCCATGCTCCCTCTAACTATGACGCTGCACGCGACACCGCGTGGCTGCGTTATCTGAGCCCGCTGTTTGCAGAAGCTGGAATTGCACCGCCCACCACGCTCAAGGAAATTTACAAGAGCTTCCTGCAAGACGACGCCGTGTTCGAGATGCTGCTGCAACAGCGTCCGGCAGCCGTGAGTTTCCATTTTGGTCTGCCGACGGCCGAGCATATCAAGGCCCTGCGCCAAGCGGGAATCTATACCATCGCCAGCGCCACGAATCTGCACGAAGCCACACTGATTGAACAAGCCGGCATTGACGCCATCGTGGCCCAGGGTATCGAGGCAGGCGGCCATCGTGGCATGTTCGACCCGGAGGCGAACGATGAACGGCTCAGCACCTCGGTGCTCGTCCGCTTGCTGGTGCAACGCACTCGATTGCCCATCATTGCCGCCGGCGGCATCATGGACGGCCAAGGCATCAAATCAGTATTGAATCTAGGCGCCGCCGCCGCACAACTCGGCACCGCATTCGTGTTGTGCCCGGAGTCCGCTGCAAACGCCAGCTATCGCGAGAATTTGAAAAGCGAGCGTGCCGCCGCCACGCGACTGACGCCTGTGTTGTCGGGACGGCCAGCCCGCGGCATGGTCAATCGCCTCATCGAATTTGGCGAAGCCGCCGGCAGCCCAGGGCCCGCCGCATATCCCTATGCGTACGACGCAGCAAAGCAATTGAATGCCGCCGCAGCCAAACAAGGCAACAACGAATTCGCCGCGCAATGGGCGGGGCAAGGTGCGCCGCTGGCACGAGAGCTGCCGGCGGCAGAACTGATGTCCACCTTGATCACAGAGTTGGCCTGCGAGCCATGAACCGCTGCAGTCCCTCTCTGGCTTCATCGCACGTAAACGCGCGCTGCCCGAGTATCGCCTCGCGGCGAAACGCCTCGTCCAACGGCAAATGTCCCAACGTCAAGGCTGCCTCCTTGATCACCGAGACGGCGACTTGGCCTTTCTCTGCGATCGCGCGCGCATAACCCAGCGCCACCGATTCCAATTGATCAAAAGGAACCACCCGATTCAGCAATCCCATTTCAGCGAGTCGCGTGGCAGAAAAGCGCTCGCTCGTCAGCATGAGTTCCATCGCCCATGCAAATGGAATCTGACGCACCAATCGCACCAGCGTGCCACCTGCGGGAACGAACCCCAACGACGCCTCCGGCAACGCAAACACCGCCGTATCCGCAGCAACGCGTATGTCGGCAGCCAGCATGATTTCAAAGCCGCCGCCCATACACATGCCATTGATGGCCGCGACAACAGGTTTATAGAACCCTGGCTGCTTGATGTGCGCGCCGTCCCATTCCGAGATATCAAAACGGCCCTCTGCCAAGGCGGGAATCGATTCCCCCAGATCGGCGCCGACACAAAAGGCACGATCGCCATTACCGCTCAACAAGATGACCCGCACCGCCGAGTCGTCGTTTGCCCGGCGAAATGCATCACCCAATTCCTCGTACATCGCCAAAGTGAGCGCGTTGAGTTTCTCGGGCCGATTGAAACGAATATGAGCAATGGCATCCCTGACCTCGTAAGCAATGCTCATCAGACGATACCCTCCCCCACGTAACGCGCGTAGTCAGTCTCATCGATACCGAGCCACCCTTTGAGCACGACCTCGTTGTGCTCGCCGAAACCCGGCGCCGCCCCCTGGACATGAACGGAAGTGCGAGACAGCTTCATCGGACTGCCAAAGGCTTTTACCTCGACGCCGTCCACTTGCACCGGCACAAACATGTCCCGAGCCTGCAGATGGGGATCATCGACCACCTCGGCCATCGTCTTGATGGGTGTCATCGGAATCAGGTCACTGGCCAACGCCTCCAGCTCTGCCTTCGTTCTCGTCGCGCACCAACGCTGCACGATAGGCTGAACGCGCCTGGCATAGATTTCTGGATCAAAACGCTTGGCCATCGTATCGATTTCAGGATCGGTGAGCCATTGGGGCTCGCCAAAGAGCCGGCATGCCTCGGTCCAGAACTTGTCGGTATACGCGCCGAAAAAAACGAAGCCGTCTTTGCACGCGTATTGGCCATAAGGCCGAACAAAGGGATGATCATTACCCAAAGGCGCTGCAATAACGCCATCGACGGTGTAGTTCACCACGGCGTGCTCGGTCAAGGTCACCACAGAATCCTGCTGAGCCACGTCCACCCATTGCCCTTTACCGGTTTGCTTCATGTCGATGACTGCCGCCAATGCGGCGATTGCGGCATAGAACGACGCCGAGAGGTCTCCGATGATGGTACCCACGCGCAGCGGGGGTTTTCCCTTGTCGCCATTCATGGACCACAAGCCCCCTGTCGCCTGGGCGCTGTTGTCATACGCAGGGCGGCGTGCATTGGGACCCGTTTGACCGAAACCGCTGATCGACACATAGATCAAACGCGGGTTGATGTCTTTTAACGTATCGTAGTCCAGCCCCATTTTTGCCATGGTTCCAGGACGAAAATTCTCCACCAGCAGATCGGCCTTGCTGACCAGGTCACGCAATAGTGCCCTCCCTTGTTCAGATTTCAAATCCAGGCTCACCCCTAATTTGTGGCGGTTGTATTGGGCGAAAAATGCGCTGGCCTGGCCGTTGGAGCCCTGTACGAACGGCGGAAAACTCCTCACATAATCGGGTTCAGCCGGATTCTCGATCTTGATCACCGTCGCCCCCAGATCCGCGAGCATCATGGTGCAATACGGGCCCGCCACGACCCGAGTTACGTCGATCACCACCAGTCCCCGCAACGGGCCCTCACCTAACGGCAACTGCGTCACATGATGCGGCATCTACTTCCCCTGACCTACGTGCTGAATTTGCTGGCTCTGCAATAGCTCGGGCTTGAGCGTCTTGACCCATTCGGCCGATACCTGGCCCACGGGCGGCGCGACAATATCCGCGGGATAAAACGTCAGATCGCCTACGATAGGAAAGGGTTGTGAACTGTCGTGACGCGTCACTCCCAAGAGCTGCCCCTGCAAGGCTTGCCCATCCTCACGCATACGGATGGGACGCGACAAGCCGCGATACTCGAATTGATGCAAGGTATCCACCAATTGCTCGGTCGTCGGCCACTTTCCTCCATTGTCCGCGATAGCTTTCTTATAGGTTCCGGTCGCGGCCTTCAGCGCCTGGATCATGTGGTAGACAGCGAAATTGGGATAAGCCCCCGTGCGCTGTTTGAACGCCTGGACGAAATCCCGCACTTCTGGATCGTCAGCAAAAGCCGGATCAGCAAAATAACCATCACCGACAAAACCGATAATGACGCCAGGCGGCACAGCATTACCCAAACGCTCCAACGACGAATCCGCCAACGGCAGGACGAATTGCGACCGCTTGAATAACCCGCGCTGTGAAGCCTGCCTCAAGAAGGTATCCAGATCACCGCCCCACGCTGTCGACAGCACTACATCGGGATGCAATGCCTGCAAGCGCGTCACTTCGCTAGAAAAATCCGCAGCGCCGAACTTGGGAAAGAGCTCTGCCACGATCTTGACGTTCGGCTTCAACGCCAGCAGGGTATTGCGGAATATCTCCCATGAATCGCGCCCCCAGGCATAGTCCTGATTGACCACGGCCAGGGTCTTGAAATCAGGCTTGGTGCGCAATAGGTGCAGGACGGCAGCCACCATCTCCATGGTGCCGTTCGGACCTGTGCGAAATACGTAACGATAGCGCTGAGCCTCCAGGACTTTTTCACTCGAGCATTCCCACAGAATGTTGATGACCTTCATTTCCTCGGCGACGGGCGCCAAGGCGTTGCAATAGCCGCTGGAGATCGCCGAGAGCATCAGTTTTTCGCCCGGCTCCGAGGCCAGGCGGCGGTACTCCGACAGAAACTTTTCCGCACCCTGCCCCTCGTCGATCCACGTCGGTTTGAGTTTGACCCCATCAATGCCACCGGCGGCGTTGAATTTCTCTATCCACATCTCGGCAGCTACTTTCGCCGGTGCGCCCAGCACCGAGGCCGAGCCTGTCATAAAGGTGCTCATGCCGAGCTTGATTTCAGCAGGCCGGTCCGGTTGCGCCATCGACACCGCTGATACGGCGAGCAAGCCCGTGCCCAGTATTCTGGCCAGCAATTTCATCTGTTGTCTCCTCAGCCTGGTGACTGATCCTGTTGTAGTGAATGCATGATGCGTGTTAACTGGCGCGAACTCTATGGATCATGCAAACATAAATAGACTTTATTTATGTGATCAAACTACATTAGCCAGACCGTACAGCACCTCCATTCAGGGTTTTCACTGAAACCGTCTTGCAGACTGAACGAAAGCGACGTCCCATGCCAAACACACAAGAGATAATGATCGACAAGCCGGGAAAGCACACGGATACCGAGACAAGTTCCCTCGATCCAGGCGAGCTGCAATCCGAACTGCTGACAATGCTGCAGCGCAATGCTACGACCCAGGACTACAACCAGATGCTGGTCCGCGTCGAGTCCACCATTCAGGATGCGAGCGTGCGCGCTTTACTTGTCGGCAGTATCCGGGCTGCCATTGCCATCTCAGAAGAACATGCACAGCAACAACGCAGAGAGAAAAACCTGCTCGTCGTCCTCGAAAGCGCCAACGACCTGACGGCGATCCGCGACCTGGAACTCGTGCTGGGAGCTATCGTTCGCCGCGCCAAACAGATATTCGCCTCAGATATTGGATATCTGACGAACTTCGACCGCATACAAAACGACTTTTATATTCGTGCGACGGACGGCGCGATCTCGGAGCGATTCAAGAACGTGCGGGTGCCGATCGATCACGGCATCTGCGGCTATGTCCTGAAACACAAGACCCCCTATCACTGCACGGACTACCAGACCGATCAAGGCTTTGTCCATGACCGCGGAATCGATTTGGCGATCCGGGACGAGGGCGTCCAATCGCTGCTGGGCGCGCCACTCATGGTGGGCAATCATTGCATTGGCGTGCTGTGTATCTGCGACAGGCATCCGCGCCATCATGCGCCATGGGAAATCGCGATGCTGTCCACCCTGGCCGCACAGGCGGCCATCGCCATCGAAAACGCCCGCCTATTCCAGGAAGCCCAAGTCGCGCTGCAGCGCGCCAGCGAAGCCAATGCCTCCTTGCATCGCCAAGCCGAAGAAATCGAGGCGGCAGCAGAAGCCCAGGAACAGATGACCAAGCTGGTCGCTCGTGGCTGCACCATGCCGGATTTTCTGAGCATGGTGGCATCGTTGATCGACGGACACGTCATGCTGTTGGACGAGGCAGAACAAATCGTCCAACAAGCGCACGCACATGGGGCAGTCATGGCCGCTGGCCGTCAATTGGCGGACAGACTGCAACATACGAAGATGCAGGATGCCGTCCACCTCGCCCTGTCAGCATGCCGCAAGACAGGCCGATCGCAAGCAGTCGAGAGCGATAAAGGCCTCCATGTTCGCATCGCAGCGCTGATGGGTGCGGACCGTCTGCTCGGAGCCATGCTAATCGCGTCTGATCAGCCCATGAGTCCCACCAGAATCCGAACGTTCGAACGTGGCGCCCTGGTGGCCGGTGTCGTACTGCTCTCGCAAGAGCGCAGCGAACTGGTCGTCAGCAACGAATCCGCCGCGACCATCCGTGCATTGGTGAGTTGGCAGCAGGAAAGTATCGCGGCCCTGCAAACCAGAGCCAAGCCATTCGGCATTGATTTAACCCGCCCCCTGCGCCTGGCCGTTCTACGTGTCGAGGAACGAGACATCGAATATGCGTTGCGCCGGGTACGCACAGAGATCGCTCGCGGAATTCTGTTGGAAACGGTGGATGGTTTCATCGTCGCCATTTGTGACGCGGGTCAGTTTGCCTCTCTGGAGCGCGTACTTCAAGGGACGCTGCTGACAGACGAGCGCCTGACAACGCTAGGGGTGGCCTCGGATTCGCTTTCCAATGTAGAGGCCCTGCCTAGCCGTTTCCGATCGCTCAAACGCGGCATCAACATCCTCAGTGCGCTCGGCCGCTCACGTGAAATGGCGCCAGAGGCGACGCTATCCATGTATTCGCTGCTGTTCGAACAACGGCAAGCTGAAGACGTCTCGGGTTTCATCCATGCGACGATTGGCAAACTCGTGTCTCACGACGAGCGTCGCAACACGCATCTCGCCGACACGCTGTTGATTTACCTGGAACACGCGCAAAACGCCAAATCAACCGCCGATGCCCTGCAGATACACGTGAACACGCTACGGCAACGCCTGGAAATCGTCGACGACCTGCTCACGGGATGGCGTCGTGAAGGGCGTTTTCTGGAACTGCACGTGGCGCTGCGCCTGCATAGCCTGCAGAGAGGCCTGCACGGTTAGCCTTTTGAACCGTCATGTTCGTCGAATTCGGCCTAACCTATCCAACACGCGAACGCGCCTTCCCGGGATACCTTCGTACGTATCCACCGACCGTCGCCCTTGTTGATCCTCCACCGTCACGGTGAACCCGCGTGAATGAAAGATCATGGAGCGGACGTCCGATTGACGTCCACCGTCAGGGACAACCCCTAAGCCGCCCGGTTCAGTGCCCGCTGGACCGGATGCGCCGCGAAATAATCCATCGCAGCATGAATACCGCTTTGCTGCAACTTGACGCCGGAAAGCTTCAGCCCCATTTCCACACCGGCCACCATAGCCAGCAACGTCAGGTCGTTGCTGTCGCCCAAATGCCCCATGCGGAACATGCGGCCTTTGACTTTGCCCAGGCCCGTGCCCAACGACAGATCGAAGCGTTCATGAATCAATCGGCGCACATCATCGGCGTTGATGCCCTCTGGCGTAATCACGCCAGTCAACACAGGGGAATACACCTCAGGGTCTGCACACTGGATCGGCAACCCCCATGCGTTGACAGCGGCGCGTACGCCCTCGCCCCAGCGCTGGTGGCGTGCAAACACATTCGTCAGCCCCTCGTCCTGCAGCATGTCCAGAGCCTCTGACAAGCCATACAGCAGATTCGTATTGGGCGTATAGGGCCAATAGCCGGTGGCGTTCATGTCAATGATCTCGTCCCACGCAAAAAACGAGCGCGGCAGTTTCGCTCGTTGTGCGGCCTGCAAGGCGCGTGGAGAGATGGCGTTAAAGCTGATCCCTGGCGGCAGCATCAGGCCTTTTTGCGAACCGCTGACAGTGGCGTCCACGCCCCACTCATCATGACGAAATTCCGCGCAGCCCAGGCCTGAGATAGAGTCAACCATCAACAACGCAGGATGTTGGGCCGCATCGATGGCGCGACGCACGGCGGGGATATCCGAGGTCACGCCAGTGGAGGTCTCGTTGTGCACGACGCAGACAGCTTTGATCTGATGCTGCGTGTCTTGGCGCAAGCGTTCTTCGATCAGATCAGCCTGCACACCGTGCCGCCACCCCGCCGCGTTCGGTAGTTCGGCATCCGCGCCCGGCCAGGTCAAAAACTCGACAGATAGGCCCAAGCGCGTCGCCACCCGGTTCCACAAGGTCGCGAAATGGCCGGTCTCGTACATCAAGACGAGATCGCCGGGGCTGAGCGTATTGGACAAAGCCGCCTCCCAGGCCCCCGTGCCCGAGGCGGGATAGATGATGACGGGATGCTTGGTTTGAAAGACATCCTTGATGCCGTTGAGCACCTTCAGGCCCAACGCGCCGAATTCCGGACCACGATGGTCAATCGTCGGCAGGCTCATCGCGCGCAGGATACGATCCGGCACCGGGCTGGGGCCTGGGATCTGCAAAAAATGACGGCCTGTAGGATGGAAATCGAGTGGGATCATGGGCGCCCCTCCGAATGATCAAGGTGGTGAATAGCGAGAATGTCCGGCAGAGACTATTCGCTTTTATCCATTTTTGCATTCAAAATACATTTTTGCGTCATGGTTTACCCTATACTTCCCTGAAATCACCAGAATTTTTGTATTTATAATTCGACTACTCCCGCAATTCAGCTGGACCGCCGTCCGGACCACCCTATGGCCGAAGTTCTCGAAATATCTCGTCAGGCACTGCACGATCAAGTCGTCACGCGATTACGCACCTTGCTGATCGAGGGCCGTATTGCCCCGGGTGCCAAGCTGAATGAACGCGAGTTGTGCGAGCAGTTGCGCGTATCGCGCACGCCATTACGCGAAGCGATCAAACTGCTGGCAGCCGAGGGCTTGGTCGACCTGATTCCCAATCGCGGGGCTGTGGCGGTCCGGCTGACCGAAGCCGATGTGTTGCATACCTTTGAAATGCTGGGCGTGCTCGAAGCCACCTCCGGCGAATTGGCCGCGCGACGCATCTCGAAAGAAGAGCTCGCCGAACTGCGCGCCCTGCACTACGAAATGCTGGCTTGTTATGAGCGGGACGATCTGCCCGGCTATTACGAGTTCAACGCAAAGATCCACAACGCCATCAACGCGGCCGCGCACAATCCAGTGCTGACCAGCACCTATCACTCGATCAACGCACGCGTGCAGTCACTGCGTTATCGCACCAACCAGGATGCTGCCAAATGGAAACACGCCATCCAAGAGCACGAGCAAATGATGCAGGCATTGTCCGAGCGCGACTCGGCAGGAATGCGCGCGATACTGCTCGAGCACTTGCAGCGAAAACGGGATCTGGTGCTGGAATTGCTGCATGCGGGCAAGCTCTATCCCAGCGCGCCTGCGCCGCATGGTGAAACGCGGCGCAGCGCGTAACGAGTCGATCCTCAGGAATCAGAAGTCCCAAATGACCGGCACCCAACGAAAACCGTCGCCGTCGATGGCCACGTGCCCCACGGACGGAAACGGCAGGTGCGTCGCCACCAATAGTTCTCCGGTGGCGGCGATTTTCTTCAACAGTTCGACCCGGACGCGGGCGGACTCGTCGGGGTAATGCTCAAAACCGTTATGCCAATCAGGATGATCGAATCCGACAGGAAATATGGCGTCGCCTGCGAACGTCAGCCGATCACCTCTAGACTCCAGACATACCACGCTGTGCCCGGCGGTGTGGCCTCCGGTGCGATGGACGGTGACGCCCGGCGCGACCTCACACTCCTCGTCGAATGTCTGCAGATAGCTGCCGTACTCGTTCAAGAATCGTGTCGCGGCCGAGCACAGCACGGTGGGTATGGGCTCTGGCATGCACGCCTGAGAGAAGTCGGGTGATTTCCAGAATTCGACTTCCGAGGCCGCCACGTGAATCCGCAGATCGGGACGCAATTGTTCTTTGATCCCCTCGACCAGCAAGCCGCCCACATGATCCATATGCATGTGAGTGATGATGATGTCGGTCAGGTCCGCGAGATCGATACCAGCGGCGGCCAGTCGCTGCGGCAGCAACCCGGCGCGCGGGAAGTCCGGGTATTCTGCGCCCAGGCCGCTATCAATCAGAATATTCCGATCGCCGCGGCGCACCATCATCACGTTCAACGGCCAATCGAACGCATCCGGCGGCAAAAACATGTCGTCCAGCCAGACCGCCCGGTCGACTGGATCGACATTCGTAGACATGGTCTCAGCGGGCAACAAAAGCACCCCATCGCTGATTACCAGCGCTTCAATCTCGCCAATACGCAATGCATAACGTGAAGGGACTTGTTCGTCGAACTGCTGCTGACCTGACTGCACGGTGGTGTCTACGCTTAACATGATGAACCCTCCTGAAGGTGGTGGCCCAATCGTCTGGGCCCACGCGGCAAAAGGCCGCATGTCGTCATGGTAGGTAGCAAGGAAATTGGCCGGTAGGCATACGACAGGACTCACTGTGTTGCCAAATACGCACCGCTCTTATAATTTCCTAACATTTCGAATTTTTTAAAATTGCTACATTAACGAAATAATGCTGCCAACCCCATGATGATTACACCCAAAGATCACAAATAATGAACGAAGCCGTCTGGAATCACGACATCGCCGGGAGTAGCGGCAGGAACAATGAAACGCCTGCGCAACGCCTGCGGGGACGGCAGATACGGCCGATCGTGCGCCGAGTAACGCTGGGCCTGAGCGTGGTTTGGCTGGGACTAGTGGCTGGCGCGGGCTGGTGGATGTCGCAGCGGGCTGTGAACACGTGGCTGAGCAGCGTGGGAGCCAGCACCGAATACGAGACCACAACCACGGCACGCGTCATACAGCGGCTATTTACGGAAATGGTTAGCGTGACCAATATGGTGGCACGCCAAAGCCAGGTGGTGGAGCTGGCCACCCGCTATCGCACGGATCCGCCCGGCTTTGCCGAGCTGACGCACCAGCAACGCGCCGCGCAGTTTACGCGTGACCCGTTGGTGCGCAAGGTTGGCGACTATATGAATGCGCTGTCCGGCGATCTGCGCTATGGCCGCATCTATATGAACAATATGTCGGACGACACCGTGACGGCCAGCAACTGGGCCTCGCCCGACAGTATCGTGGGGATGATTTACACGGGCCGCATTTACCTCATGGACGCCTTGCGCACAGGGAATGGCAGTTCATTCGGTATTGCCCGCCTGCTCAAAATGCCATCCTATTTCGTGTCCAGCCGGATTGATGACGCAAACGACAGGCCGCTAGGGTCCGTCACGGTGAAGTTCGACGCGTCAGACATGGCGCTGTATCTGACAGGCCGGCATATTTCGCTGGTCATAAACCGCCAAGGGCGTGTCATCACCAGCTCGTCAGAGCCATTCATGCTACGCAACGTAGCGGCGCTGCTGCCACCGGGGTCGACGGTACCATCGGCCGACGGCGAGGAGTCGGGTGATGCCATGGACGTACATGCAATGGACCTCCAGAGCCATACCGGCGGATGGGTCATCGACGGCAAGCCCTATCTGCTGCGCAGTCAGCCGCTGCCCAATACCCAATATCAGTTGCTCACATTGGCGTCGCTGGATGACTTGGTGCCCATGGGGAAGCGGCACGCATGGACGGCGGGGCTGGTGGCGGTGGTCGGCCTGGCTCTGCTCCTGCTGTCCAGCCATGTGGTCGGCCAGATGCTGATACGCCGCCAGGACGAACGGTATGCAGCCAACTATGACATATTGACCGGCCTGCCGAATCGGCGCGCGGTGGTGGCTAAATTGGACCGTTTGTTTGCCGTGGCGAAGCAAACGCAATCGTGGGTATTGGTGGCGTTTATAGACCTGGACGAGTTCAAGACGATCAACGACACCTACGGGCACGAGGTTGGCGACAAATTCCTGATCGAGGTCGGCCGCCGCATGTCTGCCAGCCTGCGTGCCAACGATATGCTGGGCCGGTTTGGTGGAGACGAATTCGTCGTGATCGGCTTGGCCGCCCCGTCCGAACCCGAAAATCCGGACGGAACAGCCAATGCAATACGCAGTCGTCTGGCACCGCTGTTGATCGGCACCTATACTTTTGACGAGTGCAGTTTCGACTATGCCGGCGCGAGCTTTGGCATTGCCACCGCCGATCCGTCTGTCGGTTCGGTGGAGAGCGTGCTCAAGGAAGCGGACCGATTGATGTATGCCGACAAGCAGGCACGGCGGACGCGGCAAACGGTATAAAGATCGGTCAGTTACGACGGCAGTGAGGGGGCAGGCGCTGGCATTCCAAAACCGGAATCCAGCCGCCTGGCGCTCTGGCTTGGGATGACGCCTGCAAAAAAATTTCGGAACGATGTCGATTTCCGACGAATTCATTCGTCGTGCTCTTGAACCCGTTCACTAAGGAATTCCCATGCTGCAGAACCAAGTCTATAGATGGGTGATTGTCGCAGCTGGCGGCCTGCTCGGCTGTATCGCGATCGGCGCCATGTTTTGCCTGCCGGTGTTCCTGTTTTCGATTGCCCAAGATACCGGCTGGTCAACAACCGGTATCTCCACCGCCATGACCATCGGCTTTCTTGCCTTGGCGGTTGCCAGCCCCCTCTGGGGCACCCTGTCGGACCGGCTGGGCCCCAGGCTGGTGATACTGACCGGCTCCGTGCTGCTGGCCGCCGGCCTGGCGCTGGCAAGTAAGGCGCCGTCGCTGCTGGTCTTTCAGCTGGCATTTGGCCTGCTGGTCGGCGCTGCCGGCGCTGCGATCATGGTGCCGATCATGGCTAGCGTCACCGGCTGGTTCGACACCCATCGCAGTCTCGCGGTGTCTCTGGTGTCCGCAGGCATGGGTGTCGCGCCCATGACCATGTCACCCCTGGCCGCCTGGCTGATCGACGGCCATGATTGGCGCAGCGCCATGCTGATCATCGCCACTATCGTTGCCGTCTCGATGATCCCGATCTCGTTTCTGATCCGCCGCCCGCCTGCTCTGGCCGAGCCCGCAGCTGCATCCCCGAAAATGGCTGATCAGCCGTCCCTGTCGCTGGCAGAAGCACTCAAGTCGCGGCAGTTCATCATTCTGGCCTTGACCAATTTTTTCTGCTGCGCCACCCACTCCGGCCCGATTTTTCACACGGTAAGCTATGCCGTGACATGCGGTATTCCCGTGATTACAGCGGCGACTATCTACAGCCTGGAAGGTCTGACCGGCCTCGGTGGCCGCGTGGCTTTTGGCCTCCTGGGCGACAGGTTGGGCGCCAAGCGAGTCCTCGTCTGGGGACTGCTCGCGCAGGCCTTTGGTGCGCTGATCTATGCTTTCGCCAGCAATCTGGGGACCTTTTACGCGGCGGCAGCGGTGTTCGGTTTCATTTACGGCGGGATCATGCCACTCTATGCCGTCATCGTCCGTGAAAACTTTCCGCTGCATATGATGGGTACCGTGATCGGCGGCACAACCATGGCAGGCAGCCTGGGAATGGCAACCGGCCCGGTGGCGGGCGGCTTTCTCCATGACATCACCGGCAGCTATGTCTGGCTCTATGTCGGTTCTTTCGCCCTGGGAACGGGTGCTTTCCTGATCGCCCTGACTTTCAAGCCATTTCCGAAGAGCGCAATCGCATTACCTACCCTTTCCAAGCATGCTGACTGAACCGACCATTGAGCTCGCTCATCAGTCGGATTTCAAAACGCGTCGATCAGGTGGCATTCCCCACGAATACATATCCATATCCCCTGAGCGAACGAATAGGCAGCCTTTCTCCGGTTGCTATCAGCTTCTGCTTTATCCGGCTGATTTGTACGTCCACGTAGCGTCCTATGTCCCCAGGACGCGACTTGATGACCAGATCTTTACGTTCGACCGGGTTGGGACAGTTTGCCATGAGCACCTGCAAGAGATGCCTTTCGGTTGGTGTCAATCCGATTTCTCGACCAGAAGGCGTCAACAACAACCAACCATCGTCTTTCAACTCCCACCGCTTGTTATTGGAGTCACAGACCAGCAGCTGATCAGCAATGTCGGGCTTGGTCCGGTCTTGTGACACTCGCCCAAATGCGTATCCGCGGCGCCAAAGAGCCTGAAGCGATGCAACGACCTCCATTGGCACCACACTTGCATCAAAGCAGGCATCTGCTCCTGCAAAGAGGAGAGACGCCCGTTCAGGACCAAACACCATTTCTTCAGTCAGAACGACTATCCCCGCAGTGGGATAGTCAGACCTCAGCTCATTGAGGCTCAGCGACCGATGCCCTGACGGACAGCGCATGGTATTGATGATGTGCCCCGCCTCTGCTGCGGCGCCGGGGCTCACAACATCGTCCATGGCGTCTTCCTCTCTAAAGGAGATACGCCATGCAGCCGCCTCCGTCATCATTCTTTGCAATAATGCGTCACTGTCATACAAAAGAAAAACTGGACTGACAGTCATTACGTCGACCACTCTTCTATTATCGGCTCGCCGGTTGACGAATCAGGCGCGAGATAGCTTGAGCCTCGTCGACGCTGGCGACCGGCAAAGGAAAGCTGCCACCGTCATAAGTCGCCGAGATCTTGGGTACAGAGATCAGCTTGCCCTGCGCGCTGATGATGAGATAGTTGCCTTGAGACTCGCGGGTCACCTTGGCCAGCTTTGCGGCGCCCTGCTGATTGAAGTCAAAGCGCAGGAACACCTGCCCATTCTTATTTTGCATCGGCACGATCTGCCGCAGATCCGCCTGAGTCAACACCGGTTGCGGGACCGCATAGAGGCGCGTGTTCTGGTTCAGTTGCACCTGAGCCAAACCGTTGCCGGGACGAACCTGCGCCAGATGGAAGGTAATGTTCGGCGTAGAGTTATTGGCGTTCTGCTGGCTCGGCTGCTGGGCCGGTTGCTGGGTCGTGCTGGCCTGTTGAGCAGCGGGTTGAGCATTCCCCGATCGGGCGCTGCTGGTCCCCTTGTTCGGCATCTGCTGACACGCGGCCAACCCAAGCACGCTAGCGAGCGCAAAACCACGCCACACTTGGCGCTTAGCCATTGCTGTCATTGTTGTACTAATACTCATTGGAACTCCAATATAAAGAAAGTACACAAAGCCCGGCCTCTATGAGGCTATGTTGGCTTTGTGCCCATTATCAGAATGTGAGACAAGTCGCGGACGTCGTTACTCTCGAGTTTTCTTGGTCCGCGCCGCCAGTTCAGCGTACGCCGCTGGCGTTGATTTCCACACGGCGATTGGGAGCCAGGCAGGCAACCAACTCACTGCGATTCTGTTGGTCGCATTGCACGATTGGCTGGCGTTCACCGTAGCCTACGGCACGCATACTGCCCGCGGGGATGCCATTGGCAATCAGTGTTTGACGCACCGCATCCGCCCGCCTCTGCGACAAATCCTCATTACTGGCATCGCTGCCGATACGGTCCGTGTGTCCAGCGATTTCCAATTGATCAATGGTCTGGCGATTACGGAGTTCTCCTGCGATCTCGGCAATACGGCTATTCCCGGCAGCAGTAATCACTGCGCTGCCAAACGCGAACGAAACATCGCCATTCAAGGTGTATTTCTTGGGGGCTGCTGATGGGACAGGCCGGCAATCCTGGGGCGCCCAATAGAAGCTGCGAGCGACTTTATCCGAGTCGAACAGAATCTTGAACTGGCAGGTGCGGATACCCTCAGGCGTGCGGAAATGAAACAGATAATCCCATTCACGCACCTGGAAGCCTTCCGAAAAATGCGGGCGACCGAGCAGCTCATATATCTGGTCTCGAGTAACGCCATCTTGGACCAGGGCCAGGCTGTCCACATTGGGGAAGGTACCGGTGGAAAGGGAAACGCTCTGCGGATCGGGGAATACAGGACTATCTGTCTTGCCGTCGCCGCTCACATTGCTCAGCGTGCCGCACCCTGCCAGCAACAAAGCAGCCGTCAACGGAGCCGACCGCTGCAGGCAGCGGGTAATAACGGTTTTCATCAATCTTTCCTTTGAATTCGACAAGCAGGTTGATCGCCGCCGGTATTGTTCAATCGATACCAGCGGCTCTCTCTTCGGCCTCGGCGGGCCGAAGAGCGCAAGCTCAATATCTATGAATTACCACTGATAACCCACGCCCACCGCACCGCCGTAATCGCCGCGCGAATTGGAGTTACCAGAGAATTTCATAACCCAGCTTCCGTTATCAGACACAGTGGAAACGCCGATCGCATAACCGGATTCACCGTTATAGGTGCCCCCTGCTATCGACATCATGCTCTTGCCTGGCAAGTAGGCCTGCGGTAAACCCGCCGTCGCCATCGCAGAGGCAATACCAGCACTGAGCTTGTTATTGAGTCTGCTCACATCACCACGGACCTGACTGATCTGGTTCTGCAAACCATTGGTCGCAGATTCCAACTGGCCCAGGTTGACTGCGTCCGTGGGTGCGGTACCCGCGCCCACATTCACGATCTTCTTGCCACCCATGTCGATACCGCTCTGATTGATGGTCGGGCCGTTCTCGATTTTGACTTCCTGGGCGTTCACCGTCTTGGCCGTCACAGAGTTGACGTTGATGTCCTGAGCCATGGAGACCTTGACATCGGCACCCTCACCGTTGGGACGCTCGGTCTTCGAGATGACGATATTGTCCCCTGCGACGAAGCCCACGGTATTGCCGTTATGGATCGGTGTAGGCGAGCCACCTCCGGTGCCACCGTCAGAGCCACCCGAACCGCCATTCCCGTTGCCGGAATCCGTCCCACCCGAGCTTCCGCCCGAGTTGTCCGGCGCTGGCGCCTCAACGTTCCAATGCATGCTGTTGAGCGCATCTTGTAACGAGGCGTACTTGTCGCCGCCGTAGCTGAACGATCCGTCATCATTGAGTCCGATGAAGTCGGTGACGGGCTTGAGTTGCTCTTCAGTCGCAGCACGTCCAGAGCCATCACCAAAACCCGCATAGTTGACGGTCTGGTTAGTCAGGCCGGTAATGGTGCCCGTATTGCCGCTGATGACGATTGGGCTGAGGCCCCCGATTGCGATTTGATCGCCACCGATCGCAGTCGTGCCGGCAGCATCGGTTATCGAAATTGCGCCCGCGCCTACTGTCGATATGTTGGCACCATCCGTCACCGTCAAACCACCGTTGTTCAGCACGCTGCCATCTGTGCCGTCTCCGATCGTCAAACTGCCGTCTGCGGTCAAGTGGAGATCGTCCGCCAGATTGAACGCAAGATCAGTACCCGTGCGAGTGATGTCGATATTGCCATCGGTATTAGACAAGTCCACCGAACCGCCAGGTGCTACGTTGGCGCCCGCATCACCATTGGCGCTCACGTTCCAGCCTGCGCTGGCGACGTCGTTGACCTGTTTCAGCTGGTCTTCCGTTGCAGCTTGGCCGCTGGTGTAGTTGTTCGGATCGAACGTCGTGTTGGTCAAACCACCGATCGTGCCGGTATTGCCGCTGATCACAATCGGATTAGCGCCGCCTACGGAGATTTGATTGCCACCGATAGCCGTGCTGTTGCCAGCCGCGTCCACCACCGACACCGTGCCGGCACCCACCGTGGTCGTAGCACCAGCGGCATTGCTTACCGTCGTGCCAGCAGCGGTGATGGTTGCCGTATTCCCGGCACCGTCAGCCACCGTTGTGCCGGTAGCCGTGGTCGTCGTCACGTTGCCTGCACCGTCGTTGACCGCCAGACCGTCATTGTTCATCACGGTATTACCCGTGGTGACGCTGCCCGTGTTGCCCAGGTCGATGTTCTGGTTCAGGCTGACGGCCACCACACCGTTCTGATCCACACCGGTTTGAGCAACGCTGATGTTGCTGTCACCTTCGAATCGCACTACACCGTTCGGGCCGATGTTGGCGCTATTGCCACCGGCATCGGTCACGTTCCAGCCTGCGCTTGCAACATCGTTGACCTGTTTCAGCTGGTCTTCTGTTGCCGCTTGGCCGCTGGTGTAGTTGTTCGGATCGAACGTCGTATTGGTCAAGCCACCGATCGTGCCAGTGTTGCCGCTGATCACAATCGGGTTGCTGCCACCGATCGAGATCTGGTTGCCACCGACCGTGGTCGTATTGCCTGCGCCGTCATTGACCGTCAGACCGTCATTGTTCATCACGGTATTACCCGTGGTGACGCTTCCGGTGTTGCCCAGGTCGATATTCTGGTTCAGGCTGACCGCCACCACGCCGTTCTGATCCACACCGGTTTGAGCAACGCTGATGTTGCTGTCACCTTCGAATCGCACTACACCGTTCGGGCCGATGTTGGCGCTATTGCCACCGGCATCGGTCACGTTCCAGCCTGCGCTTGCAACATCGTTGACCTGTTTCAGCTGGTCTTCCGTTGCCGCTTGGCCGCTGGTGTAGTTGTTCGGATCGAACGTCGTGTTGGTCAAACCACCTATCGTGCCGGTATTGCCGCTGATCACAATCGGATTAGCGCCGCCTACGGAGATTTGATTGCCACCGATGGCCGTGCTGTTACCAGCCGCGTCCACCACCGACACCGTGCCGGCACCCACCGTGGTCGTAGCGCCAGCGGCATTGCTTACTGTCGAGCCCGCTGCCGTCGTAGCTGTCGTATTTCCGGCACTGTCAGCCACCGTTGTGCCGGTAGCCGTGGTCGTCGTCACGTTGCCTGCACCGTCATTGACCGCCAGACCGTCATTGTTCATCACGGTATTACCCGTGGTGACGCTGCCGGTATTGCCCAGGTCGATGTTCTGGTTCAGGCTGACCGCCACCACGCCGTTCTGATCGACGCCGGTTTGCGCAACGCTGATGTTGCTGTCACCTTCGAATCGCACTTCACCGTTCGGACCAATGTTGGCGCTATTGCCTGCCACGTCGGTCGCATTCCAACCGGCGCTTGCAACATCATTGACCTGCTTCAGTTGGTCTTCCGTTGCCGCTTGGCCGCTGGTGTAGTTGTTCGGATCGAACGTCGTATTGGTCAAACCACCGATCGTGCCAGTGTTGCCGCTGATCACAATCGGGTTGCTGCCGCCGACCGAGATCTGGTTACCGCCGACGGTGGTCGTATTGCCTGCGCCATCGTTGACTGCCAGACCGTCGTTATTCATCACGGTGTTGCCCGTGGTGACGCTGCCGGTATTGCCCAGGTCAATATTCTCGTTCAGGCTGACCGCCACCACACCGTTCTGATCCACACCAGTTTGCGCAACGCTGATGTTGCTGTCACCTTCGAATCGCACTTCACCGTTCGGGCCAATGTTGGCGCTATTGCCACCGGCATCAGTCACGTTCCAGCCGGCGCTCGCAACATCGTTGACCTGCTTCAGCTGGTCTTCCGTTGCCGCTTGGCCGCTCGTGTAGTTGTTCGGATCGAACGTCGTGTTGGTCAAGCCACCAATCGTGCCAGTGTTGCCGCTGATCACAATCGGGTTGCTGCCACCGATCGAGATCTGGTTGCCACCGACC
>NZ_BAAGVG010000003.1:0-262380 GCF_054780995.1 Bordetella tumbae
CTCATCGTACTGCGCCATATAAAAACCCCCGAAGGTTGGATTTTTGTCCAACTTCTGGGGGTCAGTTCATTCATCGCCGAGGACGTGATTTGCGCTCACCATGAGCGCGCTATAACGAGTGCCATGCGTGGCATTACGTCAATGTGACTCGAGAGATCTTTTGTCGAGTAACGGTGCCACAGCCTCTGCATGCAGATCCCGAACGCGATGACCGGGTGTGCAGGGCACCCGGTCATCGCAGCCCTGCAAGATCTTTCTCTTTACCCAGGCTGATGCAGAAAAATGCCAAGCAAGAAAGTCGTGCCAGCGATGTGATGAGCTTGAGTTACTGCGAGTCGATGCGGGGCAGTGGCTGCGTGGGGGCGCCTCGTTGGCGAGCGGAGTGGATGTCGAAGGTAGCGCGAAGGCGCGGACGAGACGAACGAACGCGGTGTCCGGCGCCCGCGCGCCGGACCGCCAACGTGAAGCCCCCACGCAGCCACTGCCCCGCATCGACGTCCAATAGCACTCAACCTCCCCACAATCCAAACACACCCATCCCCCCTCAGCCGCCCCCTTAATACTGCTTATACGGCAAAAATTTCCCACTCATCACTATCCGCACACGATCCCCCGCTGGATCGTTTTCCCGCGCCAGATCCATCTTGAAATCGATAGCGCTCATGATGCCGTCGCCGAACTCTTCGTGGATCAGCGATTTAAAGGTGGTGCCGTAGACGTTCACCAGTTCGTAGAACCGGTAGATCAACGGATCTGTCGGTATGGCTGTCGGCAGCGATCCCTTGTAGGGCGTGACTTGCAACTGGAGGACGGCGTCTTCGGGCAAGTCGAGCAGCTTGCCTGCGGCTTGGGCCTGCTCGGCGGTCATGGTCATTTGTCCCAGGAGCGCGGCGGCGGTCCATTCCTTGCTCTGACCGATGACTTCGGCGATGGCTGGCCATTTCAGGCCTTTCTTCAGCTTTTGGGTAACGACAAGTTCGGTGACTTCGGCACGGGTCATCATGGGCGTGGTTCTCCTGAGAATATGCGGTTTGGGGGCAACGCAAAAAACAAAGGACAAGCTGACTGCACTGATAAAACCAAGAAGCACTAAATGCCGAGGCCCCTCGACACACAGTGTCTCGGGGCCTCGATGATTTCTTATTTGCTGCTGCGTTTACTCGCTGCGGGTCGACGCCGTGATGGCGTAGCGCGCGTGGATGCGCGTTTGGCTGTGGAGGCGCTGGCCGGTGCCGTGTCAACGCTTTCTGTGGCGGCCTGAGGCGCTGCAGCTGCAACGGACTTCGCGGTTCTTTTCGTGGGCGGTGCAGTGGTCGACGTGATCGATTTAGCCGCAGTTTTTGCCGCTCGCTTGGCGACAGTCTTGCTGGCCGGTTTCGGCTCGACTGCCTTTTTCTCCCGCGCCAACGCCTGCTGTGCGGCTTCGCGGAAAATGGCTTCGACTTCGTCGAGGCAGGCGCGGGCACGCTCGCTCAGCGGGCCAGTGGCTTCCAGCACGTTGCGCATGGTGCCAAACGCATTGCGGATCTCGTCTGCGGACGCGCCTTCGAGCAGCTGCGGCATGGCCTGCAAGGCGCCTTGGCGGTCCAGCCGCATCATCAGCGCTTGATCGCGAGCGAGATCCTTGAATTCCTGCAAAGCCAGGTCGGAGTCGCTATCTGCACGCAGCTTGCGCAGCATGGCAAAACTGCGCTCGTCAAAGCTGCCTTCGGCGCTGGAGACATACAGCATCATGCGGATGGCGGCTTCTGATACGCCGCCCTGGTCCAACTGGCTGCGTAATTCGTTTGCCCGTTGTTCCATGAACGCCCGGTGTTCGGGAGAGACACCCGGATGGTTGCGCGGGGCAACGCCTTTTTTGGCACCTAGGCCCGCCCAATCCTGCACCAGGGGCGACCCATAAATGTTCATGAACAACTGTTCCCCGGCGGCGTCACGCAGCTCTTGCCACATGTTCAGGCCGGTCACGATGTTCCTGGACACCATGCGTTCCATCATGACAAAGGGATTCGTCGAGTCGGTCGGACGGCGATGTTCGCGGGCTCGGTCCGCCACCTGCGCTATCGGTGCGATCCAGGGGTTGGTGTCGGAAATCAGCTCGTAGGGCAGGCGCAGCGGATGCATGCGTTGCATCCATTCGGCCGACTGCGGCGTCACGGCGGCTCGGACCCAGGGTTGGACAAAGCTGCGGTACAGGCCCAGGTTGATGTCCGAAATTCGTGCCACGGCGGCAAATCGGCGGTCGTCTTCTTCGTTGCGCTGTACGATGGCGCGCACATCATCGAGCTTGCGGCGCGCGAACGACACGACATAGTCGCCCTCGGCGAGGTCGGCATTGAGCGTGTCGGGCGTTTTGTCCGTGATCTCGGCTTGATAAATGCCAGCAGGCAGGACATCAATCAAATCGATGTTGGCGGTGAACTCTTGGTGTTCTTTGCGGGCGACGGCGCCAGAGACAAAAATGCCCAAGTGCCCGATGCTTTCGTGCACGGCGTAAACGATAGTCTGGCCATGCGCCAGCACCTCGGCGTCATCTTGGTACAAGTCCGGGATCCAGCCCAGAGCCTGCGGCGGAGGCGTGATGTTGTCGCCCTTGGAGCAGAACACAATGATGGGCGAGCGAATATTGCGCAGGTCGATGCGGATGCCATCCGAGGTCACCAGGCCTGCCGTTGCCAAGCGATTGCCGATGAACAGGTTATCGACGATGTATTGGATTTCCGGCGCATTCAGAAACACGTGGCCGCCCCACCAGCGTTCAAAATCCAGATAGCGGTCGGCCTCTGTATCGACTCTGGCATACAGGTTGTACTGTTTGCTCCACAGCGTATTGGCGGGATTGAGGTTTTCGAAATTCTGCACCAGCCAGGCGCCGTCAAAACGTCCTTGGCCCAGGTCGCTGGCCATCTCCGTCAGCCAGCTGCCGCCCAGCAGTCCGCCGCTGTAGCGCATGGGATTCATGCCACGCCAGCCTGCCCAATACGATAACGGCGCACCGGCGACGATGATGGGGCCGAATAGTTCGGGCCGCATGGCGGCCGTCATCATGATTTGCCATCCGGCCTGACAATTACCGATCACTACCGGTTTGCCTTCGGACTCGGGATGGCGCGCGATGATTTCCTCTAGAAAGCGCGCCTCGGCACGCATGACGTCTTCGACGGTTTGCGTGTTGGTGGGTTGTGGCAGAAACGAGGCAAAGTAGCAGGGGTGGCCGGCGCGCAAAGCCACGCCGATCTCACTTTCCGGTTTGAATCCCCCGATACCAGGCCCGTGGCCTGCACGCGGATCCACGACCAGAAAAGGCCGTTTTTGCGGGTCCACGGGCACATCTGCAGGCGGCAGGATGCGCAGCAGGCCATAGTTGACCGGCCGGTTGAGTTCGCGGCCATCCAATATCAGCTCGGATTTCATGCTGAGTACGTTCGGATGGCGCTTGGCCATGTGGCGGTGATACTGGTTGCCCCGCTGGCGCATGACGTCGGCGTACAGCACGCTGCGTTGCAGGGTATCGATGGCATAGTCGTACGCGGCCGTCCAAGGGGTGGCCGGCACAGAGGCGGGGGCGTTGCGATCGTAGGCAGGTTTGGCCACAGCGATCTCCGGTAGGGCAGCTAGCCGGGGTGCGGCTGCGCTGACGAGATTGGGTTATCAATGATCCCAATTACAGCGCATTAAATGTTGCAACGCAACATCGGTTTGCATTCGTTTGCAGGGATTTCCTGCCGACGGAACGGAGAAAGAGAGGGTATATGAAAAAGGGACAGATTGATCTGTCCCGGATATCGTGAGAGCTGTATCGATGGGGTGCAATTCGCCCAGATTGCCGGGACAGACGGAGGGTCAGTTCACCGTCAATCCCGCGCGTCTTGATTGAATTGCAGCCAAGTCTGAACCGCTGGGCGTTGCCACTGTGCATCCGCATAGGCCTGCAGAGCCGCGGGCAGCTCGTCGGCGCCTGCCAGCCGGCGCAGCATCAGGGCGAGTTCGGTATCGGCAATGCTCCACGAGCCGAATAGCTGTGCCTGGCCTTCTGGCAACAGGGTCTGCGCGACCCGCAGCAGCTTTGCCGCTGCCGCCTGGCCAGCGTCGCTGAGGGGCGACGGGGGGGCGCCATGGAACACGACATCGGTCGGCCGTTCGTCGCGCAGGGCCGCCAGATCGCTGCGCAGCCACGCCTGAATCTGCCGCGCGCGCGCCCGTTGTTGGGGGGTGTCGGGGTAGAGCGCCGGATACTCGGGGGCGGGAAAAACGTCTTCCAGGTATTCGATGATGGCGCTGGATTCGGTCAAGTGAAACGCATCGTGTGTCAGGGCGGGGACGCGACAGGTAGGGGCCCGGCTCGTATAAGGCACCATGCGCTGTTCGCCCGCCTGCAAATCCACCAGCCGCAGTTCGACAGGCAGGCCTTTTTCCGTCAGCGCCACATAGGCGGACATGGCGTAGGGGCTCAGCAACTGGGCGTCGACGTAGAGTGTCAAGGGAGAAGCAAGCGTATCCGACAAGATCAAGTTTCCGTGGCGGCAAACCAAGTCAAACTGCAGTGCCGTAGCGGGCCGCTTCCACTATCGAGCACAGGTCACAGCGTAACGCAATCGCGCTGTTACGGCATCTGGGTGCCGCTGAGAACGAGGCGAGCGTTGTGTTCCGCCCACGCCGTGCGGCGGCCGTTCGTCAATCGACGATAAACAGCCGCGCACCGATGGGGGTCGACGAGCGATGGGCCTCGGCTTGGTCGGCGACCTGATAGCTCATTCCCGGCGTCAAGACAAAACGGCGGCCGTCTTCCAGTTCAGTGTGCAGCTCGCCCTCCAGGCAGAGCAGGATATGCCCCTTGCTGCACCAATGATCGGCCAGATAGCCAGCTGAATACTCGACCATGCGCACTCGGATATCGCCAAATTGGCACGTGCGCCAATAGGCCACGCCAGTGTCGCCGGGGTGCTCGGTTGGCTCGATCGTTTGCCAATCGGTGGTGCCGAAGGGGATGTCGTGCATTTTCATGTTTCAGTCGCTCTCGTCTGCCGTGCTAGGCCACTATTTTCTTTTGCCAGAACATGGCTTGGCCGGTGTCGCTGGCCAGTTCATAGCCTTGATAACCGCTTTTGCGATAAAGCGCCATGGCGGGCTCATTGCCTTGCAAGACCTCGAGCGTGATTTTGCAGCAGCCGCGTGCCAGCGCGGTTTGATCCAGCGCTGCCAGCAGTTGTTGCGCAATCCCCTGTCCGCGAAACCGCTCGGACACCATGAAATCATGCAGGTTCAATAACGGCTTACAGGCAAAGGTGGAAAAACCCTCGAGGTAAATCGCTAAACCGGCGGGTTGACCGTCTTGCAGAGCAATTAACGCGCCTGCCGTAGGGCGCTTTGCCAACTCGGCAATCAGGTGGGTGCGGGTGTAGTCGGATAACGGCTCGTTGCCCCCCATGGGGCCCTCGGCGTATTCGTTCAGCAGCGAGACGACCATGTCGCCATGAGCGGGGTTGTTGAAATCAGCATTAATGATGGTCAGCACGATGACGTCCAATATCGGTGGCTGCAGGGTAATGATGCAGCTCAAAACAGGTACAGGATCACATTATGCCGTGCGCTGCCGTGCGGGTCTTTTGGTCTGAAATTGCGGGGGGCGGGCCGTCCCATGCTTGGCGAGGGGGCGTTGCGCTGGATGCGGACATTATGCTTGGCCGTCGAGTGGGTAAACTGCCTGCATACATTGATCCGCTGCGATTGGAGTTTTCCCATGTCTCATTCATCCGTCCCAGAGCCGCATCTGGCTTTGCCGGGTGGTAATGGCTGGGCGGGCTTAAAGGCCTGTCTGCCCATCATGATCGGTTATTTTCCCGTGGCCGTGACATTTGGCGTTGCGGGGTTGTCTACCGGCTTGTCGCCTGTTCAGGTCGTGCTGATTTCGGTGTTGGTCTATGCCGGGGCCAGCCAGTTTCTGCTGCTTGCCTCGATTAAGGCCGGTACGCCGTGGCTATGGGTTGTCGCCCTTTGTTCGCTGCTGAATGCGCGTCATCTGCTGTATGGGCCGTTGCTCTCGCGGTTTTTGCCGGAACGGCTCGGTACGCGGTTGAAGCTCGCGTTTTTGCTGACTGACGAGGTTTTCGCCACGGCGCTGAATCGCATTGAGCCGGTCCCGCCAGAACAGCGAAACCGGTGGATGACGTTGCTCGGTTTGGGGGCCTGGTTGACCTGGATTGCGGGCACTGCGGTGGGTGTGTATGCCGGTGATGGTTTGGAGCGTCACTTTCCCGTGTTGTCCCAAGTCATGCGTTTCGCCTTGCCCGCGCTGTTCCTGGCGCTGGTCTGTCAAAGCGTCACGCGTCCTCTCCGAGGGGCCATCATTGCTGCGTTGATCGTCGGTGCTGCATGTTCTGCTTTGGGTCATACGACGCTGGCGATTCTTGCCGCGGCTGTGGTGGGCTGCGTGACTCACCGGTTACAGGGGGCATGATGATAGGCAGTCACCTTGAATTCTGGGTTGCCGTTATCGCAATGGCCGTCATTACCTACCTGACACGCGCGCTGCCCTTTTTGCTATCGAGCCGCAGTCGGTGGCTGAGGCGATTGACGGAGGGGTCGTCTCTGGCCGCTTTAGGTCCTGCTTTGTTGGCAGGAATCGCTACGGCTGTCATCGTGCCTGACGTGATGGCGTTATCGGGGGTGTCGCAGATTTTGCCTTATGCGGGAGGGTTGCTGGCGACGGCTTTGTCTGCGCGTCGGTTGGGGAATGCTGGGGTGGCGGTGATTGTGGGGGTGGTGGTGTATGGGGGGTTGCTGTTGGCGGTGGGGTAGGGGTTGTTTGTTTTGTTGGGAGGCGTTGGTTCTGTTGGTAGGGAGTTGGTTCTTAAGGCGCCGTGCATCGCTGGACAAAGGCCATGCCGGCCCTATCGCCCGGTCTGGCCGCCTGCGCGGCCAGACTCCCCTTCACCTGCCTCGCCAGGCGGGGCGGCTGGGCAAACTCGCTCCGCTGCGCTCCACTCAAACATGCCCAGCCGACTGCCCCCCGCCTGACAAGGCAGGTTCGGCGGGCTCAACGGGCCGGCATGGCCTTTGTCCAGCGATGCACGGCTCGCGTAATCTTCAATCCACGCGCTCAAAACAGTAGCATCCAAGGCCAGCCGCTACTGTGAGTTCCTGCCGTGTGCCGGAGTGTCATGCCGGGCCGTTGAGCGCGGATTTAGCCTCGCGCAGCGAGGCCGAGCCCCCTGCTCATGGGGCGAGTCCGCGCGATAGGCCCGGCATGACACTCCGGCACGCGGCAGGAACGCCTTAATAGATCTGCTCTGTACTGAACGAAACCCCGACTCATTTACCTAGCGTGCCTCTCGGTTACCCCGCAATCTGCACGCCAACCCAGAACAACCCTGCCGCCAACAGCATCGACGCCGGCAACGTCAGCACCCAGGCCAGCAGGATATTGCGCACCGTACTGCCTTGCAGGCCGCTTCTGTTGGCAATCATCGTCCCCGCTACGCCCGACGACAGCACATGTGTCGTGGAAACCGGCAAGCTGAAAACGTTAGCCATGCCGATGGCCGCTACGGCAGTGAGCTGTGCCGACATCCCTTGGGCGTAGGTCATGCCCTGTTTGCCGATTTTTTCGCCGACTGTCAGCACCACGCGACGCCAGCCGACCATCGTGCCGATACCCAGGGCCAGGGCGACTGCCACGATGACCCAGAGCGGTGCGTATTCCGTGGTTGCAGTCAGGTCCGCACGCAGTCTGTGCAGGTCCTCGCGATCGCGGCTTTCCAGGCCATCGAGGGTTGCGACTTTCTTGGCTGTGTCGTCCAGGCACAGCAGATAGCGGCGTACTGTGATGCGTTTTTCAGGGGAGAGATCTTCGTAGTGCGTGACGCCGCGCAGGTCGTTTTGTAACGCGTCAATGGTGGCCAGTGTCAGCTGCGGGTGGCAGTGAAATTGTTTGGGCAGATCGGTGCTGTCGTTCTTGTTCTTGGAGATAGCCAGGAAGTCGTCGAGGGTCGCCTGGTGCCGCAGGTAGAACGCGCTCAGGTGCGTCGCGGCATCGCGTGTGCGGTCGATCTGATAGGAGGTGCTGTTTTCGTTCAGGACGAACTGAGCGGGCACAATGCCGATCAATACCAGCATGATCAGACCGATCCCTTTCTGGCCATCATTTGATCCGTGGACAAAGCTCACGCCCATGGCGGACAACACCAAAATCAGACGATTCCAGAAGGGCGGGTGCTTTTTCGAGTCGAGTTCGCGGCGCTGCTCCGGGGTTTTGTGCATTTTGGAGGCAGGCCACCAGCGCTTGAATAGCAGCAGCAGGCAGCCCGCGACCAGAAAGCCCGCGATGGGGGAGGCTACGAGCGACAGGCCGATGTCGATGGCCTTGCCCCAGTTGACGCCTGCGGCGATCGGCAGATCGGTCATCAGGGCGTTGGCCAGGCCTACACCCAGGATCGAGCCGATCAAGGTATGCGAGCTGGACGCCGGGATGCCGAAATACCATGTGCCGAGATTCCAGGCGATGGCGGCTGCCAGCATGGCGAATACCATGGCGAGCCCGCGGCCGGTGTCGACGTTGATCAGCAATTCGACCGGCAGCAGGTGAACGATGGCATAGGCGACGCCAACGCCGCCCAGCAATACGCCCAGAAAATTGAAAATCCCCGACAGGATCACTGCCAGATGCGGCGGCATGGCCTTGGTGTAGATGACCGTGGCGACGGCGTTGGCGGTGTCGTGAAAGCCGTTGATGAATTCGAAGGCCAGTACGAATGTCAGGGCCAGAACCAGGCTGACGCCAATCCAGAAATCCAGACCAGAGAAGAGATGAAGCATGGGAGGGGAGGGGGTATGGGGCGGTGAGCGTAGGCGCAATTATTGCAGATTTGTGACTTGTCACTAGTCGGGCCCTGCGGTGCCCATAATGCGATAGCATCACTTTTTCTCTCAATCGTTGATGCCTGCTGCCATGCCCACCTCTGCCCAGCCTCTCTCCCGCCGCCATCCCGACGATCTCCTGGTGGGTCTGGTTTCGATTTCCGACCGCGCATCGTCCGGGGTTTATCAGGACGAAGGTCTGCCTGCTTTGCGAGATTGGCTGGGGACCGCGCTGTCCTCGTCCTGGCAGGCATCCGAACGCTTGGTGCCCGACGATGCCGCTGCTATTTCTGCGGCCTTGGTTGAATTGGTGGATGTGGTGGGCTGCGACCTGGTTCTGACGACGGGCGGTACTGGTCCGGCGCGCCGCGATGTCACGCCCGAGGCTACCTTGGCGGTGGCTACCAAGGAAATGCCGGGTTTTGGCGAACAAATGCGTCAGGTCAGCCTGAAATTCGTCCCCACTGCGATTTTGTCGCGACAGGTCGCTGTGATCCGGGAAACGGCGGATCACGCCGCACTGATCATCAATCTGCCCGGCCAGCCCAAAGCCATTCGCGAAACCCTCGAGGGCCTGCGCGATGCGTCGGGCGGCGTGGTGGTGCAGGGTGTTTTTGCCGCCGTGCCCTATTGCATCGATCTGATTGGCGGACCGTATTCGGAAACGCATGAGTCCGTGGTGAAAGTCTTTCGCCCCAAGTCTGCGCTGCGCAAGCCCGCCGCCTGAGCCGGCCTTAGCGAGCTGATTCGTGCGCTATAGTTGCCCGGGTCCTGCTTTTTTTTCTTGGAATATAGCGTCATGAATGTGAAAGTCCCTGTGCTCTTGGTTTGTGCCGGAGCTCTGGCGGGTTGTGCCTCGGTAAAAGACATCACCGCGCGCGACCCCGTGTTTTATGGATCGACGGCACGGCCCGCAGAGGAATACGTGCAATGCGTCGATTCGGCCTGGCAGGGCCAAGGCACGAATGCCGAGCGCCGCCCTGTGCATAATGGCTACGAACTGGTCGTGCAAGGCTCCATGGGCGTCGAGGCTGTCCTGACGGCAACGACATGGAAAGGCAAGACCGACGCGAGTCTCTCGACGCGTATCCAGCGCACGAGCACCGCATTGGCCGAGGCTGCAAATCTGTGCCTGTAAACATGGTGAGTCGCCGCACGATGATGCAAGAGTGGATTCGTCGGATGCTGAGCCGTCGCACGCTGACGGCCGGGGTGGCCCGTGATGTATGGAGCCGCCGTACTCTCCGGCAACGATGTGCCCGTCTGGCGGGTCAAGTGACGCTATTGGTGGCTGCTTGCAGCGCGACCGTGGCCCATGCGCAGGGCTACATCAGCCGCACGCTTGACGTGCCTGTGCCAGGTGGTGTGGCTGTGGTGCCCTTGGGGGCTGCGGCTCAGGCGCCTCAGGCCAGTTTCAACGGCCATCGCGTCATGGTCATTCGCGACAGCGATCAGCAATGGATCGCCGTGGTCGGGATTCCTCTGGGTACCAAGGCCGGGTCTCAAACGCTGCAAGTGCAGGGCCGCCCTGCTGCCCAGTTCAATGTCGGGACCAAGGAATACGCCGCGCAGCACATCACGTTGAAAAACAAACGGCAGGTGTCTCCCAACCCCGATGATCTGAAACGCATTGAACGCGAACTCGCAGAGCAAGTCTCCGCCTACCGTATTTATCGCGATGGCGTGACGCCCAGCAATGTGATTCTGGATCGCCCCGTGTCCGGCGGGCGTTTGTCCAGCCCCTTTGGGTTGCGGCGGTTTTTCAACGGCGAAGAGCGCAATCCTCATTCGGGCCTGGATTTTGCCGTGCCGACTGGCACGCCTGTGAAAGCGCCCGCTGCAGGGCGTGTCGTCCTCGTGGGGAATTTTTTCTTTAACGGCAACACGGTTTTTGTCGATCACGGACAGGGCTTTATCAGCATGTTCTGCCATTTGTCGGCGATTGACGTCAAAGTCGGCGACGAGGTCGCACGTGGCGCCGTGGTTGGCAAAGTCGGCTCTACGGGGCGCGCGACAGGGCCTCACCTGCACTGGAACGTCAGTCTGAACGATGCGCGGGTCGATCCGGCGATCTTCATTGGCGCGGTGAACAAGCGCTGAGGGCGGCGTACCGCCGGTACGTGCCGAACGGTGCCATGCCCCCGCTCAGGGGAATGGCACCGATCTGCGGCGCTCCGCGCGGCTTGCATGACGGTTGTCAGAGGTTGTGGCGTTTTGCGGTGTTTCAGCGTGTGCTCGCTCGGAGTGCCGTGTCCAGAAAGCGCCTGAGCAACGGCGCCTCGTCGTCCGCCCGATAGGCCAGCAATACCCGGCTGGCGGCATCGGGCGTGGCGAGCTCGCAATAGGCGACGCCGGGAATGCCGGTTTTCATATAGGTCTCTGGCAAGACCGATACTCCCATCCCGGCGGCGACCAGGCCCACAATGGTGGCCCCTTCGCGCGCCTCTTGCCGAACGTGCGGTGCAAATCCCGCTCGGCTGGCCAAGACCGTCACGTGTTCAAACAGCCCGCACCCCAGGCCACGCGGAAACAAGATAAATGATTCATCCGCCAGTGCAGACATAGGCAGGGGCTGGCGTGACCGGGCCAACGGATGATCGCTCGGCAGCACGGCGACCAGCCGGTCTTGCCAGAGTTGCGACACCGCGATATTGGCGGGCGGTTCGAACAACGGCGACGGGCGCAAAAAGCCAATATCCACCGTTTTCTCGGCCAGCGCCCGCAATTGTTGGCCGGTGGACATATGCGTCAGGTCGGCACGGGCACCAGGGTGACGGCCGCGAAATGTTTGCACGATGTGCGGAAAGGCCTCGAACATCGGGACCGAGGCCGTGAACGAGATCCGCAACTCGCCCGCCTCGCCGCGAGCGGCTTGCCGCACCACATCGCTGGCGCGTTCCAGATAGTTCAGCGCATGGCGGGCCTGCTCCAGAAACAGCGATCCGGCCTCGGTCAGCTCGACTTTGCGATTAGTGCGGTTTAGCAGCGTCGACCCCAGTTCTTCTTCCAAGGCTTTGACCTGCAGGCTGAGGGGAGGCTGGCTGACGTGCAGGCGGCGGGCCGCGCCGCTGAAGCTGAGCTCCTCGGCGACGGCCACGAAATAGCGAAGCTGGCGAAAATCCATGGCTATTTGATTTCCAAATAAATAGATGGAAAAAACGGTATTGGACGATATTAATGGGCTGGGCGATCATGTTTCAACCCGGGGCTAGTCGGCGATAGACCGCAACAGCAACTGTCATCGTCACATTGATTTGTGGCGCCATGAATCACGTCATAAAACCAGGAGACTCACATGATTGAGCCAAATTCAGACCAGCTTGTCGCGCGTGTTGCCATGCCCGCACGGCGCGCTTCCAGCGGGCTTGTCGCAGCTAGGTGCGGGAACTCGATAAAACGCGTGTTGACCTCTGCCTGCCGCAACGCCGCGGCAGGGTTGGGGCTCGCTGCGGTGTTATCCAGTGGCCCAGTACACGCCGCCGATTTTCCCGACAAGCCGATTCGCATCGTCGTGCCCTATGCTGCTGGCGGCGGCGTGGATATCGTGACGCGCCTGGTCAGCGAAAAAATGGGCGCAGCCCTGGGCCAGACCATCATCGTGGACAACCGTCCCGGTGCGGCAACCAATATTGGCATGGCCGCCGTTGCGCAGGCTGATGCCGATGGTTATACCTTACTGACCGCCTCCAACACCCTGGCGAGCAACGCAGCGCTGTTTTCGAACCTGACCTTCGACCCGGCGCATGATTTTGCGCCGGTCGGCAGTATCGGCTACGCGCCGCTGGTGGTAGTCGTGCCCGAGGCGTCACCCAACAAGACCCTCAAGGACCTGATCGCCTATGGGAAATCCCATCCGGGCAAACTGACATACGCCTCGGCGGGCAGTGGCAGCTCCGGCCATCTGGCCAGCGAGCTGCTCAAAGCCGAAGGAGGCTTTGACGCGCTGCATGTCCCGTACAAAGGCGGTGCGCCGGCAATTACCGATTTGCTGGGACAGCGCATCGATTTCATGTCGATCAACCCGCTAGAGGTGATTTCGCATATCCAGTCCGGCAAGTTGCGTCCCTTGGCGGTATTGAATGCACAGCCGACGGCCCTGCTGCCTCAAGTGCCGACCACGGCGACTTTGGGCCTGCCCGAGGCGGTCGCCACAGTATGGTGGGGCCTGATAGGCCCGAAAGGTATGCCTCAGCCCGTCGTGCAGCAGTTAAACACGGCCCTGCAGAAAGCATTGCAGGATCCCGGCGTGCAAAAACGCCTGGCGGATCTGGGCGCGACGGCAACACCGGGCAGCGCGTCGGCCTTTGGAACATTCGTGGCGGACGAAACCGCGAAATGGACCAAAGTCATCAAGCAGGCCGGCATCAAGGCCGATTAATAGGAAACGCGGCCACTGCCTTTATGCATGATCAATGCTGTGAACCTCAGGCACTGTCTTTATGAATGCTCGGCGCAGCGAGCGCCGATCACAGTCTTTACACATGAGCAATAGCGAGAATTTTTCATGGAAACATCGAAGCAAGGATTAGTCGTCAGCGCGCATTCCGCGGATTTTGTCTGGCGGGCGGGAGGAGCGATTGCGCTATATGCCAAACGCGGTTGGACGATGACGGTCGTATGCCTGTCGTTCGGCGAGAGGGGCGAGTCGGCCAAGCTGTGGAAACAAGCTGGAATGACCATGGCGCGTGTCAAAGAAGACCGCCGCCGCGAGGCTGAACGCGCCGCGGAAATCCTGGGCGCGAACATTCGCTTTATGGATCTGGGAGACTATCCCTTGCGCGTCTCCGATGAGGCGTTGTTTCAGTTGGCGGATATCTATCGCGAACTGCGTCCGGAGTTCGTGCTGACACATTCGCAGCGCGACCCCTATAACTTCGATCATCCGCTGGCCACGCATGTGGCCCAGGAGGCCCGCGTCATCGCGCAAGCGCATGGCCATGAGCCGGACACGCCCGTATTGGGCGCGCCGCCCGTGTTTCTGTTCGAGCCCCACCAGCCAGAACAATGCGAGTGGAAGCCGCAAGTGCTGCTGGATATCTCTGAAGTCTGGGAACAAAAGCGCCAGGCTTTTGAATTGATGGCGGCGCAGGAGCACCTGTGGGAATACTACACACGCGTGGCATTGCAGCGTGGTGCGCAGGCCTCGCGGAACTCGGATCGAAAGATCCGCTATGCGGAGGCCTATCAGCGCGTGTTCCCGCAGGTGACTGAGGAACTGGCCTGAGCGGGCGCCCAGGTCGGGGCTTGATTAACGGTGATGATTGCGTTGCGGGGGACGGGGCGTGCTGGGCGCGCGCTCGTCCTTGTGACGGAAATTGATGCGGCCCTTGGTCAGGTCGTAGGGCGACATTTCCAGGGTGACGCGGTCGCCAGCCAGGATACGGATACGGTGTTTACGAATACGGCCGGAGGCGTAAGCGCCAACTTCGATGCCGTTGTCCAGGGTGACGCGATAGCGGCTGTCAGGCAGCACTTCGTCAACAATGCCGTCGAGTTCGATCAGTTCTTCTTTTGCCATATATGACTCTCCTAGGTCGATGCGCACGCAGGTCGGCTCACGACATACGCGCCGCCCGCAGGCGGCAAACGCGGGGGCCCAAGCCTGCTTGGGCCGCGATGGAACATAAACATGTCCCGGCGGGTTCGGGTACGGGCCGGATTTCCTGGCGGAACCCGGGATGGGTACTCATGCCACTGGGGCAACATGCGCGCGAGGCGCGGCTTGGTCGCGATGTCGTGCAACGTGCGCGTCACCGGAAGAAGCGGGGTAGTACGGGCTGCGCTTGATAATACCGATGCCTGATCGGGGCGTTATTGCCCAGGCAGGGACTTTATACACAGAACAACTAGACATCATACGCCAATCCTGGCTATTTGACCAGGGTTTTCCCGTATTTCGTTTCCCGCTATGCAGGGCCGGCCTCCGGGTATTGCGGCAACTCGTCCGTGATGTCATGCCACGGCGCCTTGCTGGCGACATACACATGGCTCGCAGCCTTGATGCCAGGATCGTCATCCAGCGCGCCCAGCGGCAAGCCATAGATTTCCGGAGTCTGGTCAAAGCGCGACAGCAGCGGCGTGCCGCAAGCGCTGCAAAATCCTCGATAGCTGCCGGGTGACGAGCTATACCAGGTGACGTGGTTCTCCCCTCGAGTCCAGGCAAAGTCCTTGGCTTGCACGGTGGCGCGGGTGCGAAAGGCCGAGCCATGAGCCTTGCGGCACATGACGCAGCGGCAATTCACGGCTTGGGTCAGCGGGCCGGTGATTTCGTAGGCGACGCGGCTGCACAAGCAGGAACCTTTCAACATGGAGCGCTCCGGGATGAGTAGGAACCCTAATATATACCTGGGCCTGGGCGCGGACGCCAGAGGCGTGGCCGTTACTACATGACGTTTTCGTTGCAAAAGCCGTCTGCGTCACTGTTTTAAGGGTCTCGCTGGCGTTTCGCCGGTCATCACCTTGTCACCCCCGCTGCACAGAATGCCGCCAATGGTTCGACAAGGGGATTTCCTATGACCTATGCGATCGAGGTGCGCGGCCTCAGCAAATCTTTCCGCGAGGGCATCAAGGCGCTGGACGACGTCAATCTGACTGTCGCGCCCGGCGAGATGGTGGCGCTACTGGGAGCCTCCGGTTCGGGCAAATCCACATTGCTGCGCCATGTGGCTGGTTTTGTAGCGGCCGACCGCGGCCACAATCACATCATGGTCAACGGGCAGGCCGTGCAGCGCGATGGCCGAATCAATACGCGGGTGCGCAGTGTGCGGGCCGGGATCGGATTCGTGTTTCAGCAATTCAACTTGGTGGGCCGTTTGCCGGTGATCACCAATGTGCTGACCGGCATGTTGCCGCGCGTTCCGCTGTGGCGCAGTCTGTTGCGCTATTTCCGCCGCGATGAAATACAGGCCGGGCTGGATGCATTAGCCCAAGTTGGTATAGACGACTATGCGTTTCAGCGTGCATCGACGCTGTCAGGCGGGCAGCAACAGCGCGCCGCGATTGCCCGCACCTTGGTGCAAAACGCCCGCATCATCCTGGCCGACGAGCCGATTGCTTCGCTTGATCCAGAATCCTCGCGCCGCGTGATGGACACGCTCGCGCATATCAATCGCACGCGCAAAGTGGCAGTCGTGGTGTCGCTGCATCAGGTCGATGTGGCCTTGCGTTATTGCCCGCGCGTGGTGGCGTTGCGTCACGGCCGCGTGGTGTACGACGGTCCTGCGGCAGCCCTGACGGAAACCATGTTGCATCAGTTGTATGGCGCCGATGCAGCGGAATTGCTGCCCCAAGAAAACGAGCGCCCACTTGTGCAACCCGCTTTGATTACGCCTCGGCCCTTGGCGGCCGCGGCCTGAGTTGGCCCCTATTCCCTCACGGAGTTTTTACTCATGTTACGCAGAACTTTTCTTGCTCTTGCCGCGACTGCGGCGCTGTCGTCCGGCGCGTGGGCGCAAGACGTCCAGCCGCTGAACTTCGGTTTTATTTCCACCGAGTCGTCTACCAATCTGAAAGCCGCCTGGCAGCCGCTGATCGACGATTTGAGCAAGGCCATCGGTGTGCCCGTCAAGCCGTTTTTCGCCTCGGATTACGCAGGCATCATCGAAGGCATGCGCTTTAACAAAGTGCAATTGGGCTGGTTCGGCAACAAGTCGGCCATGGAGGCCGTAGACCGTGCGCAGGGCGAGGTATTCGCCTCGGTCGTCGACAAGGACGGCAACCCGGGTTATTGGTCTTTGTTGCTGGTCAACAAAGACAGCAACCTGCAGACGCTCGACGACGTGCTGAAAAACGGCAAACAACTGAGCTACGGTACGGGTGATCCCAACTCCACATCGGGCACGCTGGTGCCGGGCTATTTCCTGTGGGGGGCCAATCACATCGAACCCAAGACGTTCTTCAAGTCGGTGCGCGCTGCCAACCACGAAGCCAACTTGCTGTCGGTGATCAACAAGCAAGTCGATGTGGCCATCAATAACACCGAAATGCTGGAGCGTTATCGCCGCAATACCGGCAAAGATGCCACCGAGTCGGTGCGTATCCTGTGGAAATCGCCATTGATTCCGGCTGATCCCATGGTCGTGCGCAGCGACGTCCCGGCGGACATCAAGCAGCGCATTCAGGCGTTCTTTGTGAACTACGGCACCGGTCCCGATGCCGAGCGCCAGCAGAAAATTCTGGCCAACCTGACCTACAAGGGGTTCCGCGCGTCGAGCAACGCGCAACTGGTGCCGATCCGTCAGATGGAGCTGGCCAAAAACAAGCTCAACATCGAACGCGACACCACGTTGAGCGAGGCCGACAAGAAAGCCAAGGTAGCCGAGTTGGATCGCCAATTGGCTGAACTGGACAAGCTGGTCGCTAAACAACAGTAATAGGGATCGCGGGCACCGGCCTGCCAATGCGGGCACGGTGCGCGCGACGCAGTATGGCGATGCGGTCTGATTTTTTGTGTACGGATTTTTACCGGATATTTTTCTTATGAGCGCTGTCTTGTCCTCTGCCCGTCATCGCGCTGCTGCGCGATCCTCTTTGCCCAGTTTGTTGGTGTGGGCGGTGGTGTTGGCGCTATTGATGCTGTCATGGCGTGGCGCGGACATGCGCCCGATGGATCTGGTGACGCAATCCAGCAACATGGCGGCCTATGCTGCAGATTTCTTTCCGCCGAACTTCCGCGATTGGCGCATGTACTTGAGCGAGATGCTGATCACCGTGCAGATCGCCTTGTGGGGGACTTTTCTCGCCATTGTGGTTGCTGTGCCGCTCGGTTTGCTGTGTTCGGCCAATATTGTGCCGGCATGGGTTTATCAGCCCATGCGGCGCCTGATGGATGCTTGCCGCGCGATTAACGAAATGGTGTTCGCCATGCTGTTCATCGTGGCCGTGGGCCTGGGACCTTTCGCCGGGGTGCTGGCGTTGTGGGTGCACACGACGGGCGTGCTGGCAAAACTGTTTGCAGAAGCCGTCGAAGCCATTGATCCACGCCCAGTGGAAGGTGTGCGCGCGACGGGCGCCAACGCGGTCGAGGAAGTCGTCTACGGCGTGATCCCCCAGGTCTTGCCGCTGTGGATTTCGTTCGCGTTGTACCGATTCGAATCGAACGTGCGTTCGGCTTCGGTAGTGGGCATCGTCGGCGCAGGGGGCATCGGCACGGTATTGTGGGAAATCATCCGCAGTTTTCAATATGCCGAGACCTGCGCAGTGATGATCATCATCGTGGCCTTTGTTGTAGTGATAGACCTGTTGTCGGCGCGCATTCGAAAGGCGCTGATTTAGTTCGGATGCGAGCCTTACTGGCAAAAGCCGATACTTGTCAATAAAGAAAATCTCAAAATACCCGTCGCTCGCTGGCGTCCACGCTGTGCGAATCCCGGCGGGTAGATGTTTTTGTAAATAGGACGGAACTACACAAAACCCATTGTTACCTATGCTGACGGAACGGAGAACGGATCTCTCGTGCCGTACTGTGCAACTGGAGACGACAAATGGGTTCTAAGTTCCCCGCAGGCCTGCGTATGCGGCCGCTGGCTGTACTGATCGGTGTGGCGTTGGCAAGCGGAATGTTTAGCCGGCAGGCAAACGCGAATTGTGACGCGAATGGAAACGACATAAATTGCACCGGCACGACCACGACGACGGTCCAGGTCGGGTCGGGCGGCAACTTGAACGTCGCTAGCGGTGCGAGTATCTCGGTCACGGGCCAGCAAACAAAAGCGGTCAACGTGATCGGCGGCGGTAATGCCATCACAAATAACGGCACGCTCTCCAGCGATCAGATGCCGGCGATCTGGTTTGATACTGGGTCAGGCTCGACAATGAACGTAATCCACAATAATGGCATCGTAACGACGGGCGTTATCAACAGCGATGGCTCTCTCGGAAGCGTTATCGGCAGCTCGCACGATATCGACGTGGGGTTCAATAACAATTTCACTGGGGTCGTCAATGGCAGCTTGATCTTCGCAGGGGGCGACGACAATCTCAATCTCGATCCGGGCTCGAAAATTACCGGCGATATAGACGGGGGAAAGGGCAATAATGCGTTGCTTCTAGGCTCGGACGTCGGCACTCAGGACACCTTGACCAGCAACGTCAAGAATTTTCAAACGCTCTTCGCCAAGGGGCCGGGTACGTGGACGATGTCGGGGGATATCGTCCAGAATGATGATGGCTCTCTGATATCGATCGAGGTGGGGCCGGGCACGCTGGTGCTGACGGGGGCCAACAAAGCCGTCGGCTCGGTGAAAATCGACGCAAGCTCTACCTTCGAAACAAGCGCACAAGGCTTATTGGGTGATATCGCAATGGTCCCGGACCTAGGGGTCACCGGCGGAAAAATGGTCTTTGCGCAGCAGGACGACGCCACGTACAAAGGAAAGGTGAGCGGCATCGGATCGGTGACCAAGACCGGGGCCGGCACTCTCACGCTGGAGGGCGACAATACCCATACCGAGGGCACGAAAATCTCAGGCGGTACCATTGCCATTAGCAAAGATAACGCGCTGGGCGCAGACAACGGAGCCCTCACGCTAGACGGTGGCACGCTGCAGTTAACGAGCAGTGTCGATTTGTCGCCGAGCCGTGCGATCAGCGTCACCGCGAACAACGGGACGATTGAAACCGTCACCGGCGTAAGCAGCACGGTGAGTCAGGGGATCGGCGGCGACGGCGCGTTCGTTAAAAGCGGCGCAGGCACACTGACGCTTACCGGCAATAGCACCTATATCGGGGGTACCACGGTCGCTGGCGGCACGCTGCAACTGGGTGACGGCAACAATACGGGCAGTATCCAGGGCGACGTACGCATCAACGAAGGCGGGGAACTCGTTTTCAATCAGCCCGATACGTTTACTTTTGACCGTCTGATCAGCGGTGATGGGTCGGTGACTCAACAGGGGCCTGGCATCACAATTTTGACGGATGCGAATTCCTATACCGGTGGAACGACCATCTCGGGCGGCACGCTGCAACTGGGCGACGGCACCGTGGCAGCCGGCGGCATTGTTGGCGACGTGACCAATAACGGCAAGCTCGCTTTCAACCGAGCCAATGCGGTAACGTTTGACGGTGCCATCAGCGGCAGCGGCTCGGTGACCCAACTGGGCGCTGGCACCACGACGTTGACCGGCAACAATAGCTATCGCGGCGGCACGATCATCTCGAACGGTGCGATTGCAATCACCACAGACAGTGCGCTGGGCGATGCCGGGGGATCGCTCACGCTGGACGGTGGCGAGCTGGATCTGAACAGCGGTATCGACCTGTCGCCGACTCGCGCGATCGCCATTACCTCGCGCAACGGTACGATTGTGACCGCGGGGGGCACGACCAGCACGGTGAGCCAGGCGATCAGTGGCGATGGCACGCTCCTCAAAAACGGTGGGGGCACGCTGACGTTGACCGGCAATAACGTCTACCAGGGGACAACGATTGCCGGAGGCAAATTGCAGTTGGGCAATGGGGGGACGACGGGCAACATTACCGGCGGTGTGCTCAATAACAGCATACTCGTTTTCAACCGTTCCGATAACGTTGCCTTTGGCAATGCCATCAGCGGCATCGGCGAGGTGGTTCAGGAGGGGAGCGGGACGATCACCCTGACGGGCGCCAATACCTATCATGGCGGCACACGCATATCGAGTGGTGCGATTGCAATTGACGCCGACGGTGTGCTCGGTGACGCAGCCGGAGCGGTCATGCTGGACGGCGGCACGCTTCAGTTGACTAGCGGCATCGACCTGGCTGCGACGCGTGCCATTGACGTTACTGCGCGCAACGGTACGATTGCGACGGCGGCGGGCACGACCAGCACGGTGGTGCAGGAGATCAAGGGCGCCGGCGCGCTCACGAAGAGCGGTGCGGGTACGCTTACGCTTAGTGGCGATAACCAATATAAGGGGGGCACCACGATTGCCGGCGGCACACTGCAGGTGGGCAACGGCGGCTCGACAGGGCATATCAAGGGCAACGTGGACATCAATGCCGGCACTGTGCTTGCTTTGAATCGATCCGATGATGCGTTCGTGCTGGGTGGCGTGATCAGCGGCGACGGCCTGGTGGTCCAGCAGGGCACCGGTACCTCTACCCTGACAGGCGTCAATACCTATACCGGCGGAACGTCGATCAATGCTGGCACACTGAGCGTCGCAGCCGACGACAATCTCGGCGCAGCGTCGGGTGGGCTGACATTCAATGGCGGTACGCTATTGAATACCGCCGGCTTTACGACGGCACGTGACATCAGCCTGTCAGCGGGAGGCGGTACGTTCAATACCGCTGTGGCGCTCGTCCATACCGGCGCACTTTCCGGCAGCGGCCCGTTGACCAAAGCCGGCGATAGCATTCTCACGTTGGCGGGCAATAACGACTATAGCGGAGACGCGCGCGTACAGGCCGGGACGCTGATGGTCAATAGCACGCTGGGTGGCACGGCGACCGTTGCTTCCGGCGGCTCGCTGGGCGGCGTGGGTACTGTGGCGGGTGCGGTCACTATCAACTCGAATGGCACGCTGCTCGGACGCCAGGGGCAAGTGCTGACGTTCGGCAGCGATCTTACGCTTGGCAGTAACGCATTTATAAACGCCGGGCTGGGTGCACCCGAGGCTACCGGTCTGTTCGAGGTCAAGGGCGACCTCGTACTTGATGGCCAGTTGAATATTTCTGATCTTGGCGGCTTCAGCGCGGGCGTTTATCGGCTGATTAACTACGACGGTGATCTGACCAACAATGTATTGAGCGTCGGTACAGTTCCGACCGGTGCGGATGCCACACAAATTCAAGTACAGACAGCGGTGGCCAACCAAGTTAATTTGATCAACGAAACCGGGGTGACGCTCAACTTCTGGGATGGAGCAACGGTGTCTAACGAGGACAACGGCGCAGTCAATGGCGGTGACGGGACGTGGACCACATCGGACCAGAACTGGACCGCCGCGGATGGGCTCGTCAACGGGTCTTGGGAAAACGGCCATTTCGCGATATTCCAAGGCCAGCCCGGCACGGTCACGGTCGACAGCAATAGCGACATTGCGGTGGCGGGTATGCAGTTTGCGACCAGCGGCTATCGCATCCAGGGCAGTGCGATTACCTTATCCGGCACACCGGCCACCATCCGCGTCGGCGATGGCAGCGCTCAGTCAGCCAAATTCACGGCCACCATAGATTCCGCGCTGTCAGGATCCGGCGCCTTGAGCAAGACCGATTTAGGCACGCTGGTGCTGACGGGCAATAATACCTATGGCGGCGGCACGACCATTACGAGCGGCACGCTGCAACTGGGCAATGGCGGTGCAACGGGCCTTATTACAGGCAACGTGGCCAATAATGGCGTGTTGGCTTTCAACCGTTCCGATAACGTCACGTTCGGCGGTGCCATCAGCGGCAGCGGCGCGGTGGCGCAGCTGGGAGGCGGCACGACAACCCTGACGGGCAGCAATAGCTATCTCGGCGGTACGACTATTTCGAACGGCACGATCGCAATGAGCGCAAGCGCCGACAATACAGATAGCGCGCTGGGAGACTCCCGAGGAGCGCTTACGCTGGACGGTGGGACGCTGCAGTTGAACGGAGGGGTCACGCTATCGCCGAATCGTGCAGTCAGCATTACCGCACGCAACGGTACGATTGCGACCGAGGAAGGCACCATCAGCACGGTGACGCAGGCCATTAAAGGAAACGGCGCGCTTACGAAGAAAGGCGCAGGCACGCTTACGCTTGGCGGCGCAAACACGTATAGCGGCGGCACGACTATTTCGAGCGGCACGCTGCAACTCGGCACAGGCGGGACGAGCGGCAGCATTGCGGGCAATGTCGCCAATAACGGCGTACTCGTTTTCAACCGTTCCGATAACGTAGCCTTTGACAATGAAATCAGCGGTACCGGTTCGGTAGTTCTGCAAGGGACCGGGGTCACGACTCTGACGGGCGCCAATACATATAGCGGAGGTACGACGGTCAATGCCGGCACACTGAGCGTCGGGGCTGATGATAATCTCGGCACACCAGCAGGTACGCTGACATTAAACGGCGGGACGCTCGTCAACACCGCAAGCTTCATAACGCAGCGTGGCGTGACGCTATCTTCGGGCGGCGGCACGTTCAATACCGGTACCGCATTCACCCTTGGTGGCGCGCTTTCCGGCAATGGTTCGTTGACCAAGATCGGCGACAGCGTCCTCACGCTGGCCGGTCACAATGACTATGACGGAGATGTAGACGTTCAGGCGGGTACGCTGATGGTCAACAGCACGCTGGGTGGAAAGATGAATGTCGCCACCGGCGCCTCGCTGGGAGGTACGGGCACCGTGGGCGGCGCAGCGACCGTCGCCACGGGGGCTATCTTGCTCGGGCAGCAGGGCCAGGTGCTGACATTCCGCGACGACCTTGCGCTTGCCGGTGGTTCGTTAATTAACGTTGAACTAGGCGCACCTGAGAGTTCGGGGCTGTTCGATGTGACCGGCAACCTCGTCCTGGACGGCCAGCTGAACATTTCCGATCTTGGCGGCTTCGGCCCCGGCATTTATCGACTCTTCAACTACGGCGGCAGCCTGACCGACAATGGTTTGGATATCGGCACCATTCCGACGGGGATCGACCGCGCGGGAATGACCGTGCAGACAGCGCAGGCCAATGAGGTGAATCTGGTCAACACCACAGGGGTGACGCTGCATTTCTGGGATGGTGGAGCGGCATCGAACCAAGACAACGGCGTTGTGGATGGCGGCGATGGGACGTGGCGCACCGGGAATTCGGATTGGACCACTCCGGATGGCAGAGAGAACGGCGAATGGGTCAACGGCAACTTCGCCGTATTTCAGGGCCAGCCCGGTACGGTGACTGTCGACAACGATGGTGTATCGGTTTCCGGAATGCAGTTTTCCACCGACGGCTATCGGGTACAGGGCGGCCCGATCACGCTGGCACGGCAGGAGACCATCGTTCGCACTGGGGCAGGCGGACTACATGGTGCTGACGTGACGGCGACGATCGCGTCGGCGTTGACTGGAACCGGCGGTCTGACGAAGACCGATCTCGGCATGCTGGTGCTCACGGGCAACAACAGCTACACGGGCAACACCATTCTGAGAGGAGGCACGCTGCAATTAGGCGAGGGCGGCGCGACCGGCAGCATCGCGGGTGATGTCGCGATCGCTCACAACGCCGGGCTCGTTTTCAATCGTTCCGATGACGCCTTGGTGCTGGGCGGCACGATCAGTGGCGCCGGCTCGGTGACGCAGCTGGGCGGCGGCACGACGACGCTCACGGGCGAGAACACCTATAGCGGCGGCACCTACATTTCCAAAGGCGTCTTGCAACTCGGTGACGGTGGCGAGCGCGGCAGCCTTACCGGCCAAGTGACGACTACCAAAGATGGGGCGCTTGCCTTTAACCGCTCTGATAACGTGAAGTTCAATGGCGCGATTACCGGCGCCGGGTCTGTCATCCAGCGCGGAAGCGGCACGACCATACTGACGGGCGGCAATACCTACAGTGGAGGTACGAGCATCACGCACGGCACGTTGCAGCTGGGTGATGGCGGCACTACCGGCAGCATTCAGGGGAATGTCGACATTGCCGATCGCGCGGCGCTGGCTTTCAACCGTTCAGACGCACAGCGGTTTGACGGCTTGATCTCTGGTTCGGGGCAAATCCGGCACATCGGTTCAGGCCAGACCACACTGACGGCCAACAGCGCTGCGTTCACCGGCACGACGACGATCGAGCGCGGCACGCTGGCGGTCAACGGCAGCCTTTGCGGCGGTATGAACGTCGGCGCGGGCGGGCGGCTGCAAGGTACCGGCTCGGTGTGCGGCACGACCAACAGCGGTACGGTGGCGCCGGGCAATTCGATCGGCACGTTGACGATCGCGGGGAACTACGTGGGCGCCGGTGGCGCGCTGGAGATGGAAACGGTGCTGGGCGGTGACAACTCGCCAACGGACAAGCTGGTGGTCACCGGTGACACGTCGGGCGCCACCAACGTGCGGGTGATCAACAACGGCGGCGCCGGTGCACAGACGGTCGAGGGCATCAAGCTGATCGATGTGGGCGGAAACTCCGCTGGCGCTTTCTCGCTGGTAGGAGACTACGTCATACAGGGACAGCCGGCCGTCGTGGCCGGCGCGTACGCCTATACCTTGCAGAAAAACGGCGTGAGTACTCCTGATGATGGCGACTGGTACCTGCGCTCATCATTAGTGCCCTCTGGTGGGGGCGGCAACGAGCCGCAACCCCCCGCATCGGGCCCGCTGTATCAGCCTGGTGTACCCCTCTACGAGGCGTATCCGTCGGTGCTGCTCGGTTTGAACAGCTTGTCGACCCTGCAGGAGCGAGTGGGCAATCAGTATGGGTATTCGGGTAACGGGGCGACGCCGTCCGAGGCCGCAGGTCGGTACACGCGGTCTGGCCCTGTAGAGGGTGCATGGGCACGCGTAGAGGGCGTGAACAGCCGCTTCGAGCCCAAACATTCATCCACCGGCATCACCACCCATACCGACCAGTACAAAATCCAGGTGGGCGTGGATCACTCGTTAGCGGAGAACCAGAGTGGGCGTCTGGTGGGTGGCGTCAACGCGCAATATGGCAACGCCTCATCCAGTGTCGATTCGTTCTATGGCAAGGGTCAAATCAAGGCCGATGCCTACAGTTTAGGCACGTCGCTGACGTGGTATGGCGACAACGGCTCCTACGTGGACGGTCAGGCGAAACTGAGCTGGTTCAGCAGCACGTTGTCATCCCGCACCTTGGGCCGAGGCCTGTCCAAGGATAACGACGGCTTTGGCTACGCGCTGGGCGTGGAAACCGGCAAACGTATTGGGCTCGGCAATGGATGGGGTGTGACGCCGCAAGCGCAATTGCAGTATTCGTCGGTGGACTTTGACAGTTTTACCGATCCCTACGGTGCACGGGTTTCGCTGGAGAGCGGCGACAGCCTGCTGGGACGTCTGGGCGTGGCAGCGGATCATCAGGATGTGGTGCGCGACGCGATGGGCAAGGTCGTCCATCGACGCAGTGTCTACGGCATTGCCAACCTGTACTACGAAATGCTCGATGGTACGGCGGTCCGGGTGGCCGGAGGCCGGGTCGCCAGTGCCGATGATCGAGCCGCCGCGGGTCTAGGAGCGGGCGCGACGTATAGCTGGGCCGACGACAAGTATGGCGTGTATGGCGAAGTGATGGCCAAGACCAGCCTGGCGAACTTCGGCGAAAGCTACAGCTATAGCGGTACCGTCGGTCTGCGGGTGCGATACTGACCTGAGAGATAGCTGTTGTGGCCCGCGTGTCATTCGACATGCGGGTTTTTTTGTTGCCGGGCCGCCCCAAAACAAAAACGCCCCCTTGGGGGGGGGCAGCAAGCCGGAGGCGCAGCGTGGGGGCTTTTTTTGTTGCCGGGCCGCCCGCATCCGCGTACTGGTGCAGTCTTAGGCTGGCAGCAGCCTGCGCGCTATTTTCAGTAATTGCCCGGCGGCGTCTTCGGGGGCGGTATTGTTGGGCAGCGAGCTGACGGAGCAGGTGGCCGGGATACGATAGGGTTGCACGGCTTTCTCCAAACGCGCCTGGATCTGCGCCGCCGTTTCGCGGCCACGTTGACGCAGACGCGTGGCCAATACGTCGGGATGGGTCGTGACTTCGATGGCTGTCAGATAGGGATAGCGTGCGTGGGCCAAGGCGAGATGCGCACGCGAGCCGTTGATGATGACGACGGCGTTACCCGCCAGCCACGTATCGATCTCGACGCCAATCCCGTAATGCAAGCCATGGCTATGCCAGTGCAGCGCAAAACAACCCAGATCGATGCGGCGTTGGAACTCGGTGTTGCTCAAGGCGACCGAAGATTCGTCGGCACTGCTGGGCCGGGTGATATAACGGTGCGCGACCAGTACCGGCTCGTTAGGCTGCAATGTGGTGCGCAGATGGCGCAGCAGTGTGTCTTTTCCGCTGCCGGACGCGCCCATGAGGTAAATCAGCCGTTGTCCGCGCTGTGCCTCCGCGGCGGCAGGGGACGTGGCCGCTGGTGCGATGAGGATAGGGTTCACGTTTGTGTTTGACTAAAAGCGGAGCTCGCATCGCCGTGCCTGTTGGTGAACGGGGCGGGTGGGCTGCGGCAGGGTTGGTGTATTCACGCGTATTGAGCATCATCCTGCGTCTGGAGGAACCGCGCGCCAGCCCCATCACGCGTTGTGCCATCAAACCCATAGTGGCGCGCCACCACAAAGTCTGCGCCCGGCTCGGGCTCTACGTAGAGGCTGACGGCATTGACGGGCATAGGGCGTTGCAAAGCGGAATTTTCCAATGCATCGAGCCGGGCTTGCGCCTCACGCATTGCCGCGTCGTCCAATTGACCCGTCAGCGTGATGTGAAAGGTAAAGGTCTCGAACACATACGGATAGCCCCAGCGATCGAGCATCTGCCTTTGCATTGGGCTGAGGTGTTGCGGTTGGCGGCGCGCCAGCTCGGCAGGTTCCGGCGGCGCGCGAAACGCATCAAGATCGGCAACGGCGGCATTGGCCAGCGCGTTCGTGCGGGATAGGGCATGTTTGTCGTCGATGCACCAAGCCAGAAAGCCGCGCAGGGATTCGCGTCGCAACGGAATGCCGAATGGCTCCTGTTGTACGGCGAATGCACGCACTGCCCGGTCCAATGCCGCAGCGTTTTGTCCATGGCGCAATCGAAATGGCGCCTTTAGCGTGGCGTGCAGGCCATAGCGGCGTGGTGCGCGGGTCCACTCATCCAGTCGCGGATCGGTTCCCGCAGCGCGAGGAACGGGCGCGCCGGTGTCTTCGCAACGGCCGAGCCATTGACGGCCCAATTCGCGCCATGCGCCCACAGGCGCCAGATACAAGGCATAACGATAAGCAGAGGGCATGACTACGTTCAAATTCGAATGATGAAACGCCGGGTGTTCAAGTGCATTGTGCGACGCCGGCTCAAGCGCTTCACTGATAAGTATTTACGCTGCGAGACGGTCCGCCTCGATCGACGCAAAGCTACGGGCAGCATAGCGCAATACGCCACCCACAATCGCCGCGCAGACGCGAGGCAGTCCCGGCACGCTGTCATCCACAATGATGGCATCTGCCGCTTGTCCCGTTGCCAGAGATCCTCGATCCGTCAGTCCTGCGGCACGGGCCGGGTTGGCGCAGACGAGGTTCCAGGCCTTATCCAGGGGAAGAATGTCTTGTTCGACCAGGCGCAGTGCGGCGGTCAAAGGCGCTGGATAGTAGTAGTCGGAGGTCAGAATGTCGCACAGGCCGGCGCGGATCATTTCGGTGGCGTTGGGCGCATTAGTATGGCTGCGGCCGCGCACGACGTTCGGTGCGCCGAATACTGTGGCATCACCCAAGTCGCGCGCCAGGCGCGCGACATCGGCTGTCAGCGGGAACTCGGCGACGCGGCAACCCAGCTGGTGGTAGTAGCGGCGCGTGGTGGGATCGGGATCATCGTGCGAGGCTACGCTCAGGCCCGCAGAGCGCGCGCACTGAGTCAGTTCGCGCATCGCGTCGGCCACCTCGTTGGCGCATGACAGCGCCTGGCGGATGCGGGCCTGGAACGTGTCCAGGCCGCATTCTGCGCGGTCGGCATATTGCAGAAGCTTGCGGTCGTCACCCAGGCGCCGCGCCATGCCGGGCAGGTGATCATTGAGCGCCAGAAACTGGACGCGGCCATCGCGTATCCATTGCTGTGCAATCTCGACGCCGCCGATATGATGCGTTTCGAAACGCAGGTGCACATGATGCCGCGCGCCCATTGCATCCTGCATGCGAGCCAAGGACTCAAACATGCGTTCGGCATAAGGCTCGCCGCGCAGACCGCCTTCCCACGACAGGGTGACGCCATGAAACTCGGTCGTGATCCCGTTAGCCAGCAACTGCCGGTCTACATCATGGAGCGCGGCATCATAGGGAAAGGTGACGCCGGGGCGCGGCATGATGGCGCGCTCAAAAGCATCTCCATGCAGATCGATGATGCCTGGCAAGACTAACAGATTGCCGGCATCCAGCCACGATGAGCCCGTGATGGGAGAGCCGCTTCTGCCGGCGATGCAGCCATCATGAAACGCGAAGCGGCCACAGGCCAGGCCTGCGGGTGTCAGTAGGCGCTGCCCGGAAATGCCCGCCAGCGCTGCGCAGGGAGAGGATATGGAGTTCATCCGCAACACCTTATCCGTCCACTATGACAACTGGATGTCTAGTTGACTGCTCCCTTCCCTAAAAGGGGAAGAGATTCCCACTTCACAGAACCGAGCCGTTGCACATCATCACTCATGCACTCAGGTCTTACCGTTTCTCCATGGGCTAACACCGCCAGCCCGGCGGCTAATACGTTATGCGCCGCGTTGATGTCGCGGTCGTGGTCGGCGTTGCATTGCGGACAGGACCAATGCCGCACACTCAACGGCAGCTTTGGTAAGACATATCCGCAAACGTGGCAGCGCTTGCTCGACGGGTACCAGCGATCTACCCGCACGAACTCACGCCAATACCAACGGGCCTTGTATTCCAGTTGCCTCACAAACTCCGCCCATCCGGCATCGCCGATGGACTTAGCAAGACAGCGGTTTTTCTGCATGTTGGACACATACAAGCTTTCTACGGCGATCACTTGGTTCTCGTGGATCAACCGGGTAGAAAGCTGGTGCAGGAAATCCCTGCGGGTGTCTGCGATCTTTGCATGCAGCTTGGCGACTTTCAGCTTCGCCTTGGCGCGGCGAGCCGATCCCTTTTGTTTTCTGGCTAAGCGGCGCTGTAGCTTAGCCAACTTAACTTCATGCTTACGGAAGATCTGTAGTGCATCGACTTTTTCTCCTGTTGAGAGAATCGCAAAATGAGACAACCCCAGATCAATCCCGACACAGTTCGATGTGGGCGTTTTTTGCGCCACAACGTCGTCGCACAGCAGACTGACAAAGTATCGTCCTGCCGGGTCTTTGCTGATCGTGACGGTAGTGACCTTGGCGGCTTTAGGAATCTGACGGGACCAACGGATGGGCAACGCCTCAGCCATCTTCGCCAGCTTGAGCGAACGGCCATCCCATCTAAAGGCACTGGCGGTGTATTCCGCCGATTGCGGGCCATCCTTGCGTTTGAAGCGAGGATATCCCGTTCGCTTGGCAAAGAACCCGGCAAACGCCGTTTGCAGATGACGCAGTGTCTGCTGCAACGGAACACTGCTGACCTCGTTCAACCAGACGTAGTCCGGCAGTTTTTTCAGCGCCGTCAGGGCCGCAGAGGTGACGTGATACCCCAGGCGCGCCTGTCGCTCAGCCCAGGCGGTCGAACGAAGGCTAAGCATGTGGTTATAGACCACACGCACACAACCGAACGTGCGAGCCAGCGTGATCGCTTGCTCGGGCGTCGGATAGAACCGGAATCGGTAGGCACGTTTGGTTTGCATGCCCGAGATACTATCCGCGCCAGATCAGAAAACTGGATATTTATCCAGCCATCAACTCAAATCAGACCAATCTTGCAGCCTTGCGGCTGCGCCCCTTACCTCCCCGGCATGAATGCCGAGGTTTCTCGGAGCAATGGATGAATTTTTTGTTGCCGGGCCGCCCCAAAACAAAAAAGTCCCCAGGAGGCAGCAAGCCGGATAAGGCTCACGCCGTGTCGTTGGCGATGACCAATTGCACCGAGTCGCCGCCGAAACGCGTGAGGCTGTACTGCAGCGGTGTGCCGTCGCTGTCTACATTCAGCGACTCCACCTGCAGGATAGGACGGGTTTTGGGTTGGCTCAGCAACCGCGCGACCTCCGCTGACGGCAATATCGCGGTAATGCGCGACCATTTGCGCGTGTAGTCTGTCACGCCGTAATGTGCATACGCGCGCGAGATGGAACGCAGTGTGCGCAGCTGATCGGCAAAATCGGGAAAGCGGTTTTCGTCGATGTAGTGGTCCGAGACATCAATGCAACGATTTTCGGCTTTACCCAGGGACTGCACGCGCAGCAGCGGGGCGGTGCGTGCCAGTTCGAGATGCCGGGCGATGTCCGCGGCGCGCAGGCTCTGGCAGCCCATGACCTCGATATGGCCGAGCACGCCTTGATTCAACAGGTTTTCGGAAAAACGGGTGCGGCGGCCGATGGCATAGTCGATCGCATGCTCTTGCACAAAAGTCCCGCGGCCTTGTTCGATGCGCACTAGTCCGCCTTGCTCCAATTCGCTCATGGCGCGTCGGATGGTATGGCGGTTGACCGAAAATTTGGCGGCCAGCTCTGGCTCGGTCGGCAGGCGTTCACCCGGAGCATAGAGTTTCTTGCGGATGTCTTCCGCCAGCAGTTCGCCGATTTGCCGCCACACAGCGACGCCTGACCCTCGTTCGACCATATTAAAAATCCGTTCCGGTAATGGCAGCTTCATGTTGCACGGCCATGATTGTGCATCAGCTGCGAGCTGATGTAATGCCAGCGTCGCATCGTGGCAGCGTGTCATAAAAGATTCACGCGCCGGTGTTTTACTGAGCGCTGTTCCAGATTATATTTCATCCAGTCGTCTAGACGTATAGATAATAGGCGCACCACACTTCGCCTTCTTCTATCCGTTATCCCGAACACGTCTGCTCTCACTGGAAACCTCCACCTATGTCTGCATCGACTCAATTTTCTACGACTTCTCCGCCACCCGACGAGGCTGCCAGCCGCGCTGCCTGGATGCGTGTTCTGGCGTTGGCCGAGCCTGCCGCCTTGGACCTGGCCGTCAAAACACTGGGGCCCTTGCCCCCGCATCGCGCACTACGGGCGCCCGAGCGCGGCATGGCGATGGTTCGCGCGCGCAGTGGTGGGACGGGCGCGCAATTCAATTTGGGTGAAATGAGCATCACGCGCTGTGCGGTCACCCTCGAGGACGGCATCATGGGCGTGGCCTATGTTCAGGGGCGCGAGCGCCAACATGCCGAGCTGGCGGCGGTGCTGGATGCCCTGTTGCAGCGAGACGATTGGCACGATCGCGTTCAGTCGCAAGTGATTGCGCCGTTGGCGCAGACCCATTACGAACGTGCGCAGCATCGCGCGCGTGTCGCCGCTCAAACGCAAGTGGAGTTCTTCACGATGGTGCGGGGGGAAGACTGACATGTTGACGATACCGACTCCTGTTCCGAGTGCCCCGCCCGCCGCCGGGTTCGCCGATGCGGTGATGCAGTCGCAGCAGACTTTCCGTGCGGCCCTGCAGGCGTTGGCCCATCCCGGCAGCATTCACGATATTGCCGTCGAATGCGGTGTGCCGCCTGGGCTGTCGCTGGGGATGACGGCCATGTTGCTGGCGTTGGCCGACGTGGACACGCCGGTATGGCTGCCCGCCGATGCAGACGACGCTGTACGCCACTATTTACGTTTCCATTGTGGATGCCCACTGGTGAACGAGCCGATGCAGGCGCGTTTCGTCGTGGTGCCTGCCGGGCATATGGCCCCCGGCCTGACGCAATGCGATCCCGGCGATCCTGCTTATCCCGATATGTCTACGACGTTGCTGCTCGAGGTCGAGTCGCTGAGTCAGGACCCGGGCACCGCTTCGGTCGTATTGAGCGGTCCCGGTATTGCGACTCGGCAAACGCTGTCGGTGACTGGCCTGCCGGCGGATTTCTGGACGCAGTGGCGGGCCAATCACCAGTTGTTCCCGTTAGGTGTGGACGCATTTTTGATTCAGGGCAGCCAGCTGTGCGGTCTGCCTCGTACTGTTATGGCGGAGGGCTGATATGTACGTCGCTGTCAAAGGAGGCGAACGCGCCATCCTGAATTCCTATCGCATGCTTGATGCCTATCGGCGAGGCGATACGAGTATTCCCGAGCTGAGCCTGGCGCAGATCCGCGAGCAGATGCCATTGGCCGTGTCGCGCGTGATGGCCGAGGGCGCGCTTTATGATCCGCACTTGGCGGCATTGGCGATCAAGCAGGCCGCCGGAGATGTGCTCGAGGCCGTATTTTTGCTCAGGGCCTATCGCACGACCTTGCCGCGTTTTGGCTATACGCAGCCGGCAGATACTGCCCGTATGCGTTTAGCGCGGCGCATATCGTCCACGTTCAAGGACGTGCCGGGCGGGCAGATTCTCGGGCCCACTTATGACTACACCCAACGCTTGCTGGATTTTTCTCTGGAGGCCGACGGTGACGATGCGCGTGGTGAGCCGCTGCTCCCTGCAGCACAGCCTGTCGCGGCATCGATGCCGCGCGTGACGGATCTGTTGCAGCACGACGATCTGATTGATCAAGAGCCTATCCCGCCAGGCGATCCCGCGCCTTTTGATTTGACACGTCAGCCCTTGAACTTTCCCGCCGGGCGCGATGCGCGTCTGCAGAATCTGGCTCGCGCGGATGAGGGGTTTCTGTTATCGATGGGGTATTCCACGCAACGCGGCTACGGTAATACGCATCCCTTTGCTGCCGAGATCCGCTACGGGTCGTTGGAAGTCGACATGTTCATCGAAGAACTGGGATTCGCCGTCACGATAGGCGAAATCGAATTGACCGAGTGCCAGATGGTCAGCCAGTTCAGCGGCAATGCTCAGGAGGCGCCTAAATTTACCCGTGGCTATGGGTTGACCTTCGGTTATGGCGAACGCAAAGCGATGTCGATGGCCTTGGTCGATCGTGCACTCAAGGCCGAGGAACTCGGCGAGGCCGCTACTGCGCCGGCCAACGATCACGAGTTTGTGCTGTATCACAGCGATAACGTCGAGGCGTCGGGTTTCGTTCAACACTTGAAATTGCCGCATTACGTGGATTTTCAAGCCAATCTCGAGTTGCTGCGCCACATGCGCGACGAGCAAGCCACGGCGCAGGCTGCCGAGGCATCCCCTGTTCTTGCCGATGAGGCGGTGTCATCATGAACGCAGTCAGCACCACGGTCGCCCGCGACGACCATTACAACTTCGCGTATCTGGACGAGTCCACCAAGCGCATGCTGCGCCGGGCGTTGCTCAAAGCAGTTGCCATTCCGGGTTATCAAGTGCCGTTTGGCAGCCGCGAGATGCCTTTGCCTTATGGCTGGGGGACAGGCGGCATTCAAGTGACGGCAGCCATCATCGGCACGGACGATGTGTTGAAAGTCATTGACCAGGGTTCCGATGACACGACCAACGCGATCAACATCCGCCGATTCTTTGGCCGCGTGACGGGGGTGCGTACGACGGAATCCACGCGCGAGGCCACGATCGTGCAGACGCGCCACCGTATTCCCGAGACGCCGCTGCGCGAGGGCCAGATCATGGTGTATCAAGTGCCGATCCCCGAGCCCCTGCGCTGGCTGGAGCCCAGCGAAACCGAGACGCGCACCATGCATGCGTTGGCGGAGTATGGCGGCATGCATGTCAAGCTATACGAAGACATTGCACAGCATGGGCACATTGCGACGACCTACGACTATCCCGTGATCGTCAATGGCCGCTACATGATGCGTCCTTCTCCCATTCCGAAATTCGATAATCCCAAACTAGACAACAATCCGGCTTTGATGTTGTTTGGCGCAGGCCGTGAAAAACGCGTTTATGCGGTGCCGCCTTATACCCGCGTGAAAAGCCTGGATTTTGAGGATCATCCCTTTCGTGTCGAGCAATGGGATCAGTGTTGTGATCTCTGCGGTTCGACGCATACCTATCTCGATGAAATCATTCTGGACGATCAGGGCACACGGCGCTTCGTGTGTTCGGACACGGAATACTGTGCCGACCGGCAGGCCAACGGCCACACGGGGCCGGCCTTTACTGCAGACGCGGAGGCCTCGGTATGAATCCCCAACCTTTGCTTTCTGTGCGGGACATGACATGCACCTGGGATGGCGTGCATGGCTGCCGCGATATCAGTTTCGATTTGCACCCCGGCGAGGTGCTATGCGTAGTGGGCGAGTCGGGCTCGGGCAAGAGCACCTTGCTGCAAGCCGTGTCATGGCAGATGCAACCCGAATCTGGCAGCGTCCGGTACGACATCCGTAATCGCGGTTTCGTAGACCTGGCATCTCTGTCTGCTGCGCATTTGCGATTGCTCGCGCGCACGGATTGGGGGTTTGTACGTCAGAACGCCCGTGATGGATTACGCATGCAGGTCAGTGCAGGCGCCAATATTGCCGAGCGCCTGATGGCAGTGGGCGAGCGTCACTACGGCGACTTGCGCAGCACAGCAGGCGCCTGGCTGGAAAAAATGGAAATCGATGCGGACCGATTGGATGATGCACCCGCCGCATTTTCGGGCGGGATGCAGCAGCGCCTGCAGATTGCTCGCAACCTGGTTACGTATCCGCGCATGGTCTTTATGGATGAACCGACGGCATCGCTCGATGTATCGGTGCAGGCGCGATTGCTGGATCTGCTGCGTCAACTCGTTGCCGACCTCAAGCTTGCCGCCATTGTCGTGACGCACGATCTGGCAGTGGCGCGTTTGCTCGCGCATCGCACCCTGGTCATGCGTGGCGGCCGTGTCGTCGAAAGCGGCCTGACCGACCAGATTCTGGATGACCCCCAGCATCCGTATACGCAGTTGCTGGTGTCTTCGATATTGCAGAGCTGATTCTATGAACACATCACATGTATTGTCGTCTGCATCAGCGGCGGCGCAATCGGATTCGAATGTCTCAGTCGCAACGTTGGCAGGCGATCCCGAGGCCATTCAACAGGACCGGCGGACACAATCTGGTTCGTCCGATACGACCCTGGTCCAGGTTCGCGGGCTGGGCAAGATGTTCACCCTGCATAACCAGGGAGGCGTGCGCCTGCCGGTCCTGCAAAACGTCGATTTCGACGCTGGTCCTGGAGACTGCCTGGTGTTGGCGGGTCCTTCGGGGACGGGGAAAAGCACGTTGTTGCGTTGTCTCTATGGCAACTATTTGGCGACCGAAGGCAGCATTCGTATGCGCGACGGCGAGCGTTGGGTCGAATTGACACGAGCACCCGAGCAGCAGATCTTGCGGCTGCGGCGCGACGTCATTGGCTATGTCAGTCAGTTCTTGCGGGTGATTCCGCGGGTGTCCACATTGGACGTGGTGGCTGAGCCCTTGCGCGAGCGAGGTCAGGATGCAGAGGCGGCTCGCGAGCAGGCGGCAGCGTTGCTGCACCGTTTGAACGTACCGCAGCGGTTATGGGGCTTGCCTCCCGCGACCTTTTCCGGCGGAGAGCAGCAACGCGTGAATATTGCGCGGGGTTTTATCGGCGGCCACCCGATATTGCTGCTCGATGAGCCGACCGCGTCGCTGGATGCGGATAACCGTGCCGTCGTTGTTGCGCTGATCCGCGAGGCCGTTGCCGCGGGCCGGTGTCTCATCGGCATCTTTCATGACGAAGCGGTACGCGACGAAGTCGCGACACGCATTTTGCCCATTCAGCCGGCCGTGCCTGTCGGCGCCTCGGAGTAATCCATGTCAGCCCAGTACCTCACTCATGCCCGCATCGTGTTGCCGGACGCTGTACTGACCAACAGCGCCATTTTGATCCAGGACGGTGTCATCGCCGCTATCGAGCCTCAGGGCGTGCGCGATGCCGAAGAGGTCGATCTGCAAGGCCAGACCTTGTTGCCGGGGCTGATCGACGTGCATTGCGATGCCATCGAGAAAGAAGCCGAGCCTCGCTCGCGTGTGCTGTTTCCGCTGGATTTCGCGGTGGCGCAGGTGGACCGGCGCAACGCGGCGGCGGGCATCACGACTCCCTACCACGCGTTGTCGTTCTCCAATAGCGAATGGGGCGTGCGCAATAACGAGACGGCGTCCAGGTTGGCGCGCACGGTGCAGGCATTCCGTACGCACAGCCTGGTCGACAATCGGGTCCATTGCCGCTACGAAATTACCGACGCCGCCGCCATGCCCGTGTTGCAGGCGTTGCTGGAGGAGGCCGCGGTCGACCTGCTTTCCGTGATGGACCATTCACCGGGGCAAGGGCAGTTCAAGACCCTGGAGGCCTATCTGCAATACATGATGGGCAACCACGCGATGAGCCGTGACGAAGCCGAAGAGGTGGCGCGCGCCAAACTGCAGGCGCGCGATGGTGCTGCGCAGCGTGTCGAGACCCTGCTGGCGCAGGCGCATCGTCTTGGTATCCCCACGGCCAGCCATGATGACGATTCGGTGCAACGTATTGCGACCATGCGTAATCTGGGTGTGTCGATGAGCGAGTTCCCGATCAACCTGGACACGGCCACGGCGGCGGTTTCTTGCGGCCTGCCTACGATTTTGGGGGCGCCCAATATCCTGCGCGGCCAAAGCCAGAGCGGCTCGATGCGGGCCATTGACGCAGTGCGCGCCGGCGTGGCGGGTTGCTTGTGCTCCGATTACCAGCCGTCAACCTTGATCGCCGCCGCTTTTGCTGTCGCGGCACAGACTGACCTGACCTTGCCGCAGGCGATTGCCTTGGTGACCGCCAATCCGGCGGACGCTTGCAAACTGAGCGACCGCGGCCGCTTGGTCGAAGGTCTGCGCGCCGATATGGTGGCGGTGACGCTGCTGGGGGATTTACCGATGGTGACACATGCCTGGTCTGCGGGGCGGCTGGTGTTCTCGTCACACTATCGTGTCACGTCGCCCAGGCACGAGCGTGAAGTGGTCGCGGCTTGAGGAAAAACCTGCCTAATCGGCAACAAATTGAAAGGTTTGGGGCGGTCTGACACCTCCCGTGACACGCGTCACACAGCGCTTGCCACAATCCCAGCTAAAATCCCGGTATTCAGCAAGGCTCCAACCTATCATTCATCACTCAGGAGGACCACCTCATGGCCCTAGTCTCCATGCGCCAGCTGCTCGACCACGCGGCTGAGCACGGTTACGGCATTCCCGCGTTCAACGTCAATAACCTGGAACAAGTCCAGGCCATCATGGAAGCCGCTGCCGAAACCGACAGCCCGGTGATCATGCAGGCCTCGGCCGGTGCACGTAAGTACGCGGGCGAAGGTTTCCTGAAATATTTGATCCAGGCCGCCGTGGAATCCTATCCCCAGATCCCCGTCGTCATGCACCAGGATCACGGCCAATCCCCCAAGATCTGCCAAGGCGCCATCGACCTGGGATTCTCCAGCGTCATGATGGACGGCTCCCTGAAAGAGGACGGCAAGACCATCGCTGACTACGACTACAACGTCAACGTCACCAAAACCGTCGTCGATGCCGCGCACAAGCTGGGCGTGACCGTCGAGGGCGAACTGGGCTGCCTGGGCTCGCTCGAAACCATGATGGGCGACAAAGAAGACGGTCACGGCGCCGAGGGCACCATGACCCGCGATCAATTGCTGACCGATCCCGAGCAAGCCGCCGATTTCGTGCGCAAGACCCAACTGGACGCCCTGGCCATCGCCATCGGTACCAGCCACGGCGCGTACAAGTTCACCCGCAAGCCCACCGGCGACATCCTGTCGATCTCCCGCATCAAGGAAATCCACGCTCGCCTGCCGAACACCCACCTGGTGATGCACGGCAGCTCCAGCGTGCCACAAGACCTGTTGGCCGAGATCCGTGAATTCGGCGGCGACATGAAGGAAACCTACGGCGTGCCCGTCGAGGAAATCCAGGAAGCCATCAAGTACGGCGTGCGCAAGATCAATATCGACACCGACATCCGTCTGGCCATGACCGGTGCGATCCGTCGTTTCTTTGCTGAAAACCCCAGCAAATTCGACCCGCGCGAATACCTGAAGCCGGCCCGTGCCGCCGCCAAGGCGATCTGCGTCCAGCGCTACACCGAATTCGGTACCGCCGGTAACGCCAGCAAGATCAAGGCCGTCCCCTTGACCGAGATCGCCCAGCAGTACGCCTCGGGCAAGCTGACGCAAGTCGTACAATAAGGCCTGCTTCTTATTGTCCGTTGCAGACGCCGCCCACCGGGGCGGCGTCTGCATTTGCAGTAATCTATGCTTCTTTTGCGATAGGCCGATCCGTGACTTCCGCTCTGCACCAATCCAGCATCAAATCTCTGCCGCTACTGGGTCGCGGCAAGGTCCGCGACATGTACGCCGTGGGTGACGACAAATTGTTGATCGTCGCGTCCGACCGCATTTCCGCGTTCGATGTGATCCTTGACGACCCCATCCCCGGCAAAGGCCAGGTCCTGACCGAGTTGACGGAGTTTTGGCTGAGCAAGCTCGCGCACATTCTGCCGAACCATTCCACGGGCGTGAAACCCGAGGACGTGGTCGCTCCCGACGAGCTGGACCAAGTGCGTGGCCGCGCCGTTGTGGTCAAGCGCCTGAAACCCATCCTGGTCGAGGCCGTGGCGCGCGGCTATCTGATCGGATCGGGCTGGAAAGACTACCAAGCCACCGGCTCCGTGTGTGGCATCAAGCTGCCCGCCGGGCTGAACCAGGCCAGCAAGCTGCCCGAGCCGATTTTTACGCCGGCGGCCAAAGCCGAGTTCGGCACGCACGACGAAAACGTCGATTTTTCCCATGTGGTGAACGAAGTCGGCCAGGAAATGGCCGAGCGTATTCGTGACGTGACCCTGCGTCTGTACGCCGAGGCGTCCGCTTTTGCCGCGACCAAGGGCATCATCATTGCCGACACCAAATTCGAATTCGGCCTGGACGACGACGGCCAGCTGTACCTGATGGACGAGGTCTTGACACCCGATTCGTCGCGTTTCTGGCCCGCCGACGGCTATCGCGAAGGCATCAGCCCCCCGTCGTTCGACAAGCAATTCGTGCGCGACTGGCTGGAAACCCAGACCTGGGACAAAACCCCGCCGGCCCCGCGTCTGCCTCAAGAAGTCCTGGAAAAAACCGCCGCAAAATACCGCGAGGCGCTGGATCGCCTGATGGCGTAAGCGCGGTCGTATGTGGTGTTCCGGCGTTACACGGCCGGTGGGATAGATAAAACGGGGCGTAGAGCCCCGTTTTTGTTGGCGCGTCGGGGCACGCTGCGCAGCCCGCAGGCAAAGGCCGGGTAAAATACCAGGTTTTCCGCTCGTCGCGCCCTGGCGCGGCGCCTTCTTGCCTTGCGATTTAGCTATGACGACGACTTCTTCCGCCTCTGCGCCGGCTACCCCTGTGGTGGGCGTGATCATGGGTTCCTCCAGTGACTGGGACATCATGAAAAACGCCGTAGACATGCTGGAGGCCTTTGGCGTGCCGTATGAGGCGCGCGTCATCTCGGCGCATCGCATGCCGCAGGACATGGCGGAATATGGCGCCGCGGCGCGTTCCCGCGGCCTGCGCGGCATTATTGCCGGGGCAGGGGGCGCTGCCCATCTGCCCGGCATGATGGCCGCGCTGACCGAGGTTCCCGTGTTCGGTGTCCCCGTCCCGTCGCGCTACTTGCGCGGTGAGGATTCCCTCTTGTCCATCGTGCAAATGCCCAAGGGCGTGCCGGTCGCGACCTTTGCCATCGGCGAGGCCGGCGCCGCGAACGCTGCTTTGCACGTGATCGCCACTTTGGCCACGACCGACGACGCGTTGCACCGCCAACTGACGGCATTCCGTGCCCGCCAGACTGAAGCGGCCCGCAACATGATCGTTCCCCCGCAGCCCTGACCTTGCCACGAGCCCGCGTGGCGGGCCGCTTATGCGTATGACTTCTTCTACTGATTCTTTCACGATTGCACCTGGCGACTGGCTGGGAATGCTGGGCGGCGGCCAACTGGGCCGGATGTTCTGCCACGCTGCGCAAAGCCTGGGTTATCGCGTGGTCGTGCTGGACCCAGACGCCGGCGGCCCTGCTGCCGTCGTGGCGGATCGTCATATTCAGGCAGCCTATGACGACGCGGAGGGTTTGGCTGAGCTCGCCCGTAGCTGCCGCGCGGTGACGACCGAGTTCGAAAATGTGCCGGCAGACAGCCTGCGCGCATTGGCCGCAGCGCAATGCCGCGTCAGCCCAGCCGGCGACGCCGTGGCTGTTGTCCAGGATCGCATTGCCGAAAAAACCTTCATCGCAGCCCAGGGCATTCCTGTTGCCCCGCATGCCGCGATCCGCGCGCAACAGGATTTGCTTGATGCACCGGCTACGCTGTTTCCGGGCATCCTGAAAGTCGCCCGCTTGGGTTACGACGGTAAAGGCCAGGCACGCGTAGCCACGCGCGCCGAGGCGCAAGCCGCCTTTGCCGAGTTCGACGGCGTGCCGTGCGTGCTCGAGGCCCTGATGCCGCTGGACTACGAAATTTCCGTCGTCCTGGCACGCGGTTTTGATGGCGCAGATGTCGTCTTTCCGGTCGCACGCAATCTGCATCGCGATGGGATTCTGGCTGTATCGACAGTGGCGGCTACTGATAGCGATCCCGCACACGCTCAACGGCAGGCCAAGGCTACCGAGGCTGCACGCGCCATTGCACAGGGGTTGGGTTACCACGGTGTGCTGTGCGTCGAGTTTTTCGTATTGACCGACGGCAGTCTGATCGTCAACGAAATCGCGCCGCGTCCGCACAACAGCGGCCACTACACCATCGATGCCTGTGTCAGCAGCCAATTCGAACAGCAAGCGCGCGTCATGGCGGGTTTGCCCTTGGGCAGCACTGCATTGCTGGCCCCCGCTGTCATGTTGAACATCCTGGGCGATATCTGGTTCGAGCCTGGCGCGACGACGCCTCGTGAGCCCGACTGGTCGGCTGCGCTGGCGGTGCCGTCTGCCAAACTCCATCTGTATGGCAAACACGAAGCCCGCCGGGGCCGCAAAATGGGTCACGTGACCGTAGTCGCCGCGACCCTGGATCAAGCGCGTGCCGATGCCGCGCGCGTTGCCGCTGCGCTGGGCATGGCTGCACCCGAATAACACCATGTCAACGCGATCGTCTTTTTCGTCCGAAATGTCTGCCGGTGCAAATGCCAGGCGCGATGCGGGCGCCAGCAGTCCTGTCGATGAAGTATCGATTGCCCGTGCAGCGGATCGGCTGTTGGCGGGCGAACTGGTCGCGTTTCCTACAGAGACGGTTTATGGCCTGGGCGCCGACGCGGAAAACCCGCAGGCCGTCGCGCGCATTTATGCCGCGAAAGGACGTCCCTCCAATCATCCCGTGATCGTGCACGTCGCGCCCGGCGCGGATCTGCACTATTGGGCTCGCGAGATTCCCCCTCAGGCCCAGCGTTTGATCGAGGCCTTTTGGCCCGGTCCATTGACGCTGATCCTGCCGCGTGTGCCACATAGAGGCGACGTGGTCAGCGGTGGGCAAGATAGCATCGGTTTGCGTTGCCCTTCGCATCCTGTGGCCCAAGCCTTGCTTCGTGCGTTCGCAGCTGGAAAGCCCAATGGGCAGGGCGGCGTAGCGGCCCCGTCGGCCAACAAATTTGGCCAAGTATCACCGACGCATGCGGACCATGTGCGTAACGAGTTTCCAGACGAGGTCGCGCAAGGCATGCCGGTGTTGGACGGCGGCCCATCCGATGTGGGGATTGAATCGACCATTCTCGATCTGTCACGTTTAGCGCAGGGTGTTGGTCCTGTGTTGTTGCGGCCCGGTCATATTACCCCCGCGCAGATCGAGGCCGTGTTGGTCGAGCCCGTAGGCATGCCCGATGACGCCGCGCCACGTGCATCAGGCACGCTAAAAGCCCACTACGCACCGCACACGCCGCTGGAGCTGGCAACGTCTCAACGCCTGGCCGAAGTGATTCGCGGCATCGATATGCCTGACGGCCGCATCGCCGTCGTGGCTTTCGACAATGCTCCCGCCGAGATGAATTCGCATATCGCTTGGCATGTGGTGGCAAAGGATCCTGATCGTTATGCGCAATCGCTCTATGCGATGTTGCGCGAGCTCGATCGCAGCAGTTATGCCCGCATTGTGGTGCAGGCACCCCCGATGGATGCGGCGTGGCGTGCGGTCAATGATCGTATTGGACGGGCCGCCGCAGCATTTTCGTTGGATACAGCAGGACTGCCTGGCACCTGAGGCCATCGAAAATTCGCTTCAAAAGTATCAGAGGATCGCTTCAATAGGATTAGACATATCAGTACTCGCCATCGATACTAGGTCCACTTCAAAACGACCCAAGAGAGCGATATGTCTGTCTTATCTTCCTTGTCTCCGACGCGAGCGCCTTCCGCTTGGCGGGGCCCGGACGTTGATTGGATGCGCGAATGCCTGGTGCAGTTCGACTCGGACGACATAGCCGAAATCCGCCAGGCGCTGGATTATCTCGGTACGCATCGTCCCCCTAAGACTTTGCCCTTGGCTCAAGCGGAATTTCCACTCAATCGTGTCGCGGATAAACTGGGTGCGGTAGCGCGGCAGCTGCACGCGGGCAAAGGCTTTGCCATGTTGCGAGGCTTGCCGCGCGACCAGTTCGACGCCGATCAGATGGCACAGATCTACTTCGGACTATCGATCTATCTGGGTATCCCCATGTCCCAGTCTCATCGCGGCGAATTGCTGGGTCATGTATTGAATTTATCCGGCTATGGAGACGTGGCACGCGCCTACCAGAACGGTGGCGAAATGAACATGCACACCGACTCATGCGACATCATCGGTCTGATGTGCCTGCGTACGGCGCGTTCGGGGGGCGCGAGCCGTATCTCCAGTGCGCTGGCAATCCACGACGCGCTAGCACAATCCAGACCTGATCTGTTAGCACGGTTGTATGCCGGGTTTACCTTCATGCGGGGCGAGAAGGACGCTCAACTCGGTGATGGACGGCGCACCAGTGTGTCGCCTATTCCTGTCTATACGCGGTTGCAGGATTGGCCGCAGCAGGTAGCCTGCTATTTCCTGGGCAGCTATATCCGTAATGCCGCCAAGGCCGGGCATGCTCGGTTGAGCGATGCAGACCTGGACGCCGTAAAGGCTATTGAGATCATGGCTGAGTCTCCCGAGTATTACCTGGATATGCAATTCCAGGACGGCGATATCCAGTTTCTGAACAACCGCGTTATCTTGCACGGCCGTACGCATTACGAGGACAGTCCAGAGATCGAAAATCGGCGGCATTTGCTGCGCATGTGGTTGCGCGCGCCCAGTTGGCCAACGCTGCCCTCCGAGCAAATCATGCATAGCGACTCGGATCATGCGCTATGGCTACGTCGTCGAAATGCTGCGCTGGAACTGCCCAACGCCTATATCGACTCACTGCGCGCCACGGCAAATGCAGCGGCGTAATCCCGGCCGAGCGATGATCACAAGAACCATACAAGGGGAATACCGCATGAATCGTGTTTTTACGCGCCTCGTCCGACGCGCATTGTTAGGCTTGACGATGATCATGGCCGCCAACGCGGCCTGTGCCCAGAGTTTTCCCGATCACCCGATCGAGATAATCGTGCCCTATGCGCCTGGAGGACTGCTGGACGTGGCGGCGCGCTTGGCCGCGGACGCGCTGGGCAAAGAGCTGCATCAAGCTGTGGTGGTAAAGAACTACGCGGGTGCGGGTGGGACGATTGGTGCCGCTCGCCTCGCCAAGGCCCAGCCTGATGGCTATACGCTGGGTCTGGGATCGTTCGGCATGGTGATCAACAAGGTGTTGAGGCCGGAGGTCGATTATGACCCCCTGAAAAGCTTTACCACCATTGGCTATCTAGGCGATCAAGCGTTCGTGCTGATGGTGAATCCGCAGAAAATCCAGGCACGGAATACCGCCGAATTAATCGACTTGATCCGGGCGCATCCCGGTCAGTACACCTACGCTTCAGGCGGTGTGGGGGCTCCATCCCACGTGATGGCCGAGCAACTGAGCATCGTGCAGAAGTTGGACGTAGTGCATATACCTTATCAAGGCCAAAATCCTGCGATCCTGGCTCTGTTGAGCGGTGAGGTCGACTTCTCTCTGCAAACGGTAGCAGGCTCCGAAGACCTTATTCACACTGGGCGTATTCGCGCATTGGCTTCGACGGGCAAAAAGCGCCTGACTGCGCTGCCCCAAGTCCCCACGTTTTCAGAGCAGGGGATCGGCGGGTTGGAGCCCGAGAGCTGGTTGGGTATTTTTGCGCCGGCAGGGTTGAGCGATACGGTGCGTCAACGGCTGCAAGATGCCTGGGCAAATGTCGTCGCCAACCTGGCATTTCGCGATGCGCTCGCCAAACGGGCTATCGAGTCGCGCGATATCACGCCGACACAGTTCAATGCGATGATCGCTAGCGATAAAATTTACTGGACGGATGTGGTGAAGCGTACGGGCATTACGTTGAAGTGATTCGGTATCGTAAGCCGAGAGAGCACTTTGGAACTGAAACAACTCCGCCAGTTTATCGTGGTCGCCGAAGAACTGAATTTTCGGCGCGCAGCCACACGCCTGTGTATGACGCAGCCTCCACTCAGTGCGGCCATCAAGCGATTGGAACAGGTCGTAGGGGCGCCGCTATTTGACCGCACACGTTCGGCTGTGTCACTGACGCCCACGGGCGTCGTATTTCTGCGCGAAGCCCGCTATTTGTTGCGACAGTCAGAGGTGTCAGTGGAGGTGGCGCGTGGGGCCGCACAGGGCTCGCATGAGGTGCTGCGGATCAAAAGTATTGATAGTGCCATGCTGACGTTGCTGCCTTCGCTACTTGAGCGCTTTCAGGCGGTGGAGCCCGGCATCCGCCTGTCGCTCAGTACCGGTTCCACACAAGAAATCATCTCTGCGCTGGAGAACGGTAGCATCGACGTAGGGGTATGCGTACCGGGAGGCGGCAGCTATCCGCATTTGCAGACACAGGCATTTGGCCTGGAGCGTTTTTGTCTCGCCGTGCCTGTCACTCATCGATGGACAGGCAAAACCTCGGTGAGCTTGCCGGAGCTGTCGAACGAAAAACTCGTCACGCATTATCCGCATACGGCCAGTCCCGGCTATCACGCGGCAGTCAGCGTCATCCTGCAGCAAGTCGGTGCACAGGTGCAAGTCTTGCAGTCCGAGCCCGATTTATTGGCCACACTGACGCTGGTGCGACTAGGATTGGGTATTGCTCTGATCCCCGCATCCACACGCTGCATTGGCATACCCGGTGTGCAATACATTGATCTCTGCACATCCCACGGCCAGCCGCTGGGTTATCCCATCGTGCTGGCCGTGCGAAATGAACATGCGAGTGATGCTGCGGTGCGGTTATGCCGGTTCGCCGATAGGGCGTACGGCGGTGCTCCGCAGGCTGGCCACATTAGTTGACCGTGATATTCGCCTCTTTGATGATCTTCGCGTAGCGCTTAGAGTCGGTACGCATCAATTCAGCAAACTCACCGGGGGTACTGCCGGTTGGCAAAAAGCCTGCATCCAGGAACTTCTGGGTGACGTCAGGCTCGTGGACAATCTCACTGATTTCCTTAGCCATGCGATCGATGATGGGCTTGGGCGTCCCCGCCGGAGCTAGTAATCCGGCCCATGATCCGGTGACAAATCCGGGGATGCCAGCTTCTTCCATAGTGGGAACATCGGGTTCGCTAGCCCAGCGTTTTTTTCCCGTGAAAGCGAGCACCTTGAGTTTGTCTTGCTTCACATATTGCATAGGGACAAGAATCGGATCAAATACCATGGATACGCGTCCAGCCAATAGATCCGTCAGAATGGGCGCGCTACCCTTGTAGGCCACATGCGTCATCTTGATCTTGGCTTGCAGCGCAAAGTCTGCTCCTGTCAAATGCGCGCTGGATCCCGTCCCGCTAGAGGCATAGGTCAGTGTGTCAGGATGTGCGTGCCCGTATTCGATCAGCTCGGCCAGTGTCTTGACCGGCAAATCCTTGCTGACAAACAGAAATAGCGGCAGATCGGCCATGTGGACGACGGGTTCGAGCTGGTCGGGAGAAAACGTGAGCTGGTACAGATGCGTGTTGATGACGTAAGCCGGCAGAATACTCAAGAAGGTATAGCCATCGGGCTCGGCTTTGGCGGCGATGGCAGAGCCCAAGGTGCTATTGGCGCCCGGCCGGTTTTCGATGATGATGGCCTGGCCCAGCCGTGCCGAGAGCTTTTCCATCACGACGCGAGTGACGGTATCAGTGGCACCGCCAGGGGTGTACGGCACGATGACTTTGATCTGCTTGCCGGGCCAGGTATCTGCAGCCTGGACGGGACGGCTCTGCCAGGCGGTGCCGGCGACAATCACCGACAGCAAGGTTGTCAGGATGGCGCGGCGCACCGGCCGTTTACCGCCATTGCGGGAAAAATGAAATGCCATAAGCTTGTCTCCGCCAGTGAGGTTGGTCTGAGTGTTATGGATTGCGGGCCTGCACAGAGTGCCTGGAAAATGGCGAGAGCACGACCGGGATTTCCCCTGAGTCGGCCTCACTGGGCTCACACTCCCAGATAGCGCGCCAACTGTTCGGGCTGCGACGCCAGCGCTGGACTGGCGCCCTCGTGCACGATACGGCCTTTTTCCATGACCAGGCATCGATCGGTGTGTGCCAGGACTGCCCGGTAGTTGCGATCGACGATCAGGGTCGACATACCCGTGGCGCGGATTGCGGCGACGATCTTCCAGATCTCGGCCACAATCAGCGGCGCGAGTCCTTCTGTGGCTTCGTCCAGGATCAGGAGGTTGGGGTTAGTGGTCAAGGCGCGGCCGATGGCCAGCATCTGCTGTTCGCCGCCGGACAATTGCTGGCCGCCGTGATGCAGGCGCTCGGCCAGACGCGGAAAGGTCGCGAGCACGCGCTCATAGGTCCAGTCCGTCTGCCCTCGTGTGCCGGGGCGCGCCGCGACGAGCAGATTTTCGCGCACGCTGAGATTCGGAAACACGCCGCGCCCCTCTGGGACATATGCCAGGCCCAGACGTGCAATGGCGTGCGGTTGTGCCCGGGTGCAGTCTTTGCCGCCTATAGCGAACTGCCCCTGGCGGCTGCGCACATGTCCCATCAGTGTGCGAATCAGGGTGGTCTTGCCCATGCCGTTGCGGCCCACCAGCCCGACGGATTCGCCTGCACTGATCTGCAAATCAATACCTCGCAGTATGTGACTCGCGCCGTAGTAACTATGCAGGCCGCTGGCGTCGATCAGTGCGTGCATGAGCCGTCTCCCAGATAGGCGTCCTGGACTTGCGGGTTGGCCCGGATATCTGTGGGGCTGCCGCAGGCGATGACGCAACCGTTAACCATCACCGTAATGCGGTCGGCGTTGCCGAATACCGCATCCATGTCGTGTTCCACCAGCAAGATCGCGTGCTCGGTCTTCAGGTTTTGCAACAAGGCGAGGATGCGTTCGGTTTCTTCGGGGCCCATGCCTGCCAGCGGTTCGTCCAGCAACAGCACTTGCGGCTCGCCAGCCAGGCACATGGCGATTTCCAGTTGACGCTTGTGGCCGTGCGGCAGCAGGCCTGCAGGGGTGCTGCCGCGGCTGGCCAGACCTGTGCGCTCCAGCGCATGGTGGGCGAGCTCGCGGCTGCGGGCGCAGCCATCGGCTCGCCGCCACCAGTGCCAGAACCTCGGATTGCCGGCCTGCGCTGCCAACCGGCAGTTCTCGAACACGCTGAGTGCGGGGAAAATCGTTGAGCGTTGATAGCTGCGTCCCAGGCCTTGGCGCGCTCGCTGAGGCTGTGGCCAGGCGGTGATGTCCTGGCCATTCATCAGGACCTGGCCCGCGCTGGCAGGCAACTCACCGGACAGAATGTTGATGAGCGTGGATTTGCCTGCGCCATTGGTTCCGATCACGGCGTGTACGGTGCCGCGATGCAAATCCAACGACACCTCATTGACGGCGACCAAGCCACCAAAACGGCGCGTGATGCCGCGTGCGGCCAACATGGTGTCAGGCATGAGGGCCTCCAGAAATGGATAGGGACTGAGCTGCAGCCGCGTTGTTCGGCGTGCCTGATGCGGCAGCGAGACGCGCTTCGCGGCGTTCGCGCCATTGAGCAGGCAGCCCGGCCAAGCCATTAGGCAACAACGCGACCAGCGCGATGATGGCCAGCCCCAGTGTCAGATGCCAGTGCTTTGCATAATCGCCAAACAGGGCTTGCGACTGAAAGAGCTCTTGCAACAGGATCAGCGTCACGGTGCCCAGCACTGCGCCGCCGAGGCGATGCATGCCGCCCAGAATGACCATCAGCAACACCAATCCAGACTGCTCCCAGGTCAGCAGCTCCGGCGTAACGAAACCATCCTTCAATGCATAGAGAAACCCCGCCAGCCCCGCCAACGTGGCGCCGATGACATAAGCCGTCAGCTTGTACGGAAAGGTGGAATAACCGGCAGCCCGCATGCGTTGTTCATTCAAGCGAATGCCCGTCAGCGCTGCGCCAAAGGGCGAACGTCCGAGCAGGGCCAGAAAGCCCCATGTCAATGCCAGACAGACCAGGACAAACAGGTAATAGGCGCCAGGATTTTCGAGATCGAAAGGCATCCAGTTCGCCAATGAGATCTGTGGGCGGAAATACAGATAAATCCCGTCGCTGCCTCCTCCGATGTCCGTGTCGTGAAACACGTAATAGGCCATTTGCGAAAAGGCCAAGGTCACCATGATGAAATAGACGCCACGCGTGCGCAACGCGAGGGCTCCCGTGATCAATGCATAGATCGCTGCGCTGCCCAGCGCTGCCACGAGCAGCCACAACAGTCCTCCAGCCTCTGATTCCGGCGACAACAATGCTGCGGCATAAGCGCCAATGCCAAAGAATGCTGCGTGCCCCAGACTGATCAATCCCGCCCCGCCCACGAGCAATTGCAGGCTGAGCGCAAAGATCGCATAGATCATGATCTTGATCGCCAGTCCGATGTAGTAGTCATTACCCGACAGCGGAAAGACGGCGAGTACGAGCAGTACGGCAATAGGGATCAGTTTGCGTGCGTAGTTCATCAGCTGCCCCATGCCTAACCCTGCTTGAACAGCCCTTCGGGCTTGCACAGGAGAATGACGGCCATCAGCACGTACACCAGAATGCCGGCCGCCGATGGGAATAACACTTGGCCAAAAGTCTCGACCGTCCCCACCAACATGGCTGCCAGAAACGCGCCGCGAATCGAGCCGATGCCGCCGATCACCACCACGACAAAGCACATGATCAGCACGCTATTGCCCATGCCGGGATAGACCGACGATACCGGGGCAGCAATCGTGCCTGCCAATGCCGCCAACGCGACGCCTGCCGCGAATACGATGCGGTATAGACGATTGATGTCGATGCCGAGCGAACCGATCATTTCCCGGTTGCTGGCGCCTGCCCGCACCATCATGCCCAGACGCGTGTGCGTCAGGACCCAATAAAGCAATATCGCCACGCCGATGCCGACCGCCGAGATGAACAGCCGATAAACGGGATAGGTGAGAATATCGCCCAAGGGCACGCTGCCGGCGAGCCAGGCAGGTACCGGTACGCCATGCACATCATTGCCTACCAGCAGACTGCGGATTTCCTCAAATACCAAGATCAACCCATAGGTCATCAGCACTTGCTGCAGATGATCGCGCCGATACAGATAGCTGAAGAACGCCGCCTCCAGCACATAGCCGAGCACGATGGCCAATACGACGCACAGCACGAGCGTCGTGACAAAGCCGCCGCCCAGCCACCGCTCGACCAGCGGATTCAGCGCGAATGCCATGTAGGCGCCGATCATGTAAAAACTGCCATGCGCCAGATTGATGATGCCCATGATGCCAAAGATCAATGTCAGACCGCTGGCGACCAGAAACAGCAGCAGACCGTGTTGCAGGGCATTGAGGCACTGGATGAGAAAGGTGCTGGTATCCATGATGGCATTCGCGCCCGGTGATCAGAGCTTGCAGCCCTGAGCGGGATCAGCCAACTGCTTGACTGCGACGTCAACGACTTTGTTTTCTTTGCCGGAGACTTCACGCAGATAGAAATCCTGCACTGGATTGCCGGCCGCAGATAGCGTGAATTTGCCGCGCGGGCTGTCTATCGTGGCGCTGCGTATGGCATCGCGGAACTTGGCCTTGTCCGCGATGTTGCCCTGCACGGCAGTCAAGCCGCTTTGCATGAGTTGCGCGGCATCGTAGCCTTGCACCGCATAGACATCGGGTTGCAGGTCGTTATAGGCCTTGGCATAGGACGCGCGAAAAGCGTTGTCGCGTGGCGTGTTCAGGCCGTCGGCATAATGCAACGTGGTGAGCAGGCCTTGTGCGGCATTGCCCTGTGCGGGCAGCGTGCCATCGGTGAGAAAACCTGTGCCATAGAGCGGGATGGATTTCTGCAGGCCGGACGCGTGGTAGTCCTGTACGAACTTCACCGCGCCGCCGCCGGCAAAAAAGGCAAACACCATGTCGGGCTTGATCGAAGCGATCTCCGTCAAGAGCGATTGAAACTCCACATTGGGAAAGGGCAGCGTCAAGTCCTTGACGATCTTGCCGCCGGCTTTTTCAAAGCTCTCGCGAAATCCTGCCATCTGTTCTTCGCCCGAGGCATATTTCCACGTAATCGTTACCGCCGTCTTGTGACCTTTGGCAGCCGCCACCGGGCCCATGGCATAACCCGGTTGCCAGTTCGAGAACGAGGTGCGGAAAATGCCCGGTCCACACATGGCGCCGGTGATGGCGTCAGCGCCGGCATTGGTGACGATCAGCGTGGTATCGCTGCTCTTGGCCGCTTTGGCCAGCGCCATGGCCACACCCGAGTGCACCGTGCCGATCACCACATCGACCTGGTCCCGTTTGATCAGGCGATTGGCATTTTCCGATGCCTTGGCCGGATTGGACTCGTCATCGACCTTGAAATACTCCAGCTCGCGTCCACCGAGTTTGCCTCCCTGTTCCGCGACGTAGAGCTTGAATCCATTTTCAATGGCAGTGCCCAGTGCGGCATAGGTGCCGCTATAGGGCAGCATGAACCCCACTTTGATTTTGTCCGCAGCCAGTGCATGACTGGCGGTCAACGCGAGTGCACTGGCAATCACGGCGCGATTCAGGGCGCGATGCATCATGGTTTGTCTCCTGGTTATTGTTGGCAGGCTCGCGAGCTCAGCCGTGCTTGTTCAGGCCGTCGATGAATTCAGCGACAGCCCTGATGACAACATCGGGTTGGTCTATGTGCGGGGAGTGACGGCAATCAGGAATTTTCAACAATCGTGCTTGTGCAGCCGCTTCGCGAATGCTGTGAATCTGCGCCATCGTGCCGTACTCATCGTCCTGGCCCTGTATCGCCAATACAGGGCATTTGATACGCGGCAAATATTCCTGAATATTCCAGGCGCGAAATGCGGGATTCAGCCAGATGTCGTTCCATCCCCAGAATGCCGAATCCGCATCGGCGTGATAGCGCGCCAGCTTGGCGGGCAAGTCTGTGTGTAAGTAGGCTTGGCGCGCTTGCTCGATATGGGCGATGGTGACGTCCTCGACGAACACGTGAGGGGCCGCAACCACGAGGCCGGCGATAGCCTGAGGATGCATGGCGGCATAGAGCAATGCAATCGAGCCGCCATCGCTATGGCCAAACAGGATAGGGCGATCGCGTTCGGCATCGATATGCAGCGCCTTCAAGAGCGCAGGCAAGATTTCGCGCGCCTGATCGTGCATGAATGTCACGGGCCATTTTTCTGCCGCTGGGCGCGGCGTGGATTGCCCATAGCCATAGCGTGAAAACACCAACCCACGGCAGGCCGCTGCATCGCACACGCGCTGCGGCCAGTCTTTCCACATGGCGACCGAGCCCAGTCCTTCGTGCAGGAATATCAACAGCGGGGCATCCTGCCGTTCGGGCGATAGCCAGCGATATTCCAGGCGCATCGAGCGTCCCTGCACGTGCAGATCGGCCCACGCAGTCTGCGTGCCTTGTGTATCGAGGACCTTGACGGTGGCGGCCGTATTCATGCAATGCTCCGGGAAATCTCGTTGCTTTCCAATTGCCGCAACCGGAAGCGTTGTATTTTTCCTGTCGCCGTTTTCGGCAGGTCCTCGGTAAAGTTGATTTGCCTCGGATATTTGAACGGCGCCAGATGCTGCTTCACATATTGCTGCAGTGCCTCGCCGGTATCGGCATTGGGTTGAAATCCCGGGCGCAGCACCACATAGGCCTTGGTTTTGATCAGTCCGTCATGATCGGGAACGCCGATCACCGCGGCCTCCAGGACGGCCTCATGTTGAATCAGCACGTTCTCGACTTCTACCGGCGACACATACTGGCCGCTGACCTTTATCATGTCGTCGCTGCGGCCCGCATAGGTGTAATAGCCGTCCGCATCGCATTGATACTTGTCGCCGCTTTTCAGCCATTCCCCCTGAAAGCATTGCCGCGTCTTATCGCGGTTGTTCCAGTACATCAGCGCCGTGCTGGGCCCCTTGATATACAGATCGCCGATCATATTTGCGGCGACGATGCGGCCGTCCTCATCGCGTAATTGCACCTCATATCCCGGCACCGGTTTACCCGTGGTGCCATAGCGCAAACTGCCCGGCTGATTGGACAGGAAAATATGCAGCATCTCGGTCGAGCCGATCCCGTCCAGGATCTCGCAACCAAAATGACGCGTGAAGCGTTCGCCGATATCGCGCGGCAGGGCTTCACCGGCAGAGGTACAGACTCGCATGGCCACTTGTTCGCGCGCCGGCAGGTCAGGGCTGGCGAGCATACTGGCGTAGAGCGTGGGCACACCGTAAAACACGGTGGGACGATGTTCGGTCAGGCGCTTGAATACGGCTTGTGGCGTGGGGCGCTCGCTCATGACGACCACTGTTGCGCCAACCGCCAGCGGAAAGCTCAGCCCATTGCCCAGCCCATAGGCGAAAAACAGCTTGGCTGCTGAAAACACGATATCGTCTTCGCGTATGCCCAGAACGGGTTTGGCATAGAGCTCTACCGTGTGCCAGAGATTGCCATGGGTATGCACTACGCCTTTTGGCTTGCCTGTTGATCCCGACGAGTACAACCAGAAGGCGATCTCATCGGATAGGGTGCGTACGGCTGGCGCCAGCGGCGCGTCAGCCAGCCACTGCCCGAAATCCCGGTTTCCCGCCGGCAACGCGCCTGCGGGGCGAGATACGATGATGTTTTCGATCTCGTGCGGACCCTTGCCTAAAGCGGTCTGCAGCGTACCTAGCAATTCCCCCGATACCAATGCCGCGCGCGCACGGCAGTGCCCGGCAATGTAGGCATAATCCTCGGGCGTCAGCAGCGTGTTGACCGCGACCGGCACGATGCCCGCATGCAGTGCCCCTAGAAATGCGACAGGCCAGTCCACGTTGTCATGCATCAAGAGCAGCACACGCTCTTCGCGGCGCAATCCCAGTTGCCTTAGTGCGCCGGCACATCGCGCGACGCGCTCGGCCAACTCTCCATACGTGATGCGCCGCGTGTCGTCGATATAGGCCAGCTTGGCGGCGCGTGGCGCGTTCAGTGCCGCCAGGTGACTGGCAAAGTTCAACTCGGTGGGGCAGGGGTTCATCGAGGTCTCCGTATTTTTATGGTCAGTCCTGACGTTGTCACTTAGGTCTCGTAGCCTGCACGGCATGCACCAACACCGCGCGCCGCAGAGCGGTCAAGCCGCGGTGAATTCAATCTCGCCGTTGGGCAACAGGTACAGCACGAGCGCCTGTCCATCGCTGACCGTAGGCCGATGCGCACTGCCCGGGCCATAGACCAGCCAGCCGGCACCATGGCCATCGAATTTCGCGCTGTCGTCGAGCGGCATGATCAGATCGATCTCGCCTTGCGGATGAGTGTGGTGCGGACCAGCCAGGCGATTCATGTCCACGACATCCACCGAGAACCCGCCCAGTCCCGCCTCGGGCTTGAGGACGCGGCCGTAGCGGATGCCGCCGCCTTCCCGGCTGCACATCCAGCCCTCGGCAACCCCCTGTCTACAGGCGGCAAAGACGGCTCGATACAGCTCGCTGTCTGGCCCCATCTCCTGGTTCAACCGGGCTTGCAGGGAGCTGTCCAGCGGCAGGCCAGCAATAGGAGAGGTAATGCGGCACATCAAATCGTGGAAGGAAGCTGGCGTACTCATGCGTTGTCTCGTCCTTTACACTGTGGCGCTTCGGCTGCAGCGTATGCAATGAATTGCTTTTTGTGGCGGGCATGCGTGCCGGTTGCGAGCCGGGTTAATGGAAAAATAGTGCTTCACACCAAGCAAGTCAAGCACTATAGTGCATAAAATTGCTGGTATCAGGGTTTCCTCGGAGCTCAATCAATATGGTTCACCCGCTAGACAAGGAATCCTCGGAGTTGCGCCGAGAGCCGTTTTTGATCGCCTTGGGCGAGAGAGTGCGGCGCCTGCGCGCGATCCGGGGCATGACGCGCAAAAGTTTGTCGCAAGCCACCGGCGTATCCGAGCGTCACCTGGCGAATCTGGAACACGGCGTCGGCAATGCTTCGATCCTCGTGCTGCTGCAGATCGCCAAGGCCTTTAACTGCGCCTTGGCCGAGTTGGTAGGGGACGTCACCACCGAGTCGCCGGACTGGCTGTTGATTCGCGAACTGCTCAGCGGCCGCACCGAGTCCGATTTACAGCGGGCTCGCGAGGCGCTGACGCAGTTGTTCGGCGTGGGCGAGGGGGCGCAGCGGCCCAATCGCTTTCAGCGCGTGGCCTTGATTGGATTGCGCGGAGCGGGCAAATCCACGCTGGGGCCGATGTTGGCCGATGATCTAGGCTATCCATTTGTCGAGCTCAATCGCGAGATCGAGCGTGTTGCCGGTTGCGGCATTCTTGAGATCCACAATCTCTATGGCCCCAATGCCTATCGCCGCTACGAGCGCCGGGCGCTGGAAGAGGCCGTGCAGCTTTACCCGGAAATGGTGCTGGCTACACCCGGAGGCCTGGTGTCCGAGCCGGCGACCCTGAATCTGTTGTTGACGCACTGCTACACCGTCTGGCTGCGCGCCACCCCGGACGAGCACATGTCACGCGTCATGGCGCAGGGCGATTTCCGTCCTATGTCGGGCAATAGCGAAGCCATGGCGGATCTGAAACGCATCCTGGCCGGGCGCGAGGCCTTCTATGCCAAAGCGGACATGACCTGGATGACGAGTGGCTTGAGTCTGGAAGAAAGCTTTGGCGGTCTGCGTGCGCAGGTGCGCAAGGCCTGCGGGTTACCGCTTTAAAAGCGCTGCTCCCGTCGCCTGATATCAAAACTGCATTTTTATGCATCTTTCGCTTGACGCGAGTTTCTTTGCGCATTAATCTGCATTTTAATGCATCTAATGCAGTATTATTCATGTCAGGCGATCAGGAGACAAACCATGAGCAGCCCCGAATCCCGTGTGGATTTTCAGACCGATCCTAGCCAGTACCGCCATTGGAAACTCAGCTTCGAGGGACAGGTAGCCACCCTGGCCATGGATGTCGCCGAGGACGGCGGGCTGCGGCCGGGCTACAAGCTCAAGCTCAATTCCTACGACCTCGGGGTCGATATTGAATTGCACGATGCCTTGCAGCGCATCCGTTTCGAGCATCCTGAGGTGCGTACGGTCGTGGTCACCAGCATGAAAGACCGCGTTTTCTGTTCCGGCGCCAACATTTTCATGTTGGGCTTGTCGTCCCATGCTTGGAAAGTGAACTTCTGCAAATTCACCAACGAGACACGCAACGGTATCGAAGACTCCAGCCGCCATAGCGGCTTGAAATTCATCGCTGCTCTCAATGGCGCCTGCGCCGGGGGCGGGTATGAATTGGCCTTGGCGTGCGACGAGATTTTCCTGGTGGATGACCGTTCGTCGGCCGTGGCATTGCCCGAGGTGCCTTTGCTCGGTGTGCTGCCCGGCACAGGCGGGCTGACTCGCGTGACGGACAAACGCAAGGTGCGGCACGATCATGCCGACATTTTTTGCACCCTGGTCGAGGGCGTGCGCGGCCAGCGTGCAAAGGACTGGCGCCTGGTCGATCAAGTCATCAAACCCGCGCAATTCCAGGATGCCGTGCAGGCTCGGGCTGCCGAATTGGCCGCCGGGAGCGACCGTCCTGCGCAAGCGCAAGGCATTGCCCTGACACCGCTGTCGCGTACCGAAACAGCAAGCCGGTTGTCCTATCAATACGTGGACGTCACCTACGATCGTGAGAAACGCCTGGCCACCTGGACCATCCGCGGTCCGCAGGCATCGGTCGAGCAGGATATCGACACCATCGTGGCTGCCGGTGCTGCCTGGTGGCCGCTGCAGATGGCCCGCGAGCTGGATGATGCGATTCTCAATCTGCGCACCAACGAACCCGACCTGGGCACGTGGGTGCTGAAAACCGAGGGCGATATGGCGTCGGTGCTCGCCGCTGACGCGGCCTTGCAGCAGCATGCCGATCACTGGTTCGTACGCGAAACCGCGGGCATGCTGCGCCGTACCCTGGCGCGCCTGGACGTGACCTCGCGCTCTCTCTTTGCGCTGATCGAACCGGGTTCGTGCTTTGCCGGCACTTTGTTTGAATTGGCCCTGGCTGCCGACCGCATCTACATGCTGGACGACGAGGATGCCGATGTGCCTGCACAGATCGTCGTGGGCGAGCGTAATTTCGGCGCGTATCCGCTGGTCAATGGCCAAAGCCGTCTGCAGCGCCGCTTTTACGAAGAAACCTTGCCGCTCGAGGCCGTGCGTGCAGTGGGCGGGCAGCTATTGCCCGCCACGCGTGCATTAGCGCTGGGACTGGTGACGTTTGCGCCCGACAGTATCGACTGGGATGACGAAGTCCGTCTCGCGCTCGAAGAACGCCGCGCCTTGTCTCCCGATGCATTGACGGGGCTGGAAGCGAACCTGCGATTCGGCGGGCGCGAAACGATGGAGACCCGTATATTCGGCCGCCTCACTGCCTGGCAGAACTGGATTTTCAATCGACCCAATGCCGCGGGTGAAAAGGGTGCACTGAAACTCTACGGTAAAGGCGAGCAGGCGTCGTTCGATTGGAACCGCGTGTAGCAGCACAGAACGCAGACCCGGACCATCCTGATTCAACCGCAACACACATAGAACAATTCGGCAGCAGCCATGCCGCCGACCTGGAGAGCAGACATGTCAGGCATCAACTACGGTGAAAAAATCCCCAACAACGTCAACCTGTCCAGCGACCGCGCGCTGCAGCGCGCACTGGAACACTGGCAGCCCAACTACCTGCAATGGTGGCAGGACATGGGCCCGGACGGTTCGCACGGTTTTGACGTGTACTTGCGTACTGCCGTCAGCGTCGAGCCCGATGGCTGGGCGCATTTCGATCATGTGAAGATGCCTGATTATCGCTGGGGGATTTTCCTCGCACCGCAAGACGGCCAGCGCAAAATTCATTTCGGCGAAAACCTCGGCCGCGATGTCTGGCAAGACGTGCCGGGCGAGCATCGCGCCAACCTGCGCCGCATCATCGTCACGCAGGGCGACACCGAGCCCGCCTCGATCGAACAGCAACGCCATCTGGGCATGACCGCACCGTCGCAATACGACTTGCGCAATCTATTTCAGATCAACGTCGAAGAGGGCCGTCACCTGTGGGCGATGGTGTATCTGCTGCATCGCTATTTCGGCCGCGACGGCCGCGAGGAGGCGGATGCCTTGTTGCAACGCAGCTCCGGCGATGCGGATAACCCACGCATCCTAGGCGCATTCAACGAAAAGACGCCCGATTGGCTGGCCTTTTATATGTTCACCTATTTCACCGACCGCGATGGAAAATTCCAGTTGTGCGCGTTGGCGGAATCCGGCTTTGATCCCTTGGCCCGCACGACCAAATTCATGCTGACCGAAGAAGCCCACCACATGTTCGTGGGCGAATCGGGCGTCTCACGTATCATTCAACGCACCTGCGAAGTCATGCGCGAGCTGAAAACCGATGATCCGGCCACGATACGCGCTGCCGGTGTGATCGATCTGCCCACTATCCAGCGCTATCTGAATTTCCACTACAGCGTCACCATCGATTTGTTCGGCGCGGATCAGTCCTCGAACGCAGCCATCTTTTACAGTGCGGGTCTAAAAGGCCGCTACGAAGAAGGCAAGCGCACGGACGATCATCAACTGAAAAATGATACCTATCGCGTGTTGACCGTCGACGGCGGCAAGCTGCGCGAAATCGAAGTCCCGATGCTGAATGCCCTGAACGAGGTGCTGCGCGATGATTTCATCAAGGACTCCATGGCTGGCGTGGGACGCTGGAACAAAGTCATCGAGAAAAGCGGACTGCCATTCCGTCTGTCTGTACCGCACAAAGCATTCAATCGTCAGATCGGCACGCTCGCTGGCATCCGTGTTGCACCCGATGGCGAAGTCCTGTCTGAAGCGCAGTGGCAGGCCAATCAACACAAATGGCTGCCCACGCCGGAGGACCGTGCATTCGTGGCCTCGCTGATGGGCCGTGTCGTCGAGACAGGCAAGTTCGCCAACTGGATTGCACCGCCTGTCATGGGTGTGAATCGACAGGCCGTGAACTTCGAGTACGTCCGTTTTAACTGAATCCCGGCGCCCGGCATTCATGCCGGGAATTCTCGGAGCAAAAGATGAACGCACCTTTGCCGCCCGAGGTGTTGAAGCAGCACTTGATCGATCCCGAGATCTGCATACGCTGCAACACCTGCGAGGAAACTTGCCCCATCGACGCCATCACGCATGATGGCACCAACTACGTGGTGGACCCCGCCATTTGCAATGGCTGCATGGCCTGCGTGCCGCCTTGTCCGACGGGGTCAATTGATAATTGGCGGCTGGTGCTGAAAACCGAGGCCTACAGTGTCGAGGAGCAATTCGGCTGGGATGAGTTGCCCGGCGAAAAAGCGCTACCCGATGCGGTGTCTGCGAATGCAGCATCCCATGGTGAGGAGGCAGTACTCCAGGCATCCAATGGTGGCGAGGATGCCGATGCCGCCACTGCTCCCGCCATCGTTTTTTCGTCCTCAGGCGCAACGATTCCTCCGTGGTCTGCAGCGCATCCCTATGTCAATCTGTACGGCCACAAGACACCCGCTCTCGCGACGGTCGTCGGCAATTATCGTGTGACCGATGATGATACCGACAGCGATATTCATCACATCGTGCTGGACTTCGGCAATGTGCCGTTTCCGGTGTTGGAAGGGCAGTCCATTGGGATATTGCCTCCTGGCACCGATGCGCAGGGCCGTGCGCATCACGCGCGTCAATATTCGCTGGCCAGCCCTCGCGATGGCGAACGCGCGGGCTACAACAATTTATCGTTGACCGTGAAACGCGTCACCGAGGACCATCAAGGGCAGCCGGCACGCGGTGTATGTTCGAACTATCTCTGCGATCTGGCCAAGAACGATACGGTGCAAGTCATCGGGCCGTTTGGGAATACCTTTTTGATGCCCAATCATGCGAGGGCCAATCTGATGATGATCTGCACGGGGACAGGGTCGGCGCCCATGCGCGCGATGACAGAGCGTTATCGGCGCCGGATCGCACGCGGCACGAATGGCCGCCTGATGTTGTTCTTTGGCGCGCGTACGCAACGTGAGCTGCCGTACTTTGGTCCACTGATGAAACTCCCCCGCGATTTCATCGATATCAACCTGGCCCTGTCGCGGGATGCGGCGCAGCCGCGCCGTTACGTCCAGGATTTGATTCGCGAGCGCGCCGCCGATGTGTGGACGTTGCTGCAGGATACAAATACCTGTATTTACGTTTGTGGGCTAAAGGGAATGGAAACCGGCGTTTTGGACGCTTTGCGTGATGTCGTCGTGCAATCCGGCCAGGATTGGACTATCCTGCATGATGTGTTGCGCCGCGAGGGGCGGTTGCATTTCGAGACGTACTAGCTGGCAGGGGCTCGGGGCATTTTGTAGGTGCCCTGCATCGCGCTATTCGGCGCAGGCACTCTGCCTGTCTTGTACTCAAACTACCGGCGTACTCAGGTGCGCCGGTTTTTGCTGAAGACGCCGAAAAAATGAAATTCGCAGAATTCAAGGAAGGCATGTTGATCCATGGTGGTCCGGTGACGGTCACCGAGGCCGAGATCCTGACATTTGCCCGCCAATATGATCCCCAATGGTTTCACACCGATGTGGAACGAGCCACTCAAGGTCGCTGGGGTGGTTTGATCGCTAGTGGCTGGCATACGTGTGCGCTCGCGATGCGTATGGCGGTTGAGGTGGCGCTGCATGATTCTGAATCGTTCGGTTCGCCAGGGCTGGGGGAGGTTCGTTGGCGAGTGCCGGTGCGGCCTGGAGATACGTTGCGGTTGGATGCGCGTGTGCAGGCGGTGCGGCGGTCTACTTCTCGGGATGATCTGGGGATTATTACTTGGAATTGGACGGTTTTGAATCAGCATGATGAGGCTGTGTTGGAGTTGGATGCGACTAGCTTGTTTGATTTGGGGCAGGCTAGTTAGGGGGTGTTGCGGAGTGGGTTTCTTGCTGATGCTGGATGGTGTTGGCTTGGGGGGAGCAGGATGAGGCTTGGTGACGTTCGGCGATTCTTGTTTGCTGGCGTCGGGCGTCTCTATTTAGGCGTCCCGGCCGCGTGCCCGAGGGGTGTGCCGGGCCTATCGCACGGACTCGCCCCATTAGCAGGGGGCTCGGTCCGCTACGCGGACTAAATCCGCGCTCAACGGCCCGGCACACCCCTCGGGCACGCGGCCGGGACTCGCAGTTGTTAGAGGTGTCGGGGCGTTATTGCGATGAGCATCATGTTGGTGACGATATTTGCTGAGCGCTATGCCCTTTGCGTAAGTGATACGGCATCACTGCGCTGGCTATCGGCATCAACGTCGTAGTACATGAGTGACGCGCTGCGGAGAGCTACCATGCCGGCGCCTGCGATCGCGGCGCGTGCTAACCAACTTTGCATGGAGAGTGCTGCAGCAGCCATGGCTCCGGCGCCTATCACCAGAGGGAAAATCGAGCCTGTTTTGTGATCCGATGTGCGCACGGCTACTTCCGCGGAGCGGTCGGCATGGACGCGATCATCGGTGATGGCTTTCGCTGAAGTTGCTATGCCCATTCCACCACTGACACTCGAGATCTCATGTAAAAAGAGTTCACGCATCATTTCTCCAAATTTTGAATATGAGAAAAATCGAATCTCAAAGCATCGAAGGATGCTAAGAGGCCGCACTTGTTAAACAACGTGCGGCACATTCGGAGTTAAGAGCGTAGCGGTAATGATTTGTCGGACACGCTAATGCCGGCATTGCCGAAAAGAATAAGACGTTGTTCTGCAGATGGCGGGTGTTTCTCTCGCTACATATGTGATGCAGACCTATCGGATAGTTTAGTCTTTAGGTAGCGCTCAACGTCGGTCGTCTCGTAGCCGTTGCGCACATTGAAAGTCTGGGACTTTTCCCACCACATCCCGTCTCCCAGGGCGAACGCGGCCCGATAGCGTGCCATTACGTCGTCTGGTGTTTCCGCTAGATAGGCGCGCAATTGATCCAAGGTCCATACGCTTTTCTCAAAGCGCTGACCCGCGACGCGCTCAATCACCTCTGCAAGTCGCCCATATGAGATCGTGTCCCCGGCCACGTAGACCACCTCGTTGATAATTCTTGGTTGGGTCAGCAAAATTTCCGTGGTGAGCCGACCGATATCTTCGGGGGTGGTCACGGTCACTTTTGTGTCCCAACTGCCTAGGCCGTGAATGGTTCGTTGTTCCAGATTCACGACATCGAACGTTGGTTCGAACAGGAAACTCGTAAACATCCCTGTCGAAACTATCACCCATTCCGTGTGTTGTTGGCTTCGCAACAATTGCCGCACTGCATACTGTTCGTCGAACACAGGTTGCCCGCTGCCACGGCCAACGATGTCGTAGTCGACGCCGAACTGCCACGGGAAGTAACGCCTGACTTTGGCTGTCAGCACCGCTCTGGTGATCTTCAACTGTGTGCCAGGACCGGCTACGAAGCCCGAGCAGTTCAAGACTGTGTCGTACTTCTCAAAGAGCTTCGCCAGTGATGCCTCATCGGACGCTAGATCAAAGCCAATAACCTTGATGCCCATATCATCAAGCTCGGCGAGAATTTCGGTACTTTGCCCCGATGGACGATTGACAGTGTCCGGAGATACCAAAGCGGTCACCAATATCTGTGAGGCACGAGCACGGGGGCCAAGCTCGCGCAGCACCGCCATTCCAAGCTGGCCGGCTCCCAGCACAAGCATATGCTGCCGTTCCAATTCACTATGATTCATCGTAGGATTCCTTAATAATTTCGATGTAATTGTCGTGATCAAACATACGAATTCGAATTTCCAAGAGAAATTTCAGCGATTCGGATTCGTCGGTAAAAGTCGTGTTTTTCCACGAAATTTCGAGGCTTATGGCTTGATGATGACTCAGATTTTGATGGTGATAAAGCTCGGTCAGGACAATTTAAAATTTGATTTTTTGCAATAATAGTCAGGCTGTTTACGTTGTCGCGGGGTGCAGCCTTCACAAAAGCGAGCCCGGCTACGATTAATCCGAGGAGCTACGCCGTATGGATCGACTGCAGGCCATGGAAACCTTTGTGAGGGTGGTTGAGGCTGGTAGCTTCAAGAAAGCCGCTGACACGATGCAGGTGCTTGCCTCCACCGTGACGCGCACGATCAAGGAACTCGAATCGCATTTAGGCGTGCGTCTATTGAATAGAACCACGCGCGCGTTAAGCGTCACGGATGCCGGCCTGCGTTATTACGATGGCTGCAAGGTGCTCTTGCGCGATGTACAGTTGACCGAGGAGATGGCGTCGCAACAATCAGGCGCATTGCGCGGGTCAATCAGGATCGGCACGACGCCCACATTGGCCAGGAACTTCATCATTCCAGCCTTGCGGGACTTTACGGATCGCTATCCGGCGATCGATCTGGATTTTCATCTAGTCGATGCCACTGTAGACATCGTTCAGCATGGCATCGACTGCGTCATCAGGACTGGAGCGCTGCAGCCGTCACGACTCGTCGCGCGGCGCATAGGCGCCTTTCATTGGTACCTGTGCGGTTCGCCTGACTACCTAAAGCGGCACGGGAAACCCACAAGCGTGGCTGCACTCAGGAAGCATGTTGCGGTAGGGTACGTCGGCAACCGTTCTGGTCATTCTTCCAACTGGACCTTCCGCGACGGCGCGCGAGTGATTACGGTTCCGATGGTGAACCGCATCAGTGTCAACGACACTGATGCCTATGTCGCTGCCGGCGTGGCTGGCTTTGGCCTGATCCGTGTTGCGAGTTATATGGTGCGCCAGCATATCGCCGACGGTCGGCTTGTCAGGCTATTGGCGAATATCGAAGCTCCGCCTGAGCCCATCTCCATCCTATATCCGCAAAGCCGCCATCTTTCTCCGGCAATTCGCGCTTTCATTGACTGGTGCGCCGAGCTCCTCGCAAAGGAAGCAGCAGCTTGGTAGTTTCAGCACCGTACAAGCCATATAAAAAAGAGAAATGGGCTACAGCTCAATAGGATTGTCGCTGTTCTGCTTTCGTTGGTCCCTTTACCATATCGTCATGATCATCTACCGCAGGGCTTTCCTGCATTGAATGAAGGGAATACACAATGATGTCCGAAGCACAATCTCAACTCGCAACCTATAGGCAGGTGATTGACTCTTTCGATAATGCGCTTGTGTATATCCTGGCCGAACGTTTTCGTTGTACCGACGAGGTCGGTCTGCTGAAAGCAAAAAATAATTTCCCTCCTGTGGATCCGGATCGGGAAGCACGTCAGCTTTCCAGGTTGAGACAATCTGCCCTGGATTCCAACGTGGACCCGGATCTGGTTGAGAGCCTCATGAAATCCATCATGAAAGAGGTGGTGCTGCGACATGGTCAGATCGCGGCTGAGTACGCAGCCAAGCAGCGCTAGCCAGGAGTGAGCCAGCGAGCTCACTTGGTGGCGGATGGCGAACGGAATCACCATGCAGCGTGATTCCCTCGGCGGGCTCAGAACCGATAAAGCTGCCCCGGATTGTCGCAAAGAATTTTCTGTCTGACATCAGCGTCTGGCAACCAGCGATGCAGCGTATTCAGCAGAATACCGTCATCGGGAACCATCGTCGAATCAAAATAATTAGTATGTGGCCAGTCTGAACCCCAGACAATTCTTTCTGGATTGGCCGCGATAAGATCGCTGGCAAAGTCATCGATATCACCATATTGACCTTGCTGGTTGCTGTTGCGGTCCGCGCCGGATATTTTCGTCCAGGTGTTCCCAGCACCGAGCATCTGGCAAAGTTTTTGAAATCCTGGGTTGTCTCTACCCAACGCAGCGTTCATGCGGCCCATGTGATCGATGACTAAAGGCACATTCAATTTTTCCAAACGGGGCGCCAATTCCACCAGATCTGGGGCGTGAATCCATATCTGCGCATGCAGGTCCAGGTCGCGCATCATCGGCGCCAACGTTTCCAATACATCAAGTCCAGCGCCATTTTTATAGACCTTGTCTCCGCCGACAGCATATAGGTTGAAGCGTACTCCACAAACACCCGCTTTTCGCCAGACGCGCAACGTGTCCACATTGACACCGGTGTCGGCGACAGCTACGGCTCTTAATCTATCGGGATACGCAGTTAGCGCATCCAAGACGGATCGGTTATCCGTACCGTACGGACTCGGCGTCACAAGAACACCCCGTTCAAAGCCCATCCGCTCCAAATGCTGGATGAAACTTTCCAACGGGCTTTCAGGTGCCGTGTAGCTGCGGTCCGGTGCGAAAGGATAAAGCTCGTTGGGGCCGAAAATATGCGCGTGGCTATCGCATGCATGGGCCGGAATTTCGAATTGGACTCGCTGCATCGAGTCTTTCGGCGGTAGGCAAAGCTTTGACATCATTTCATCTCCAGCGCCATATACCTAAAGGCGCTATTTCACTGTTAGTTTCCCGGCGTCGCTCAACCGACGCGCTTGTTCTTCCTCTTTGCCTAGCAGGGTGTCAAAGTCGTCGGGGGAGGACCACTTGGCGGTGCTGCCGACTCCGTCGAACGCACGCTTGACGATGTCGTCTTCTGCGACCTGTCGTAGTGCGGCGTTCAGTTTTTTTACGATAGTTTCCGGGGTTGACTTTGGTGCAACGACACCAATGACTGTCGAGGCGTCTATACTGGCCATACCGGATTCTCGCAACGTCGGAATGTCTTTTAGTGCAGGCACGCGCTCAGCAGTCATCACAGCGAGCACCTTTATTTTTCCGCCAGCGATCAGACTGGTAGAACTGCTGAGTTGGTCAATCACAAAGTCGAGTTGCCCGCCAGCGAGATCAACGATCGCAGGGCCTGCCCCTTTATACGGAATTGCATTGAATGTGCAGCCGGTCGCTTCTTCCAGGTTAATGAGTGCGACATAGTTAGTCGTGCCGATGCCCGAATGCCCCACCGTCACGGTTCCAGGTTTATCGCAGGCGGACTTCAGCAGTTCCTGGATCGTTTGGTATTTTCCGTTTGGGTTTGCGTCGATCAGCAGCGGCGTTTCGGCAATCATGCCTACCGAGCTGAAGTCGGCGGTTTTGTAGCCGGTCGGAGCCATAAACGGCGCCACGGCAATGGCATTGGGAGTGGTCATCAGCAGCGTGTATCCATCTGCCTCCGCTTTTGCAACTTGGGCCGTGCCAATGATGCCGCCGGCGCCAGGTTTGTTCACGACAACAATCGTTGTGTTCAGAGCTTTTCCCAGGGCGGGGGCAATAATACGTGCCGTAATGTCGGAGTTTCCTCCGACCGCAAATGGGACGACCATTGTGATGGGTTTGTCCGGGTAGTCTGCGAGCGCGAGCGCCGGCATCATCACCGTACACATCGATGCAAGTGGCAGAACAAGATTCCTGATTTTCATTTTCGTCTCCAGATATATTTAAATAAAATCGTTATCTAGCTTCTATAGCCTGGGTCCAGGCGATCCAGCTTGCGCAGTAATGCGGCCCATTCCATTTGCCCGTACGGTCTTCTGGTCCCCGGCTGATAGTTGTTCCAGGTTTCTTCTTGCACGGCGGGACTGACTTGCCTCAAAGGCGAGTTGCATGCCATGGCCGCTAGCTGGGACACGCAGGAGAGCTCCAGCCGATGCATCCAGTTAAACGCTTCGCCGATACTCCGTCCCGTAACCAGGGCGCCATGGTTGCGCAAAATGAGGGCCTCATTGGTGCCCAGATCTTTTATCAGCGATTCCTTCTCATCATCGTTCAACACAACGCCCATGTAGTCGTGATAGCCTATTTTCAAGAAACGCATCGCGGTCTGTGTCAGTGGCAAGAGGCCACATTCCAGCGTAGATATGGCCATGGACGCCCAACTATGGGTATGTATCACGCACTGGGCATCGGGACGGGCCTGATGGATCGCACTATGAATGACCAGTCCGGCTCTGTTGATCCCATAGTTCAGATCGCCGAAATCAGGGCCCGCCAGCACGTTGCCATTCACATCCACCTTGATCAGACTGGACGCCGTGATTTCTTCGTACAGCATGCCATAGGCGTTGATCAGGTAAACATCATTCTCGCCAGGTACGTTCGCAGAGATATGGTTGGCGATCATGTCGGACATGCCATAAAGGGCGATCAGCCGGTAGCAGGCTGCTAGATCGACTCTTCGTTGCCATTCCTCCGGCGTGCATTTTCCCCGCATTGACGAAATAGACAGCTCGTAGCTTTTCATGGATGTGTGTGCTTGTGATAAGTTGGGATTGGGTTTGTCTACGCCAGGTCTTCGATTCGTTCAGTGGCCTGCTGCATTTCATTTAGCCCATGAAGGCGCCGCCATTCACGTCGATGCATGCGCCCACAATGAACGAAGCGTCTTCTGAGACAAGAAAGGCCACGGCGCAGGCGATTTCGTCGGCAGTGCCCGATCGCCCGGCCGGCACGGCAGCCCGCAGCCTTGCCGCCACTTCGGGGTTGTTCTGCCGGGCCAGTGGAGTATCCACTGGGCCAGGAGATACGCAGTTGACGGTGATGTTGTTCGGCGCAAAGTCGCCGGCTAGCTGGCGGGTCATGCCAATGATGGCGGCCTTGGTCGTCGCGTAATGGAGATTGGTGTTCGGAATGAAAGTCCGGCCGGCGCGCGAGGCAATGTTGATCACGCGACCCCATCCGCGTGAGCGCATTTCCGGCAGGAGCGCACGGCATAGCATGAAAGGCGCCATCACGTTGATGCGAAACACCCGCTCCCAGTCGGCGTTGGACACCTCTTCGAGGGGAAAGGGTCCACCTTGCTTCTTGATGTTGATCCCTGCGTTGTTGACCAGGATGTCACAGCCGCCAAAGTCCTCAACGGCTGCGCGCGCAAGCGACAGGACTTCGTCTTCTTGGCCGAGGTCAACGGTGACGGCAAGGTGCGGTTGGCCGTTATAGGGGAGGGTCGCCGCGATTTGATGCACCGCCGGGTCGCGGTCAGCGAGTAGAACGCGGTAGCCCGCACGCGCCAGTTGCGTGGCGATGGCGAGGCCGATGCCACTGGCGGCACCGGTAACGAGAGCAGAACGAATGAGTTTCATGGTGTCCCTGGGGTGGTGGTTCGGGCTAGGCGGCTTTTCAAGGCTGTGTCTGCTTGCGATAAGTTCGATGTGGCGCGAGCATGACGCGCTGGATTTTTCATTCTATGGAGTGCTTCTCACGCTCGCCAGCCTACAAAATGGAGGGGGTGTTAAATTTATTTAACTACCGCTCGTATGAAGTCTGGTTTATTCGCACCGAACTCCACGTGCCGTAGGATTCTCACTTGGCTTGGGGCATCCTTGCCCGTATGCAGTCCAACGCTCACGCTGGTATCCCCCATGGAACTGAGGCAAATAAACTACTTCATCACGGTTGTCGAATGTGGGAGCATGGGTAAGGCTGCCCTGTCACTGGGTGTGACGCCTTCGACCTTGAGCCAGCAGATCAGCCGCTTGGAGGGCGAGCTGTCCACGATGCTGCTTCAGCGGACCTCCACTGGCGTCGTGCCTACAGACGCCGGATTGGAGTTTCTCCAGCGTGCAAAAACCATCGTGCATCACGTTGAAATGGCAGCCTCTGCGACACAGAGCGAGCGGCTTTCAGGAAGGGTGAGCATTGGTATGGCGCCCACTACGGCACTGAAACTTGCGCTGCCGTTGTTGCGCGCAATGCGAGAACGCTATCCAAAGATACGCGTACAAATCGTGGAAGGTCTGTCCGGTCATCTGACCACGCAGCTTGACGCTCGTAAACTTGATTTACTGATAGGTTTTGAGATAGGAGGCAATCCGAGATTAAGCATTCTGCCCCTACTGAAGGAGGACCTTTTCGTAATAGGGCGCCGGGATTTACCGGGTATGCCAAACGGGCGGGATTGCGGGATCCAGCATCTTGAAGCGTTGCCATTGGTGATGTCCACGGGCCGGCATACGCTCGTCAGTATTATCATGAATGCGTTCAGGCTTAAGAACGTCCGGCCGAATATCGTTCTTGAGGTCGATGGCCTTAATACATTGATGGCGGTGGTGCAGGAAGGGATGGCTGCGACGATCCATCCAAGTAGTGCCATGGCGCTCATTCATGCCGACAGTATCGTATCCATGCCAATTATCGACCAGTCCTTGTTTCGATCCAGCCTGTTGATCAGCCAACCGGACGAAGAACTATCGGTTGCAGCATTAGCGACCCGGATGATGGTTAAAAGTGTGGTACAGGCTCTTATAGAGGGTGGTCTATGGGATGGCGCATCCGTAGACGCAACAGCGACGGCTTTTCGCTGAAAACGGCACTGGGCTATTGAGACAACGGCTCAGACTCCCTGGAACGGAAGACTTGCCGATTGGCACGAACGTCCTCTCCTGGACTCCGCCCGAACAGCCGCTTGAATTCACGGCCAAATTGCGACGCGCTGCCATAGCCGACGCGCGCACCTGCTGCTGCCGCCGTGAGATCATCTCGAATCATCAAGAGACGCGCTTGATGTAAACGTACAGATTTGATGTATTGGATCGGAGACGCAGAGGTCGCCGCCTTGAAACGTGCATGAAACGCAGGGGCGCTCATGCCTGCCTCACGCGCCAGCGAACCAACGTCCAGCTTGCTCGCATAGTCGGTGTGAATCCGATGCAAGGCGCGTGCAATCCTGCCAAAGCCACTCTGGCCAGTCAATGCGGCTCGGATCTCTCGGCCCTTGGGCCCCGTCAATGCTCGCAAGCACAGTTCACGTACGATGGTCGGTGCCAACACACGAGCCTGGATCGGGGAGGCTAATGCTCTAAGCAGGCGCACGGTCGTATCCGCCAACTCCGCATCCAACGGAGCGGAAACTATTCCCAGCGGGTTGATCGTTTCAGCATAGGCACGATCATCCACATCCGTGATCGACAGCTCTGCGAAGACGGTCATGTCGAATCGCACAGAAACAGCCAGAAAGGGTTCCTTTGGGCTGGCATCGGTGTCACATGAAAGCGATAGAGGTACCGAAAGCACCAAATAGTGCCGAGCGTCATAGTGATAGGCCCGGCCAGCCAGATAACCATGTTTCCCCCCTTGGCAAACGATCACAATACTCCGCTCGCACAAGACCGGCATACACCTCACCGGCCGATTCATTCGTATCAGCCGTACATCATCCCACAGTGAGCCTGTATCCTCTTCATGCGGGGTGAGCTGGCGAACCAGCGTAGCCATTTCGGTTTGCCAAGACTCGGCAGTATTCGGGTTCGTCATGAAACTACTCACCCTGGCCATCAGAACGCCGCACCGACACGCCTTCAAATACCTGCGTACCACTCATAACCACGATCTTCCCAGTAGCCGCCTCGACCGCCCCATAACGTGTCGAACGACGACACGACTTCGATGCGCATCAGATATTTCGCCTGTTTGTAGCCGAGCTGCCGTTCGACTCTCAGCCGCAGCGGCGCACCATGTGCAACCGGCAGATTCTTTCCGTTCATCGCGTACGCCAGAATCGTTTGTGGGTGATAGGCGTCGAGCAGATCGATGCTTTCGTAATAACGGCCGCTGCCGTCAAACGTAACCTCCAGCTCATCCGCGCAGTGAAGCACGACATATCGCGCGCCCGGTTTCAATCGCGCAAGATCCAATATCCGGCCGAGGGAGACCCCCTGCCATTGTCCGATAGCACTCCATCCCTCGACACAATCGTGCCGGGTAATCTGCGTGCGCGACGGCAGGCTTTTCAGTTGCGCGAGGGACAGGCTGAGAGGTTGTTGCACCAACCCATCCACCTGCAGCCGCCAATCGGCGAAGTCATTTTCGAGCAGGCGGTTATATTCCTCGGAGTCAGGTGCTTGGGTACCATTGGCGCGGAATACCGGTGATAAGTCGGCCACGCTGTATTCTGGCGCCAGCGATTGACGGTCCAGCAGCAATCGCTGACCGGCCATCGTCAGCTTTTCGGTATTGCGCAACACGGTACCGAACGACTCGCTCTGCGTCACGCGGTCACAGCCAGCCAGCAACAATGTGCTGGCGCCAGAAACCAGGCTGGCCAACATTTTTCGCCGGGAAAATCCTGTTGTCATGATTCATGTCCTGAGTGATCGATGTCATAGCGTCCGGTGATCATCGATCGTATGTTGTTCCAAAAACCAGACAACACGACCATGAGTACATGCACAATGACAAACAACACGAGCGATGATGCCGTGATGAAATGCAAGGTACGTGCCGACTGCCGGCCCCCGAACCAATCGGGTAAAAACGGAAAGGCCGCATCAATACCTGGCGACATAGTCAACCCTGTCAACACCATGAGGGGCAGCAATACCAGCGCGACCATCAGATAGGTGAGTTTTTGCAGGGCGTTATATCGCCGTGCTTCGTCGCCTTTGGCGAAACGCAGGCGTGCATGATCCACGATTTCTCGCCACAGGTGCCGCGGCGTCAGCTGATCCCGATCCGGCAACAGTTCCCCGCGAATATGATTTCGCCAGAGTCCGTGTACCAGATAAAGCAGACCATTGATCACCAGCAGCCAGGCAAACAGGAAATGCCAGTTCCTGGCTGCGCCCAGATCGTAATAGGACGGAATGGTCAGCCAGGCAGGAAATGCTCGTGCTGTATCGGCACCGTCTACGTTAGAGACGCCGAGAATGCCGGTTGTCTCGATACGAAGTGCACCAATGCGAAGGAATCCGTGCGTGCCATCGTCGCGTTGCTGTGAACCAATCTCCAGCAGCGCATGCTCCGTATCGGCGCCATATTGACCCCAGTAGAGTCTGGGGTGCGCATTGAAAATCTGCAACCCGCTGAGCAACATGATTGAAAAGCACAGCACGTTGATCCAATGCGTGATGCGCACGGTCACAGAATGACGCTGGATGCGACGACGGCGCGTTGGACTATCCGCAACACGGATAGAGGTTGAATTAGTGATATTCATGGACAGGGTCTCTTTTCGGCTGGCATTGGATGCCAGCCGGACATCGTTGTGATCCCATTACATCGGAGGCACGACACCGTTCTTGCCTACGATCAACTGACCCGTCGACAGCATGCCTTTTGCATCCTTTTGCGAGGGGATGAAAACAGCGGTGCCGGGTTGCACGTCCTCAGCCGTAGCTTGTGCAAGCGTCACCACCGGCGTGCCGTTGGGGATGGAGATTTTCTTTTCTTTGCCGTGATAGTTGACCGTCACCGTGCTGCCATCCACCGATTTGACGGCGTCGCCGACGGTAGCATTGGTCATCGTGCTATTGGGTTTCAGGTCCCAGCCATAGCTGCCTTCCCCGGTTCCTTTGAGTGCGGGTGGGAAGATCAGCACTTCCAACGCGCCGTCGCCGCCGGCGGACTTGGGCAGCGAAGCAATGCCCACGAAATCGCCCGGCTTGATATCACTGATGCTGGCTTTCACGACAGCTGACGCCATCCATCCTTTGTTAAGCGTAATCGTCAGTGCTTGACCCTCGCGTGATTTCACTTGTAGTTGATCACCAGCCAGCGAGACCACGGTGCCGCGTACGCGTACGATTTGATCTGCTGGATTGGCAGCCGTTGCTGCAGTCAGGCCACCAGCGACAAGGGCGATACCCGCCACACTGTTGATGAGGTATTTGCGTAATGTTGAGAGATGCATACAGATTTTCCTGGTGATGAAAACACCACGTAATGAACAATCGGCGTGTGAGGTGAAGCAAGCAGTCGAAAGCCGCGCCGAGAAAACTTTCGATAAACAACCAACTAGTTGGTCGATTGGTAAACTAAAAAAATGGCCGCCTTGTTCCCATACGGACAGGCGACCTGATTCACACAGTCAGTTGATGAATAGCAGCACTCACTACCGTGCGAAAAACCTCTGGCCGGCGGGCCGCCCGCGCCGACAACATCGCACCATGCACCGTGGCCATCAAGACCTGAGCCTCGTCAGACGCACCGTTGCGCAGGTGAAATTGCCCCCGTGAGGCGCCTTTTTCCAATACAGACGCGATCCAGGCGGCCAGGTCGTCAAAGTAACCATGGACCTCATCTGCGATGTCTGTGGGCAGCATTGACGACTCGGCCGCCAACATGGCGCAAATGCAGATAGGCAACGTGCCCTCGTGAATGCATTGCGCCCAATAGTCGGCGTACGCGGTTATACACGCGAGAGGGTCATCGACCTGTTGCGCCAAGGCCGTTAATCCGGAAAGGGCCTCTTCGCGGTGCCGTTGCACGACCGTGAGCACCAACTCCGCCTTGCTCGGGAAATGATGGTGAATGCTGGGCTTACCGATGTGAATGCGTTTGGACAAATCGGCATAGCTGAACCCGTTGTAGCCACCGGCGGCGAGCAGGATCTTTGTCTGCTCGGCGATTTCGGTGGCGCGGGGAGAGAGTTCCACACTCACAAGAACATTTCCTTGATGGCTGACGGGATACGCAAACGCGACAACTGCCGTCTCTAGATCAGCTTTCTGTCGCTCGTGACAGTTGCCAATCTACTAGTTGGTCGGTAAGTTGTCAAGCCGGCTCTTGTCACTCATCGTCAAGAAACTGCAAGATCGCGCGGTTAAACGCCGCCGGATCCTGAATAAATGCAAAGTGGCTGGTATCAGGCAGGATCTGCAGGCGAGCATGCGGAATCGTCATGGCGATGTATTCCGCATGACTGAGCTTGATCGCTTCGTCATGGTCGCCATCCAGCACGAGTACCTCGGACTGGATCGTCCCGAGCTGCTCATCCGTCCAATTGGGCTGCGTTCCCCACATCTGGCCGATCTGCGCGACAAAGTCATCGTATTCATTCGGCGTCGGTGAGAGTTGCGCATATTCGTTGCCAGTCCGTTCGATGAACGCCCCAAATGTGGCGTTCTGCTCGATGTCCGGATTCGAGCCAGCAGTATTCGTGTTGGCGCCAAACGCGACAATTTTGCCCACACGATCCGGATAGCGCATGGCGATGTCAAGCGCCTGCACAGCACCGTCGCTCCAGCCGACGATGTCGGCGCGCTTGATGTGCCACTTGTCCATCAACGCGATCACGTCGTCAGCCATCAGATCATAACTGTACGGCGTCGTATCGCGCGTGCTGCGGCCGTGCCCCCGTGAGTCCACCACGATGACGCGATGATGGCGGCGTAGCGCGTTCACTTGCAGAGCCCACCAATCAGAATTGGCTAATCCGCCATGCAGCAGAATCACGGGTCGACCGTGCCCCACCTCTGCGCTGTAGAGTTGGACACCGCGCAGCCTGGTATGGGCCACATGATCATAATGAGGCGGTGAGGGCGTGGGCGGCAATGTCTGCCAACGCGCGAGCGGCAACGCTTGCTGTGTACCCACTCCAGCCAACGAGGAATGCGTGACAGACGTCAGCGCAACACCAGCAAGCGCCGCCGTCATTGCTTTCTTCAGGATAGAAGTTTTCATTTAGCACTTGGTTAAACGTATGTATTGGTATTCAAGAGCCCGGACAATGAACTGGGAAAATTAATATGAGAGGCTCTTTCTGTTTGCGGTTGAAACCGAACTGAACATGTTAGATATGCAAAAAGGATCGGACTAGCCACAAAGCTACTGCATCATGGCCTATTCCTGATTTTGAATCGTGTTGCGTCGTTTATTCGGATCAAGATCACTAGTCCACACTGAATCTAACTTGTCACGGTAAAACGATCGTTTTACACTTTGAGCATGGCTGAACGAATCTCTATCATCACGTCCGTCGAATCGTTATTGAGCAAGAGCGAGACCATAACGACTGACCTGAACTCGATCACGCGAGCGGCGGATAGTTCCGGCCGAACGCTCCGAACGGGAGGATAGTTCATGGATAAATCGCGTCTGGCCTTCGTAGTGAGTGGCTTCTGTCTCATTGCCACATGTTATGGCCTCACTCGTTTTGCCTTTGGCCTGTTTCTGCCCGCTATCGCAACCGATCTTGCGCTTTCGGAATCCTTAAGCGGTCTAATCTCTGGCGGCTCTTTTCTTGGCTACTGCCTCGCGATTATTGCCTCGGCAACGTTGACTGAGCGGCTCGGGTCTCGCGTCGTCGCTGGGATAGCTGGAGGCATTGCTACTATCGGGTTGGTAGGGATAGTACTTGCACCAAACGGTGTCATGATGGCTGTCGCAGTCCTCTTCGCGGGGTTGAGTACCGGACTTGCATCGCCGCCTCTGGCGGCGGCCGTTGCTGACACTCTGGAGTCGAATCTACAGGATCGCGCAAACACGATTATCAACGCTGGGGCGAGCGGCGGCATCGCACTTTCTGCACCCGCAGCGTTCATTTTCGGCAGCGATTGGCGAGCAGCCTTTGCGGTCTTCGCAATGATTGCCGCCATGACAACCTATGTGGTCACACGTACGACACCGAAAAAAACTATGACGAATGATCCGTCCAAAAAACACCCGCTGTCATTCGATGCTGATGTGAAGCGTCTATGCATATCGGCGTTTCTTATGGGTGTGGGTAGTACAGCAGTGTGGTCGTTCGGGAGCGAACTAACAAGACGTTCGCTCGGCTGGGCAAGCGACGATGTAGGTTGGCTCTGGTTCGTGATCGGCATCTTCGGTCTGGCTGGAGGTGCCTGCGGTACTTTGATACGGCGTTTTGGCCTCAATCTGGTACACGTCTTTTGCTTGCTAGGTATGTCGGGCGCGGTACTGACTATTACGCTGTTGGCCAACTCGGCAATGATACTCGCGAGTGGCGGACTGTTCGGCGCTGCCTACATGACGTTGACGGGTGTGTATCTCGTTTGGGGCGTACGCGCGATGCCCAACCGGCCCGCCACTGGGATTACTGTCGGATTTCTAGCTATATCTATTGGGCAGATGGCGGGTGCACCGTTATTTGGATATCTGATCGAACACGCAGGAGAGAAAATTTCCGGCATCGCGTTCGCATTCGCGATTTTGCCGGCATGCGCATTCTTCAACCATTCAAAAATTTTTTTTCGTACATCTCTCCAGCGTTCTGCACCAGATCCTGAGCCTGTTATCGCTGCAGAGAAAAATTGAGACCTGCCGTGTTTGAGTGCGCCGCATGCGGCCTGTATTTGCAACATCCCGTCAGTCGCCATGTGCGGTGCAGTGACGGACTTTTCTTAACTGGAATTTTCTTATGAACGATAGCGGCACCTCATTCCAAAATATCGAGCATATTGAGGCGGTCGCCTGGCACGACATGTACAAGGCCGCACCCGTAGCGTACGCAAGCGAGAATGCGTTAAACACCACGCTTATAGGCGATGGGGCATGTCTATCTCACGGCCAGTTAGTTGTGACGGAACTGGCACGTGTGGTCGGTGTCTCTTCATCGGCGTATATCGATGAAGCGATCCAATGGATGCAAGAAAACTGTCCTGCGGGCTGGTCATTGCAGATACCACGAGTGCAGGAAAATGCCGCGATACGCGGTTTGCTGGAAGATCTCGGGTATGAGGCCAAAGGTAATGGATGGGCAAAATTCCGGCATGCACCGACAACGGTGGAAATGCCGGCAATTCCTCATCTATACAGTCGTGTTGCCGAACAGAAAGACGCCGCAGTATTCGGACAGCTGGTATGTACGGGGTTTGGATTTCCCGCGAGTATGGGACAGTGGTTTTCTGAATTGGTGGGGCGTCCGAATTGGAGTGTATTGATCGCTTATTGGGACGACGTACCGGTTGGCTGTGGCGCGATCTATAGCGCCGCAGGTTATTCGTGGATGGGTGTGGATACGACTTTGCCCGAATTCCGAGGCCGTGGCGTACAGTCTCATTTGATCCGTGCGCGGTTGCAGCATGGCATGGCGCTGGGCAGTAATGAATTTACGGCGGAAACTGGGCAGCCTGACGCAGGACAGGAGGCTCAGCACCGTTCGTTCTCGAATTATGTGCGAGCGGGGTTTGCGCGTGCGTATGTCCGGCTGAACTACGTCAAATCCACGGGCGCTTGATTACTCAAGTCCAGCCGGGTAATAGACATCGGTTTTACCAAGCCAATATGTACCGGCCTGCAATAGCGCCGATCGCCGCCGTAATTGAAATGGCAACCACATACCACACTGCTACAAATGAAGGGCCATCATTGAGGCATGCGATGGTGTATACCAATGCTGCGAGCGAGCCGGACAAGACGCCGGAGAGCGCTCCTGCATAGACCGGCCGTGTCGGAATACCGTGACGCAATCCGGCCAGGATGGCCATCAGACCAGGCAATGAGGCCGCAACAATGATGCCAACGCAGAACGGCACGGAAAATTGATTCTCGCCCAACAATGGATAGCCCGTGTCGTCAAATAACACACCAGCAAGCAACAGCACAGCACCGGGGAGCAAAGCCTGAGTCAGCCGTACCGATTGTCCCGGGATTCCGCAGGCACGAACAAGAACAATGCCGCCGCATGCGAGCAAGGCCATCGTTGCAACTTTGAACTGAAACACCCAGGCCGTTAGCATCTGATATAGATCAGGGCGAACGCGAGACAAGCCGATGACGACAAGAATGGCCGTAGCAAGTGACAGCACGAGGCTCGCCATCAAGGCTCGGTCGAAAGGCATGGTTATATGCTCTTTCGTGCCCGCTTGTCTGGATAGACGATGGATCAGCTCATCTGTTTGTATGTTTTTCTCATTTACGGGTGACATTTTTCTGTCCTGTTGCCATTGCCATCAATTTCTTCAGAGCCCGATGAAAAGCCACCCTTACGGCATTCTCGTTCATGCCCAGCTGGATGGCCGCTTCGCTGGGCGAAACTCCGTCTATGCCAATGACACGGGCGACGGATTGCTGCCCCGGTGGAAGCTCGGAAATCAGTCGATCGATATCCGTTCTTGACGCCGCGAGGGCGGTTTGTTCAAGGGCGGGCAACGAGCTCCACTGTGCATCGTCAAGATCTGTCTTAAGGTGAGCTTCTTTACGCAGGCGTCTTGCCGCATCAATTATCTTGTAGCGTGCAATGGCGTTTAACCAGGGCATGAGGGGCCGGTTGGCATCCCATTGATTGCGCCTCGAGTGAATCGCGATCAATATTTCCTGTACCACGTCCTCGGTCTCATCAAGGTTCAGCCGAAGGTTATTGAACCTCCACCTCACGATTCGCCGTAAATGCGCTGCGAAATCCTGAAGAAAACGCTCATATGCAGAGCAGTCGCCAGACCGCTCTTTAAGCATCGCGACCGCCCAATCGGCTTCCTGGCTATGGGGTTGCACGCTGAATTACTCCCTTCATGTCCGCTATTTTCCGGCAGCCTGGAGAATCAGATCGGCGATCGCTTTCGGATGGGAAACCAATGATAAATGGCCTGAATCTAGTTCTACCGTCGTGGCATGCATGCGTTTGGCGAGGAATCGTTGCAGATCAGGGGATGTTGTTTGATCGTTCTTTGAGACCGCGTACCACGTCGGCTTATTATGCCACGCGGCAGTCGTCGTTTTTCCGATAAACAGGTCTGCCGCAATGGGTTGTTGGACGGCGAAAAGCGTTTTCGCCTTCTCTGCAGGCACGCCATTCGCAAAGAAATTCAAGAAAGCATTTTCGTTGATAGTCGAGAAGCCATTATGAGTCGTGATGCCGGCTCTCACAGGCATCGTTGGAAACTTGCCGGCAAGTGCATTGAAGTCCTCGTCGGCATCCGGTGCGCGTGCTGCGACATAGACCAGTGCAGAGACTTTTGAATCAGCCCCCGCCTCACTGATGACATTTCCCGCATAGGAGTGTCCTACGAGTACCGTGGGACCGTCCAGCGAGGAAAGCGCACGTTTGGCCGCGGCAACGTCATCATGAAGCGAGGTCAATGGATTTTGAACCGATACGACCTGCAACCCAGCCGCTCTCAGGTAGGGGATGACATCACTCCAACTAGAGCCGTCGGCCCAGGCGCCATGGACGAGGACGATATTCTTTGCCCGGATAGGTTCTGTTTCTTGTGCAGATGCGGATCCTGTATGAGCAGAGACGGCCAACCCGATTATCAGTGCAAAGCGAGACAAGAATGTTTTCATGAGGATCTCCTGATTGAGCGAAACACAGCGTTTCAATATGAATATTCGTCAATCGAATCGATTTATTACGCGGGAAAAAAAATCGGAGAATCAATAACGGCCGAACATTCCTTCAGAGCTGAAGTTGCGGCCGTACTTTCTTTTTTTGATTCCCAGACGCTGGGCTTGTTTACGGTTACGCCCCCCCCCGTACGCGGTTGTTACTGACCAATCAGGTGTTGGTAGTAAGCGAGTTTTCTTCGGTATTCCAAGCTATAGATGTCGGGCGTTGCGTTGCCGCGCCATTCGTCAGCGAGTCCAGCTTTGCGCCATGCTGCCGTATCGGCATTGACTTCGGCTCGCGACAATGTCGAAAAGGTGGGAGGTATATAGGTTTGATCGCCACGCTGGACGTTGTCTGCAACGCGTGCCTCGGGCTGTTCGGTTTGGACTTGTGCTGGCAATGAGTCCTGGACGGCGGCGCTATTGGCGGCCTGCGCAGAGACAGCTGCAGCCAGGGCTGAAAGGGCAATGGCGATGGAGACAAACGACTTCTTCATGGTGAATCTCGATATAAAAATAGCTAATGATTTCAAAGGCCTGTGGTTTGCACATTCCCCAAGTGGTTCACAGAGTTGCCAAGGGTTGGCCTATCCGCATAGAAGAGCCACCCCGCGTGTAGCGGCGCGACGCTTCAGTATGGATATTCGGCAACCGGGGGGATTTATTACATCCACTGTTAAAAATTTCAGTCGCCCACCATTGATCGGCTCTGCTCAACGGGCTGTACGTGGAGGTTTGACATGTGTAAAACGATCGTTTTAGACTGGCTATATGAATACAGACAGCCATCTCATCTCTACCGCCGAGCGTCTTTTTGACCAGCATGGCTTTACCGCGACCGGCATGGACCGCGTGGCTCAGGCGGCATGCATGTCCAGCCGCACGCTATATAAGTACGCGGGCAGCAAGACGGCTCTCATCGCCGCTGTGCTCTCGGAAAGGGACGATAGGTTCATGCGGCTGCTGAATGTGCCTACTGTGGACGCGCTATTCGAATCACTGGAGCAATGGATACACGAAGAAGGCGCCCGAGGCTGTCTGTTTTTGCGCGCCCAGGGCGAGAGCGGGGGTGAAGTAGCCGAAATTTCGAAAGCCATGCGCAAACACAAGGCCCGTCTCAGAAAAAAAATCCACCGCATCCTTTGTCTGGAACGTGGCGAAGATGATTGTTTGGAATTGGTGGAGCAACTCCTCATACTGATCGAAGGCGCCACCGCCGCCGCGGTGTACCGAGGTCCACAGGCCGTGAAAACGGCGCGAGGTATGGCGGCATTACTGTTGATACAACACAGCGATCGATCGAGAAAGACTTGAAAACTATTGGAATCCTGGGAGGCATGTCTGCGGCCTCGACGCAGATCTACTACCGCAAGATGTGCGAGATTACGCACCAACGTCTGGGTGGTCTGCATTCTCCCGAACTGCTGATCCGGTCACTGGATTTCGCAAAAATCGAGACGCTGCAGAAAAACGGCCAATGGAATGAGGCGGGAGGCATCTTGAACGCCGAGGCCAAGGCATTGGAGCGCGGCGGCGCCGACTTCATTGTTTTGGCGACCAATACCATGCATAAGCTGGCCGGGCAGATGATGAGCGGAGTGGGCATTCCGCTACTGCACATCGCAGATGCGACGGCGGATCGAATCACGAAGGCGGGCCTGAATGCGCCTGGCCTGATGGCGACCGCGTTCACCATGGAGCAAGCCTTCTACATCGACCGCCTCAAGGCAGCCTCACTCCAGCCTATCATTCCCGACGCTGCGGATCGAGCCGAGGTGCATCGCATCATCTACGACGAGCTGTGCTTGAACGTTACGACCACGGGCAGCCGTACGATCTATGAAAACATCGCACGGGGCTTGGTCGAGAAAGGAGCGGATTGCGTGATCCTCGGTTGCACGGAGGTCGGCATGTTGCTCAACGAAAGCAATGTCTCCGTTCCCGTCTTCGACACAACCCTTATCCATTGCGAGTCGGCTATCGATTTGGCTTGTGGTGACAACTGATGGATGGTCGACATGTCGTGACTCGTAGCGGCATTGCGCATACGTATTTACTGCTCGCGTAATGTTGGCAACTTATGCTGACGCAAGCAATCGCCCGTTGGTTTATCTCGATGCTCTGGGTGATAGATGGCATTCTTGACCATATCGGCGCATTCAGGGACGACTAGAAAATGTCAAAAATCACCATTCGACCTGCAGTATCAGCGGATGTTTTGAAGATTCAAAACATCGTTAAAGATGCCTACTCGGTTTACATCGAGCGTATTGGTCGCGAGCCTGCCCCGATGACCGACGACTATACCGTGCATGTCAAGGCAAAAAGGGTTTGGGTGCTAGACACTGCTGAGGGTCTGGCTGGCCTCATGGTGTTGCGGATGGAGGCAGATCATTTGCTGGTAAGTAACGTAGCTGTGGAACGCGGGAGCCAAGGCAAAGGCTTTGGCAGAAGGCTCCTCGATTTTGCCGATGAATTCGCTACTCAAAATGGAAAGAGCGAGTTGCGACTCTACACCAACGAGCTGATGCGTGAGAACTTGGCAATCTATCAAAAGCTTGGATGGGAAGAATATCGACGCGCTGAGCAAGACGGCTTTCGGCGTGTTTTTATGTGCAAGAAACTACGCCGATCGGGCGGCTAGTCGGTCATCACGACTAGGCATCTATTCGCTAGGTTAGATCAGGCGGCCGCGTCGACAAGGCCCGCGCGGACTGCCGACAGAAAGATTCGAACATCGCCCCATTCCATGCCGTGAGTCGCCGTTCAAAAATGTACAAGAAACGTACAGAAATGGCGGTTCACAAACAGTTTCGCAGACGTCACTATTGCGCCTGTCGTTGAACTGTCCCATTCCGGGTCTGCTTGACCTGGAACTTCCATGAATACTCAGACTGCCCCAGTTGTTATCTACGTGACCTATCAAGGCACGCCACAAGATGCGTTTGACCGCAGCTATTACGTCAACGTCCACCTGCCGCTGGTCATCAAGGCATGGGCTCAGTATGGTTTGCTCAGCCTGGAAGCATTTTTCCCATCGACCGAACGGGAAGGGACCATCGCCATCTGTGAATGCGTTTTCCGGAATGAAGCGGCGTTCGAAGCCGCGTTTGCCTCACCGGAGGTCTCCGCCGTAATGGCCGATGTGCCGCACTTTACCGCCATGACACCTCAGCGCGTTCGGGCAGTTGCTCTTTAGTTCGCTGGTACAGGTTTACAAATCATGAATACGTTGACTCAAGCGTTCGAGCCCGTGGCTCCTGATTCGCGCCGTTGGCTCGCCCTTGTTGTTCTGCTGACCGGCACAATGTTGCCGCCCTTGGACTTCTTCATCGTCAATGTGGCGTTGCCGGCCATTCGCACTGACCTGCGGGCATCTTCAGATGTCTCGCAACTGGTGATCTCGGTCTATGCCGCAGCCTATGCGGTCACCTTGATATTAGGAGGGCGTCTTGGCGACCTGTATGGGCGCAAGCGAGTCTTTATTGGCGGTATGCTTGGTTTTGGCGTTGCTTCAGCGCTGTGTGGTTTGGCGCCGTCACCGGGCATGCTCGTTGGCGGGCGATTGCTGCAAGGTATATCGGCGGCCATTATGGCGCCGCAATCGCTGGCATCGATACACTCCCTTTTTCCTGCAAGCGAGAAAAATCGCGCGCTCAGTCTGTATGGTGCGACGTTCGGCTTGGCTTCTGTGGGTGGCCAACTGCTGGGCGGCGTGCTGGTTTCGGCCAGTCCGTGGGGGTTGGGCTGGCGCAGCGTTTTTTTGATCAATATCCCGGTCATCATCGTTGCGGTTCCTGCTGCACTGATGCTGCTGCGTGAGAGCCGGGCCGAGCGCTCTGCTCGTCTGGATGTGTCAGGAGCTTTGCTGTTAGCGTCGGGCTTGCTGGCCTTGGTCGTGCCTCTCATCGAGGGAAGGGAGCACCACTGGCCGTGGTGGTGCGTCGCGTTACTTGGCTTGAGCATACCGTTGTTGTGTATGTTCTGGAAGTATGAAAAAAGACAGGAGCTCGCTGACAGAACGCCTCTGATTCTGCCCTCGATTCTCGCTGCTCCCGGACTGAGGCGCAGCCTGGCAGCAACATTCTTCTTTTACGCTCTCGCGGCGTTCTTCCTGGTGTTTGCGGCGTACGAACAGGCAGGCCTGGGAAATAATGCGTTGGCAACCGGCTTGGCGATTCTGCCGCTTGGTATCGGTTTCTTTCTTGGTCCGCTGTGCGGTCCACGCATCGCCCGGCGCTTCGGGGCACGTACCGCCGCGTTCGGCATGAGCCTGGAAGTGTTCGGTCTGGTCATGGTCGCAGCGCTCGCCTTCGTCGATGCGGCGACCTGGCTCGCGTTGCCATTGTTCCTGATTGGCGCTGGACAAGGCATCGCATTGCCTGCCTTGGTGCGATTGAACGTGGATCAGGTCGATGCACGTTGGGCCGGGTTGGCCTCGGGTTTGGTCACTGCCACTTTGCAGATTAGTGCTGCAGTATGCGTCGCGATCATTGGCGGTCTGTTCATCGCGATCGCGCCTGACGGCGCAGCCGCTCATGAAGTGCAGCTCGGATTTGCAGTGGCCTCATTGGCAATCGGCGCGTCGCTGGCATTGGCAGTTGGACTCAGCTGGAGACGGTAGTCGGCAGCTTGCGAGTACCTTCGTTGGCTGGGCTGCCGATCCCAAGAAGTGACGAGGGACGTGCACAACGGGTCAACGTCCCGCGTCGATTGACATCGTATTCCTCAAAACTCCGTGAACAGACTACGCAGCACGATTGGGGCGTCGGTGAAATTCTTCACGTCGTCCATTATTTGCTGTGTTTTTGGGCTCTTCAGCGCGGCATGTACTCCTTCTGCCGACGAGAAGGTGTATATGCCAATGGATTTCCAGCTGCCGGCTTCAGCGTACGGAAAAAATGCCTCCGCCGATTGAAGTCCATACTCTTCCCAGCATGCCATCGCTAACTTGAAATGATCGTTCGCATAGTAGTCTCGATCAAATCTCACGTTGGCGTCGCCAGCGCAAACGACAATCATCTTTGTCATGGTCTTTCTTCGCTCTACTGAATTTGTTGTGAGTGCAGGGCCGAGGAGGCCGGTCCTCCTCGGGCGGTAACTCAAGCGCTTATGCCGCCATCGACAAGAATGCCCGACCCGGTAACATAGGCGGCGCCAGGCCCGGCGAGGAAGGCGACGGCCTCGGCGACTTCTCGGGGTTTACCGTAGCGGGCAATCGACAGGCTCGGGAGGATAGCGGGCGCGAGCGGGCCGTCGGCAGGGTTCATGTCGGTGTCGATCGGGCCAGGGCGGACCAGATTGACGGTAATATCACGAGGGCCGAGTTCACGGGCGAGGCCACGGGTGAAGCTCTCCATCGCGGATTTGGTGGCAGCATAGACTGCGATGCCCGTGAACGGAACAGACAGGCCCGCATTGCTGCCGATCGTGATGATGCGCCCGCCATTCGGGATGTGTTTGAGCGCAACCTGGGTGGTGACGAAAACGCCGCGCACGTTGACGTTCAACTGCAGATCTATTTCCTCCAGTGATTGCTCGGCAAAGTCACCCGAAAAGAGAACCCCAGCGTTGTTGACCAGGATGTCAAGGCCGCCAAGGTCGGCGACGCTCTGTTCTACTGCTGTCTTCGCGGCTTCAGGGCTGGCGGCATCTGCCTGGATGGCGACTGCCTTGCGGCCCAGGGCGCGAATCTTGGCAGCGAGCGCCTCAGCCTTTTCGGCCGATTTCTCGTAGGTGATAGCGACGTCTGCGCCGTCTTCGGCCAGCTTCAGTGCGATGGCCGCACCAATGCCGCGTGCTGCACCGGTAACGAGGGCTCGCTTGCCAGCGAGGGGAAGGGTGGGCATGTTCATGGAGAGACTCCTGTGTTAAATTATTTATGTGTTGATCATTACAAAAATAGTATCTGCTTTTGCTTTGCCAGTGCAAAGATAATTATGTAATGATCGGTAAAAAAAGGACCTTATGATGCAGCCTCCATCGACGCCGCGCACTCCGAAGCGGGGCCGCCCTGTCAGTTTCGATCGTGACGAGGTGCTGGGACAGGCAATGGGCGTGTTCTGGGCAAAGGGTTTTGCCGGCGCCTCAATGAGTGACCTCACTGCAGCCATGGGCATCGCCTCGCCCAGCCTCTACGCGGCCTTCGGGTCCAAGGAGAGCCTCTATCGGGCGGCCCTCGAACACTACGTGGCGCTTCACAAGGAGGTAGTACGGCGCATCATGGAATTGCCGACGGCGCATGAAAGTATTGAAGGCCTGTTGCGCAACGCCGTCACTGTCTTTTCCCGTACCGATTTCCCGAGCGGATGCATGGTCGAACAGACGGCCGGGGAGGCCTGCGATATGTCTCCCGAACTCGTGGCGAGCCTTCGCGAAATGCGCGCAGCTAATGACGAGAACTTCTCGGCACGGCTGCGTCAGGGGGTTGAGGACGGCGATGTTCCCGCCGGAACCGACATCCGCGCTGTTGCCGCTTTCTATGCAACCGTCCACAAGGGTTTGAGTCTTAGCGCGCGAGGCGGGACTGGCTCGGAAGAGCTGAACTCTGCCGTCACCTCGGCCATGGCGGCCTGGCCGCTGCTGGTGAGGGCCTGAGCGCCCGAGTCCAGGAGCTGCCCAAAGAAAACGCCCCAGCATCCAAAGATGCTGAGGCGAATTCTAAAAAGAACTAAAAGGCGCGAAGAAAAGGATCAGCTAAACGCCTGAATCCCCGTCTGAGCACGACCCAGAATCAACGCGTGCACGTCGTGCGTACCCTCATAGGTATTAACCACCTCGAGGTTGACCAAATGACGCGCCACGCCGAACTCGTCAGAAATCCCGTTACCACCCAACATATCGCGAGCCAGGCGCGCGATATCCAGTGCCTTGCCGCACGAATTGCGCTTCATGATCGAGGTGATTTCGACAGCGGCGGTGCCTTCGTCTTTCATGCGGCCCAAACGCAGGCAGCCTTGCAGACCCAAGGTGATCTCGGTTTGCATGTCGGCCAGTTTTTTTTGGATCAGCTGATTGGCAGCCAAGGGGCGGCCAAACTGTTTGCGGTCCAGCGTGTATTGGCGAGCCGTGTGCCAGCAGGCCTCGGCGGCACCCAGCGCACCCCAGGCAATACCAAAGCGAGCCGAGTTCAGGCAGGTGAAGGGGCCACGCAGACCCGACACGCCAGGCATCATCTGATCGGCCGGGACGTCGACTTCGTCCATCACGATTTCACCGGTGATCGACGCACGCAGGCCGACCTTGCCGTGAATCGCCGGAGCGGACAGGCCTTTCATGCCTTTTTCCAGGATGAAACCACGGATCTTGCCGTCGAATTCACCGCCCACGCATTTGGCCCACACCACGAATACATCAGCGATAGGCGAGTTGGTGATCCACATCTTGCCGCCGCTCAGCTTGTAGCGGTCGCCGGTCAGCACGGCGCGGGTTTCCATGCCGTTGGGGTCGGAGCCGTGGTTGGGTTCCGTCAGGCCAAAGCAGCCGATCCATTCACCGCTGGCCAGCTTGGGCAAATATTTTTTCTTTTGCACTTCGCTGCCGAATTCATTGATCGGCACCATGACCAGCGACGATTGCACGCTCATCATCGAACGATAGCCGGAGTCCACGCGTTCGACTTCGCGCGCGATCAACCCGTAGCTGACGTAGTTCAGGCCAGCACCACCGTACTCGACGGGAATCGTGGCGCCCAGCAGACCCAGCTCGCCCATCTCGGCAAAGATCTTCGGATCGGTCTGTTCGTTGCGGAATGCGTTGAGCACGCGCGGCGCGAGTTTGTCTTGCGCATAGGCCGCAGCAGCGTCGCGCACCATGCGCTCTTCGTCGGTCAGTTGCTGGTCGAGCAACAACGGGTCTTGCCAGTGAAAAGAAGGATTCGAGGACATGCGGGTCTCCGGTATAGAGCGAAATACGGGGAATGCGTATATCGGGTTAATACGTTGATTTGTTTATTGCTGTGCCTGCAGCGCGGCGTCGCGGATCTTGTCCAGCGTGGTCGACGGGGTGATGGTTTGCGGGTCGATCAGGCAGTGCAGGATGGCGGGTTTGCCGCTGGCCAGGGCGCGTTCAAACGCCGGGGCAAACTGCTCTGTCGTTTCGACACGCTCGCCATAGCCGCCAAAGGCCTGCGCGTACGCGGCAAAGTCGGGGTTTTGCAATTGGGTGGCGGATATGCGGCCGGGATAGTGTTTTTCCTGGTGCATGCGGATCGTGCCGTACATGCCGTTATCGATCAGCAAGACGAGGATCGGCAGGTTGTATTGCACGGCCGTCGCGAATTCCTGGCCATGCATCATGAAGCATCCATCGCCTGCAAAACACACGACGGTTTTTTCGGGTTGGACGCGTTTGGCGCCGACGGCTGCCGGCAGGCCGTAGCCCATGGAGCCGGACGTCGGGGCCAACTGTGTACCGTAGCGCGTAAAGCGGTGGAAACGGTGCAGCCATGTGGCATAGTTGCCCGCGCCGTTGGTCATGATGGCATCGGCAGGCAGCGTTTTTTCCAGATAGGCCATGACTTCGCCCAACTGCAGCTGGCCCGGCGTGTGTACTGTGGTGGGATCGCTCCAGGCCAGATAGGACTGGCGGGCGGTCGCCGTGTCGGCAGCCCAGGCGGGTTGCGCAGGGCCTTTGACGTCAGCCAGGGACTGGGCAAAGGCGGCGGGCGAGGTGTTGATGGACAGGGTGGGGCGATACACGCGGCCCAGTTCGGCGCTGTCCGGGTGTACGTGTACCAGTTTCTGGGCCGGCACCGGGATGTTGAGCAGGGTATAGGCCTGGCTGGGGTTTTCCGACATGCGGCCGCCGACCAGCAAAATCAGATCGGCATCGGCCACGCGTTTGAGCAGCGCCGGGTTGATCCCCAAGCCTACGTCACCGATAAAGCAGGGGTGATCCGCGGGGAACAACATCTGGCGGCGGAACGATACCGCGGTGGGCAGGGACAGGCGTTCGGCAAAGGCGGTGAACTGCTCGACCGCCTCGGCGCTCCAGCGTGTGCCGCCCAGGATGGCCACGGGAGAACGCGCCTGAGACAGCAATTGTTCCAGATCGCCCAGTTGGCCTGCGGTCGGAGCGCTTTCGATGACCTCATAATGCGGCGCATCGTCTACCGTGGCGGTCTCGGTCAGCATGTCCTCGGGCAGCGCAATCACGACCGGACCCGGGCGGCCGGAGGTGGCGATATGAAATGCACGGGAGATCAGCTCAGGGATACGCTCCACCTGATCGATTTCGGTGACCCATTTTGCCTGCGTGCCGAACACGGCACGGTAGTCCATTTCCTGAAAGGCCTCGCGCTCGCGCATGCCACGTTCGATCTGGCCGACAAACAAGATCATCGGCGTGGAGTCTTGTTTGGCGATGTGCACCCCAGCCATGGCGTTGGTGGCGCCGGGGCCGCGCGTGACCATGCAGATGCCGGGCTCGCCGGTGAGCTTGCCGTGTGCGTCGGCCATCATGGCCGCGCCGCCTTCTTGGCGGCATACCGTGACGTCGATCTTGGCGTCATGCAGGCCGTCGAGCACGGCGAGGTAGCTTTCCCCGGGGACACAGAACACGTGTTTGACGCCGTGGGCGGCCAGTTGATCGACCAGAATGTGTCCGCCCAGGCGGGCACGGGAGGGAGTCGTCGCGATAGTCATAGGTAAGCCGGTAATTAAATAAGCGGGCAGGCAAAATCAGCCGGATAGCAAGCTACTGAGCATAATGTTCCTCGCTTGCACAATGCAATTGATAAAATTGCACAATATAGTGACCTGTCAGCACGTAGTGTTCAACCTTGCGATGTTTCTTTTATGCGTAACGGCATTCCGAACCTGAGCGCCTTGCAGGCTTTTGAGGCGTCTGCCCGGCTGGGGAGCTTTTCCCGCGCCGCGGAAGAGCTCGCACTGACGCATAGCGCGGTCTATCGCCAGGTGGCCAGCCTGGAGGCGCGCCTGGGCGTGCAATTATTTACGCGTGTGCGCCGGCGTATCGTGCTGACCGAGCACGGCGCCGAATATGCCGGCCGCATTCGCCATCATCTGGATCAGATCGAAAAGGACACGTTCGGCCTGGTCAGCCGCACCGGCATGGGGCGCAGCATTCACATTGCGGTGGTGCCGACCTTGGCGACGACGTGGCTGATTCCGCGTTTGCCAGGTTTTCAGCAGCAGTATCCCGACATTAGTGTGAGCTTGTCTGTTCGCACTTTGCCATTTCAGTTCAAGGATCAGCCGTTCGACGGCGCGCTGTATCACGCCAGCAGTCTCTGGCCGGGGACTCAAGGGGTGTTGCTATTTCCGGAAAAGGAACTTGTCCCGGTTTGCGCGCCGCATTTGCCGCGCCGCGAGGAGGACGGTCTGGCTGGGTTGACTCATCTGCATTTGAGCTCCCGGCCGGATGCCTGGCGGCTCTGGTATGCGGCTAATGATCAATCTTACGGGCCGCACGCGGCGGGTGGGCCGCGTTATGAGCTTTTCACCATGATGCTGGCGGCTGCGGAGGCCGGGTTAGGGGTGGGGTTGGTGCCGCATTTTCTGGCTTATCCGGCACTGGAGGAGGGTCGGCTCGTGCAGCCGGTGCCGCAAGTGTTGACGGTGGGGCAGGGGTATTACTTTGGGTATTCGCAACGGGATGAACGGTCTGAGGCGTTGAGGGTGTTTGAGCGGTGGTTGCGGTCGGTTGCGTAGGGGGGCGTTTGCAATGCGGTGGTCGGGGTTCTTTAGGCGCCGGGGATCGTCGTGTAAAGGGCGCGCTGGCCCTATCGCCCGGTCTGGCCGCCTGCGCGGCCAGACTTCCCTTCACCTGCCTTGTCAGGCGGGGCGGCTGGGCAAACTCGCTCCGCTGCGCTCCACTCAGACATGCCCAGCCGACTTCCCCCCGCCTGACAAGGCAGGTTCGGCAGGCTCTACGGGCCAGCGCGCCCTTTACACGACGATCCCCGGCTCAGAGCGTCTCGTATTCATCGATGTGGGAAAGCGCGTGGGTATAGGGTGCAGGCATCGATGGCATGTCACCATTGTGAGTCCCTGTTGTGTGCCTGAGTGTGGCGCTGGGCCGTTGAGCACGGATTTAGCCTCGCGCAGCGAGGCCGAGCCCCCTGCTCATGGGGCGAGTCCGTGCGATAGGCCCAGCGCCACACTCAGGCACACAACAGGGACGCCTTAATAGAGATGATCTCTCAGATACTGATGACTTCCACACCATTAACCTCACAGCCTGACATAGACGCCTTCATTGACGCGGTATGGCTGGAAGACGGTCTGGCCGCGAACACGCTGGCGGCCTATCGACGCGATCTGACTGCCTTTGCACAGTGGCTGGAGAATCCCGCTGAGCATGGCGGGGCTGCAATGTCGAGCCAGTTGCGAGAGGTCGTGGCCGGTGATATCGAGGCGTGGTTTGCCGCGCGCCACGCGGAGAGCCGCGCGACGACTGCGAATCGCCGGTTGGCAGCGTTGCGGCGGTTTTATGCGTGGGCGTTGCGGGAACACCGTGCGGAAAAAGATCCCTGTCTGACGCTCAGCGCCGCAAAGCAGCCGCCCCGTATGCCCAAGACGCTGTCCGAGGCGCAGGTCGAGGCATTGTTGGCAGCGCCCGATTTGAATACCGCGCGCGGTTTAAGGGATCGCGCTATGTTGGAAACGCTGTATGCCACCGGACTGCGCGTGTCTGAGCTGGTCAACGTCAAGGTGCTCGAAGTCAGTTTGAACGAAGGCGTGGTGCGCGTCGTGATGGGCAAGGGGGGCAAAGATCGCCTGGTGCCGTTGGGCGCTGAGGCCGCGCATTGGATCGAGCGTTATATGCAGGCTGCACGCCCCGAGCTTGCCGGCGCGCGCGTGAGCGACGCCTTGTTTTTGACGGGACGTGCGCAGCCGATGTCGCGTCAGGCGTTTTGGCAATTGATCAAGAAGTACGCCATCATTGCAGGGGTGCGGGCCCCGTTATCGCCGCACGTGTTGCGTCATGCTTTTGCCACCCATTTGCTGAATCACGGGGCTGACTTGCGTGTTGTGCAGATGCTGTTGGGACACGCAGATATTTCAACGACGCAGATTTACACGCATGTGGCACGCGAGCGGCTCAAGGCGCTGCATGCAGCGCATCATCCCCGCGCTTGAATGCAAGCACGCTCTGACTTGCCGTCCAGGTCTACACTAACGAGCTTCTGGATTATGCCTAACCCCTGCTTGCATCATGAGTAAAGCCCGTCACGTTTCCGAAACGCCCGCCACCCAGTTGTTGAAGAAAAACAAGGTGGATTACACCGAACATACTTACGACTATGTCGACCATGGCGGCGCAGGCGAGGCGGCCCGGCAGTTGGGGTTGGACCCTCATGCCGTGGTCAAGACCTTGATCATGGAAGACGAGGCGGCGCGGCCTTTGGTTGTGGTCATGCACGGCGATCGCGAGGTCTCGACGAAAAATCTGGCTCGCCAGGCAGGGCTGAAAAAGGTCGCGCCTTGTCATCCCGAGGTCGCGCAGCGGCATTCCGGGTATCAGGTGGGAGGGACCTCGCCATTCGGTACGCGCAAGCGCATGCCGGTGTGGGTCGAGGCGCAGGTGCTGGAATATCCGGTGGTCTATATCAATGGTGGACGTCGAGGGTATTTGATCGGCATCGATCCCAAGGTGCTGGTCAGCTTGTTGGGGGCCAAGTCCGTGTCGGTCGCGCTGGAATAGTTGTTGCCGCGTGTGGCCGCGACGGTTTGCCGTGTGGCTGCCATGCATGTTGCCATGCGGCTGTAGTGCGGGAATTTCGGTCCGGCCGGATTCCTGTCAAAGCGGTATTCGGTTACTACCTCTTGTGCCGGCTCATGCCGCACAATGACTGTTCTCAATCAGGCTGGATCCGAGGCGTCGAGCGCCATCAGCCTGATTGTCGCGTCGCAACCAGGAACAGGGAGACAACGATGGCCAAGAAACTATTGATGCTGGTCGGCGATTACGCCGAAGACTACGAAACCATGGTGCCGTTTCAGACGCTGCTGGCAGTGGGACATACGGTGCACGCCGTTTGCCCGGGCAAGAAGGCCGGTGACAGCGTGGCGACGGCGATTCACGATTTTGAGGGCGCGCAGACTTATAGTGAAAAGCGCGGGCACAATTTCGCGCTGAATCATGATTTTGAGCAGGTCGATGTGGCGTCGTATGACGGCCTGGTGATTCCCGGTGGGCGTGCACCGGAATATCTGCGCTTGAACGAGCGCGTGCTGGAGATCGTGCAGCAGTTCGATCAGGCGGGTAAGCCTATCGCGGCCGTCTGCCATGGCGCCCAGTTGTTGGCCGCAGCGGGTATTTTGCAGGGGCGTACGTGCTCGGCCTATCCGGCCTGTGCGCCGGAGGTCCGTCTGGCGGGCGGCACCTACGCCGAGATCGCGATCGATCAGGCGCACACAGACGGCAATTTGGTGACGGCGCCTGCCTGGCCGGCGCACCCGGCCTGGTTGGCGCAATTCTTGCAGGTCCTGGGCACCAAGATCACACATTGATTCATCTCCAGGCCGGCCCCTGCCTGCTCATCGAGCAGCTACGGGTATCGCCATCACGGCCTGTGTGATCGTTGTCAGTGCCTGCCCGCGCGAGGGCAATGGAGCTTGGCGGGAAATCGCCAGATTTCCCTTGCGCGCATGACGTGAATGACGCATATGACGCATATGACGTGTGTCGCGTGTCGTGTATGACGTGTATCGTGTCTGACGTCGTGCCGCCTGGCTTGCCGTGGGAGCGTCACAATCGTACAGTGACGTTGAGCTACCAGGAACTTGCGCCATGTGTGAAATCTTTATTCGTGCCCATCCCGATTCTTATGCGCCCGAAAGCCGCTCGCTGCGGCTGCACGGCGTGGCCACCAGTGTCCGGCTCGAACGTCTGTTCTGGTCGGTGCTCGAGGAAATCGCCGCTCGTGACGGCATGCGGGTGACGCAACTCATCGAACGGCTTTATGACGAGCTGATCGAGTATCGGGGCGAGGCGGCGAATTTCACCTCGTTCTTGCGCGTGTGTTGCCTGCGATATGAGGTGCTGCAGGTTGACGGCCGTATTCCGGCCGATATGGACGTCCCGCTTCGTTCGTTGGATGCCAGGGCCGTGCTGGCCGGCTTGCCCGGAACGCTGCACGATGGGGCGGTGTTGCAGCGCGCTGCGGCTTGATCATTGACGGTTCGAGCTGGTCCAGCGATATCACGCTATCAAGTGAACGGCGTCAGGCGTGGCGCGTATTCGTTATTCGCAGCGCTTTCGCGCCAGGTCGATGGCAGGCGCCCTCGGCCTAGCGCATCGACATGACTTTCGAGCCGGTTGCGGGGTCCAGTGAGGCGACGTCGCTTTGCAGGATGCGGCGCATGCGCACGGCATCACCGATGCGCGAGTACTTGCCTTGGGAGTCCAGCAGCACGATGGCAATATCGCGGCCGTTGATGCGGGTCATCATGACCAGGCACTCGCCGGCCTCGTTGATATAACCCGTTTTTGAAACCTTGATGTCCCAGTCCGCCTTGCGCACCAGCAGATTGGTGTTGCGGAATGTCTGGGTACGGTTGGCGACGTCGACTTCGTATTCGTCGTCGGTGGAATAGCGGTGGATGAGGGGACGCTGGGCCGCTGCGCGCAGCAGGCGCGCCAAATCATGGGGCGACGATACGTTTTGGCTGGACAGGCCGGTCGGCTCGATGAAGTAAGTGCTGGACATGCCTAGCGCGCGCGCCTTGTCGTTCATGGCTCGCACAAAGGCAGGGATACCGCCCGGATAGTTGCGTCCCAGCGCGTGGGCCGCCCGGTTTTCGGAAGACATCAATGCCAAATGCAGCATGTCGCCGCGGCTCAAACGCGTTCCGACCTGCAGGCGCGAAGTCGTGTGCTTGAGGACATCCACGTCTTCGGCAGTGATTTCCAGGGTCTGGTCCATGGGCTGGTTGGCGTCCACGACGACCAGCGCAGTCATCAGCTTGGAAATCGAGGCGATCGGCCGCACGACGTTTTCGTTTTTGGCGAACAGAACTGTCGAGGTTTCCAGGTCCTGGGCGTAGGCCGTGGTGGAACGCAAGGCCCGGATTTCCTCACGGATGGAGGCTTCGGCGGCGGGCAGGGCGGCGGCGCTGGCATGTGCGGCCGCGGTGCGCTGGCGTGCGATGATCGTGCTCTTGCGCGCGGCGGTTTTCTTGCTCGTGGCGCGGCTCGCGGACTTTTTAGCGCTGGTCTTGGCCGAGGTCTTTTTTGCCTGGGTACTGGACTTTGCCGTGGCCCTGGTGGATTTCTTGGCGGTGGACTTGCTGCTCGTCGCGGTCGTCTTGGATTTCGCCGCCTTGCAGGCTGCGGATTTTGCATTGGTCTTGCAGGGATCGGCCTTGGCCGCATATGCCGCGTCCGGCAGCACACTCGCCAGTGCCATGGTCAAAGGCACCAGAATGGTTACAACGGCGCGTTTCCAGAAAAACACCATAAGACTACCGAGACAAAAAAGGGTACGCGACCGGACTGGTCAGAGGGCGGCTTGAGCGGAGCCGGGAAAAAGTCAGATGAATTATAGACTTACGTGCAGAATTTAAACAGTTTTTTTAACTGTGGCGCAAGCGCGGGATTGCAACAGAGCCTAAGCGTGGCTTTTTTGCCCTGAGATAGAGGCCTCTGAACGGATGGCCTCGCCGGGTGGAATCGAACCACCAACTGACCCTTAGGAGGGGTCTGTTATATCCATTTAACTACGGCGAGGCGGGCTCGGAACGCGCAAGTTCCTGATAACAAAGCATATCGTTGGCATGGCCATTCGCTTTGCGAGAGCCGAATTCTAGCATCTGGCCGAAGGTGTTTTGATGCATTGCAAGAACCGTCCGTCTGGCTGCGTGCAAAGCCGGATTGATACCCCACTCCTGGACAGGGGCTAAACCGTTTTATTACGGCAGGTTGTATATGATGGGCAAAATTTCGTTATGTGCACAATATTGGTGCTCGAGCCTGCGCTTTGCACCATCTCGGCGCCCGCGCTAATCATCTAGGCAGATCAGATGTCTTCCTCGCAATCGGTTTCACTGCGTACCCTGTGGTTGGGCACGTTGATCGTGCTGCTCGCCATGGGCGTGCGCGCCACGTTTGGCCTGTTTATGCAGCCGATGGGCTTGGCGCACGGGTGGGGGCGCGATGTGTTCTCGATGGCGTTCGCCCTGCAAAACCTGGTGTGGGGCGTGTCCTGTATTTTCATGGGCATGCTGGCCGACCGATATGGTTCGGGACGCACGATTGCGCTGGGGGCGTTGCTCTACGTAGTGGGCATGATCGGGACGCGCCTGGCGACCGACGAATTCAGCCTGTACATGACTGCGGGTGTATTGGTGGGGTTGGGGCAGGCAGGTACGACTTTTCCTGTGATTCTGCCTGTGGTGGCGCGCTCGGTACCGCCTGAATTTCGCAGTACGGCCATGGGTATTGCCAGCGCGGGCGGCTCGATGGGGCAGTTTTTGGTGGTGCCCGCAGGGCAAATGCTGATTAGTGGGCTGGACTGGACCGGGGCACTGTGGGCGCTTTCCTTGCTGGCTGCGGCCGGTATTCCATTGGCCTACTACTTGCGAGGCAAGCCTGCGGCTCACGCCAGCGGCCAGTCGCTGTCTGCCGCCATCCGTCAGGCCTTGCAGCACCCGTCATTTCATTTTTTGGCGAGCAGTTATTTCGTTTGCGGATTCCACACGGCATTTATTACTTTGCATCTGCCCGCCTATGTGGCCGACGGCGGATTGAATGCCAGTCAGGGGGCCACGGCGATTGCGCTGATTGGCTTGTTCAATGTCTTGGGATCGTTTTACGCCGGCAAACTGGGAGGGCGCTATAGCAAGAAGAAGCTATTGGCAGGCGTCTACGGTTTGCGCGCCTTTGGCATGTTGTTACTGCTGGTGATGCCGCTTTCGCCTTGGGTACTGTATGCGTTTGCAGCCTGGATGGGATTGTTCTGGTTGGGTACGGTGCCGTTGACCCAGGGACTGATCGGTCAGATTTATGGGTTGCGATATGCCGCTACCCTGTCTGGCATTGCTTTTTTGGGCCATCAGGTAGGCAGTTTCATCGGCGTATGGCTGGGAGGCTATGTCTACTCCACAACCGGCAACTACGATCTGATGTGGTGGATCGGTATTGCGCTGGCCATCATTGCGGCGCTGTTGTGCCTGCCGGTGCGCGAGCAATCGCTGGAACCGCAGCCGCTACCGCAGGCGGCGGCCTGACATGAGGCGCCGCTCTTTCTGGCGGGCCTTGGGCGGGATCGCGCTGGTGGCCGTGCTCGCGCTGGGGTTCCTCGGGTACATGCGGCCGGATTTGCAATTGAACTGGGAAACGCTGGCGGCGATGTGCGGATTTTGAGCGCCTGACCATTGATTTTGTGAATTATTTATTTCTATAAATAGTTAAAAACTATTTATCCTTTTATTTAGTTCAATTTCATCTCCTAACAAAGCCTGAGTAAGATGTGGACACCAGTCACACCAGGGAGTCCTCATCGTGTCATCTGAAGCCAAGTGTCCTTTTCATCTCGTCGCAGGCAGCGGTACTACCAGTCAGGACTGGTGGCCGAATCAATTGCGTGTTGATCTCCTCAATCAACATTCCAACCGTTCCAATCCGTTGGGCGAGACGTTCAATTACGCAGAGGAATTCAAAAAGCTCGACTACCACGCACTGAAAAAAGACTTGCGTGCGTTGTTGACCGATTCACAGGACTGGTGGCCGGCAGATTGGGGCAGCTATGCCGGTTTGTTTATCCGCATGGCCTGGCACAGTGCCGGTACCTACCGCATGGTCGATGGCCGTGGCGGCGGTGGCCGTGGTCAGCAACGCTTTGCGCCCTTGAACTCCTGGCCGGACAACGTCAGCCTGGATAAGGCGCGCCGCCTGCTGTGGCCAATCAAACGCAAATACGGGCAGGCGATTTCCTGGGCCGATTTGATGCAATTAGCGGGCAACGTGGCGTTGGAAAACAGTGGTTTTCGCACCTTTGGTTTCGGTGCCGGCCGTGAGGATGTGTGGGAACCCGACCTGGATGTGAACTGGGGCAATGAAAAAGCCTGGCTGGCGCATCGCAAATCCGAGGCGTTGACGGGCAGTCCGCTCTCGGCCACGGAGATGGGCCTGATCTACGTCAATCCCGAGGGGCCAGAGGCCAGTGGCGACCCGGTCTCAGCGGCGCCGTTCATCCGTGCGACTTTTGGCAATATGGCGATGAACGACGAGGAAATCGTCGCGCTGATCGCGGGCGGTCACACGCTGGGCAAGACCCATGGCGCTTTCCCGGCCGACAAGATTGGCGAGGCGCCAGAGGTCGCTTCGATCGAGTCTCAGGGTTTGGGCTGGTCCTCCGGCTATGGCAGCGGAGTAGGCGCAGATACCGTGACGTCGGGACTCGAAGTCGTGTGGACCCAAACGCCGACCCAGTGGAGCAACCACTTTTTCGAGAATCTGTTCAAGTACGAATGGGTGCAGACACGCAGCCCGGCAGGCGCCATTCAGTGGGAAGCCAGCGACGCCGAGGCCATCATCCCTGACCCGTTTGATCCGTCGAAAAAGCGCAAACCGACGATGTTGACGACGGACCTGACGTTGCGCTTTGACCCCGAGTTCGAAAAAATCTCGCGTAAATTCCTCGAGGACCCGCAGGCATTCAACGAAGCCTTTGCCCGAGCCTGGTTCAAACTGACCCATCGCGACATGGGACCGAAGGCGCGTTACCTCGGACCTGAGATTCCGAAAGAAGATTTGATTTGGCAGGATCCGTTGCCCGCGCCGGTGCATGCGCCGACCCTTGCTGATATCGCCGATCTGAAAGCCCGCATCGCTGAATCCGGGTTGACCGTGGGTCAATTGGTCTCGGTGGCCTGGGCTTCGGCGGCAACGTTCCGCGGCGGCGATAAGCGAGGCGGGGCTAATGGCGCACGCCTGGCCTTGGCGCCGCAAAAGGATTGGGCGGTCAACCAGACGGCGGTCTGTGCATTGGACACTCTCAAGGCCATCCAGCAGGCCAGCGGCAAGGCTTCATTGGCCGACGTGATCGTGCTGGCGGGTGTGGCCGGCGTCGAGCAAGCCGCCAAGGCGGCCGGCGTGGCAATCGAGGTCCCATTCGTGCCGGGCCGTGTCGATGCGACGCAGGAACAGACCGATGTACCTACGTTCGACTTGATGGAACCAGTCGCTGACGGTTTTCGCAACTACGGCAAGGGCGGCAATGGCGTACGCACGGAGGAATGGCTGATTGATCGTGCACAGTTATTGACACTCTCCGCGCCTGAGTTGACCGCGCTGATCGGCGGCCTGCGTGTGTTGGGCGCCAATTACGATGGCGGTACGCATGGCGTGTTCACCGATCGTGTCGGGGTCCTGAGCAATGATTTCTTTATCAATCTGCTCGACATGAATACGGCATGGACGGCGACCGACGACAGCGCCGAAGTCTTTGCCGGGCGCGATCGCAAGACGGGTGAGGTGAAATACACCGCCACGCGCAATGATCTGGTGTTCGGCTCGAATTCGATCCTGCGTGCCTATGCAGAGGTCTACGCTGCCGAGGATGCGCGAGAACGGTTCGTACGCGACTTTGTCGCCGCCTGGGGCCGGGTGATGAATCTGGACCGTTTCGACGTGCAGTGATTCCCGTGTCGTAGGGAATAGCATGATGCACCGGTCGCCTGTTGGCGACCGGTTTTGCGTTGTGTTGAGCGTTTTTCCCGCTATTCGAATACGTCAAACAGCACATCGGCGATGATCGCGGTACCAATGGCCACCAGGATCAGATCCGTGCCGGCCACTTGCCATTCATAGCCTGGATGGACCGGTAAATGAGCCAGCATGGGGCCTGGTATCGTTTTTTTGGCTATCCCCGGAGGCAAGGGTTTGCCGCGCGCCAGATTTTTGCGGATCCCGGGAGGCAGTGCTGTGTATCGAGTGGCGCCATAGTCGACAGCATAACCGCGGGCAGTCGACAGCGTGATGCCTGCAGAGGTGAGCGAAATGTTGACGTCGCTGTCTCCGCCATGACCGCCTTTGCCGTTGTTGCCGCCTTTTGAGCCGGATGACTTATTGGAGTGGTTGTCGTTGCTTTGGCCTTTGCTTTTACCGCTGCTGTTGCCATTGCCCTGGTTCTTGCTCTTACCGTTTCCATTTCCATTTCCGCCGCCTTGGCTGGACTGCGACGGCTTGCCCTTGCCCTCGGGGGGCGCCGCCAGAGGCTGGCTGATGAGTGCGACCTGGCAGATCGCGGCCAGAATGACAGTAGCTAGTGAAGATGCGCGCATGGTAATGGACTCCTGCTTGTTTTGAGTATTCGACCAGCGAACCAAGTGTATGCCGCAGCCGTTCTGTCGGGGTGCCAAAACAAGCAGCCGAGGGTTGCTGGCATGACGAAATGCAACAAAAACGCCCCGCTCTCTGGGGGAGCGGGGCGTTTTTGGCGTATGGCGGCAGGTTAGTCTATCAATCCTCGGTCAAGTGTTCCGGATCCAGGTGACGGTGTTCTTTGCGATGCACCAGCACGGTGATGCCCCACATCACGACCCCCAGCGCGAGCAACCATCCCGCGACTTGATACTGAATCGGATCGCGGCCCGTCAGCGGGGTGACCAGAAATACGCAGGCGGCGGCGCCCACGCATGACAGCACCGTATTGGCGCGGAAATGCTCATGTTCGACTCGATCCTTGCGCAGCACCAGTACCGCGACGTTGACAAAGGCAAATACCGCCAGCAACAGCAGTGCCGTGGTCCCGCCCAGGGCGCTGATTGCCTTGGAGTTGCTGGACGACACCAGCACGATCAGTCCCAGACCCAGCGCAGTGGTAAAGAGAATCGCCGACCACGGGGTGTGGTTGCGGGCATGCACATACGACAGGAACTTCGGCAGCACGCCTTGGCGCGACATCCCATACAGCAGCCGGCTGGCCATCATCATGTTGATCAGGGCCGAGTTCGCCACCGCAAACATCGAAATGATCGGCATGATGGTTTCCATTGGCAGGCCGGGAGCGGCTCGTTGGACGACCAGCACGAGCGGGGTGGAGCTCGCGGCCAGTTCACCGACCGGAATCAAGGCGACGGCACAAATGGATACCAATACATAAATGACGGCGGTGATGCCCAAACCGGTCAACATGACTTTGGGAAAAATGCGATGCGGGGCATGGACCTCTTCGGCCATGTTGACCGAGTCCTCAAACCCGACCATGGCGAAAAATGCCAGCGCGGTCGCAGAAGTCACTGCCAGGAAGACGCTCTTGTTTTCCGGGGTTTCGAATGCCACGACGCGCGAGAAATCGGCTTGGCCGTTACTGATGGCATAAAAGCCCAGCAGGATCACCAGCAGGAGACCGCTCAACTCGACCAGCGTCAGGACGACGTTGGCTTTCACACTTTCTGACGCGCCACGGAAATTGACGATCATGATCAGCAGCATGAATCCCAGAGCACCCATCGTCACGGCCGTGGGGTCATTCTCGAGTCCCAGTGCGACAAACAGATTGGCAGAAAATGCCCTTGAGGCCGTAGCCGCAGAGGTCAGCCCGGAGCACATCACCGTAAAGCAGACGATGAACGTCAGAAAATGGATGCCGAAGGCTTTATGCACATAAAGTGCGGCGCCAGCGGCGCGCGGATATTTGGTGACCAGTTCCAGATAGGAAAATGCAGTCAGCAACGCCACAAAAAACGCTACTAAAAAGGGCGCCCATGCCGCCCCGCCGACTTCTGCCGCGACTTGTCCTGTCAGGGCATAGATTCCCGTGCCAAGAATGTCGCCAATAATGAACAACAGCAGCAGCTTTGGCCCCATTACCCGTTTCAATTGGGGGTGTTCTGCGCTATCTTGCGTAGACATACTTCTCTCCTCTCGTTATTTCCGCCGGGTGCCAGTATGTCTCTGGAGACTTCGGTGTCGTGATTGACTGTGTCACCGTTAATTACGAGAGGTTTCCATCGTGAGCCGATTTAAATGGGACTTTGAGGGGGAAATGGTGTGCGTCAATTGGTCGCATTGCCATTTATTGTGTTTTCTGTGCAAATTATCATTGCGGTCCGCGCCGGATAGGAGTATTTCTATACCTAACAGCAGTTCGTGACTAACACGCTGGTGTTTTGGTGGACCGGGGCAGCAGAAGTCCGGCCACGCTGAAGTGCCAGGCCAGTAGCTGTGCAGGCAATGTGTCTGCATAGGCGTAGAGCGAGGAGGCGCATATGGCAGTGGTATACGCGGATTTTGTACGTGAGCGCGGCAAAGGTGGCCGTACTGTCAAGACTTACCGTGCTAAATCACAGCGCGCAAAAGCATATCAGCGCGCAACCGCGGCAGCAGCACAACGGGTAGCAGCACCAGTTCATGCTCGCCAAGGTGGCGCGATTTTCTGGATGATCATGCTACTGGCGCCTTTGGCGGGTTTGGCAGCACCCTTGTTGGCAGTGCCTCTCATCGGTGAGCCACAAGGCTGGATCCTGGCTGGTGCTGGATTGTTGGCCTGTGTCTTGATGCTATTGCGCTTGGCGATGCACGAGGCAGACCACGCTCAGCATAGCAAGTAGTTTTAATCGAAACAGGGTTTAGATGCCGGTGCGGTCCGATAGGGGACCGCACCGGCATCTTCGTTTTGGGCGACGGTCGCTTTACCCGTTCTTCACCGAAGGGTTGCCCCGCGGCAGCCAGCGCCAGAACACCGCCGCCGCCCCCAGGCCGAATATCCCCATGGTGCCGACGGCCAGGGCCAGCGACGCAACGCCTGTCATGACCGACAGTACCACGGGCCCCAGGCTGCTGCCCATGTCGGCGACCAGGCGCCAGATTCCGAGAAATTCGGTACGCCCCTTCATGGGGGCCGCGTCTGCGCCCAGTGTCATGACGATGCCGGAGCTGATGCCATTGCCCAGGCCCAGCATCATCGACACCACGATAAAGCCGATGGCGCCCGTGCTGAACGAGGTGCCAATCAGGGCAAGGCCCATCAGCAACGTAGACGGCACCGCGACCCACAAACGTCCACGCCGGTCCATCAGCGTGCCGGCAGGGTAGAACACCGACATATCGATCGCCGCGACCAAGCCATAAATCAGAGACGTCGTGCTGGCACTCATGCCCAGATGGTCAGCCCAGAGCGGAATGACGACTTGCCGCGAGGCGCGCACGGCGCTGACCAGCAGGATGCCCAATCCCAGGGTCAAGAGCACCCGGCTGTGCGAGTGTGCAATATCCAGCAGGCGTGGCTTGGCGTGGGCTGCGCTGCCCCGTTGACGCTCAGGCGGCGCCATATCGGGTGCGTGATAGGCGATCAGGCCGGCGCCGATCATGGCGGCGATCGCCACCCAATAGGCCCCGTCCAGGCCGATGAAATGGATCAAGGCGGCGCCCGCAAACGGCCCGGCAAAGGCGCCGATCCGCATCGTGCCGGCCAGCGTCGACAGCGCCCGGGCCCGCATATAGGCCGGCACCGCATCGATCATGTAAGTCTGCCGGGCCAGCATGAAGATCGACGACGCCATGCCGATGAAGAACACGCCGACCGCAAGCATCCAGGCATGGCTGGCGAAGATGCACAGGAGCAGGGCCAGCACACTGAGCACCGCCGCGCCGACCATGGAGTGCCGCTCGCCATAGCGCGAGGTCACCAGCGCAGCGGGGATATTGCTGACGAGCGACCCGATGCCGATCAGCGCCACGATGAGCCCCGATGTGGCGACAGAGGCGTCCAATTCGCGGGCGCTCAGGGCCACCACAGGCAGGATGGCGCCGTTACTGACACCGTAGAGAACCGATGGGCCGAACGCCGGAACGGCTATTTTTTTTAAACTGAAAGGCGCGTCGGGGCTCTGCACGATGGGGCCAAAAAATGAGATCAGGCGCTATTCTAGTCCCTTGCTGCTTGCTTGCCGGGGGCGTGGCGCGCTATCTTTGCCGCATGAAGCCCCTTCATTTGACTGGCGACGAGCCATTTTTCATTGTGCTGAACACAGGCTCGGGCCGGGATGACGCCAGTGATGTCCAGGCGACCATTCAGCGCGTGTTGGACGAGGCGGGACGCCGCTATACCTTGATGCCGGTTCACGATGGCCGGCAGTTGCCCGCCATGGCGCAAGAGGCGGTCGCGCGTGCGCGCGAGCAGGGCGGTATCGTTGTGGCGGCGGGTGGTGATGGCACGTTGAGCGCAGTGGCTCAGACGGTATTGAGCAGCGGCTTGCCGTTCGGCATTTTGCCTCAGGGCACCTTCAACTATTTTGGGCGTACCTACGGCATTGCCCAAGACACCGAACTGGCGACCCGATGCTTGCTGGCAGCACAACCGCAGCCGGTGCAGGTGGGATTGGTCAACGACAGACTGTTTTTGATCAATGCCAGCCTGGGGTTGTATCCGCAATTGCTCGAGGACCGCGAGGCGTACAAGCAGCGGTATGGCCGCAGCCGGCTGGTCGCGGTCTGGTCTGCCTTAGTGACCTTGGCCCGGGCTCACCGGCAATTGACCGTGCAACTCGAACATGCAGGACAGGTGCGGACCTTGCGTACGCCAACCATCGTCGTGGGTAACAACGAGTTGCAGTTGGAGCAGATCGGGATTGCCGAATCGGCCGCGCTGCAGCAAGGGCAGCTCGTCGCGATGGGCGTTCGGCCGGTGGGTACATGGGCTCTATATGGATTGGTGCTGCGTGGCTGGCTCAGTCGTTTGGGCGACGCGGATCACGTGTTCAGTTTTGGGTTTGAACACCTGACAGTGCGTGTATCGCGGACAAAGCGGCGCATCAAGGTCGCCCTGGATGGAGAAATCCATTGGCTGGATGCGCCACTGGAATTTCGGGTGTCGGATCAACCGTTGCAATTATTGGTGCCTCCGCCATCTCTGCGTGCAGAGCGCGTTTGAGGATGGCAAAGACATCGATGACACGGATTCTGCATCTTTCAGACACGCATTTCGGTACCGAGCGCGAGCCTGTGCTGCAGGCGCTGTTGAGGCTGGCGGGTGAGTGGCAACCCGATCTGGTTCTGCTGAGCGGGGACATCACTCAGCGAGCGCGGCATGGTCAGTTCGCAGCGGCGCGGCGATTCGTGCAGGCATTACAGCGGCCGGTATTGGCCGTGCCAGGCAATCACGACATTCCATTATTCAATGTGCTGGCGCGTTGGTTGAATCCGTACGGGGGGTATCGCCGGGCAATGGGCCCTGTGCTGGAGCCGGCGGTCGAGATGCCGGGGCTTCTGGCGATCGGGGTGAATTCGACCCGGCCAGGCCGGCATAAAAACGGCCAAGTGGATCGCAGGCAGGTAGATAGAGTCGTGCAGCGGCTCAAGAAATCGAGTGCTGATTGTCTGAGGATTGTGGTGCTGCATCATCCTGTGCGGGCCGCAGTAGAAAGCGATCAGCGCAATTTACTGATCGGCCGCGAGTGGGCGGTGCCCGCCTGGATCGAGGCCGGTGTGGATCTCATATTGGGTGGGCATATTCATTTGCCGTATGTGCTGCCCGCGTCAGAACTCTCTGTCGCAGCACCTGGCCTGGCCGCGGATTCGATACCTGCGAATGCCTTGGACGCAATGAACACGCCTGCACAATGGGAAGCCGCGGAGGCTGCCAGTGCCGCGCGCGCAAATGCATCGAGTAGCGCAGAGGTTTCAGGCGCTGCCGACGCCGGACGCCGGGCCTGGGTGGTGCAGGCGGGGACAGCAGTGTCACGGCGCGTGCGGGGCGGCATTTCAAACTCGATCAATCTGATCGAACACGAGGTCAGGCAAGGGCAGCACCAGTGCGTCATCCAGCGCTGGGACTATATGGCTGATCTCCAGGCGTTCGCGTGCGCCACTAGCCAGACGTTGGGTTGGCGCCGTGGCACGCAATAGCATCTGGCTGCGGGTTAGCGACGGCCCTGGATCGCCGTCGTTCTTATTTTTTGTTTTTCGTTGACCTTGTATGGACACCGCCGCGCACTGGGCCGCTGCCTATCCCTTGTTAATCTTATTGGCGGTGCCGGCGCTGGCAGGGGGAGTGGTCGGCTGGTTGAGCCGACGCTGGGACGCCCGGTCGCCATTGGCCGGAGAGGCGCCATATTGGCTGGTGGCCGTGGGGGCGGGCGGCGTTTTTCTCATGGTCGCGGTGGCGATGAGTCTGGGCAGCCCCTTGGTGCGGTTCGACAATCTGCTGGCTGCGGCGCTCGGGCAATCCATGTCATCGTCGTTGTTGTGGGTGCTGTCTTGGTTCACCTATCTGGGGAATCGCAATCTACTGGCATTGATCGCCATCACGTTGACGCTATGGCTGTTGTGGCGGCGAGAATACGCGATGGCACTGCTCTGTGCGGTGGTGACGGGCGGTGGCGGCCTCCTGAATACGGCAATGAAATTCACGTTTCAGCGTATTCGCCCGGAACATGTGCATGGCTACGTCCAGGAAGTCGGCTGGAGCTTTCCCAGTGGGCACGCGTCGGCGTCGATGGCGGTGTACGGATTCGCCTGTTATCTTGCCGTGCGCATGATGCCCGCACGTTGGCATCGTGTTTGCCTGGTGAGCGGTGCGATGCTGATCGCTGCGATCGGCGCCAGCCGCGTACTGCTGCAAGTGCACTATTTGAGCGATGTGATGGCCGGTTTTGCCTTGAGCCTGGCCTGGCTGTCGCTATGTCTTGGGGTGATGAGACGCAGGCACCGACCAGGTGCTGACGATGTGGGCCACAGGCTCGGATGAGCGCTCCCCGTGCAGCAATACTTCGCCTGCCGTCATTCTGCCGACCTTGAGTAATCGGGCGTCCGCAATAATGGCGCCGGCGGGGCTTTTGCGCAAAAAGTTGATGGTCAGGCTGGCCGTTACGGCGTTCGCCTGGCCGGTGGCACCGACCACGGCCGCGTAGAGCACCAGATCGGCGAGCCCCATCAGCATAGGTCCCGCGACAATGCCGCCCAGACGTTGATGGCTGTCCCGCGCGGGTAGTACTGCGCGGGCGGTGCCATAGCCAATGTCGGTAATTTCTATGCCCAACACCTCGGCGAATGGATGCTGTTCCGCCAGCAGGCGTTGAAAGTCAGTCACGCTGATGCGTGCGGGCTGGGGAGCGGACGTCGGGTCCGTGCAAGAGCTCATGGTGTTCCCTGGCGAGTTGTTTCCAGTCTGTGCAGACCTGTATCCAGTATTGTTTCGAGTTACTAAAGAAAGAGCGTAGCAGACCGGCAGGCAAATCATCAGCTGGACGTCAGGTCGCGCCAATGCTGGTTCTCACAGGGGTTTAGGGTAAACACTTAGAGGAATTAGGCCGATATCGTTGAGTGTTGCAGTATCCCAACATCTCGGGCATCGATCACCCCCTTTTATGGGGGGAACCGTAGCCAGTACGAGGGTTTTTTGATGCAATAGCGTCAACTTCCCTTCGCGGAGTTAGGGGGGCGCAGGTTCTTCGCAAAACCAGGCGCCCTTGTCACTCAAATCAACGGAGATTTCTTAAATGAAAAAGACTCTGCTCGCTGCCGCCCTGCTCGCTGGCTTTGCCGGCGTGGCCCAGGCAGAAACCTCGGTGACGCTGTACGGCATCATCGATACCGGTATCGGCTACAACAAGGTGAAGGGCGACGGCTGGGACAGCGGTAGCCGTGTCGGCATGATCAATGGCGTGCAGAACGGTTCGCGTTGGGGCCTGCGTGGCACCGAAGATCTGGGTGATGGCCTGCAAGCCGTCTTCCAACTGGAAAGCGGTTTCAACTCCAGCAACGGTAATTCCGCCCAAGGCGGCCGTCTGTTCGGTCGTCAAGCCACCATCGGTCTGCAAAGCGACAGCTGGGGCCGTCTGGATCTGGGCCGTCAAACCAACATCTCGTCCAAGTACTTCGGTTCGATCGATCCGTTCGGCGCTGGTTTCAACCAAGCCAACATCGGTGTCGGCCTGAGCGCTGCCAACACGGTTCGCTACGACAACCTGGTTCTGTACCAAACCCCGTCGTTCAGCGGCTTCCAATTGGGCGTCGGCTACTCGTTCAACGCTGACGACAACAGCGACAGCTCGTTCAAGACCAACGACAACACCCGTGCTATCACGGCTGGTCTGCGTTACCAGAACGGTCCTTTGAACGTTGCGTTCTCGTTTGACCAACTGAGCGCTCCGCACAACCTGGACGAAGATGCCACGCCGCGCATGTACGCCATCGGCGGTTCGTACGACTTCGAAGTCGTGAAACTGGCGCTGGCCTACGGCCGTACCACCGACGGCTGGTTCGCTGGCCAAGGCATCAACGGCACGTCGTTCCTGCCGGGCCAAAACGGTCTGGGCAGCAACATGTTTGCTGACGGCTTCAAGTCGAACACCTACATGGTCGGTTTGACCGCCCCCATCGGTGGCGCTTCGAAGATCTTCGGTTCGTGGCAAATGGTTGACCCCAGCAACGACAAGTTGACTGGCGGCGACGAAACCATGAACGTCTGGAGCCTGGGCTACACCTACGACCTGTCCAAGCGTACCAACCTGTACGCCTACGGTTCGTACATCCAGGACTACGCGTTCATCGACGGTGTGAAGAGCACCGCTGTTGGTCTGGGTATCCGTCACCGCTTCTAATCGACTGCGAGGCGCAAGCCTCGCTTCGATGGATTGCGCATAAGCAGGCCTTTGGTCTGCTTGTGAAAAAAGCCGCCTCTCGGGGCGGCTTTTTTCATGGGCTTTTCTTGTCGTTGCGGTGTCTTAAAATGAGGGGACGTCCTCTCTGCGAGGGCTGTAAACCGCAGGGGTGGCGCGAAGGCATTTTTGTTCGCGCTTCCTTGTTTTTGGGCGGCTGGGTTCAGCGCATCGTCACTTTGCAAATGCTACAATCTGAAGGTTTGCGCATTTGACGGACGCCAAAATGAACTTGCAACAGTATTTTCCCGTCCTGCTGTTTATCGCAGTGGCTACCCTGATCGGGTTTGCGCTGCTGACGGCAGGTTCGCTCTTGGGGCCTCGCCGCCCCTACGCTGAAAAGCTTTCAGCGTATGAGTGCGGTTTTGAGGCCTTCGAAGACGCTCGTATGAAGTTCGATGTGCGCTACTACCTGGTAGCCATCCTCTTCATCCTGTTCGATCTCGAAATCGCCTTTTTGTTCCCGTGGGCGATTGCTCATGGCACGGTTGGTCTCGTCGGTTTCTGGACTGTCATGGTCTTTCTGGCGATTCTGACGGTCGGCTTCATCTACGAATGGAAAAAGGGCGCGCTGGATTGGGAATAACCCAAGGCTCTCCTGCACGCTATCAGAGACAACTATGGCTATAGACGGCATCCTTAAGCAAGGCTTTATCACCACCAGTGCCGACAAGTTCCTCAACTGGGCAAAAACGGGCTCCATGTGGCCCATGACCTTCGGTCTGGCCTGTTGTGCGGTGGAAATGATGCACGCCGGTGCGGCGCGCTACGACCTGGATCAATTCGGCATCATTTTCCGCCCCAGCCCCCGTCAGTCCGATCTGATGATCGTGGCCGGCACGCTGTGTAACAAAATGGCGCCCGCGCTGCGCAAGGTCTACGACCAAATGCCCGAGCCGCGCTGGGTGGTTTCTATGGGATCGTGTGCGAACGGCGGTGGTTATTACCACTATTCGTACTCGGTGGTGCGTGGTTGTGATCGTATTGTGCCGGTCGATGTTTACGTGCCGGGCTGTCCGCCTACGGCCGAAGCATTGGTCTATGGTTTGCTGCAAATGCAGAACAAGATCCGACTGACCAACACTATTGCCCGCTGACCGCATTCCGCCGCGCGATGTAGTGCGCCGGCGGTGCCGTCAGCATATCGGTTTACCTAAGCGACATGACGATGACCAGGCTCGAAACCCTGAAACATAACCTGCAGGCTGCGTTGGGGGCGGATATCGCCCTGACCGAGGCATACGGCGAGCTCACGCTCGAGGTGCCGGCCGATCAATGGATCACGGTCTGCAACAAGCTGCGTACGGATGCCAGCCTGCACTTCGAAACCTGTATCGATCTGTGCGGCGTTGATTACCTGACCTGGGGTAACGGCAGCCGTCAGCTCGAGGCGGATAGTGCGGTTGGCGGCGCGCCGAGCCTGCGCTATGCGGTGGTGGTGCATTTGCTGTCCGTCACGCACAACTGGCGCCTGCGTGTGCGTACGTTTGCGCCCGATGACGAATTCCCCATCGTGGCCTCGCTGCTAGGGTGCTGGCCCGGGGTCAACTGGTTCGAACGAGAGGCTTTTGATTTGTATGGCATCGTTTTCGAAGGCCATCCCGATCTGCGCCGCATCCTGACCGACTATGGCTTCATCGGTCATCCTTTCCGCAAAGACTTCCCCCTGTCGGGCAATGTCGAAATGCGCTACGACCCGGAACAGCGCCGCGTGGTGTACCAGCCGGTCACCATCGATCCGCGCGAAATTACCCCGCGTGTCGTACGCGAAGACTCCTACGGCCTGGGGCGTTAAATCATGGCAGAAATCAAGAACTACACTCTGAACTTCGGTCCTCAACACCCGGCCGCGCACGGTGTGCTGCGTCTGGTGTTGGAGCTCGATGGCGAGGTGATTCAGCGCGCCGATCCTCATATTGGCCTGTTGCATCGCGCCACGGAAAAGCTCGCTGAACACAAGACTTTCATCCAGGCGTTGCCCTATATGGATCGCCTGGACTACGTGTCCATGATGTGCAACGAGCACGCCTATGTCATGGCCATCGAAAAGCTCCTCGGTGTCGAAGCACCCCTGCGCGCGCAGTACATCCGCGTCATGTTCGATGAGATCACGCGTCTGCTCAATCACCTGATGTCCCTGGGCTCGCACGCCCTGGACGTGGGCGCCATGGCGGTGTTCCTGTATGCCTTCCGCGAGCGCGAAGACCTGATGGACTGCTACGAAGCGGTCTCGGGTGCACGCATGCACGCGGCCTATTACCGGCCGGGTGGCGTGTATCGCGATTTGCCTGACACCATGCCGCAATACGGTGACAGCAGCAAATACCGCGGTGACAAGGAAATGCGCATCATGAACGATGCGCGCTCGGGTTCGCTGCTGGATTTCATCGAGGACTTTACCAACCGGTTTCCGGCTTGCGTCGATGAATACGAAACGCTGTTGACCGACAACCGTATCTGGAAACAGCGTCTGGTAGGCATTGGCGTGGTCGATCCCGATCGTGCCAAAGCCCTGGGCTTTACCGGCCCGATGTTGCGGGGTTCGGGCATAGCCTGGGACTTGCGCAAGATGCAGCCGTACGAGGTTTACGATCTGCTCGAGTTCGACATCCCGGTGGGGGTGAATGGCGACTGCTATGACCGTTATCTGGTTCGCGTGGCGGAAATGCGTGAAAGCAACCGCATCATCCGCCAGTGCGTGGAGTGGCTGCGCAACAACCCCGGTCCGGTCATGATCGAGAACCACAAGGTCGCGCCGCCCAGCCGTACCAACATGAAAACCAACATGGAAGAGCTGATTCACCACTTCAAGCTCTTCACCGAAGGTTTCCACGTTCCTCCTGGCGAAGCTTACGCCTCGGTGGAGCACCCCAAAGGCGAATTCGGCATTTATCTCGTGTCCGACGGCGCCAACAAGCCTTACCGCCTGAAAATTCGGGCGCCAGGATTTGCCCATTTGCAATCGCTCGATGAGATGGCCCGCGGTCACATGATCGCCGACGCCGTCACCATCATCGGCACGCAGGATATCGTTTTCGGCGAAATCGACCGCTGAACCCTCAGCCCGACCGCCCCGCATAACCCGGATTCAAACTATGCTGCTTTCCGCACAGGCCTATCAGAAAATCGATCGGGAACTTGCCAAGTTCCCGGGCGACCAGCGCCAGTCGGCCATCATGGCTTCGCTTGCCATCGCGCAAGAAGAAAAAGGCTGGCTCCCTCCCGAGGTGCTCGAAGATGTGGCCAATTACATTGGCGTGCCTCCTATCGCAGTGCAGGAAGTCGCCACGTTCTACAACATGTTCGACACCCGGCCCGTAGGCAAGCACAAGATCTCCGTGTGCACGAATTTGCCCTGTGCCTTGCGCGATGGCGAAAAGGCGGGCGATTTCCTCAAGCGCAAGCTGGGTATCGAGTTCCGTGAGACCACCCCCGACGGCCTGTTCACGCTGGTCGAAGGCGAATGCATGGGGGCTTGCGGTGATTCGCCCGTGCTGCTGGTCAACAACAAACATATGTGTGTGCGTATGACCGAAGAAAAACTCGACGCGCTGGTCCAAGGCCTGAAAGCGCAAGGAGAATCGGCATGAACGCGCCCGATCTGTACACAAAACTGGCTCAGGGGCTGGATCCCAACCCGCTGAACGATCTGTCGAGCTCCATGTGTTTGCATGGCCGTCACCTCTCGCCGCAAATCATGGCGGACGTCGACGGCAGCAACTGGCACTTGCAAGACTACGTCAAGCGCGGCGGCTACGAGGCATTGCGCAAGATCCTGACCACGGGCATGAAGCCCGAGGACGTGATCGCCGAGGTCAAGGCCTCTGGCCTGCGCGGCCGTGGCGGTGCGGGCTTTCCGACGGGTCTGAAATGGAGCTTCATGCCGCGTGCATTCCCAGGCCAAAAATACCTGGTGTGCAACTCCGACGAAGGCGAGCCTGGTACGTTCAAGGATCGCGACATTCTGCGCTTTAACCCGCATATCGTGATCGAAGGCATGGCGATTGCCGCGTATGCCATGGGCATCAGCGTGGGTTACAACTACATCCACGGTGAAATTTTCGAGGTGTATCAGCGCTTCGAAGAGGCCCTCGAAGAAGCCCGCGCGGGCGGCTTTCTGGGTGACAAGATTTTCGGCTCCGACTTCAGCTTCCAGCTGCACGCTTTCCACGGCTACGGCGCCTACATCTGCGGCGAAGAAACCGCGTTGCTCGAGTCCCTCGAAGGCAAAAAGGGCCAGCCGCGTTTCAAGCCGCCGTTCCCAGCCAGCTTTGGTTTGTACGGCAAGCCCACCACCATCAACAACACCGAGACTTTCGCGGCGGTGCCCTGGATCATCCGCAATAGTGGCCAGGCCTACCTCGAGGTTGGCAAGCCCAACAACGGCGGCACCAAATTGTTCTCGATCTCGGGCGACGTCGAGCGTCCGGGCAACTACGAGATCCCGATGGGCACCCCGTTCCCCAAGCTCTTGGAACTGGCCGGCGGCATGCGCGGTGGCAAAAAACTCAAGGCAGTGATCCCCGGTGGTTCGAGCGCGCCCGTGTTGCCCGCCGACATCATGATGGACACGACCATGGACTACGACTCGATCTCCAAGGCCGGGTCCATGCTGGGTTCGGGGGCGGTCATCGTCATGGACGAAACCCGCTGCATGGTGAAATCGCTGCTGCGGCTGTCGTATTTCTACTTTGAAGAAAGCTGCGGTCAATGCACGCCCTGCCGCGAAGGCACGGGTTGGCTCTACCGCATGGTGCATCGCATCGAGCACGGCCAAGGTCGCAAAGAAGACCTCGATCTGCTCGATAACGTGGCCGGCAACATCATGGGTCGCACCATCTGCGCACTGGGTGACGCTGCCGCTATGCCGGTACGCGGTTTTCTCAAGCATTATCGCGACGAATTCGCGCACCACATCGAGCACAAATCGTGTGTGGTTCCGCATTATCTGTAGGTCTCAGGAACAGCAATGGTTGAATTAACCGTCGACGGCAATCAGGTCGAAGTCCCCGAGGGCAGCATGGTGATGCATGCGGCCCAGAAGATCGGCTTGTATGTGCCCCATTTCTGCTACCACAAGAAACTGTCCATCGCGGCCAACTGCCGCATGTGCCTGGTTGAAGTGGAAAAAGCGCCCAAGGCGCTGCCCGCCTGCGCTACGCCGGCCACGAATGGCATGGTGGTGCACACCTGCTCAGAAAAAGCCAAGGCCGCGCAGAAATCGGTCATGGAATTTCTGCTGATCAATCACCCGCTCGATTGCCCGATCTGCGATCAGGGCGGCGAGTGCCAGTTGCAGGATCTGGCTGTGGGCTACGGCGGCTCTGCTTCGCGTTATCGCGAAGAAAAGCGCGTGGTCTTTCACAAGGATCTCGGCCCGCTGGTGTCGGCCGAGGAAATGTCACGTTGTATCCACTGCACCCGTTGCGTGCGCTTTGGCCAGGAAATCGCCGGCGTCATGGAACTGGGCATGCTGGGCCGTGGCGAGCATTCCGAGATCACGACGTTCGTGGGCCGTTCGGTCGAGTCGGAGCTCTCCGGCAACATGATCGACCTCTGTCCCGTCGGTGCGTTGACCTCCAAACCGTTCCGCTACACCGCCCGGACCTGGGAATTGGCGCGCCGCCGTACGGTCAGCCCGCACGACAGCCTGGGCGCCAATCTGGTGGTACAGGTCAAAGGCGAGCGCGCCATGCGCGTCGTGCCTTTCGAGGATGAGGCCATCAACGAATGCTGGATCAGCGACCGCGATCGTTTTTCCTACGAGGGTCTGAACAGCGGTGATCGTCTGACCGTACCCATGATCAAAGGCACCGACGGCAAATGGCAAGAGGCCTCCTGGGCCGATGCGCTGCAAGCCGTCGCCCAAGGCCTGTCGCGCGTGCGGGATAGCCATGGCGCGGGCCAGATCGGCGCCTTGGCTGCCGAGTACGCCACGACCGAAGAATTCGCCTTGCTGGGCCGCCTCGTGCGCGCCCTGGGTTCGGAAAACATCGATTTCCGTCTGCGTCAGACGGACGCGAGCTTCGACGCTGCCTTGTCGGGTGCGCCGTGGCTGGGCATGCCGATTGCCGATCTGGACTCGCTGGATCGTGTGCTGGTGGTCGGTTCGTTCCTGCGCAAAGATCACCCGCTGATGGCGCAGCGTCTGCGCCAGGCCGCCAAACGCGGCACGCAAGTATTGCTGGTCGACAGCGCTGCGGACGATCCGTTGCTGCCGGTGGCTGGTCGTATCACGGTTGCGCCGTCCGGCCTGCCGTTGGCTTTGGCCCAAGTCGCGGTGGCGCTGGCCCAGGCTAAAGAGCAAGCCGTGCCTGCCGAGTTCGCCTCGGTGACGCCGGACGAAAACGCCAAGCGTATCGCCGCCAGCCTGGCTTCGGGCAGCAATGTCGGCGTATTGATGGGCAACATGGCCGTCGCATCGCCGCAGGCTTCGCTCTTGGCCGCCAATGCGCGCAGCATCGCCGATATCGCCGGTGCGCGTTTCGGTTTCCTGACCGCCGGTGGCAACACGGTGGGCGGTTATCTGGCCGGTGCGGTGCCGGGGCAGGGCGGCAAGACCGCCGCTGCCATGCTGGCCGAGCCGCTCAAGGCCTACATCGTGCTGCATGCCGAGCCTTCCCTGGATACCGACAACGGTCCTCAGTCCGTGGCTGCGTTGCGTGCTGCTGAGTTCGCCGTGGCGCTCACACCGTATGCGTCGTCTGCCGAGGATTGGGCCGACGTCATGCTGCCCGTGTCGCCGTTTACCGAGACCTCGGGTACGTTTGTCAACGCCCAAGGCTTGCCGCAGAGTTTCAAGGGCACCGTTACCCCATTGGGTCAGACGCGTCCGGGCTGGAAAGTCCTGCGCGTGCTGGGCAATGTGCTGCAATTGCCGGGCTTTGACGACGAGACCTCCGAATCCGTGCGAGACACCGCGCTGGCTGGTGGCATCGAGGGCCGTCTGTCCAACGAGATCAAGGCCCAGCGTGGCCTGGGTCAGGTGGCCACATCGCTCGAGCGTGTGACCGATGTGCCGATCTATCGTACCGATGCCATCGTGCGTCGTTCGTGGCCTCTGCAAGACGCACCCGCGTCGCAGGCGCCCACGGCACGCATGAACGGCGCCACGTTGGCTGGGCTGGGCCTGGCTGCCGGCGTCAAGGTTCGCGTAGCCGGTGCGGCCGGTTCGGTCGAGCTTGAAACCGTCCAGGATGATGCCGTGGCCGATCGTTCGGTGCGTATTGCGGCGGCCTTCGAACAAACCGCCGCCCTGGGTGGCGCATTCGGTGAAATCAGCGTGGAGCGTGCCTGACATGGAATGGCTCAATACTCTTGAAAGCCACGGTCAGGCCTTGCTGGGCCCGACGGCCTGGCTGGTGATCTGGACGATCGTCAAGATCGTCGTCATCGCGGTTCCCATTATTTTGTGCGTGGCTTACCTCACGTACTGGGAACGCAAGATGATTGGCTGGATGCACGTGCGTCTGGGGCCGACCCGTGTCGGTTTCCGGGGCTTGCTGCAGCCGTTTGCCGACGTGTTCAAACTGCTCACTAAAGAAGTCGTTGTTCCCACGCAGGCCAACAAGATCCTGTTCATCGTGGCGCCGGTCGTGACGCTGATGCCGGCCTTGGCCGCCTGGGCGGTGGTGCCGTTTGGCCCCGAGATCGTGTTGGCCAACGTCAACGCGGGTCTGCTCTACGTGATGGCGATTACCTCCATCGGTGTGTATGGCGTGATCGTGGCAGGCTGGGCATCGAACTCCAAGTACGCCTTCCTGGGCGCGCTGCGGGCTTCGGCACAGATGGTGTCCTATGAATTGGCCATCGGTTTCGTGCTGGTGACGGTGTTGCTGGTTTCCGGCAGCCTGAACATGTCCGAGATCGTGATGGGGCAGGGCCGCGGCTGGTTTGCCGAACGTGGCCTGACGTTCCTGTCATGGAACTGGCTGCCGCTGTTGCCGCTGTTCGTGATCTATGTGATTTCGGCCGTGGCCGAAACCAACCGTCACCCGTTTGACGTGGTCGAAGGCGAATCCGAAATCGTGGCCGGCCACATGGTCGAGTACTCGGGTATGGCATTTGCACTGTTCTTCCTGGGCGAATACGCCAACATGATTCTCTTGTCAGCCATGGCAGCGATCATGTTCCTGGGAGGTTGGATGCCGCCGATCGATATCGCGCCGTTGACCTGGATTCCGGGCTGGTTGTGGCTGGGTCTGAAAACATTCTGCGTGGTGTCGTTGTTCGTGTGGTTCCGCGCGTCGTTCCCGCGTTACCGCTATGACCAGATCATGCGGTTGGGTTGGAAAATTTTCATCCCGCTGACCGGCGTGTGGCTGGTCGTGGTGGCGATCTGGATGCAGACGCCCTGGAACATTTGGCGTTAACGCGTCAAGCTGAGGCAGGATATGGAAGCGATCAAAGATTTCTTCGGCAGCCTGATGCTGGCCGAGTTGCTCAAGGGCATGCGCCTGACGGGCAAGTACTTTTTCAAGCGCAAGGTCACCTTGCGTTATCCGATGGAAAAAACGCCGACGTCGGCGCGTTTTCGTGGGCTGCACGCGTTGCGCCGCTATCCCAACGGGGAAGAGCGCTGCATTGCGTGCAAGCTATGCGAAGCCGTATGTCCGGCCCTGGCCATCACGATCGAATCGGACGTGCGTGACGACGGTACCCGCCGCACCACGCGTTACGACATCGATCTGACCAAGTGCATTTTCTGCGGTTTCTGTGAGGAAAGCTGCCCCGTGGATTCGATTGTGGAGACCCACATTCACGAATACCACGGTGAAAAGCGCGGCGACCTTTATTTCACCAAAGACATGCTGCTCGCCGTCGGCGACCGCTACGAAGCCGAAATCGCCCGCCGCCGGGCCGAAGACGCGCCATACCGTTGACGCCCAAGGTCTGACTCATGACTTTTACCACTGTCCTGTTCTACATACTGTCTGCGGTCCTGGTGATCGCCGCGTTCCGCGTCATCACGGCGCGCAGCCCGGTGACTGCCGTACTGCATTTGATCCTGGCGTTCGCCAACGCGGCCATGCTGTGGATGCTGCTGGGGGCCGAGTTCCTGGCGCTGCTGCTGGTGCTGGTGTACGTCGGCGCCGTGATGGTCCTGTTCTTGTTTGTGGTCATGATGCTCGATATCCGTATCGACACCTTGCGCGGCGGACTCAAGACCTATCTGCCGCTGGGGCTGATCATCGGTGTCGTGCTGGTGCTTGAAATGTCGTTCGTGCTGGCCAGCACCTGGTACGGCGCGGGCCCGCAGGCGGTGACTGCCGGCGACTACAACAACAGCCGTGCCCTGGGCGAGGCGATGTACACGCAGTACGTGTACGCCGTCGAAGTCGGCGCCGCGTTGCTGCTGGTCGGTATGGTTGCCGCCATCTCGCTGACCCTGCGCCGCCGTCGCGACGCCAAGTACAACGACCCCGCCGCCGCCGTGCGCGTGCGTGCCAAAGACCGTTTCCGTCTGGTCAGCATGCCTGCACAGAGCGATCGTGCCCAGGGCCGCGCTGCCAAGCCGGCCGACGGTGCCCAAGGAGAAAAACAATGACGTTGACGCTGGCTCATTATTTGGTGCTGGGGGCGATCATGTTCGCCATCGGCATCTTCGGCATCTTCCTGAACCGCCGCAATCTGATCATCCTGCTGATGTCCATCGAGCTGGTGCTTTTGGCCGTCAACATGAACTTCGTGGCGTTTTCCAGCTGGTTTGGCGATACCGCCGGCCAGGTGTTCGTGTTCTTCATCCTGACGGTGGCCGCTGCTGAAGCCGCCATCGGTCTGGCGATCTTGGTGCTGCTGTTCCGTAACCTGAACACGATCAACGTTGACGAACTCGATCGCCTGAAGGGCTGACGGGGTATTGGAAGAAAATGTCTAGTTCACCCAATCTGTACTTGCTGATCGCGCTGGCCCCTTTGGCCGGTGCGATCCTCGCCGGGCTGTTCGGCACCGGGTTCCTGGGCCGGCCCATTGGCCGCCGCGGGTCGCACGTCATCACCATCCTGGGGGTGTTGATCTCCGCGATCGGCTCGGTGATCGTGTTGCGCGATGTGCTCAACGGCCACACCTTTGACGGCGCCGTCTACACCTGGAGCCTGATCGGCCAGACCAAGCTCGAGATCGGTTTCCTGATCGATCCGCTGTCGGCCATGATGATGGTGGTGGTCACCTCGGTGTCGTTGATGGTGCACATCTACACCATCGGCTACATGGCGGATGACCCCGGCTATCAACGCTTTTTCGCCTACATCTCGCTGTTCACGTTCTCGATGCTGATGCTGGTCATGTCCAACAACATGGTTCAGCTGTTCTTCGGTTGGGAAGCCGTGGGCCTGGTGTCGTATCTGCTGATCGGTTTCTGGTACACCCGTCCGACGGCGATTTTCGCCAACATGAAGGCGTTCCTGATCAACCGCGTCGGTGACTTCGGTTTCGTACTGGGGATTGGCCTGCTGTTCGCCTACACCGGTACCATGCATTACGGTGAGGTGTTCGCCCAAGCCGATACGCTGGCCGCTCAAACGCTGCCCGGTTCGGATTGGATGCTGTTGACCGTGGCATGTATCTGCCTGTTCATCGGCGCGATGGGTAAATCGGCCCAGGTGCCGTTGCATGCCTGGCTGCCCGACTCGATGGAAGGCCCGACCCCGATCTCGGCGCTGATCCACGCGGCCACCATGGTGACCGCCGGTATCTTCATGGTGGCGCGTTTCTCGCCCCTGTTCGAACTGTCGGATACGGCACTGTCGTTCATCATCGTGATCGGCGCGATCGGCGCGCTGTTCCTGGGTATCCTGGGCATCATCCAGAACGACATCAAGCGCGTGGTGGCGTATTCGACACTGTCGCAGCTCGGTTACATGACGGTGGCGCTGGGCGCCTCGGCCTACTCGGTCGCGATCTTCCACTTGATGACGCACGCGTTCTTCAAGGCGCTGTTGTTCCTGGGGGCAGGCTCGGTCATCATCGGCATGCACCACGATCAGGACATCCGCAACATGGGTGGCTTGCGCAAGTACATGCCGATTACCTGGATCACGTTCCTCTTGGGCACGTTGGCCTTGGTGGGCACGCCGTTCTTCTCGGGTTTCTATTCCAAGGAACACATCATCGAGGCAGCGGGTGCCGCCAACGTGTGGGGCGCGACTTTTGCTTATTACTCGACCCTGATTGGCGTGTTCGTGACCTCGCTGTACTCGTTCCGCGTGTATTTCCTGGTTTTCCATGGCAAAGAACGCTTTGATACCAGCGGCGGCCACGCTCACGGTCATGGTCATGACGACCATGGTCACGACGATCACAGCCACGGTCATGACGATCATGGCCATCATGGCGGTACGCCGCACGAGTCCCCGTGGGTCGTGACGCTGCCTCTGGTGTTGCTGGCGATCCCGTCGGTGCTGATCGGCGCCTGGGTGGTCGACCCGATGCTGTTCGGCGGTTTCTTCGACGGCGTGATCAAGGTGCTGCCGCAGCATCCCGCCATGCACGAACTGCACGAAGAATGGCACGGCTGGGTGGCCTTCGGCATGCATGCGTTCCAGACCTTGCCGTTCTGGCTGGTGGTCGCAGGCGCAGTGGTCTCCTGGTACTGCTACCTGATCAACCCCAAGGTCCCGGCTGCGATCAAGTCCAGCTTGTCGGGCGTGAACAAAGTGCTTGAGAACAAGTACTTCGTCGACTGGGTCAACGAACAGATCATCGCGCGCGGCGCGCGCTGCCTGGGCTACAGCCTGTGGCAACGCGGTGACCGTGGCTTGATCGATGGCTTGCTGGTCAATGGCAGCGCTCGTGTGGTGGGCTGGGTGGCCGCGATCAGCCGTCATCTGCAGTCCGGTTATATCTATCACTACGCGTTCGCGATGATCATCGGCATCATGGCTCTGATTACTTTCTTTGTGCTGATTCCCCAATGACGGCAAGCGACATGGCATCCAACACTTTTCCCTGGCTAACGCTTGCGATCTTCGTTCCGATCGCATTCGGCCTGCTGGTGCTGGCCCTGGGCCGCGACGACCGGCCTGGGCTGACACGTGGCTTGTCTTTGATTGGCGCGATTGCGGGCTTTCTGGTCACGATTCCGCTGTACACCGGTTTTGATTCCTCGACGGCTGCCATGCAGTTCGTCGAAAAGACTTCCTGGATCGAAGCCTTCAACGTCAACTATCACCTCGGTATCGACGGTATCTCGTTGTGGTTCGTGCTGCTGACCGCCTTCATCACCATCATCGTGGTGCTGGCTGGCTGGGAGGTCATCACCAGCCGCGTGTCGCAGTACATGGCCGCCTTCCTGATCCTTTCGGGTCTGATGGTGGGCGTGTTCGTGGCGCTGGACGGCATGCTGTTCTACGTGTTCTTCGAGGCGACGCTGATCCCGATGTACATCATCGTCGGGGTGTGGGGCGGTCCCAACCGTGTCTATGCCGCGTTCAAGTTCTTCTTGTACACGCTGATGGGCTCGTTGCTGACACTGGTTGCATTCGTCTACCTGTGGAACGTCTCGGGCGGCTCGTTCGATATCCTGACCTGGCACCAAGTCAAACTGGGCCATACGCCGCAGATCCTGATCTTTGTGGCCTTGCTCGCGGCTTTCGCGGTCAAGGTGCCGATGTGGCCGGTGCACACCTGGTTGCCGGATGCTCACGTCGAGGCGCCCACCGGCGGCTCGATCGTGCTGGCAGCCATCATGCTCAAGCTCGGCGCCTACGGCTTCCTGCGTTTTTCGTTACCGATCGCTCCGGACGCCTCGCATAGCCTGGCTGGCCTGATGATCACGCTGTCGCTGATCGCCGTGATCTACATCGGCCTCGTCGCCATCGTGCAAGACGACATGAAAAAGCTGGTCGCATATTCGTCCGTGGCGCACATGGGCTTTGTGACCCTGGGCTTTTTCATCTTCAACACCGCTGGTGTCGAGGGTGCGATCGTGCAGATGATCTCGCACGGTTTCGTGTCGGGTGCGATGTTTATGTGTATCGGGGTGCTGTATGACCGCATGCACTCGCGGCGCATTGCTGATTACGGAGGCGTGATCAACGTCATGCCGCGTTTTGTGACGTTCTTTGTGCTGTTCTCCATGGCCAATAGCGGCTTGCCCGCCACGAGCGGTTTCGTGGGCGAGTTCATGGTCATCATGGGTGCGGTCGAGCACAATTTCTGGATCGGTCTGCTGGCTGCGACGGCGCTGATTTTGGGTGCGTCGTACTCGCTGTGGATGGTCAAGCGCGTGGCCTTTGGCGATATCGCCAACGACCATGTGCGTGAACTCACCGATATCAACAGCCGCGAATTCCTGATTCTTGGCGTGATGGCTATCGCTGTGTTGTACATGGGTATCTATCCCAAGCCCTTTACCGACGTCATGCATGCTTCGGTCGAGGCCCTGCTGCAACACGTTGCCATCTCGAAACTGTAAGACTGACTCATGATGCAATCTCACATTGATTTCGCCCTGGCTACGCCCGAGATTCTGTTACTGATTTTCGGTCTGGCGATTCTGCTGATCGATGCGATCAGTACTCATCCCGAGCGCAAGCCGACTTTTGTGCTGACGCTGCTGGCCTTGGGCGTGGTGACCGTCGTCTCGTTGTTGCAATGGAAAAACGGCACGGTGGGTCGTACGTTTAATGGCCTGTATGTGGCCGACAATCTGTCGCACCTGCTCAAGGTCGCGTCGTACATTGCCGTTGCGGTGACGCTGATTTATGGCCGTGCCTACGCGCAAGTCCGCGACATGCTGCGCGGCGGTGAGCTGTATGTGTTGTCGCTGATGGCTCTGTTGGGTCAGATGGTGATGATCTCGGCGGGCAACCTGATCAGCGTGTATCTGGGCCTGGAGCTGATGTCTCTGGCGCTGTATGCCCTGATCGCACTGCGTCGCGACGATGTGGTCGCCACCGAAGCCGCCATGAAATACTTCGTGCTGGGCGCGTTGGCCTCGGGTTTCCTGCTGTACGGCATGTCCATGGTGTACGGGGCGACCGGCCATCTGGATATCGTCGAGATTTCCAATGTCATCGCGGCGGGCAAACAGGAAAATATGGCGCTGGTGTTCGGCGTGGTGTTCCTGGTCGCAGGTCTGGCGTTCAAGCTGGGTGCAGTGCCGTTCCATATGTGGGTGCCTGACGTTTACCAAGGTTCCCCGACTGCTGTGACGCTGATCCTGGGTGCTGCACCGAAGCTGGCTGCGTTTGCGATTACGCTGCGTTTGCTGGTCGAAGGCCTGCATGGTCTGGCTGCCGATTGGCAACCGATGCTGATGATCCTGGCGATTCTGTCGTTGGCCATTGGTAACCTGACTGCGATCGCGCAGACGAACTTCAAGCGCATGCTGGCGTATTCCACGATTTCGCATGTTGGCTTCGTTCTGTTGGGGTTGATGTCGGGTGTCGTGGCAGGCAAGCCCGATGCATCGGCGAATGCCTACGGTGCGTCGTTGTTTTACATGCTGATCTATGTGCTGACCACGCTGGGCACTTTTGGCATGGTTCTGCTGTTGTCGCGTCAGGGTTTTGAGTGCGAGCAGATCGATGACCTCAAAGGCCTGAACCGTCGCAGCCCGTGGCATGCCGCGTTGCTGCTGCTGTTGATGTTTTCGCTGACGGGTATTCCCCCGATGGTGGGCTTCTACGCGAAGCTGGCTGTTCTGCAAGTGCTGGTGGACGCCGGCTACGTGTGGTTGGCTGTGGTGGCGGTGGTGTTCTCGCTGATCGGCGCGTTCTACTACCTGCGCGTGGTCAAGGTGGTGTACTTTGACGAGCCAGCGGCTGATGCGGGCAAGATCGCGGCACCTTGCAGCCATTGCGGTATCTTGTCGGTCAATAGCGCATTGATCCTGGTGCTGGGCATTCTGCCGGGCGGCTTGATGGCGCTGTGTGTGCACGCGATTCAGACCTCTCTGGGTCTGTGAGGTAGGCGATACCTGTGCGTAATAGGGCGATGATGCGGTCGAACACGATAGGGGGATGGTCATGAACCAGACCCTGGCTGTTTGGCTGCTCATCGCTCTTGCTTTAGTCAGCGCGAATTTGCCGTTTTTGACTGAGCGAGTGTTGACGGTGCTGCCGTGGAAACGGGGCGCCGTGGTCAAGCCGTTCTGGCTGCGTATGGTTGAGCTTTTGCTGTATTACGCAATTGTGATGGGCCTGGGGTTTGCTTTTGAAGCGGCCTTGGGGAATCCGTTTGCGCAGGGGTGGGAGTTTTACGCGATTACCTTGAGTTTATATCTGGTGCTGGGATATCCGGGCTTTGTGTTTCGGTATCTGTTCAAGCGACATCCTGTGGCGCGCGCGGATTAATTAATAAATATAGGTCGTCCGCTAATCAACCTACCGGTATGTCCACCGGAATCAGGCCACCACAAGTCCGTACAGCAGTTCGATGGAACCGTTGCTGTGCTGCGGTCACTTAAGCGGGAAATGGGCCGAGTAGTTGTCGCACGTGCCAACGGATATGTTGGAGAAGCGCAACGGCCTCCTTTTTCATCCCCTGCTCGAAGGCCGCTCGACAATGAATATCAATCCGGACTCAGTCGCTAACATTCCCTCCTACACGCCTTCTGACGGTTTAATCGCCACGCAGCACCTCGCGAGTTTATTTGCAGCTATTAAAGGCGCTGACGTGCGTACCGCCGTTGAGATTCTCAATCAGTATGAGCCAGACTTGTCGTCCATCGATGATGAGGGGCAGACTCCAATTCACCTGGCTATTTCATTGCGCAGACACGAGATTGCTGCGCAGATGCTTGCCAAGTTGCCAGCGGGTCATCAGGCGTTGAATGCACGGAATCGAGAGGGTTACACGCCGCTAATGCTTGCTGTGGAGAGAGGCAATATCTCGCTGAGCAAATCCTTGATTGAGAACGGATCGACCGTCCACGTCGGCGACGACGTGAATTGCTCGGAAAGCCGGCTAAAGGACAAATCACACACAATCGCCGCCGCGCAGCTCTTGCTGGAAACCGCAGGGGATATGTCCGCGGCCTTTACGTTGGCGATCCAGCGTGACATTCGAAGTTTGGACTTCCGATTCCGTGACGCAAGGCAACAGCTGCGCGAGGCTTGTGAGCAAGGCGACATAGATAGTGCAAAAACCTTCATTGCTGCAGGCATGGACCCGTCATATACCTTGATGAGAGTGGTATCGACGATGTGGAACCAGGTCGGCGTTGCCTCTGCGATGGCGGTACGGACTTTGATAGCGGCCGGAGCAGATCCGACCGAAGCGCTGAAGCAGGCGCTCGCGGAAAGGATCATCAACAAAGACGCTGTCCAAAAGTTATTGATGCTGGGAGCATCGGGTGAGCAGGCGCTGATCCACCATGCCAAGAACGCCAACGTCGACGCGGTGAGATTCCTGCTTGGTAACGCGCCGAATAACGCACTGGATAAAACCCGGGTATTGGTGGAGTTGGCGGAGAGCGGCTATCAGCATGCTGTCGAACTATTGCTCGCTGAGGGGCTAGACTTTGCTGCGGCGTTGGCGCACGTGTTAGAGGCCGGTAATAAGAGAGCGGTCAAGGTATTGGTCGACGCAGACGCGGACTCCTCGGAGAAATTGACCGCGTTGGCCCTGGGCGGCCACGAATATCCGGCAGGCGTGATTGAGCGACTGGCAGTTTTGATCAGTGCCGGGGTGGACCCGTCACGAACCTTGTATGAGATCGCCAAGGATGCGAAGGATCCGACGGCGATTAAAGTTCTGATTGCTGCCGGTGCGAAGGTTCCTGCCGCACTGCATCACGCCTCGTCTGCCGAACGGTCTACGATTGAGCAGACGCTACAGAATGCGGCCCGCGACGTGGCGGAGGTACGGGCGGCAATGCAGCAGACCGGCGACGACGACATTACGCTGCTAGCAAACATCCTTTACGCGCGCGACGATATTGCTGATCCTGCGAGGACCGACACTCGGGCGCAGTTAATGGTGTTGGCCGACGCATATGAGGCCTCGGCCAATCAGAAATGTGCTGATCTGCTGCGTGCCGTTGTGCTGGGCGACTGGGCGGCAATCAAGGAGCTCTTTGAGGGTGAGATTGAGGATGGGAAGGAGGATGCTGCCGCTCGAGTAATGTTGGACCTCTCTCGCGGCGGCAACGTACCGTTGGGCCGTGTACTGGCCGCTGCGGGCGCGAGTCCGCTCGTGGTCTTGGCGTTCGCCTCACGGTATGAGTGGCAACGGCAACGGGATGCTGGCACGGAGCTGTTGTCTTTTATGCTTGATGTGGGCTATGAGCCGTATGAGATGGTGGCCGAGCTACTCGAGGTAGGGCAAGAGGAGCTAGCAAAGGCCTTCATTGAGAAGAAGGATATCGACGTGTTCGACATGCTCGATGTGGCAGCACAGAGGAATGACGTATCGGCGCTAAAGCAGTTTATCCCTCGACTGATTAAGGGGACGCATGCATTGGAGCGCGCGATTACCGAAGGCAATACAAATCTGGCACGGACGTTGGTGGCCGCGGGCGTAGAGTTTAATCAACGCAGTGAACGGGCGTTAAGCCACGCCGTTGAGCAGGGCAATACAGAATTATTGAAAGTGGGCATCGCCGCTGGCATTGACGTCGGCCCAGAGGCTAGCATCGCCCTGGTTCGCGCAACTGGGCAGGGCAATATCGAGTTGGTAAACGCACTGAGAGACTTAGGTGCGGTAGCGCCAAAGACCGATCTCCATAACGACTTGTACTATGCGGTTAATGACGGCGACATTGACCTTGCAAAAGGGCTCATCGCTTTTGGGGCGGATGTCTCGCAGGCGTTGGTGGCCGCATTTACGGACCATGAGCGTGACTCCGCACAAACGTTACTTAACTTGGGTGGTGATATCTCTCGGGTACGCGAGTATGTGCGGAACAATCCAGACGATGAGTCAACTCGGTCTCTATTAAGGGATGCAGAGGGGTAATAGGCGCCACGGCAGCCGCATGCAGATCTCGATCGCTGTAACTGGCGCGCCCCTAGGCGCCCAGTTATGGCAATCCTGCAACATCCTTCTCGCGGCAAACGTCACTGCCTACGAAGGCTAAGCACCCAGACCGCCTTCGAACCAATTCAGCACGCCATCCAACCCCGCTACATTCAACGCATAAGGCGTCTGCTGTCTCACAATCGGCTTGGCCCGATAAGCCACCGCATAGCGGGCAAACCCCAACATCTTGAGATCATTAGCCCCATCACCCAGAGCAATGATCTGGTCTGGACGTGCGTCATATGTTTGCGCGAACGCGCGCAGATGCATCAGTTTGGCGTCTGCATCCAAAATATCGCCGAGCACTTTGCCAGTCAGCACGCCATCTTTGATTTCCAAGGTGTTGGCATACGCGCTATCGAGATTCAGGCGTTGGCGCAGGCGTTCTGTAAAGAACGTGAATCCCCCTGACACTAATAGCACCTTGATCCCGGCCGCCTGTGCCGTTGATATCAATTGCTCCGCACCCGGATTCAGGCGCAGTTTGTCTGCATATACCTGTTCCAGTGCCGATGCCGGGGTGCCCTCCAGCAAGGCCACCCGACGGCGCAGGCTTTCCGAGAAGTCCTTGATCTCGCCTCGCATCGCCGCCTCGGTGATCTCGGCGACTTTGGGTTTGACCCCGGCGACGCCGGCGATTTCGTCGATGCACTCGATGTTGATCAGCGTGGAATCCATGTCCATCGCCAATACTTTACATTGCGACAGACGAACGCCGGCAGGTACGAATGCCGTGTCGATGCCGTGCTGTTCTCCCCAGGCCGTGACCTGTGTGCGCACGTCGGCGTCTTGCGATACGTCCAATAGACGAGAGGCTGTGGCGCTGAGATGGACGACGCCTTGAGCTTGCGCCAGGGCCGCTAATTGTTCGACCTGCGCAGCGCCGAGTGCTGGGGATTGAATGACGAGATGAGTGGTAGACATGGCAGAAAGTGTGTCGGTGAAGGGCCGGTGCGTGCGAATGCAGCTCAAAGCATAACGCGGACCTGAAAGAGACTATTTTGCAGGCGCATTTTCAGCGCCATGCAAAGGGTGTTTGATCGAGTTCGTCGGCACGCATGGGCTATTTCAATGAGCGCAGTACCGCGCGTACGGCATCGGCACGCGTGGAGACTTTGACGACGGTGAACTCGATGCGTAACTTGTCCGGGCCGGCCAATTTGATATGGCGCTGTTTTTGTATCAGCTCGATGATCCGAGCGGGATCGACCGTGGTTTTGGGGCCGAACTGGATCAGTGCCTGGTTTTCGCTGGCATCGATCTTGATGATGCCCAGCGGTTGCGCCGCCAGTCTCAGGCGGTGCGTCGTCAGCAGTACTTGTGCGGCCTCGGGCAGTTTGCCAAAGCGATCGATGAGTTCTTCCTGGATGCGGATCAGATCGTCTTCGTCTTCGGCGTGCGATAGGCGTTTGTAGATAGCCAGACGTGCATGCACATCCGCACAATAGTCGGAGGGGAGCAGCGCCGGAGCATGCAGATTGACCTCGCATGCCAGGTTGAACGGCGCATCCAGATCGGGTTCTTCGCCTGCCTTGAGCGCGCGCACGGCCTCGTTGAGCATCTCGTTGTACATCGAGAAGCCGATTTCGTGGATGTTGCCGGATTGCGATTCGCCCAGGACTTCGCCCGTGCCGCGGATTTCCAGATCGTGCATGGCGAGATAAAAACCAGAGCCCAGCTCTTCCATCGCCTGAATCGCTTCCAAACGTTTTTTGGCGTTGGAGGTAATCGCGTCTTCGCCAGGCGTCATCAGGTAAGCATAAGCCTGGTGGTGAGAGCGCCCGACCCGGCCGCGCAGCTGGTGCAATTGCGCCAGGCCGAAGCGATCGGCGCGATGGATGACGATGGTGTTGGCGCTGGGCACGTCGATGCCCGTTTCGATGATGGTGGTACATAGCAACACGTTAAAGCGCTGCTGATAAAAGCCCTTCATCACTTGTTCCAGCTCGCGCTCGGGCATTTGGCCGTGCGCGACGGCGATGCGGGCTTCGGGTACGAGTTCTTCGAGGCGCGCGCGACGGTTGTGGATGGTCTCGACTTCGTTGTGCAGGAAATAGGCCTGGCCGCCACGCTTGAGTTCGCGCAGCAGGGCCTCACGTATGGTGCTGCCGTCTTCGCGACGGACAAAGGTCTTGATCGCCAAACGCTTTTGCGGTGCGGTGGCAATGACGGAGAAATCGCGTATGCCTTCGAGCGACATGCCCAGGGTGCGCGGGATGGGCGTGGCGGTCAGCGTCAAGACATCGACTTCGGCGCGCAGGGCCTTCAGCGCCTCTTTCTGGCGTACGCCAAAACGGTGTTCCTCGTCGATGATGACCAGGCCCAGGCGCTTGAAACGTACGTCTTTAGACAGGATCTTGTGCGTGCCGATCACGATGTCGACACGGCCATCGTTGATGCCTGTGATGGCATCGGCGACTTCTTTTGAGGAACGGAAACGCGAGAGCTCGACCACGCGCACAGGCCAATCGGCAAAGCGGTCGGCAAAGGTCTGGGCATGCTGTTCGGCCAACAGTGTCGTGGGGCAGAGCAAAGCCACCTGTTTGCCATTGGCGACGGCCAGAAAGGCGGCGCGCAGCGCGACTTCGGTTTTGCCAAAGCCGACGTCGCCGCACACCAGGCGATCCATCGGGCGGCCCGAGGTCATGTCGCTAATGACGGCTTGAATCGCGGCAGCCTGGTCGGGCGTTTCTTCGAAGCCAAAGCCTTCGGCAAAGGCTTCATAGTCGTTGATGGGCAGGTTAAAGGTATAGCCTTCGCGTGCCGCGCGTTGTGCGTACAGCGCCAACAGTTCGGCGGCCGTGTCGCGCACCTGGCGGGCGGCTTTGCGGCGAGCCTTGTCCCATTGGCCCGATCCCAGTTGATGCAGCGGTGCGGCATCGGGGTCTGCGCCGCTATAGCGGGCAATGACATGCAGCTGCGAAACGGGCACGTATAACGTGCTGCCGTTGGCGTATTCGAGATGCAGGAATTCCATCTCGCCGTCGCCCATGTCCATGTTGATCAGGCCATGGTATCGCCCGATGCCGTGCTGCGCGTGGACGACTGGGTCGCCGGCGCGCAACTCGGACAAGTCCCGCACCATGGCTTCGACGTTGCTGGTGCGTTCCTGATCGCGCCGGCCACGCCGCGTTCCACCGGCATTGCCCGGATACAGGTCGTTTTCGGTGAGAAACAGCAGTTCGGCCGAAGGGATGCCAAAGCCCGCCGACAACGGCGCCGCGAGCAGGGCAAAAGAGGACTGAGAAACGAGAAATTCCTGCAGCGTTTCCGGCTGCGCATCCGGTGGCAGCTCGAACTCGGTCAGCATTTGCGCCAGCGTTTCGCGCCGGCCTGCCGAATCTGCGCACAGCAAGACGCGCGATTCGCCGCGCGCCAACAAGGCGCGCAGGCGAGCGATGGGGTCTTCGGCGCGGCGGCTGATGCTGACGTTGGGCGCCGTGGAGAAATCCGGATGCGGTGCTCCCTCGGTCAATGCCAGGCGCGGAAACGCCTTGAATCGGCCATGCAGCCCTTCGCTGTCCAGAAACAGGGCCGAGGGCGGCAGTACAGGGCGCTCGCGGTCGCTTTTCAGGAACGTATAACGAGTGCTGGTGTCCTGGCTGAAGCGTTGGATCGCGTCTTCGATATCGCCCAATGTGACGGTAATCGCATCGGCCGGCAGATAGTCGAATAGCGTTGCGGTCTCGTCAAAGAACAGCGGCAGGTAATACTCGACACCGGCAAAAGCGATGCCGTTGCCGATATCTTTGTAGGGCAAGGCGCGTGACGGGTCGCCTTCGAATTCCTCGCGAAAACGTGCCCTGAATCGATTGCGCGATTCTTCGTCCATCGGAAACTCGCGGCCCGGCAGCAACTGTACGTCGCGCACCGGGTACAGACTGCGTTGCGTGTCGACGTCAAAGCTGCGTATGGACTCGATTTCGTCGTCAAACAGGTCCAGCCGGTAGGGCACCGCCGACCCCATGGGGAACAGATCGATCAATCCCCCGCGCAGACAGAACTCCCCGGGCGCCGTGACCTGGGTGACGTGGGCGTAGTTTGCCAATGTCAGTTGGGCGCGCAGCGCGGCCTCGTCCAGCTTGTCTTTCTGCTTGAACGAGAACGTATAGGCAGCCAGAAACGAGGGCGGGGCCAGACGATACAGGGCCGTCGTGACCGGCACGAGCAGCACATCGACCGTATGCTGCATGAGGGCATGCAGGGTATGCAGGCGTTCCGACACCAAATCCTGATGGGGCGAGAACGCGTCGTACGGCAGCGTTTCCCAGTCGGGCAATTGCCGTACCCGCAGGTCGGGCGCGAACTGGGGGATCTCGTCGGCGAGCCGCTGTGCCTCCAGGGGAGCCGCCGTCAGAACGACAAGCGGCCGGCCGCTTTGCCGGGCGAGGTCGGCCAATAGCCATGCGTCGGCCGAGCCTGGTGGACGCGGCTGCGCGTAGCGTGCGCCGGGTTTCAGGGCGGACAGTGTGGCGGCAGTGGCGGGGATCCGCGAGGCCGCATTCAGGAGTGAGGAATCAGACATCAGGCGGAAGATTATAAAATCTCTCGGCCATGACTGACTCTCTAATTGCAATTGTTCCTGCCGCCGGCGTCGGCCAGCGTGCTACACGGGCCGGTGAATCGGGCCCGCCCAAGCAATATCGCCTGATTGCGGGGCAGCCTATGCTGCGCCACGCGGTGCAGGCGTTGCTGGCGGACGCCCGTATTGCCCAGGTGCGGGTGGCAGTGTCTGCCGATGACGGCTGGGCCGCTGAGGCCCTGGCTGGCTTGCCCCGCACCGTCTGCAGGCCGTGTGGAGGCCCCACACGGGCTGAGACGGTGGCAGCGGCGTTGGCCGACAGTGGGGCGGCAGATGATGACTGGGTGCTGGTCCACGATGCAGCGCGTCCTGGTTTGCCGGCGGGGGCTTTGGCTCGTCTGATCGATGCTTGCCTTTTTGACGCTGTGGGCGGACTGCTGGCATTGCCGGTGGCGGATACGGTGAAATCGCAGCGCAGGCTCGATACCGGGACTTCGCGCGGCCAGTCTGCTGCCCAGGCATTGATGCCGGTTGGTGACGGGACTAGTGACAATGGTGTCCCAAGTGACTCGTCAACTCATGCTGAGCCCCGGGTGCGTGCAACGCTGGATCGCGAGGGGTTATGGCTGGCACAGACTCCTCAGATGTTCCGGGCTGGCCTGCTGCGCACGGCATTGGCGAGCGCGCAATCTGCGGGGGTGGCGGTTACTGATGAGGCGTCGGCGATTGAGGCGGCTGGCTATACGCCTTTGCTGGTACCCGGGTCGTTACGCAATTTCAAGGTGACGTGGCCGGATGATTTTGAATTGATGGGGACATGGCTTTGACGCTGCTTTTTGCCGCCGGGCCGCCCCAAGGCAAAAAAATGCCCCCCTGGGGGGCAGCAAGCCAAAGGCGCGGCGTGGGGGGGTTCTCGCCGCCGGGCCGCCACAAGGCGAAAATGCCTCCTGGGGGGGCAGCAAGCCAAAGGCGCGACGTGGGGTTTTTTCTCGCCGCCGGGCCGCCACAAGGCGAAAATGCCTCCTTGGGGGCAGCAAGTTTTTTCTGGAGTATTGAATGAGTTTTCCTTTCCGAGTCGGTCAGGGCTTTGACGTGCATGCCTTGGTGATGGGCCGTCCGTTGATTATCGGCGGCGTCACGATTCCGCATACGCATGGCTTACAGGGGCATTCGGATGCGGATGTGTTGCTGCATGCGGTGACGGATGCGTTGCTTGGGGCGGCTGGATTGGGCGACATCGGGCGGCATTTCCCGGACACGGATCCTGCCTATAAGGGCGCCGACAGTCGTGTGCTATTGCGAGATGCTGTTGCCAAAATTCGCGCGGCCGGGTGGGTGCCGGTGAATATCGACGCTACCGTTCATGCCCAAGCGCCGAAAATCGGTCCTCATGCAGCCGCGATGGTGGCGAATATCGCTGCTGATGTTGGCGTTGAGGTGGACGTGATCAACATCAAGGCCAAGACTAACGAGGGGCTGGGGTATCTGGGGCGTAAAGAAGGAATTGCCGCTACCGTGGTTGCCTTGCTGGCTAGAATGGAGTGAAGGGCTTTTTTTGCGGTTTGGTGCTTAGGGCGAGCTAGGAGTTCTATTGGTCGTCGAGCCGCGCTATAACGAGCGCCATGAGTGGCATTACGTCAATGTGACTCGAGAGATCTTTTGTCATGCAACGGTGCCACAGCCTGTGCATGCCGATCCCGAACGCGATTTTCGGGGGTGCAGGGCCCCCGAAAATCGCAGCCCTGCAAGATCCTTCTCTTCACCCAGGCTGATGCAGAAAAACGCCAAGCAAGAAAGCCGTGCCAGCGATGTGATGAGCTTGAGTTACTGCGAGTCGATGCGGGGCAGTGGCCGCGTGGGGGCGCCTCGTGGCCGAGTGGAGCGGACACCGTAGGGAGCGCGAAGGCGCGGACGAGGTGAGCGAACACGGTGTCCGGCGCGCAGGGCGCCGGACCGGCCACGTGAAGCCCCCACGCGGCCACTGCCCCGCATCGACGTCCATAAGTACTACTACTAAACACCCTACAGCAAAATCACTTCCCTTGCGCCGCCAACGACAACGCCGCAGCATTCACCACAGCCGCAATCCTCCCCACATCCCGCAACTGCTCCACACTGAACCCATCTTTCTTCAGATTCTCATAGTGCGACTGCACGCAGAAATGGCATTTGCCGATGATAGAAGCCGCCAAGGCAAACAGCTCAAAGCGTTTCTTATCTACCCCACCATGCGTCGCATATGCATTCATACGCAATTGAGCCGGCAGGCTTTTGAGTTGATCGTCGCCGGTCATCTCAACGTAGGGATACCAGATATTGTTCATGCCCATCAACGCCGAGGCCGTCAGTGCGGCATTGGCGTCGGTTTCCGACAGGCCGCTTTTGAACGCCTCGATCAGCACGGGGCTGCGCGCCGCAAAGGCGGCCGACAGCGCTGCGCCTACGGCGTCTTCCGGGGCCAGCGTCGAGCGAGCAATCACGCCGTCCAGATTCAGGCGAATGTCTTTGGCCCAATCCGGCAGTTGTTCCTTGATGGCTGAGATGAATTCCATAGTTTTTACCTATAATCTGGATCAGGAAAAGCCCGGCAGGGCCGGGCTGAGAAATTACAGCGTTGCGCCGCCAACCGTACGGTTGCAAGGGCACAGCTCATCGGTTTGCAGACCGTCGAGCAAACGCAGGATTTCTTCGGGGTTGCGACCCACGTTCAGGTTGTTGACCGACACGTGCTGGATGGTGTTGTCCGGGTCGACGATGAAGGTAGCGCGCAGAGCCACGCCAGCTTCTTTGTCACGGATGCCCAGTTGGTCGATCAGCGAGCCGGTGACGTCGCCGAATTGGTAGTGACCCAGCTTGTTCAGGTCCGGATGCTCACGGCGCCATGCCAGCTTTACGAACTCGTTGTCCACCGAACCGCCCAACAGAACGGCGTCGCGGTCTGCGAAGTCGTTGGCCAGTTTGTTGAAACCGACGATTTCGGTCGGGCACACGAACGTGAAGTCTTTCGGGTAGAAGTAGATGATTTTCCACTTACCGGGAAAGGAGCTTTCGGTGATGTCTTCGAACGCCGAAACACCGTTTTCTTCGTGCTGATTGAAGCCAGGCTTGACACCGGCAACCTTGAAGGGCTCGAGTTTATCGCCAACAGTTTTCATGAATGCTCCCGTAAGTTGTTGGGTGGAATGAAGGCACACAGTATCGCGTGCTAAGACCCAAATTTTACGCTATTGGCTATCGCTGTCTAATTGATAATTTCTAAATCGAGCTTTGGGAATCTCTATCCGTGCGGTCAATCCGCCGCCCTGGCGTTCCAGCATTTTCAATGACCCGCCTACGTGTTTGAGCAAGCGTTCAACAATGGCCAAGCCCAAGCCCGCCCCACTGACGCCAGTGCGGGCAGCTTCGCCCCGTGAAAAGGGACGGAGCAGGCGATCGACGTCATCGGGGGCGATGCCCGGCCCGCGGTCAGAGACCTCGATGATCAGCGAGCCGCCTTCGCTATGCAGGCTCATGATGAGATGAGCCTGGCCGTCGGCAGAGCGGCCGTAGCGGCGCGCATTTTCGATGAGGTTACTGACGACGCGCCTGAGGTCCAGGGCCGTTACGCGGGCGTGCAGGTCGGGTTCGATGAACGCGTCAAGATTACCGCCCAATGAGGCGGTATGGCTGCGCTCGCGTTCATATAGCTCTGCGAGGACTTCAGAGATATTCGTGGCGACTTGGGGCAGCGTGCCCGCGGGGCGGGCATATTCCATGAGCTGGCCGATGCTGTGATCGATTTGCCCCAGGTCATCGTCGATCGCCTGGCGCGCATCCTCGGATACGCCGCTCATTTCGATCTCGAGCCGCATACGGGCCAACGGGGTGCGCAAATCATGCGAGATCCCTGCCAGCATGAGTTCGCGATCGGCTTCGGCTTGCCGGAGGTCTTTTGCCATCCGGTTAAACGAGGCGTTGAGATCCCGGATCTCCAGCGGGCCATTTTCGGGCAGGGAGGCAGGCGTTTCGCCACGAGACAATACCTGCGCGGCCCGCGCTAATCGGGAGAGCGGCCGGTTGACAAAGCCTACGCTGACGGCAGCCCCCACGAGAGAGAGCAGCAGGGCGGTCGCACCCCAGCCCAGCCATTCTATACCGCCCGTCAGGCCGATTTGTTCGCGTTCGAAGACCAGCCAATACAGGTCCTGATTGATCTGGAAACTGACCCAGAAGCCCGGGACTTGATTGACGCCCCACATGATCTGGGTTTCGGGGCCAAAGCGGGTACGTATATGCTGAGCGACACGTTGCCAGTAGTCGTCTTCGGGCAAGGCCTCGGTGAAATCCGTGACCTCGCGAGGATAGACCTGAATCCCCTCGTTGGTGGCCAGATCCAGCAGCAGCTTGCTGCGCTCGGTGTCGTCGGAATAGATCAGCGCCGTGCGGGTGATATTGACGGCCGTAATGACCCGTTGCGCCATTTGGTTGGCGCGCGGGCCTAGTTCCATACTGAAGAAAACCTGCAGCCATGCCCCGAGGCTCACGAGCATCAGGGCTGCCAGCAGCAAAAACGTGCGGCCGAACAGCCCTAACCTGAGTCGTGAGGTCAGGTTGCGGAGGATCCTGCGTACACCGGGCACAAGACGTCGTGCTTGTCGAGATCCTTTGGGACGATCAGCTGCCGCCATCCGGAACGAAGACGTAGCCCAGACCCCAGACCGTCTGGATGAAGACCGGCTTGGACGGGTTGGGTTCGATCAGCTTGCGCAAACGCGAGATTTGCACGTCCAGACTGCGATCGAAGGCTTCGTATTCGCGGCCGCGGGCCAATTCCATCAGCTTGTCACGCGACAGCGGGATCTTGGGGTGACGCGCAAAGACCTTGAGCACGGAGAATTCGCCCGTGGTGATGGGGACTTGTTCGTTGTTGCGCGTGAGCGTACGGGTCGACAGATTGAGGGTATACGGTCCAAACGCGATGGACTCGTTTTCCTGGCTGGGAGCCCCGGGATGTTCTTCGGTGCCCCGGCGGCGCAGGATGGCGTTGATACGAGCCAACAGCTCGCGGGGGTTGAAGGGCTTGGACAGATAGTCGTCAGCGCCCATTTCGAGGCCGACGATGCGGTCGATTTCCTCGGCCTTGGCTGTCAGCATGATGATGGGGGTATTGTCGTGACCACCGCGCAGGCGGCGGCAGATCGACAGACCGTCTTCACCGGGCAGCATCAAGTCCAGAACGAGCAGGTCAAAATGCTCGCGCTGCCAGAGCTTGCCCATTTCTTTGGCGTCTTCGGCGACAAAGACGTTGAATCCTTGTTCCGACAAGTACCTGCGCAGCAGATCGCGCAGGCGAGGATCGTCATCGACGACGAGAATTTTGCGGACGGGATTGGTGTTTTGCGTATTCATGGCCGGAAATGTAACAGTGACAAGAATCAACGGCTAGTGGGTATTCACAAGATATTACACATTGCGCATTAAGGTTGAAATCCCCCCCTTGGTCCTAGAAGGGGGTTCTTGGGATTTCGTACAATCTCCCCCTATGAATTTGAACCTGTTGGCCCTCGAAACCTCCTCCTCGCGTTGCGGGGTGGCCCTTTTGCGCGAAACCGATGCCGGCTGCACGGTTTCCGTGCTGGAACACGAAGGCGCCCAGGAACACGCCGAGCGATTGCTGCCGATGGCGGGACAGCTCCTGGAGCAGGCGGGGCTCACGCCGGACGATCTGGACGCGATTGCGTTCGGCCAGGGGCCTGGCGGCTTTACGGGCTTGCGGGTGGCTTGCGGCGTTGCTCAGGGGATGGGTTTGGCGCTGGGGATACCCGTCGTGCCCGTCGTGTCTCATCTGGCCGTGGCGTACGAAACCGGCGCTCAACCGGGCGACAGGGTGCTGGTGGCGCTGGATGCACGGATGAACGAGGTCTATCTGGCCGTCTACGCTTATGGGGCAGACAGCAAGCGTCCCTGGCTGACCTTGCAGGCTCCCATGCTGATCGCCGCGGACGAGGCGGTGCCATGGGTGGCGCATCATCTGCCGTCATGGGCGACCAATGACCAGAATGGGCGGCTGGGCCATGGCTTGGCCGGAGGGCTGGTTGACGGTCTGGCGGGGGGCTTGGTCGGAGGATTGATGGCTTCGCCTGGGACAATGCCACTCCGTTTGGCAGGCGATGCCTGGGACGTTTACGCGGCCGAGATGGCGCCGCCTGCAAATTGGCGGCGCAACGCTGCCTCCCGGCCGCAGGCCAGCGCCGTGGCGCATTTGGCGCGGCAGGCATGGTTGCGTGGCGAGGCTGCGGCTCCCGAGTTGGCTGCACCCCTGTATGTGCGAGACAAAATTGCCTTCACCACGGCAGAACGTGAGCGCGGTCTGGGTGGCAACCCCAAGGCCGCACCCGCCTGGCCCGCACCCGTGCTTGAACCCATGGCCGAGACGGATGTGGAGGCTGTGGCCGATTTGGAGGCCAGTTTGCAGGCGTTCCCATGGACGCGAGGCAATTTTGCCGATGCATTGGCATCCGGGTACGAGGCCTGCGTGTTGCGCCAGGGCGGTAACGTTGTCGGGTTCTGCTTGGTGATGCTGGCGCCTGATGTGGCGCATTTGCTGGTGATAGGCGTGTCTCGCGCACAGCATCGCCACGGATTCGGCAGCGTGCTGCTGGGGTGGTGCGAGCAAATCGCGCGGCAACACGATTTACCTGCCGTGATGCTGGAGGTTCGCCCGTCCAACACCTCGGCACTGGCATTCTATGAAAAATGCGGTTTTCGGCGTATCGGGGTGCGGCGCGGCTATTATCCTACGGGTAAGGGACAGCGCGAGGACGCCTTGGTGATGCAGAAAATGCTGGTGAGCGAGGGATCGTCGCAATGACGCAGGTGCTTGACGACCTGGCACATACGGCCGACGGTGTCGCGCTGGAGGCTCCCCGCATCAATGCGCTGCAAAAGCTTTGGCTGCGCGAAATCGGTATTGAGAAAACGTGGCTAAAAGCCGCAGATCCGCTGCCAGGATCGGCGGCGTCGACGGCCTCGGCGCAGGCGGCTGAATCAGACCCCGATGCGGGCGCACGCCAAGGCCCAGCGGCGCAGGCGAGAGACGCGCTGCGGGCAGGGGGGCACGCCGATACCGTCGGTGGCCCAGCGACTCGCTCGGGTGCCGCAGTCGGCGCCGGCCATCCCGATGCAGACGGAGCCGCGGATGCTCCTGGCGCAGCGGGCCACCGTGGCGTGGCAGCGCCTGTTGCCGGCGCTGCTTCGACTGCTGGGGCGTCCGCGCAGAGCGAACGTGGTGGCACACCCGTGCGGCCTGTGTCGGCGCCGACCCGTCCAACAGCAGGCGCGGCGCCCGCGGCGCGTGCGCCGACCCCTGTGGCAGAACCCGTTGTCGCCGCGACCGATTTCGACGCTTTGCGCGAGCAAGTCCAGCAGTGCACTGCCTGCGGCCTGTGCCAGGGGCGCCGCCATGCCGTTTTCGGCATGGGAGCTCGTCCTGCGCGCTGGATGGTTGTGGGCGAGGCGCCGGGCGAACAAGAGGACCGTCAGGGCCTGCCTTTCGTGGGGCGCTCTGGTCAACTGCTGGACGCGATGTTGAGCGCCGTGGGGATGAGCCGCGAAAAAGACGTCTTTATCGCTAACGTGATCAAGTGCCGGCCTCCGGGCAATCGCAATCCCAAGCCCGAGGAAATCGCCGCGTGCAGTCCCTATCTGAAGCGCCAGATCGAGCTGATTCGGCCAGAGCGGATTCTGGTGTTGGGCCGTTTTGCCGCCCAGACACTGTTGGGAACGGATGCCACGATAGGCAGTTTGCGTGGGCGCCAGCATGTGTGGACCATGGACGATGGGCACCGTATCCCCGTCGTGGTCAGTTATCACCCAGCGTATTTGCTGCGCAGCCCGGTCGAAAAGGCGCGCGCCTGGCAGGATCTGCAGCTTGCGGTGGCGCTGACCTGATCACGGCGCAGCCCTTAAGGCTGGACGAGTTCAGCGAGGCAACGGCGCGAGGCCGAGTGCCACGCTACACAGACGCCGCCCAGGATAATTGCCGTGGCGATCAAATGAGCGCCCAACAGCACGGGCGCTCATCGCTCAGGCGTTCAGTGCTGCTTGATCGCGTGGCCGTGCCCCTCTTGGCCGATTTGTTCGTGCAATGCGGGATTCGCATTGAGGTTGCGGCGGCTCCAGCGCATGAACAACACCATCAGGATGGCAACCAGCACGCCAAACAGCACGATAATGACGTTGATGGGCATTTCCAGCCACAGCATCAGTGTATAAATCGCCACCATCAACAGGATGTTGAGCTGTTCGTTGAAGTTTTGCACGGCGATAGAGTGGCCGGCCGATAACAGGACATGTCCCCGGTGCTGCAGCAGCGCATTCATGGGTACGACAAAGAATCCGGCCAGCCCGCCGGTCAAGAGCAGCACGCCATACACCGCCCACGTACTCTGCACCAGAGGCATGAGCAGCACTACCAGACCCATCAGCGCGCCGACGGGTAAAACACATAGGGCTTTGCGCAGGGGAATACGTCCCGCCAGAATCGAACCTACGACGGTGCCGACGGCTGCGACGCCCATCAGCATTGAGGCCTCGTCGAGCCTATAGCCCAAATGCTGCCGTCCCCACTCGATCACGATCAACTGCAGGACCGCACCGGCTCCCCAAAACAGGGTGGTGACGGCCAGGGAAATCTGGCCCAGTTTGTCTTGCCACAGGACGCGGACATAGCTGGCAAAGACGCGTGTGAGCTTGATGGGGTTTTTCTGCTGCGGCGGGTAGCGCACATGGGTGTTCGGGATCAGCAGATTGCAGAGCGCGGCCAGCAGATAGACGCAGGCGATGACCAGAATGGCGGCTTCGGCGGGGGTTTGCACCCATTTGCCGATGAGGTGGTGATCGAGCAGCACGGTCGAGGCGGCCGGAGAAATCAGCACGCCTCCCAGTACTGTGCCCAGAATGATGGAGAACACCGTCAGGCCTTCGATCCAGCTATTGCCCTTGACCAGCATCTCCGGGGGCAGCATTTCGGTCACGATGCCGTATTTCGCGGGCGAGTAGGCGGCCGCGCCGACGCCGACCAGGCCATAGGCCACACAGACCAGATAGGTCTGGTATTCATCGGGAATGCCCAGGTTGGCATAGAGGAACATCAGCAGGCAGCCGGAGACCTTGAGGGCATTGGTAGCGAACATCACCCGCCCTTTGGGGAACGAGTCAGCGACGGCGCCGACAAAGGCCGCCAGCACCACGTACGACAGTGCGAACGACCATTTCATCAGCGGCGCCATCCAGTCTGGGCCATGTAATTCCAGAATCAAGGCGATCGCCGCGATGAACAGCGCATTGTCCGCCAGAGACGAGAAGGCCTGAGCGGCCATGACCAGATAAAACCCGCGTTTCAAAAGAGAGTCCCCGGTGGCTGCCGGCAAACCGGCAGCGGTAAAAAATCTGTTTCGGATGAAAAAAAAGTGTCAGCGAGTATAGCGTCTGACGTGTGGATGAGGGGATTTGCGTCGTTTTCAGCGTGGGGCGGCAACGGCCTGGGGTATCATACGAGCCACACTAGATTCGCCATTCTACGGTCCCCGAGGGGCCGGTTCGCTATTCGTAGGGCAGGTCTGTTCAACGCATTCGTTTAACCCCACCCGTCCATTCATCGTACTGTGCGCCTGACTCAACTAAAACTCGCCGGATTCAAATCGTTCGTCGACCCCACTGTGATTCCCGTACCCAGTCAGCTGGTGGGGGTCGTGGGTCCTAATGGCTGCGGCAAATCCAACATTATCGATGCCGTCAGATGGGTATTGGGCGAGGCCAAGGCCTCCGAGTTGCGTGGCGAATCCATGCAGGACGTGATTTTCAACGGCTCGGGTCATCGCAAACCTGCCGCGCGTGCATCCGTCGAAATGGTGTTCGACAATAGCGAGGGCCGCGCCGCGGGCCAATGGAGCGCTTATTCCGAGATCGCGGTGCGCCGCGTGCTCACGCGCGACGGCACCAGCAGTTACTACGTCAACAACCAGCAGGTACGCCGCCGCGATATCCACGATATTTTTCTGGGTACCGGCCTGGGCGCACGTGGGTACGCCATCATCGGTCAGGGCATGATCAACCGCCTGATCGAGGCGCGCCCCGAGGAATTGCGGGTGTTCCTCGAAGAAGCCGCCGGTGTCTCGCGCTACAAAGAACGCCGCCGTGAAACCGAAAATCGCCTTTCGGATACTAGGGAAAACCTGACCCGCGTCGAAGACATTCTGCGCGAATTGGGGTCGCAGCTGGAAAAACTCGAGGCGCAGGCCGAGGTCGCCCGCCAATACCGCGAGCTGCAGGCCGACGGCGAGAAAAAACAATTTGCGCTCTGGCTCTTGAAAGAAACCGGTGCACGCGATGAGCGTCAGCGGAAGAACCAGGACATGGCGCAGGCCCAGACCAACCTCGAGGCGGCCGTCGCGGGGCTGCGTGCGGGTGAGCTCGAGCTGGAATCGCGCCGCCAGGCCCACTATGCGGCCAGTGATGCCGTGCACACTGCCCAGGGGCAGCTCTACGAAGCCAACGCGCAGGTCAGCCGCCTGGAGGCGGAGATCCGCCACGTAGTCGATTCGCGCAACCGCCTGCAGGCGCGGCGGGATCAACTGCAGCAGCAGATCGCCGAATGGGAAACCCAGCAAGCCCACTGTGTCGAGCAGATCGCCCAGGCCGAGGAAGACTTGGCCGCCAGCGCTGCTCGTACCGAAGAAGCCCGTGCGCTGGCCGAAGACGCCCAGGCCAGTCTGCCCTCAACGGAATCGCGGGTGCGCGATGCCGCGGCTGCGCGCGACGAGATGCGTGGGGCATTGGCTCGTGTCGAACAGAATCTGGCCCTGGCAGCGCAGACGCAACGCGATGCCGATCGCCAACTGCAGAACCTGGAGCAGCGCCGCGAGCGCCTGCAGCAGGAATTACGCGAATTACACACCCCGGATCTCGCCAGGCTGGAACAATTGGCGGGCGACCGTGCGGTGGGCGAGGACCAACTCGAAGAAGCCCAGCAACAGCTTTCCGACCTGGAGGCCCAAGTCCCGGAGGCCGACGCCGAACGCGGCCGCGCACAGACAGCCGCCCAGCAAGACGCCCAGACCCTGGCCCGCCTCGAGGCTCGCTTGGCCGCGTTGGTCAAGCTGCAGGAAGACGTCCAGAAGCAAGGCGCGCTAGAGCCTTGGCTGGCCAAGCATGAGCTGACCGGCCTGGCACGGCTGTGGCAAAAGCTGCATATCGAGCCCGGTTGGGAAAACGCCCTGGAAGCCGTTCTGCGCGAGCGCATGGCCGCCATGGAGGTGCGCAACCTCGACTGGTCGCGAGCCTTTGCCGAGGACGCACCGCCCGCGCGCCTGGCGTTCTATCAGGTTCCGGCCGCGGCGCCGGCACCGGCTGCGCCCGCAGGGTTGACACCCTTGGCGAGCTTGTTGCGCATTACCGATCCGGACCTGCGCACCTTGCTGAACGACTGGCTGCGTAACGTCTATACCGCTGCCGACATGGGCCAGGCGCTGGCTGCTCGTGCGGCACTGCCCCCCGGTGCAGCGTGCGTGGTGCAGGCCGGGCATCTGGTTGATGCGCATAGCGTGCGGTTCTATGCTCCCGATTCCGAGCAGGCGGGCATGCTTGCCCGCCAGCAGGAAATCGAAAACCTGCAGCGCGAGATCAAGGCGCATCAGCTGATAGCAGACCAGGCGCGAGCCGCTGTGGCACGCGCCGAGACCGCATGGCAACAGGTGTCGCAGGCCATTACGCCGGCGCGCCAGCGCGTGGCTGAGGTGACTCGCAGGGTGCACGACATCCAGCTCGAACACTCGCGTTTGCAACAGCAGGCCGAACAATCGGGTGAACGGGCGACACGCCTGCGCCAGGATTTGGAGGAAATCGCCTCCCACGAAGAAGACCTGCGTGCGACGCGCGAGGAGGCCGAAGCACGCTTCGAAACGCTGGACCAGGAATTGGGCGAGCACCAGTCGCGTTTTGCCGATGCCGAGATGGAGGGCGAAGATCTCGCCGCTCGAGCCGAGGCCGCACGCGCCAAATTGCGCGAACTCGAGCGCGCGGCCCAGGAGGCTGAGTTTGCCGAGCGCGGCGTGCAATCCCGTATCGCGGATCTGCAGCGCAATCGCCAGTTGGCGATCGATCAGAGCCAGCGCGGGGCCGTCGAGCTCGAACAGCTGCAGGTCGAGTTGGCGGAGTTCGACGCGTCTGCGTCGCAAGCTGGCTTGCAAGACGCACTCGAGGCACGCGCCGAACGCGAAGAAGCCCTGACCCGGGCGCGCCAGGAACTCGACAATCTGTCGGCCCTGTTGCGCGGCGCCGACGAAGAGCGCATGCAACAAGAGCGTGCGCTGGAGCCTCTGCGCGCACGTATTACCGAACTGCAATTGCAAGAGCAGGCCGCGCGTCTGGCCGAAGAACAATTCACCGAGCAACTGAATGCGCGTGAGGTAGACCGCGAGACGCTGGCCCGGGAATTGGCCGATCGCCCCGATGAGTGGCGCCGTGCCAACTGGCTGCAATCCGAAGTCGGCCGTATTTCACGTCAAATCGATTCGCTGGGTTCCGTGAATCTGGCCGCGTTGGATGAGCTCAACGCCTCGCGCGAACGCAAGGAGTTTCTCGACTCCCAGCAACAGGATTTGTTGACCGCGATCGATACCCTCGAAGACGCCATCCGCAAAATCGATCGCGAAACGCGCGAGCTGCTGCAGGCGACGTTCGATACGGTCAACGGTCACTTTGGCGAACTGTTCCCACGGCTGTTCGGGGGCGGTGAGGCCAAGCTGACGATGACCGGCGACGAAATCCTGGATGCGGGCGTGCAGGTCATGGCGCAACCACCGGGCAAACGAAACAGCACGATTCATTTGTTATCGGGTGGTGAAAAAGCGCTGACCGCTACGGCACTGGTGTTCGCGTTGTTCAAACTGAACCCTGCTCCGTTCTGCCTGCTGGACGAGGTGGACGCACCGCTGGATGACGCCAATACCGAGCGCTACGCCAACCTGGTGAGCAACATGAGCGAGCAGACGCAGTTCCTGTTCATCTCGCATAACAAGATCGCGATGCAAATGGCCAAACAATTGGTTGGCGTTACCATGCAAGAACAAGGGGTTTCGCGTATCGTTGCTGTTGATATTGATTCGGCCGTGCAAATGGCCTCCGAAGCCGCATAACCACTACAACGGAAGGGCGCTGCCTCGCAGCGCAGGATTGACACATGAGCGACTTGCAGATTGGGCTGATTGTCCTGGGTGTACTGCTGATACTGCTGGTATTGGGATTCAACTGGTGGCAAGACCGCCGTGCGCGCAGTCGTATGCAAGCGCGTTTTCCTGCTTCCGAGCAAGATCCTTTATTCGGCGCCAACGAGGCTGCCGGGCGTACCGCTGCTCCTGAGGCACAGCGCCGTGAGCCTGGCATGGGGGTAGGGCAGGCGCCGGCCCAAGCTGCGGCTGCGGTTGCAGCGGCGCCAAGCAATGACCTGGATGACACCGAAGAGCCCGATCCCGCTTGTGAAATCGTGATCGAAGTCCAATTTAGCGAACCTGTGCGCGGAGCCGATTTATTGGCCGCGGTGCAGGACCTGCATCAGGCTGGCCGTAAACCGGTGCGCCTTTTTGCGTCCACCGATCGTGGCCGTCATCGTGCCCGTATTCATCCCGAAGAGTCCTATGCATCGTTGCAGCTGGCTGTGTTGCTCGCCAATCGCAGCGGCCCGCTGACTGCCATCGAATGGTCGCAGGCCTGGGCGCGTGCGCAAGACCTCGCCGATCGTTTCGAAGCGACAATCGAAGGCCCGGACCAGCAAGTGGTGTTGGATCGTGCAGGCAAGCTCGACACGCTTTGCGCCTCGCTCGATGCGCAAGTCGGTTTGACGCTGTTGATGGGGGCTCCGCGAGCCACTGCCGAGGTTATCGGTGTAGCGCGCGAGTTGGGTTTTGCCGTGGATGGCGCACGCCTGGCGTGGCTGGCCGATAACGGCGTGGCGCGTTTTACCCTGTCGCGCAGTGACGGCGCAGGTTTCGACGACGGTATGGCGGTGGTGGATCGTCTGGTGCTGTTGCTGGATGTGCCGTGCAGCCCCGAAGACCCGCGCGCATTTGGCCGCATGGTCGATGTGGGTCGTGACCTGGCCCGGCGTTTACAGGCAGAGCTGGTCGACGATCAAGGCAAATCCGTCGTCGATGGCATGGAAACAGGTATCGACGAGCAATTGCAAAAGCTGTTCCAGCAATTGGACCAAGCCGGCTTGCCTGCAGGCAGTGAGCGTGCACAACGGGTGTTTGCCTGATGGCTGAGCACGCCAGCGCCACCCAGGCGGCGCAGCGGGCCGCCGAGTTGCGCCATGAGATCGAACAGCACAATGTGCACTACTACGTGCAGGATGCGCCCGCGATATCAGATGCCGACTATGACGCGCTCATGCGTGAACTGGTCAAACTGGAAACAGAACACCCCGAGTTAGTCACCCCTGAGTCGCCCACCCAACGCGTGGGCGCGGCGCCTTTGGCCGCATTTGGCAGCGTACAACATGCCGTGCCGATGTTGTCCTTGGGCAATGCCTTCGAGGCCGAGGATGTCCAGGCGTTTGACCGTCGCGTGTCCGACACCCTGCGTGGGGCAGGTCTGTTGCGCCTCGATCAATCTCCGGAATACTTCTGTGAGTTGAAATTCGACGGCTTGGCTATTAGCTTGCGCTACGAGGACGGTGTGCTCGTCCAGGCGGCGACACGCGGAGACGGCCAGACCGGCGAGGACGTAACGGCTAACGTGCGCACGATTCGCGTTGTACCTTTGCGCTTGAAAGGCGCGGCTCCCCGTGTGCTGGAAGTGCGCGGCGAGGTGCTGATGAATCGCTCCGACTTCGAACGTTTGAATCGTACTCAGGCAGCGCGTGATGAAAAGGTTTTCGTCAATCCGCGTAACGCGGCGGCGGGCAGCCTGCGGCAATTAGACCCGCGCATCACGGCCCAGCGTCCCCTGCGGTTCTTTGCCTATAGTTGGGGCGAGGTCCACGGTTTGCCGGGCACGCAACCCGGTTTGTTCGAGGAACCCACCGGCAATGCGCGCCAGCAATCCACGCTGCCGCATGATTCGCATGGCGCGATGCTGAGCTGGTTGGCCGAATTGGGCCTGCCCGTCAACACGCAATACAACAAACGCGTCACCGGCGCCGAAGGGCTGCTGGCGTTTTACGAACAAGTCGGTCGCGAGCGGCCGGGCTTACCGTATGACATCGATGGCGTGGTCTACAAGGTCGATTCCCTGGCGGCGCAAAAGGTGCTGGGCTTTGTCGCACGTGCGCCGCGTTTTGCTGTAGCGCACAAGTTTCCCGCCGAAGAAGCCACGACGCGACTACTGGATATCGAAGTGCAGGTGGGGCGTACCGGCGCCATCACGCCGGTGGCGCGATTGCAGCCTGTTTTTGTGGGCGGCGTCACGGTCACCAATGCGACGCTGCACAATGAGGATGAAATCCGCCGCAAAGACGTGCGCATCGGTGACACGGTCGTTGTGCGCCGCGCTGGCGACGTGATTCCCGAGGTCGTGGGCCCGGTGCTGACCCAACGGCCGCAGGATGTGCGCGAGTTTGTCATGCCGACTCGCTGCCCCGTCTGCGATTCGGCGATCGAGCGCACAGAAGACGAGGCGATTGCCCGCTGCACGGGTGGCTTATTCTGCGCTGCGCAGCGCAAACAAACTCTCTGGCATGCGGCGGGACGCAAAGCGCTGGACATTGATGGCCTGGGAGAAAAGCTGGTCGATCAATTGGTCGAAAGCGGGCGCGTCAAGTCGTTGGCTGATTTGTACAGCCTGACGGCATTTGAATTGGCCGCTCTCGACCGCATGGGCAAAAAGTCTGCCGAAAACCTGGTGGCAGCGATCGACAAGGCGCGTACGCCTACGCTGGGGCGTCTGTTGTTTGCACTGGGCATTCGTCATGTAGGCGAGACCACGGCTCGCGATGTGGCCCGTCATTTCGGCAGCATCGAGGCCATCATGGATGCGGACGAGGAAGCCTTGTCTGGTGCGCCCGATGTCGGTCCTGTCGTTGCCGGTTCGATTCGGCGCTTTTTCGCCGAGCCGCATAATCGTGAAATCATCGAGCTGCTCAAGGCCCAGGGCGTGCATGCGGTTGCCGAATCAGGGCCTGAGGGCAATGCGCTGGCAGGCAAGACGTTTGTCTTGACCGGCACCATGCCTACATGGACGCGTGACGAGGCGACTCGGTACATCCTGGCGGCGGGGGGTAAAGTCAGTGGTTCGGTCTCGAAGAAAACCGCTTATGTGGTGGCGGGGGAAGAGGCTGGCAGCAAGCTCACCAAGGCGCAGGAATTGGGCGTGACGGTGCTGGATGAGGATGGGTTGAAGGCTCTGTTGGGCGTTTGATTTTGATCTGATCCCGTTTCGAGGCAAAAAATGCTCCCTGGGGGCAGCAGGCTGAAGGCGTAGCGTGTGGGCCTTTTGGGATGCCGGGGTTGCTGTCTGTGGCATGCGTAGTGCGGAGTTCTTTTGGCGCAGGAGGTCGGCGTGTAAAAGCCCCACCGGGCCTATCGCCGCGACTCGGCCCATGAGCAGGGGCCTCGGCCCGCTTCGCGGGCTAAATCGCGGCTCAACGGCCCGGCGGGGCTTTTACACGCCAACCTCCTGCTCGCAATGTCTGCCATTGACGGATGTTCGTACGCTGCTCGTTGTTGAGCAGACTCCGTTGATTTGCGTCCAGTTTGGCCACGTGACATGAACCCTGCCCATCGCATTAGCAAAGACAGCTTCAAAAAACGCCGATGGCAATCAGCCCTCGTTGCATTCCCTCATCGTGAGTCCCTGTCGCGTGCCTGGGCGTGGTGCCGGGCCGTTGAGCACGGATTTAGTCCGCGCAGCGGACCGAGGCCCCTGGTCATGGGCCGAGTCCGTGCGATAGGCCCGGCACCACGCCCAGGCACGCGACAGGGACGCCTTCAGAGAGACAATCAAGAGCAGCAACCGCCCACAACCCCAACAGCGATAAAAAAAGCCCCAGTTCAAAACCAGGGCCCTTCTTCACAATCATCATGCAACGGCTAACTAGCAAGAGTCGTTAACGAACGCCTCCAGCCAAACCTGACCACAGTACAACACCGCAGCCAGGCTCACCGTCATCATTACTTGATCGTAGCTTTTTCGCGCAGTTGCTTCTGGTATTCACCCAAAGCCTGCTGACGCAGCATTTCTTCGAGTTGCGGACGGACCTGATCCAGCGGGGGGAATTCCACCGGACGGGTGTCCTCGACCTCGATGATGTGCCAACCGAACTGCGTCTGCACCGGCTTGTCGGCCAGTTGGCCTTTCTTCAGGCTGCCGACGGTGTCGGCAAATGGCTTCACGTAGTTGGTGGGAGGAGCCCAGCCCAGATCGCCGCCATTGGCGCCACTACCAGGGTCCTTGGAGTTTTTCTTGGCCAGATCGGCGAACTTGCTCTTGTCTTTCTTGATCTGCGCGAGCAGGTCGTTGGCAGTTTTCTCGTCTTCGACCAGGATGTGGCGGACCTTGTATTCCTGTTGGCCAGCTTGTTGCTGCTTGGCCTTGTTGTATTCGTCCTGGATCTGCTTGTCGGTGACAGGGTGCTTTTTCAGGTAGTCGGCCATCAGCGCGCGAACCAGGATGCCTTCGCGGGCCAGCGAGATTTCGGTCTGGACGTCCGCTTGCTTGGCGACGCCGTCTTTTTCGGCCGCCTGGACGAAGATCTGGCGGTTGATCATTTCCTGCTTGACCTGTTCGCGCAGTTGCGGCGAATCGGTTGCGCCCTGGCTGACCAGCAGTTTGACGAATTGATCCAAGCTTTGCTGAGAGATCGCCTTGCCATTGACGGTGGCGACGTTCTGCGCAAATGCGGGTACCGCGACCGCGCAAGCAGCGGCCAGCATCACGATGCGTTTCATGGATTTCCTTTAGGAATTTGTCAGAGGGGCTTGGGCATCAAGCGCAAGCGCATGGATAGGATGAGGGATCAGGTCTTGCAAAAGATCATACACCAGACGATGCCGGGCAACAGGCGTCAAACCGGCAAAGCGCGAGGCCACGATACGTACATGGTAGTGGCCGGCGCCACCCTGTGCACCCGCATGTCCGGCGTGCAGGTGCGAGTCGTCGCGGATGTCTAGTGCGGTCGGCTCCAGGGCAGCCAGGCGGGTGCGTATCAGCGCGATGCGGTCAGTGGTGTCGGGCATGAGTCAAACGATGAACGATGGATAAAACGATCAGACCTTAAATAGAAAATACAAGCAGATAACTCAAACGGATAAAAATCGGACGATGAGTCCTCGCTGAGCATCAGTCTTTGCCTATTTCGCGTTGAGGATCGTTGGCCTCTGGTTGGCTGGGATGCTGCATGTGTTTGCTCAGCCATAACGACTGGCCAATCACAAATACCAGCAACAACCCCATCAGCCCGAAGACCTTGAAATTCACCCATTGCGATTCCGTGAAATGGCCGGAAAACGCCACGTACAGATTAATGGCGCCTGCGGCCAGGAAAAACAAGGCCCAGCTCAGGTTGAGTTTGTCCCAGGCTGTATCGGAAAGTTCAATTTGGGCGCCCAGCAGCCGGCGCATCAGGTTGCGGCCGAACAGGAAACGAGAGCCGAGCAGGGCGCCGCCAAACAGCCAGTACAGGACAGTGGGCTTCCATTTGATGAACACATCGCTGTGCAGCCACAACGTCGCACCGCCGAAAATCACGATGACCGACAGGTTGATCCAGTGTGTCATTTCGATACGTTTGCCTGTTGCCCGTAACCAAATGAACTGGGCAACCGAGGCGGCGATCGCCACCGCTGTCGCGGTATAGATATCGGCAAATCGGTACGCGATGAAGAAAAGAATCAGTGGGAATAGGTCAAACAGGAATTTCTTCATTCGTTCTCGATGGGTTCGAATTTGAGCGATACCGAGTTGATGCAATAACGCAGTCCGGTGGGCTCTGGCCCGTCGGGGAATACGTGGCCCAGGTGCGAGTCGCAGATATTGCACAGGACTTCGGTGCGCACCATGCCGTGAGAGATATCGCGCTCTTCGCGCACGCGTGCTGGATCGATAGGCTCGAAATAGCTGGGCCAGCCGCAGCCGGCGTCGAACTTGGTGTCCGAGGCAAATAGCGGAGTGCCACAGCCGACGCAACGGTAAATACCCAGCTGTGTCGTGTCCCAATAACGGCCGGTAAAGGCGCGCTCGGTGCCTTTCTGGCGCGCTACCGCGTATTCTTGCGGCGTCAGTTGGGCGCGCCATTCCTCGTCGGTTTTACGTACTTTTTCCATGTCACCTCTTGGAGCCCGGATGATTGAAATGGTTCAAGCATGGGGTTCGGGCATAATTTCGCCCCATGTTAATCGAGTTTGATCACGCCGTTGTTGCCACACCGCATTCCCAGGCATTGCGGGGGGTGAGTTTGACCCTCGACCAGCGCCGGGTGGGCGTGGTCGGGCCGAACGGGGCCGGCAAGAGCACCTTTGCCAAGCTGCTCAACGGCCTGGTGCTGCCGACGGCCGGCCGGGTGACCCTCGACGGCCTGGATACCCGGCACGATATCAAGGCGATCCGCCGTCAGGTGGGATTCGTATTCCAGAACCCCGAAAACCAAATCGTATACCCCATTGTGCGCGAGGACATGGCTTTTGGCCTGAAAGCGCAGCGCCTGCCCGCGCAAGAGTCGGCGCAGCGTATCCAAGCCAGCCTGGACGGTTTGGGGGTAGGGCATCTGGTGGACCGGGCGAGCCACACCTTGTCTGGCGGTGAGTGCCAACTGGTGGCGTTGGCATCGGTGCTGGTGATGCAGCCGGCCTTGGTGGTGTTTGACGAGCCTACGACGCAATTGGACCTGCGCAATCGTAATAGGGTCGCCCGCGCGATTGCCGGGCTGGAACAGCAAGCCGTCGTCGTCAGCCATGACCTGGAGCTGCTGCAGGACTTTGACCGTGTCCTGGTAGTGGTCGATGGGCAGATCGCCGCGGATGACTGCCCCGGCCCTGCGTTACGCTGGTATCGGGAGCATTGCGCATGATGATCGAGCCCCTTTATATAAAGGGTGATCGCTGGCTGCATCGGCTGCCAGCCGGCTATAAATTAGCGGCGCTGGTGGTCGCGGGCATCGGATTGTTTTTCGTGCAGAATGCCTGGGGGCTCGCGATTGCGTTCGCGGTGTCCTGCGTGTTGGTATGGTCGACCGGCGTGGGGGCGGCCGCTTGCTGGCGTCAGGTGCGGGGCCTCGTTTGGGTGCTGGCGGCGATTGGCGTGTTTGCCGTGGTGTTCCAGGGTTGGCTGCCGGCGGTGATCGTGTTGCTGCGCATCGCGGCCTTGGTCGGTCTGGCTTTGGCGGTGACGCTGTCGACGAGGAGTTCGGACCTGATCGCCGTCTGCGAACGCGCTTTGTCGCCGCTGGACCGGCTAGGATGGGTAGATGCGAGCAAGGTAGCGCTGGCCCTGGCGTTGACCTTGCGTTTCGTGCCGGAAATCTGGCGTCATTATCAGGAAATCCGCGAGGCGCAGGCGGCCCGCGGTTTGGCCCGACATCCTTTGGCATTGCTGGTGCCATTGGTGGTGCGGACATTGAAACGGGCCCAGCAAGTCGCTCAGGCCATTGATGCGCGTGGTGAATGATGAAAACCCAAGATACCGTGTTGATTGCGCTGTTCGCGGCGCTGATTGTGGTGCTGAGCCTGGTACCGCCGATCCCCTTGCCGGCTATTCCGGTGCCGGTGACCTTGCAGAGCCTGGGCGTCATGCTGACGGGCGCCATGTTGGGGCCGGTGCGCGGCGGGTTGGCGTGCTTGCTGTATTTGTTGCTGGCTGCGATCGGGTTGCCTGTGCTGCCGGGAGGCCGCGGTGGGCTGGGCGTGTTTTTCGGGCCGACCGGCGGTTTCCTGTTGGGCATGGCGCTGGGCGCCGTCGTCACCGGTTGGCTGGCGCGTAGCTGGGTCCGCACCCCGGGCCAGAGCGTCAGGACCGTGCTGGCTTATGGCTTGGCGTGCATCGCCGGCGGTATTGGCGCCGTGTATCTGATCGGCGTGCTGTGGCTCGCCTCCGTGACGCAGATGGGCTTGGGCAAAGCGATGATGGCGATGTTGGTATTCATCCCCGGCGATCTGGTCAAGGTTGCCGTTGCCTCCTGGGTGGCGTGGCGTGTCGAACGCGTATGGCCGATTCTGCGGGAATCCCCTTAATGACGCCGTTCCCGGTCAGAGGCAACATTCGCTATTGTTGAATGCATTTGATTTTTTAGCGTGCCCACCTGGCCGTGTGGAACGGGGAGGGACGGCCTTCGCCAAACGCGGCCGACCCGTCGCCCGTGCGAATAGCTGCAGGTTGGATTGCGGGCTCGCTTTTGCGTCGACGTGCTTGCATGCGTGCGAGGGCGGACTAGGGAAGTCACGGGGTTTTATTTGAAGGCTATTTGATACACTTCTGGCTCAAATATCTGAATTTCTGTATAACATCAACCGGGCTCACTTTCCCGATTTCGGGGCCATAACAAGAGCCCACACAGGAGACAACAACATGACGCGCAAGTATTTCGGCTTGTCCGCGGCCGCCGCGGCTGTGGCGCTGAGCCTGCCGCTACTGGCCAGTGCCCAAGTCAAGGTGGGAGTCACCATCGCCAGTACCGGCCCCGCTGCTTCGCTAGGGATCCCCGAGCGCAACACGGTCGCATTGCTGCCCACCGAAGTCGCCGGTCAAAAAATCGAATGGATCGTGCTGGATGATGCGACCGACACGACTCAGGCTGTGAAAAACTCGCGCAAACTCGTGTCCGACGACAAAGTCGACGTGTTGGTGGGGACCTCTGTCACGCCGGGCTCGCTAGCCATGGTGGACGTCGCCGCCGAGGCCAAAGTCCCGATGATCAGCGTCGCTGCCAGCGCCAAGATCGTCGAGCCGGTCGATGACAAACGCCGCTGGGTGTTCAAGACGCCGCAAAACGATGCCTTGATGGCCAGTGCCTTGGCCGATGCCTTGGCCAAGTCCAAGGTGAAAACCTTGGGCTTCATCGGTTTTGCCGATGCCTATGGTGATGGTTGGTTGGCAGTGATGCGCGAGGCCGTCAAGGGCAAGGGCATCGAGATCACGGCGGTCGAAAAATACGGCCGCACGGACACGAGTGTCACGGGCCAGGTGCTGAAATTGATCAGCTCCAAACCCGATGCGATTCTCATCGCCGGCGCCGGCACGCCTTCGGCGCTGCCGCAAAAAGAACTGCGCGCGCGCAATTACCAAGGCACGATTTATCAAACGCACGGTGCGGCCAATAATGACGTGCTGCGTGTTTGCGGTGCAGATTGCGACGGCATGCTGCTGCCTGCAGGCCCGTTGCTGGTCGCGGCGCAATTGCCTGACAGCAATCCGGTGAAAAAATCGGCCCTGGCTTACACCACTGCCTACGAAGGCAAGTATGGCGCCGGCACCACCAATACCTTTGGCGGCCATATGTGGGACGCAGGCCAGTTGATCGTTGCGGCCTTGCCTGTGGCACTAAAGAGCGGCGCCAAGCCTGGCACCCCCGAGTTTCGCGCGGCGATGCGCGATGCGCTGGAAGGCATCAAGAACTTGCCCGCATCCCAAGGTGTTTTCAACATGAGCCCCACCGAACATGCTGGCTTTGACGAGCGTTCGCGCGTCATGGTCAAGGTTGAGAAGGGCAAGTGGGTGTACCAGCCTGATTTGTGAGGCAGCCATCGCCGACGTGGCGCTGACGTCTGCTGGTTTTCAATACACCGGCCTGAGGGCCGGTGTGTCATATCCGCGATAATCCACGTCAATCCTGATGACGTATCCATGTCATCAGGCAGTCTTGTCAGAATCCCATAAGGCAGTTTCATGGATTTTTCAATTGCCCTCATCCTGTTGCAGGACGGTATCGTCAACGGTGCCATCTATGCATTGCTGGGTATGGCGCTGGTCCTGGTGTTCACCGTGACGCGCGTCATCTTTATTCCTCAGGGCGAGTTCGTCGCGTTTGGCGCGTTGACCCTGGCCATGCTGGTCAATGGCCGTGTGCCGGGTACCGCATACCTGTTGCCGCTGCTGGGCGCCGTAGTGTTGGTGCTGGAACTGCTGCGTGCCGTGCGTACAGGCAGTTGGGCCGCGTTGCCCAAAGTCGTATTGACGTGTGTGATCTTGCCGCTGGCGTTGTTGTGGTTGGCCTCGGTCTATGCCGCGCCGGATAACTCGCTATGGCTGAATATGTTGCTCGCCTTGGTGCTGATCATTCCGATGGGTTCGATGATCTATCGCATTGTGTATCAGCCGTTGGCCGAGGCGTCGGTGTTGGTCCTGCTGATTGTTTCCGTGGCGGTGCACTTTGCGCTGACGGGACTGGCCTTGGTGTTCTTTGGCGCAGAGGGATGGCGTACGCCCGCCTTTGTCAGTGGGCAAGTGAATCTGGGGCCTGCCACGTGGTCGGCGCAGAGCCTCTTTGTCGTCGGGACCTGCGCGCTGTTGATTGTTGCGCTGTGGTTGTTCTTTGGCAAAACCCTATACGGCCGTGCGTTGCGTGCGACGGCGGTGAATCGCCGCGGCGCGCGGCTGGTCGGCATCAGCACTACGATGTCGGGCAGCTTGACCTTTACGTTGGCGGTGGCGATCGGCGCCATGTCCGGCATGTTGATCGCACCGATCACGACGGTGTACTACGACACGGGTTTTCTGATCGGCCTGAAAGGCTTTGTGGGCGCGATCATTGGCGGCTTGGCCAGCTATCCGCTTGCGGCCGCGGGTGCGGTGCTGGTGGGTGTGCTTGAGGCGTTTTCTTCGTTTTGGGCCAGCGCCTACAAGGAAGTCATAGTGTTCACGCTGATCATTCCGGTGCTCGTGTGGCGATCGTTCAGCAGCCACCATACGGATGACGAGGAGTGATCGCCATGAGCAACCGTATTCTGTTAATCGCATTCATCGCCTTGTTGGTGATATTGCCCATGGTGCCTGCGACGCCCGAGTTCTGGATTACGCAGCTCAATTACATCGGACTGGCCGCGATGGTGGCGTTGGGGCTGGTGTTGTTGACGGGTGTGGGCGGACTGACGTCGTTTGGCCAGGCAGCCTTTGTCGGGCTGGGGGCATACACCACCGCCGTGTTGACCAGCCATTACGACACCTCGCCGTGGCTGGCATTGCTGGCAGGGCTATTATTGACCGCGGTCATCGCCTATTTGCTGGGCCTGATCACCTTGCGTCTGTCCGGCCATTATTTGCCGTTGGGCACCATCGCCTGGGGCTTGTCGCTCTATTTCTTGTTCGGCAATCTGGATTGGCTAGGAAAGCATGATGGGATCGCGGGCCTGGAGCCAATCAGCCTGTTCGGTTTTTCATTAGCCAACGGCCGTCATATTTACTACCTGATCTGGGTGTTCCTGCTGTTGTCGTTGTGGGCGACCAGCAACCTGCTCAGTTCCCGTCCGGGCCGCGCCATCCGTGCACTGAAAAGCGGTGCGGGCATGGCCGAGTCCATGGGGGTGAACACCGGCTCATACAAGATCATCATTTTTGTCTGGGCCGCCTTGCTGGCGTGTTTGTCGGGGTGGATCTATGCGCACATGCAACGTGCTGTCAGTCCCAGTCCATTCGGCTTGAATTACGGGATCGAATATCTCTTCATGGCCGTCGTGGGGGGCGCAGGTCACGTATGGGGCGCCTTGGTGGGCTCCGCCGTGATTCTGGGCCTGAAAGACCAATTGCAGAATCTGTTACCTAAGCTGTTGGACACGGACGCCAATTTCGAGCTCATCGTTTTCGGCGTGTTGCTCATTTTGGTGTTGCAGTACGCCGCGAATGGCTTATGGCCGATCTTGTCTGCGGGTTGGGCTCGCTTGACGGGCAGCGAGGGATCGCGTCGTCATCGGGCGCCTCCTCCCAATGCCGAAGCCTTGCCGCAACGCGATCGTCCAGAGCGCGGTGAACTGGTGCTGGATGTAGAAAGCATACGCAAGGAATTTGGCGGCTTGGTTGCGGTCAATGATATTTCGTTCAAAGTCCGCGCTGGCGAGATCGTGGGCCTGATTGGTCCGAATGGTGCGGGCAAAAGCACGACCTTCAACTTGATCAGCGGCGTGTTGCCGGCGACGCGCGGCCAGGTGCGTTTCCTGGGCGAATCCATCAACGGCCGCAGCGCACGCGACATCGCGCGCCGTGGCGTAGGGCGCACCTTTCAACATGTGCAGCTCCTGCCGGGGATGTCTGTCCTCGAAAACGTCGCGCTGGGTGCGCACATGCGGGCTGACGTCGGTGTCGTGGCGGGGGCGCTGCATAGCGACAGGGCCAAGGAAGCCCGTTTGTTGCACGAGGCCGCCACACAGCTCAAGCGCGTAGGTCTGGGCGATTATCTCTACGAGCAGGCGGGTAACCTGGCCCTAGGTCAGCAACGTATTCTGGAAATCGCGCGCGCGTTGGCGAGCGATCCGATTTTGCTGTTGTTGGACGAGCCTGCAGCTGGCCTGCGCTACAAGGAAAAGCAAGAGTTGGCACAAGTGCTTGAGCAATTGCGTGCCGAGGGTATGAGCATTTTGCTGGTCGAGCACGATATGGATTTCGTGATGCGTTTGACCAATCATCTGGTCGTCATGGACTTTGGCACCAAGTTGGCCGAGGGCGTTCCTGCGGAGGTTCAGCAGAATCCTGCTGTGCTCGAAGCCTATCTGGGAGGCATCGATGATGATCTGCCCGAAGCCGATCAAGGCGCACCGGTAACGGGGAGTGTGCAATGACGCAAGCTCAGAATGTGATCCTCGATGTGCGGGGCCTCAGCGCTCGCTATGGCAAAGTCGGTGCGCTCAACGAGGCCTCGTTGACGGTGGCGCCGGGCAGTATCGTGACGGTGATTGGCGCGAACGGTGCAGGCAAGTCCACGTTATTGAATGCGATGATGGGGGCCTTGCCGACGACGGGCCATGCCTCGGGTGCTGTGCATTACGCCGGAGCAGATGTGTCCGGTTGGGGTGTGGAGCGCCGTGTCGGGGCCGGCATGTCTTTGGTCCCTGAACGCCGCGAATTGTTTGGCAGCATGTCGGTCGAGGACAACCTCCTGCTGGGAGGCTTTCGCCGTTATCGCGCGCGCGAAAGCGGTTGGCGGGATACGTTGGAGGAAGTATTCACCTTGTTTCCGCGGTTGAAAGAGCGTCGTCGCCAGGAGGCGGGTACGCTCTCGGGCGGTGAGCGCCAGATGCTGGCTGTAGGGCGGGCACTGATGGCCAAACCCCGTTTGCTGATGCTGGATGAGCCTAGCCTGGGACTGGCGCCTCGCATCGTTCGCGAGATTTTTCACATCATTGCGCGGCTGCGTGAAACGGGTGTGGCGATTTTGCTGGTCGAGCAAAATGCGCGGGCGGCGTTGCAGGTGGCTGATTATGGGTATGTGCTGGAGACAGGTGAAGTGATCTTGCACGGGCCGGCGCGGGAGTTGGCGGGGAATCCGCGGGTGATTGAGAGTTATCTTGGACTGGGGAAGGGGGCGGCTGAGGGGGGGGAGTGAGTTATGTTGGTCGTCGAGCCGAGGCAATCGGCCCGGCCGGGCTTCACAAAGTCGGTCCGGCGCGCGGGCGCCGGACATCGTGTTCGCTCGCTTCGTCCGGCCCCTGCGGGCCTACCTTCAGCATCCGCTCCACTCGACTTTGAGGCGCCCGGCCAGGCCGATTGCCTCGGCTCGACTGGCAGCAATTAGAATTCTCTGCACCGCTGGCACGACTCTTGTGCTTGGCGTTTTTTTGCAGCCGCATTGGTAGAGAGAAAGATCTTGCGGTGCTGCTTTCGGCGGACGCCCAGCGCGTCCCCCTCAAACGATCGGTCCGGGCATGCGGCGGGGTGGCGTGGTGCTTGGTTGGAAGATCTGCTTGGCCGCGAGTGAGGCCTGTGACGATGATGCGTAGTGCACTTCTTTGATGGTGCATCTATTACATGCGTGTGTCATTCCTTGGCTTCACGTCAATGCAGCTCGAGAGACCTTTTGTCCCGATCGACGTCCATCAGTACTCAACCTCAACTCAACCTTTACCAACCGGCCACCGCCCACCGAGTGCCTGTGTCGCAGCCGCAGCAGCCTGACTGGCAAGGCGCGACATTTTTTTGATGGCTGCTGGCGTAAAGCGTTCTTTCGGCCCGGATAAAGAGATTGCCCCGCACATTTCTCCATCTGGACCAAACACCGGGCAGGCGACGGCCGCGCAATTCGGGTCTCGTTCACCCATGGAGATGAGCGTCAGCTCGGACGGGGGCAGGGGCTGGTGCTTGACCAGATACGTCGTCAGCAATCGGCCAGCGGCCCCTTTGTCCAACGGCAGCAGATCGCCCACACGGATACGGTCGAGCGTGGAGTGATGCGAGTCGACGCGTAACAGGCACACGCGCGACTGCGTGTCATGGTAAGCGTGGAAGGACGCGCTTTCGGTGCCTTGGTCGACCAACTGCCGCAATAGCGGCTGGACGGCCTCGGCGAGGCGATAGGTCGCCTCATAGGCACGGCCCAAGCGATGGGCATAGGTGCCCAGCGCGTAGCGGCCGTCCGCACGGCGTACGACCAATGCGGATTTTTCCAGTGAGGCGATCAGTCGCAGCAATGTGCTCTTGTAGAACCCTGTGGCCCGCGAGAGGTCAGCCAGGCTGATTGCCTCGGTCCGTTGCGCAATGGCGTCGACGATCGATAGGGCACGTTCGACGGCGGCGACGCCGTCGGAGGAAGGTTCAGGTTGAGAGCTGCGGTTCATTGGTCGGGCAAGAAGTTAATCGGGGCCGGCCGAGTCCGCATCGATGTATCGACTGATGACCGGGAAATAGCAGGTGCCCTGGCCTTGTTCGATGGCGGCAGCGAACCAATCATCGACATTGCGGGCACCTGATGCATTCACGCCAGTCTGTGCCGCCAGGGCCAGAGCGTAGCGCAGGTCTTTGCGGGCGTACTCGACCGAGAAGGCTTTCTCGGGAAAGTTTCCGGGCAGCATAGCCTTTAAGCCATGGTTGCGCAACGCGAAGCTGTCCGCTGAGCCACGCGTAAATGTCTCTAGCAAGACCTGCGGGTCTACGCCGGCACGGCGTGCAATTGCCCGCGCTTCGGATAGCGCCGTCACCGTTTCGAATAACACCATATTGTTCAGGATCTTTACGACCTGACCGCTGCCGACCGGGCCGCAATGGGTGATCTCGGAGGCAAAGGTTGCGATGATCGGGCGTACTTGTTCAAAGACAGCGGTATCGCCGCCCACCATGACCGACAATGTGCCTGATTCCGCCGCTGCACGGGTGCGAGCCACCGGAGCATCAATAAAGATCGCGCCGCGTGAGGAAAACTCGTCAGCCAGTGCTCGCGTCACGTCGATGGGCGAGGTGCTGGTATCGACGATGATTTGTCCCGCGCGGGCATGGGTTAACAGGCCTTCGGGGCCGCGGGCGACGTCCGCGACGATTTCACCCGAAGGCAGTGACAAAAATACGATGTCGCTATTTTGAGCGACTTCGGCCACCGAAGCTGCCGTGGTCACGCCGTGCGCCGCCAGGCGCTGTAACGGTTCAGGGTTGCTGTCGAAGCCTCGCACCGGCAGTCCGCCTTTTTGCGCCAGGTTGCGACAGATGGGCTCGCCCATTACGCCCATGCCGATGAATCCGGCATGCTGGAAATTCGTCATGTGAATAGTCTCCTTAAGATGGAAAAAGGCTTACATGCCCCAATAAATGCCCTTGGATTGCTGGTACAGACGCAGCCCCGACAAGCCTTTCTCACGCCCGATACCGCTTTGTTTAAAGCCTCCGAAAGGAGTCGCAATCGACAACTGTTTGTAGGTGTTGATCCATACGCTGCCGGCCTCCAGACGGCGGGCCACGCGCCACGCGCGTTGATAGTCGGCGGTCCAGATACCCGAGGCCAAGCCGTAGGCGCTATCGTTCGCCTGATCGATCAGATCGTCTTCGTCATCGAAGGGCAGCGCGCATAGGACCGGGCCAAAAATTTCTTCGCGCACGACATGTGCATTGCGGGTGAGGCTGCCCAGAATTGTGGGCAGATAAAATGCGCCGGATTGCAGTGCGTCGATGGTGGGCCGTTGACCGCCCAGCAGGACCTCGCCGCCGTCTGCCAATGCGGTGCCAACCATGCGTTCGATCTTGTCGCGGTGGGCGAACGAGGCAATCGGGCCCATTTGCGCACCTGCCGCATCGGGCAGATCCACCTTTAGTTGCGAGGCTCGCTTCACCAGCATGTCGATGAATTGCTGAGCGATATCTCGTTGCACATAGAGTCGCGAACCTGCCACACAAGATTGGCCGCTGCCTTCAAAGATGCCGCCGATCACGCCCTCGACTGCTTTAGGCAAGTCGGCGTCCGCGAACACAATATGAGGCGATTTTCCGCCTAGTTCCAGCGCCACGGGCATGAGTTTTTCGGCCGCTGCGAGCGCAATGGCGCGACCGCTGGCGGTGCCGCCGGTAAAGGACACCATGCGTACGCCGGGATGCTCGACCAGTCGTTTCCCAACGGTCGCTCCGAGACCGGTGACTACATTCAGAATGCCCGGCGGCAAGCCGGCCTCCAGGGCAATACGTCCTAATTCGAGAGCCGGTGACGAGGTGACCTCGGAGGGTTTCAAGATGACGGCATTACCCGCTGCGAGCGCTGGTGCGACCTTTTGCGCTTCCATGGTCATGGGTGAATTCCATGGTGTGATCGCTACCACTACGCCGTAGGGTTCGTATTGCGTCATCGATAAATAATTGCCGCGAGATGGCGTGACCTCTGCATTCAGGGTCTCGCAGACGCTGGCGTAATAACGGAACGTGGCTGCAGCGCTGGCGACTTGTGCTTGGCATTCAGCCCACACTTTGCCGTTCTCGATCATCTGCAGTCGCGCCAATGTGTCGGCATGACGCTCCATGCCGTCGGCAATCGCACGCAGTATGGACGCACGTTTGTGCGGCAGCATATCGCGCCAGGCAGGCTGACGCACCGCTTGCCATGCGGACTCGACGGCTTGGTCAACCAGTGACTCCGAGGCCGCACTGATCAGAAAGTTGGCTGTTCCGTTTGCGGGATTGATCGATTCAAAAGTGCTGGTGGCAGTGGTGATCCATTCGCCAGAAATCAGCAGTGGCTTGACGGTATTAGGGGATGCAGATGCGGCTGGCATGCACGTAGTTCCTTGTTTTGGCATGGCTGCCTGCAGGTTGGGGAAAACCTGGATGACAGCATTTTCTTGTTGACACCTAAAGAGGCTAAAACTATAAAATAGAATATACGTTCTGCTAAACAGAACGCAAAGAATAAAGCAAACCGCTCGCAAATGACAAGAGGAGATTCGTAAAAATGCTCAAACAATGGATGCGCGCAGGTCTCTGTGCTGCTGCATTAGTCGGTGCTGCTGCTCATGCGGATTCGTATCCGGCCAAGCCTGTCAGCATGACCGTTCCCTATCCCGCAGGGGGCGCAACAGACGTGGTCGCACGTGCTGTTGCCGAACAACTGACGCAACTCTGGAAGCAGCCCGTCGTTGTTGAAAACAAGAGCGGCGCAGGAACGACAATTGCCGCCGCGGCCGTCGCACGCGCACCGGGTGACGGCTATACCTTGTTCATGACGACCTCGGCGCACACCATCAGCGGATATCTATATCCGGACCTGGCCTATGACCCCGTCAAGGACTTCGCGCCCATCACGTTGGTCACGAAAGTACCCCTCGTGCTGGTGGTCAATCCCGGCGTACCTGCGGCCACGCTGCCTGAGTTTCTGACCTACCTGAAGACACATGGCGATGAGGTCAATTTTGCATCGCCGGGTAACGGGACCGCCCAGCATTTGAGCGGTGAGCTATTCAAGCTGGCGACCCAGTCGAAGATCACCCATGTCCCATACCGCGGCGATGCACCCGCGTTTACCGATCTCGCCGGTGGTCAGGTACAGATGATGTTGGCGACCATCACCTCGGCATTGCCGTTGATCGAATCAGGAAAGCTGCGCGCGCTGGCTGTCGCAAACGCCACGCGTGTCCCAGCATTGGCCAATGTGCCGACCTTCGATGAGGCAGGCATGCCGGGTTTTGAGGCGGCAACCTGGTTTGGTGTTCTGGCGCCCGCATCGTTACCGCCGGAGCGCGCACAACGCATCTATCAAGATATTTCGCGCATTGTCGCCACGCCGAAAATGCGCGAACGGATCGAGGCCCTGGGTGGCGAAGTGGTGAACAGTACGCCGCAGGCCTTTGCCGATTTCATTACCGCCGAGCAACAAAAATGGGGCAAGGCAGTGCAGGTTGCAGGCGCAGCCAAACCTTAGCAATGCAGGACGCCCTGAGCGCGTCGCAATCGAGCTAACGACAGCGTCGGTCTATCGCTACCGTCCGACGCGACATATATCCATAATGAGGAGACATTGATGAAGCGTCTTTGCAATTGGCTGGCTGCGGCTGGCGCGGCAATGAGTTTGATCACCATTGCGGCACATGCGGCCTATCCTAGCGAGCCGGTGAAATTCGTGGTGGGATTCAGCCCTGGCAGTACGATCGATACCGTTGCGCGTATTGTGGGGGACGCGCTGTCGGCGCGCACGGGGCAGTCTGTTGTCGTCGAAAACAAGACGGGCGCCAATGGCATGATTGCTGCCCGGGCGGTGGCTCAGGCGGCTCCGGATGGCTACACCATCCTGGTCAGCAACTCCAGCTCCATTACAGTCAACCCGCTGCTCTACAAAGACCTCGGCTATCACCCGCTAAAGGATTTCGCGCCGGTCACGACGGTGGTGGAGGTGCCGTTTGTATTGACGATCAATCCAAACAACAGCCGTATGCGTGATGTGGGCAGTGTGCAAGACCTGATCACTCAGGCGCGTGCGAAACCGGCATCGGTGAGCTATGGCTCTGCCGGCAATGGCAATCTGATGCATCTGGCCGGCGCACAACTGGCTACGATGGCCGACGTGCAAATGCTGCACGTGCCCTACCGGGGGGCGGCGCCCATGGAGGCAGGCTTGCTGGCCAACGAGGTTGACTTTGGTTTTGACACCTTGTCGGGCGTGCCGTTGATCAAGGCGGGCAAGCTGAAGGCATTGGCGGTATCGACGGCGAATCGTTGGCACGATTTGCCAGATGTCCCCGCCGTCGCAGAACTCGGCTATCCCGATTTCGATATTTCGTTCTGGGTCGGCATATTCGCCCCCGCCGGCACGCCGCCCGAGATTGTGAAGCAGTTGAATGAAGCAATTGCCGATGTGGTGTCCGATCCCGCAGTCCGCCAGCGCCTGGCGTTGCAGGGCCGCCCGTTGACACAATCCCCCGAGGCGTTCCGCACCAAAATCGGGGATGAGCTTAAACAGAATCAAGCGCTCATTCATCGTGCCAATATCAAGATCGATTGATCGTACCGACCCAAGACAAGGAGCAGAGCGTGGCGTGGCACAAAGAACTGGACGAACTGGCACAACGCAAGAAACTGGCCGCTCAGATGGGCGGAGCAGAAAAGGTTCAGCGTCATCGAGACGGCGGGAAATTGCCTGTGCGGGAACGTATTGAGCGTTTGGTGGATGCGGGGTCTTTTCATGAGGTCGGCGGATTGGCCGGCAGCGCGCAATACGATGAGCAAGGACGATTGCTTGACCTGACGCCATCGAATCTGCTGATCGGCCGGGCCCGTGTGCAAGGCCGTCCCATCGTGCTGGCCGCTGATGATTTCACTGTGCGTGGCGGCGCCAACGATGGTGCAGTGGGCGACAAGCTGGTTGAATCTGAACAGATGGCGCACGATCTACGCTTGCCATTGGTGCGGCTGGTCGATGGTACGGGCGGCGGCGGTTCGGTGCGAAACATCGAGCTCAAAGGACATACCCTGTTGCCTAAACTGCGCATGTGGCCGCTGATGACGCAGAATCTGGCTTGCGTGCCGGTGGTGTCGCTGGCATTGGGTTCCGTCGCCGGACTCGGGGCGGCACGGGTAGCGGCGAGTCATTATTCGGTCATGGTGCGTGATACGTCGCAGCTGTTCATTGCGGGTCCGCCTGTTGTCGCTCGCATCGGCCAGGTGTTGAGCAAGAACGAGTTGGGCGGCAGTGACATCCATACTCGTAATGGCGTAGTCGACGACGAGGCGGAGTCCGAAGAGCAGGCATTTGCCATGGCGCGCCGCTTTCTTTCATACCTGCCTCGTTCGGTACACGAATTGCCTGCGCGTGGGCCGTTGCCTGAGGGCGATATGCCTGATTTGGCTTGGTTACGCGAAGCCATACCGCGTGACGGACGCAGCGTGTACAAGATGCGGCCCATCGTGGATGCATTGATGGACCCGGGTTCGTTCATGGAGATCGGGCGGCGATGGGGGCGTGCCATCATCACTGGCTTGGCGCGCATTGATGGCTGGCCCGTTGCCGTGTTTGCCAGCGACCCTTATGTGTATGGCGGCGGTTGGGATGGCCCCGCAGCCGAGAAGTTCACGCGACTGCTGGATCTGGCCGAGACGTTTCATTTGCCGGTGGTCAACTTTGTCGATATCCCGGGTTTTCAAATCGGGCTGGCGGCTGAAAAATCAGGTGCGATGCGCTACGGCGTGCGCGCATTGACGGCGGTCGCGCAGTCCACGGTACCCTGGTGTTCCATTCTGGTGCGCAAGGCTTTCGGCGTGGCCGCGGGCGGACATCAAAGCGCGGGCCGATTCAATTTTCGTTATGCGTGGCCCTCGGCACAATGGGGATCCCTGCCTATCGAAGGGGGGCTGGAGGTTGCGTACAAGGCCGAAATCGAAGCGGCCACCGATGCCGAAGCGAAAACTCGCGAGATCGAGGAGCGTGTCCGCAGCCTGACGTCGCCTATGCGTAGTGCCGAGGCATTTGTCGTCGAAGACATTATCGATCCCGCGCAGACCCGTGACGTATTGCGGGAATTCATTGACGTGGTAATCCCGTTGCGCCAACCGGGCGAGCGCGCCGTGGGCTATCGGCCATAAGGAGCGGCAGATGAAACGGGTACTAGTTGCGAATCGTGGCGCCGTGGCCAGGCGCGTCATCCGCGCATTGCGCGTGCTGGGTATGGAGTCTGTCGCCGTGTATTCGGAGGCGGATGCAGCGATGCCTTATATACAAGAGGCCGACCATCAATGCCTGATCGGTCCGGCAGCAGCGATCGACAGTTATCTGAATGTCGAAACCTTGATGCGCGTCGCACGCGAACAGGCTGTGGATGCAGTGCATCCTGGCTATGGTTTTCTGTCAGAAAACGCGGATTTTGCGCAGGCGGTAGAGGACGCAGGGCTGATATTTATCGGGCCCTCGCCACGCTGGATCCGTCTGCTTGGGCACAAGACGCAGGCGCGGGAAACGATGCGCGCGCTCGGCATGCCGATGGTGGCGAGCAGTGCGGTGTTGGAGGGCGATGCTCAGGAATTGCAGCGCGTTGCGTCAGCGTTGGGCTATCCGGTGTTGATCAAACCCGCGGCAGGCGGTGGTGGTATCGGCATGCTGCCTGCGAGCGGACCGCATGATATCGAAACGCAATGGGCGCGCGCCCGCGATATGGCGCACCGCAGTTTTGGCCGTGCGGATCTGTATCTCGAAAAGCTGTTGGGAGAGCCACGCCACGTGGAGTTTCAGTTCCTGGCAGACCGGTATGGCAATGTTCGTTGCTTGTATGAACGTGATTGCTCAACACAGCGGCGCCATCAAAAAGTCATCGAAGAAGCGCCGGCGCCCGGCATCGATCGCGCTGCGCTCGCTGCGATGTCTACTCAACTGCAGAACATTCTTGGCGGTCTGGGCTACGACGTGATTGGCACTGTCGAAATGCTGTACACCCCGGAGACAGGCTTTTCCTTTTTGGAAGTCAACACGCGTCTTCAGGTAGAGCACGCGGTGACCGAACAGATCACCGGTGTGGATATCGTGGCGGCGCAGTTGCGATTGGCTGCCGGCGAACGTCTGGACACCGTACTTGATTCCGTACCGGCACCTATGGGCCACGCCGTGCAGGCGCGGGTCTATGCCGAAGACCCTGTTCGCTTTTTTCCTTCGCCTGGAATGCTGACGAGCTTCGAGCTGCCTGCCATGTCCGGTGTTCGTGTCGAAACGGGATATGCCGCAGGCTGCCGAGTCTCGAGTCACTACGATCCCTTGGTGGCCAAAGTCATTGCGCATGCGGCGACTCGGGCCGACGCGATCAATCTGCTCGAGCGGGCGCTGTCCGAATTCCGGATCGAGGGTATCAAAACCAATATTCCATTTGTCATGCAAGTGTTGGCAGATGCAGATTTTCGTGCAGGCCGAGTCTCGACTGGCATGGCCAGCCGTGTATTGACTGCCACGCGCGAACCCGCGCAGATATCGTAAGGAGACCACAATGAGCAAATTGGAAACACCGGTAGCAGGCCGTGTGCTGTCAGTCACCGTCGCCGTCGGCGCTCGCGTTGCAGAGGGTGACACGATAGCAACGATCGAGTCGATGAAAATGGAGTTGCCGGTGGAGGCGGAGCGTGCCGGCACGGTTGCGCAGGTTCTGATCGCGGTGGGTGACGAGGTCGAGGAAGGTCAGGCTCTGCTGGAACTGGCATGAGTACGGCATCGATTCATACCGAACATCGCGCAAATGGCCGTGTTGCGCTATTGACGCTGGACAATGCGCCGGTCAATAGTTTGAGTGCGTCGATACGCCAGGGGCTACATGATGCGTTGACGTCAGCCCTGGCGGATCCCGGTGTGCTGGCTGTTGTGTTGACCGGCGCGGGCGCCTTGTTTTGCGGTGGCGCGGAGATCCGCGAATTCAATACCCCTGCTTCGGTACGAGAGCCGACATTGCGAGACATCGTGCGGCAGTGTGAGCAGGCCGGTAAACCCATCGTGGCGGCAATGCATGGGACGGTGTTGGGCGGTGGGCTGGAGTTGGCGCTAGGCTGCCATTATCGCGTGGCGCATACCGATACCTCGTTGGGGTTGCCTGAGGTGAAGCTGGGCATCCTGCCTGGTGGCGGAGGGACGCAGCGTTTGCCGCGCGCTATCGGTGTCGAGCGCGCGCTGAACATGATCGTCACTGGCGATCCCATCGGTGCCGGCACCGCGATGCAATGGGGCCTGATCGACGCGGTATTCGACGGCCAGCTTGTGGAGCGAGCGGTTGCCTATGCTCTCGAGCAGGCCGCACACCTGTTGCAAGCGCGAGTGCTGGGCGCACGCCGCGCGCAAGCGCCTGCCGATCCTGCGGTGTACGCCCGGGCGCGAGCTGAGGGCGCTCGCCGTTATCGTGGATGCGTGGCTCCTGATGCTTGCGTAGATTGCATCGAACAAGCTGTCAGCAGTGATATTGATGCAGGCTTGGTCCACGAGCGCCAGCGTTTCGTCGAGTTGGTCAATGGCGAACAATCGAAGGCCCAGCGTCACCTGTTCTTTGCCGAACGCAAAGCGCAGAGACCTCCCACGCAAGGGCGCGCAAACGCCTCGTTTCAGATCGTGGGGGTCGTGGGCGCCGGAACGATGGGCGGCGGCATCGCCATGAGCCTGGCTAACGCGGGCGTCAAGGTGATTCTGGTTGAACGCGAGCAAGCTGCGCTCGACCGCGGCTGGGCGCTCATTCAGCGCAACTATGCCGCAACGGTTGCCAAGGGCCGATTGACCGAACAGGAACGTGATGCGCGATTGGCACGCATTCGTTGCAGTTTGAGTCTGGCGGATCTAGCGGAAACTGAGTTGGTGATCGAGGCCGCTTTCGAAGACATGGCCGTCAAGCTTGAACTGTTCCGCGCGTTGGATCAGATCTGCAAGCCGCAAACCGCGCTGGCATCGAATACCTCCCGTCTGGATATCAATCTGCTGGCGCAAGCAACGGGTCGGCCGGGCTTGGTCTTGGGCACGCATTTTTTCAGCCCCGCAAACGTGATGCGCCTGGTTGAAGTCGTGCGCGGGGCAGCGACGACAGACGAAGTCATCGCCTCGGTATTTGACCTGGCACGCCGCATGAAAAAACTGCCCGTACTGGTGGGTGTATGCGATGGATTCGTCGGCAATCGAATGGTGAGTCCCTATACGCGCGAAGCCCATTTTCTGCTGGAGGAGGGCGCATCACCCTCGCAGGTGGATGGGGCTCTGCAGCGTTTCGGCTTCGCCATGGGGCCATTGCGCATGGCGGATATGGCGGGGCTGGACATCAGCTGGGCGGCACGCAAGCGGCTGGCGCCCACACGGCCCGCCCATCAACGTTATTCGAGGGTCGCGGACACCTTGTGTGAGCGCGGACGGTTCGGCCAGAAAACCGGTGCGGGATTCTATCGCTATGAAAAGGACAGCAGAAGCCCGCTGCCTGATCCTGAGGTGGATCTGCTGATCGAGCAATGTGCCCACGAGGATGGCATCACGCGTCGGGACATCAGTGATGCAGAGATCATCGAGCGTACGGTGTATGCCCTGGTGAATGAAGGCGCGCGCATCCTGGATGAAGGTATTGCCGCCAGAGCATCGGATATCGATGTGATCTATGCCCATGGGTATGGCTTTCCTATACATCGCGGCGGGCCGATGTTCTATGCCGACCAGATAGGGTTGGCGAATGTATTGAACACGATTGAACGGTTTCATCGTCAGCATGGCGAGTTGTGGACGCCGGCGCCGCTGCTTCAGCGGCTGGTGCGTGACGGTCGCAGTTTCGGTGATGCCTGAGACGCATAGGAGAACGCGTTTGGATACCAAAAAGGAAGCGGGTATGGCCAGTGAGGCCGTGGGAGTGGGGCCGCAGGCGCATTACTTTGCCGCGCTGTCCGAGGGACGGTTTGAGATACAGCATTGTGGCGTTTGCCAGGCCTGCCAGTTTTTCCCTCGTACGGTGTGTATGCATTGTGGTGCACAGGATCTGACTTGGATCCGTCCTTCTGGACGAGGCACGGTGTATTCCACGAGTGTTGTACGGCGCAAGCCTGAGGCAGGCGGGGATTACAACGTGGCCCTGATCGATCTGGAGGAGGGGGTACGGCTCATGAGTCAGGTTGAAGGGATTGCCGCTACGGATGTGCGTATCGGTATGGCGGTTCAGGCGCGAGTACGCCAGAAGGATGCCGCACCGCGGCTGGTTTTCGTGACGGAGGCTGCAGAATGAATCTGGAGAGTTTGCGCGGCCAGGTGGCGATCGTCGGGGTAGGGCATGCGGGCCTGGGGGCGGCCCACGGGTATACCGAAATGGAAATCCTGGCGCAGGCGGCCGCGAGAGCGGTCGCGGATGCCGGGATGTCGATGAGCGACATCGATGGCCTGGCCACGTGCAGTTCGTCGGCCACCATGTGGAGCATGCCTGTTGCCGAGTATCTAGGGTTGCGGCCTCGTTATATCGAGGCGACGATGTTGGGCGGCTCCAGCTTTGTCGCGCACCTGCTGCCATCGGTGATGGCGCTGGTAGCGGGCCAATGCGATGCGGTATTGGTGTGCTACGGCAGTACACAAAAAACGGCCACATTCGGGCGTCAGGCTGGGGTAAAAGCCCGCGCCTTGCTCGACCCTCAGCCATTCGAGCAACCCTACGAACCGATTTCTCCCATCACTTCCTATGCACTGGCCGCCGCACGGCACATGCATGAGTACGGAACGACGCGGCGGCATTTGGCCGAAGTCGCGGTCGCCGCGCGGCAGTGGGCGCAGCTCAATCCCGAGGCGGCCATGCGCGACGCGCTGACGATCGATGATGTGCTGGGCGCGCGTATGGTGTCGGACCCGCTGAGCGTGCGTGATTGCTGCTTGGTCACGGACGGCGCTGGTGCCTATGTGATGGTGCGTGCCGACCGGGCGCGCGATTTGCCGCAGCCTCCGGTGTACGTATTGGGTAGCGCCACGGCGGTGTGGAATCGTCAGATCTCGTGCATGGCTGATCTGACAGTGACCGCGGCCGCTGAATCCAGCCAGCGTGCCTTTGGCATGGCCGGCCTGAGCGTTGCCGATGTGGACGTGGTGGAGCTATATGACGCGTTCACGATCAACACATTGTTGTTCCTGGAGGACCTCGGCTTCTGCGGCAAGGGTGAGGGCGGATCCTTTGTGCAGGATGGTGGCATCGCGCCGGGAGGCCGGCTGCCGGTGAATACGAATGGCGGGGGATTGTCGTGCGTTCATCCTGGCATGTACGGCATCTTCCTGATTATCGAGGCAGTCAGGCAATTGAGAGCACAAGCCGGCGATCGTCAGGTTCCTGACGCCGACATTGCCCTGGTACACGGTAACGGGGGGACATTGTCCAGCCAATCCACCGCGTTGTTGGGTGGCCCGTCGACACGTTAAGCGCAGGTCTTGCGACAAATCTCAAGGAAAACCATGTTGGACAAGATCGTGGAATCGTTGCATGAGGCAGTAGCCGATGTGCAGGATGGAGCCGTGGTGCTGATAGGGGGATTCGGCGCTTCCGGTGTGCCGACCGCATTGATTTGCGCTTTGCTCGAACAGGGCGCTCGTGATCTGACGATCGTGAACAATAACGCGGGCAATGGTCCCCGTGGTCTGAGTCAGTTGGTCGAGGCTGGGCGCGTGCGCAAGATGATTTGCTCATTCGCCCGGTCATCGGATCGCAAGAATCCCAATGCCGCGGCCTTTGCTGATGCCTATCGTGCCGGACGCATAGAACTGGAATGCGTGCCGCAAGGCACGATGGCAGAGCGGATGCGGGCCGCCGGTGCGGGAATGGGCCCTTTCTTTACGCCAACCTCCTACGGTACACCTCTCGCGCGAGGCAAGGAAACGCGGGTCATCGATGGCGTGGGTTATGTGCTCGAAACGCCGCTAAAAGGCGACCTCGCCTTAGTAAAAGCCCAACAAGGCGACCGCTGGGGCAATCTCGTTTATCGCTACGCGGGGCGCAATTTTGCGCCGGTGATGTGTACAGCAGCGACGCTTACGGTTGCTCAGGTGGATGAGATTGTGCCCTTGGGGGAAATTGAGCCGCAGCACGTGATGACCCCTGGGATTTTTGTGCAGAGAGTGGTGCACGCGGGAGATCAACATGTCCATTGAAAAGTTGTCGCGGCGGGAAATCGCCCGCCTGGTCGCACAGGATATTTCCGATGGGGCGTATGTGAATCTGGGCATAGGCATTCCTACGCTCGTGGCTGCTTTCCTGCCCAGCGATCGCGATGTCATTTTGCATACCGAGAACGGTATCGTAGGCATGGGGCCTGGAGATCCCGGGATGCCCCTCGATCTGGATCTGATCAACGCCAGTAAAGAGGCAGTCACGTTGCTGGCGGGTGCGTCGATCACCGATCATGTGATGTCGTTCGCCATGATGCGCGGTGGTCACCTGGATCTGACTGTGCTCGGCGCGTTTCAGGTGTCAGGCCGCGGGGATCTGGCGAATTGGGATACGGGCGAGCCGGGGACGATTCCGGCCGTGGGCGGTGCCATGGATCTGGTGGCCGGCGCACGCCAGGTCTATATCACGATGGAGCACGTGACCAAACGCGGAGAACCAAAGATTGTCCAGCAATGTAGTTACCCGCTGACGGGCTCAGGGGTGGTCGATCGCATCTATACGGATCTCGCCATCATGGATATCACGCCTGGTGAACTGATAGTGCGGGGGATGGTGGCTGGCCTGACGCTGGAGGCATTGCAGGCGGTGACGGACTACCCGTTGAGTTTGGCGCCAAATTGGCGCGAGCTGATCGTCGAAGCAAACTGATTTTTGTGCGGCAAGTTGGTTGACAGCGAGAAACTGGCTTGCCTAGAATGTTCTTATAGAAAGAATAAATGTTCTGTCAAAAAGAACGGTCCATGGGAATGGAGACATGAATATCCAGATAAACCAGTCTGCCGGGGCGCAGTTGGCTGCGCGTTTTGTGCAGGCTGCAAGCACATTTACGCGGGACCGTCTGTTCACTGCAGATATGTTGGTGCAGTTTGGCACCAGCCCTGTGCGGGTGTGCATACGCGATGGCGCGGTCATGCAGGTGAAAATGCAGTTGCCGCCCATGTGCGCATGGGATTTTGCTGTGCGTGCGTCGGAGCACGCCTGGCAGGAATTTTGGCGGGCAACACCGGCCCCAGGTTGGCACGACATTTTTGCACTCAGCAAGCGCGGCGAGCTGGAGTTTCTGGGCAATTTGCAGCCCTTGATGGCCAACCTGCAGTATGTCAAAGATCTGTTGGCTACGGGCCGCGAGGAGAACCCATGAGCGCCGAGCTGGAGCCCATCACGGGACGCTATGTGCACCTTGATATCGCTGGCCGATCTTGCCGCGTGTATTTCGAAGAGGCTGGCAGCGGTATCCCGTTGGTGTGTTTGCACACCGCGGGCGCCGACAGCCGTCAGTATCGGCATGTGATGTGCGATGAGGCCGTGACCTCACGCTTTCGTGTGATCGCGTTTGATATGCCATGGCATGGCAAATCCTATCCGCCGCAAGGCTGGCAGGACACCGAATATCAATTGACGACGCAGCAGTATGTGCAGACGATCGTCGCATTTTGCGATGCGCTGGCGTTGGATCGTCCCGCGCTGATCGGTTGTTCTATCGGTGGCCGGATTGTGCTGGAGCTGGCCCGGTTGCATGCGGAACGTTTCCGCGCGCTGATCGGCGTCGAGGCGGCGGATTTTCAGCAGCCTTGGTACGACACATCGTGGCTGCATCGCGGCGATGTGCATGGCGGTGAGGTGTGTGCCGCCTTGGTGTCGGGCCTGGTGGCGCCGCAGTCGCCTGCCGAGTACCGCAATGAGACGCTATGGCAGTACATGCAGGGCGGCCCGGGCGTGTTCCGTGGCGATCTGTATTTCTATCGCGTCGATGGCGATCTACGTGGCAGGCTGAATGGCATCCGTACGGATGTGTGCCCCCTGTACCTGCTGACAGGTGAATACGATTTTTCTTGCACGCCCGAGGACACCTTGCGTACTGCCGCGTCCATCCCCGGTGCACAAGTCACGATCATGCGCGAACTGGGGCATTTCCCCATGAGCGAGAATCCGCAGCAGTTTCGCGGCTATTTGCTGCCCGTGCTGGATGCGGTTGCGTCCCGCTCGGCGGCCGGATAACAGGAGACAACATGATATCCACTCGCATGGCGGCAGTTGCCGCTTGCCTGGTTTTACCCGCGGCAGTCTGCGCTCAAGAGACGTTGAAAGTCGGTGCCCTGGTGACGTTGTCCGGAGCGGGGGCTGCCTGGGGGCAGGGCATGAAAAATGCCGCGGAGATCGCTGCTGATCAAGTCAACAAGGCAGGTGGACTCGAGGTGGGCGGCAAGAAGTATCAGGTCAGCGTCGTGGCCTACGATGACAAGTACCAGGCCAACGAGGCTGTGACGGTGGCCAACCGTCTCGTGTTCGAGGACAAGGTGCAGTACATCATCGGCCCGGTGGGCTCGGCGCCGGTGTTGGCAATACAGCCTACCACCGAGAAAAACAAGGTCATTGTCATGACGCTGGGCTTTACGGCAAAAGCCCTGAGCCCCGACAAACCGTATACGTTCCGCCCCAATGTGACCACAGCCGAGGTCTCGCAACCCCAGATCAATTGGCTGGTGAAGACACAGGGTTTGAAAAAAGTGGGTGCCCTGTTTCCCAACGACGAAACGGGTCAGCAGATTGCTTCCGACTTGGAAGGCGCCTACAAGAAGGCTGGCGCAGACCTCGCAGTGAAGGAGTTCTTTGAGCGTGATCGCGTCGATTTCGTACCGTTGTTGACCCGTATGATGGCGCGGGGAATCGACGCCATCGAGTTGGACGGTAATTCGCCCACGACGGCGGGCCTGATCGTGAAGCAGGCGCGTGAGTTGGGATTCTCTGGAAAGATCGTGCGCACGGGTGGTCCCGCGACTCAGGAAATCATCAATGTGGCGGGGGCGGAGGCGGCAGAAGGGATGTTCGTGCATACGCCAGTCGATCCCGAACTACCCTCGACCAAAGCCTATGCCGAGCTGTACGCAGCCAAATACAAGCATGCGATGAACGGCTTCAGTCCCGCCTTCTATGACGGAACCAATCTGTTGTTTGAAGCGATGCGCCGTGCTGGCACAGTGTCAGATACTGAAAAGGTCCGCGACGAATTACAAAAAATCAGTAATTTCGACGGGGCGCTGGGCACATTGAATTGGACGGGGCAGGCCATGTATGGCATCAACCATCAGTTGAATGCGCCATTCTATGTGGCGCAAGTGCACGAGGCCAAGGAAGTAATTCGCGCTCGCTGCACCGTCGACGGCTGCCAATAACCCGGGAGGCATGCGTGGACTGGAGCATTCTGGTGGCGCAAGCCACCATCAACGGATTGGTCGTGGGCCTGCTGTATCTCTTGATGGCGGTGGGCTTTACGCTGGTATTCGGCGTCATGCGCATGGTGAACTTTGCGCATGGCGAGTTCTACATGCTGGGCGCCTTTGGCGCGTATTTCCTGACGAGCAATCTGCATTTGCCTTTTCTGGCAGCCGTGGCCGTTACGTTCGCTGGCGCCGTGGTGATAGGCGCGCTGCTGGAGTGGGTGATATTGCAGCCATTCCGGCACGATGAACTCAACGGCATGATCGCCACCATCGGATTGGCCATGATCTTGCAGAACCTGGCCCTGATGTTCTTCGGTCCCGATCCGCTCTCTATGCCTGCCGTGGTAAAGGGCGTGACCAGGCTGGGATCCGTGGTGATTCCCTCAGCGCGCGTTTACGTCGTGATCTTTGCACTCGGGGTGTTGGCGTTGCTGTATGGCTTTCTGCGCTATTCGCGTCCGGGTCGCGCATTGCGCGCTGTGGTCGAGGATTTCGAGATCGCGTCTATCCAGGGCATACGCGCTCGTATCTATTATCCGTTGGGGTTCGGCATTGGTGTGGGCTTGGCTGCCGTGGCGGGGGCCTTGATGGCACCGTTGTTTTCGGTCTCGCCATTTGTCGGCGCTACGCCATTGCTCAAGGCCTTTATCGTGGTGATCCTGGGTGGGCTGGGCAGTATTCCTGGCGCAGCGGTCGCCGGCTTGGTGCTGGGGTTAGTGGAAAGCTATGCCAGCCTGTATCTCACAAGCAGCACGGCCGACATGTTGATTTTCGCCTTGGTGATTCTGATGCTTGTGGTACGCCCCAAGGGGCTGCTCGGTCGAGGAGAGGTTTGATATGACGGCATTGGCTCTGACGTCTCGACAAACGATGCGTCCCGGTTGGCGGGTAGCAGCGCTGATCGGAATCGTGCTGGCGGGGATGCTGCCATGGTTCGGCAGTCCGTTCGTACTGCATCTGGCAGTATTGGCGGCATTGAATATCCTGATCGTCAATGGCTTGGCGCTCATTAATCTCGGGGGGCAATTGTCTCTAGGCCACGCAGCATTTGTCGCCGTAGGCGCCTATGCCTCGGTGCTGGCGGGCCAGCATCTGGGATGGTCTTTTCTCCCAGCCGCCGCGATAGGGGTGGTGGCTGCTGCATTGATTGCCGTGCTCTTGGGCTGGGTCATCCTGCGACTGCGTGGCGTGTACTTTGTGCTGGTTACGTTCGCCTTTGGAGAACTGGTCAGGTTGGCGCTGCTGGACGGAGCGAGTTGGAGTGGCGGCGCGAACGGGATAGCGGGTATTCCCGCGGCGTCGCTGCTGGGATTCGAATTCGATACGCGCGGCCGGTTCTATGGTTTGGCATTGATGACTGCATTGTTGTCGACAGCAGGTTTGTGGTGGCTGTTTCGGCGTCCTCTGGGGCATGCGATTGAGTCCGTGCGTGATAACGCTGCCTTGGCGGAATCCACAGGCCTGAACGTTCATCGCTTGCAACTGCTCTGCTTTGTCTTGGGCTGCATGTTGGCTGCGCTGGGTGGCGTGTTGCAGGCCCGCTATATCGGCTTTGTCTCGCCCGAGTCTTTTAACACCGGGATGTCTATCGCGTTTGTCATCATGCTAGTAATTGGCGGACGTCAATCCGTATGGGGGCCGTTGATCGGCGCCTTGGTGCTGACGCCGTTACCCGAACTGTTTCGTGGTGCCGTGCAGACACAGCACGTGTTCTACGGAGCCGCGTTGATCTTGATTCTGCGCTTTTTACCCGATGGGTTGGTCGGGATCGCGCGCCATGTCAATCGTAGACGCAAGGAGCACGCATGAGTTCCCCCTCGCTATTGCAGGTCAACAATCTGTCGCGCCGATTTGGCGGATTGACCGCGTTGCGCGACTTGACGTTCTCGGTTGAGGAGGGCGAGATCTTCGGCCTCATAGGCCCCAATGGTGCGGGCAAGACAACGGCTTTCAATGTGCTCAGCGGCAGTATGCCTCCGTCGTCGGGAACGGTGCGATTCGCGGACCATGATGTCACGGGAGGTCCGCCGAGCCGTGTCGTCGCCGTGGGGCTGGCTCGTACATTCCAGGCGACCTGCACCTATCCTGCCGTGTCGGTCGCGGAGAATATTTATCGAGGGCTGCTGTCGCGAATCTCTGGATCGATGGCTGCGCGCCTGGTCGGGCGGCGTGATGCGGCGTTGTCCGGGGGACAAGTGAGTGAGGAAATCGATCGCATCCTGTCCATGACGGATCTTGACCCGTGGCGTGAGACACCCGCAAGCGCATTAGCCTATGGCCTGCAGAAAAAGCTGGGTATTGCAGTGGCATTGGCCGCTCGGCCTCGCATGTTGCTGCTCGACGAACCAGCCGCGGGGTTGAATCACGAAGAATGCCGGGAGCTAGGCAATTTGTTGCGCCGTCTGCGCAACGAGCATGGTTTGACCTTGCTGCTGGTCGAACACCATATGGCGTTGGTGATGGAGCTGTGCCAACGTATCGTGGTCCTGGTGCAAGGAGAAAAAATTGCCGAAGGCACTCCACAGCAGATACGTGAACATCCAGCCGTGATTGAAGCCTACTTAGGAGCACCTGACTATGCCCATGCTTGAGGTGACCGGTCTGACGGTGCGCTACGGTGCATTGCGTGCCGTGCACAACATCGATTTCTCGGTCGATGCGGGCCAGATCGTCGCGTTGATCGGGTCAAATGGTGCCGGCAAGAGCACGGCGTTGAAGGCTGTCATTGGTTTGGTTCGCGCCGCCGAAGGCACCATACGTTTTGAGGGTCATGACATCGCGTCGCAGGGGGCTGCCACCAGAGTCTCTGCCGGAATTGCCCTATCGCCAGAAGGCCGGCGCCTGTTTGGCCGCATGTCCGTGCGTGATAATTTGTTGGCGGGCGCGCACGGAGTGCGGTCGCGTTCGGCCGTGGCACATAGCCTGGATGAGGTATATGCGCTGTTTCCCAGAGTGAAAGAACGCAGCGCGCAGCTGGCGGGCTCATTGTCCGGGGGAGAGCAGCAGATGGTGGCGATAGGCCGAGCCCTCATGGCCAATCCCAGATTGCTGATGCTGGACGAACCGTCCCTGGGTATTGCTCCAAAGATCGTCGGTGAAATTGCTGCCGCGATCGAACGGATCAATCGCGATAAAGGGATGTCGATCGTGCTGGTCGAGCAGAATGCTCGCTTGGCGCTGCGTTTGTCGCATCGTGCTTATGCGCTCGAGCATGGAGAGATCGTGAGGACCGGTAAAGGCGTGGAATTGCTCGCCGATCCCTTTGTGCAAAAAGCTTATCTCGGAATCTGATCCATGACCTGCAACTCGAGAGATCTTTTGTCCCGCATCGACGCCAATAGCACTAATCCACCACCACCCTACAGCCCAGCCTGCACCCGCTCCGCAACATCTGTAGGAACCCACTTCTGCCAAACGTCCGGATACTTACGCAGAAAATACAACGCAGCATCCTCAGGCTCGGCCTTTTCGTTTTCAAGCCATCCCAATGTGTCATCGATAGCCGCATCGGGCACATTGAGTTTCGTGAAAAATGCTTCGAGCTGGGGAGCCTGGCGTGCGAAATCGGCGTTCAAACCGGTGACCACACGATTGGACTTGAACTCGGTAGCAACCGGCTTTTCGCATTTGGGATCGGTCATGCAGGTGTAGGCTGCTTGATCAAACGGCGGCAGTTCCAGCTTGACCAGGTCCAGCGAGCCTACCAATGCCGTGGGCGTCCAGTAATAAAACACCATGTCGCGTTTGCGTTTATAGGCCGAGATGATGGCGGCCTTTTGCGCGGCGCCGGAGCCGGGTGCGAAGAGCGTGTATTTGTCTTCGAGTTTCAGGGCCTTGAGCAGATTTGCATTCAGGGTGCCGCATGCCCACCCGGCAGGGCAACCATAGATGCGCCCTTTGGACGGGTCCTCGGGATCGGCAAAGACCTTGGTGAATGCCGCCAGATCGGCGGCCTGTTTGAGCTCGGGATGGCGCTCCTGGGTGTACCGCGGAATGTACCAGCCTTCGCCCGCATCAAAGACATGGCCTGCAGCGAGTACCTTGCCGGACTTTTGAGCCTTTTCCCAAGCGACCTCGATCTGGCCGGGCCAGACCTCAGGGGTCACATCCACATCGCCGCGTTGCAACGCGGCCAGCATGGCCAAGGTCTCGCCGATTTCCACCGACGTTTTGCAGCCATAGCCGTGTTCCACGATAAAGCGTTCGATACCGGCGAGGACGAGGTTGGATTCCCAGTTCAGCCCGCTAAAGCGTACGGGCCGATCGATTTCACAAGAGGCAGCGGAGGAGGTCGAGGCAGCGGAGGCGGATGAGGCCCAGAGCAGCGCCGTGGCGCTGGTCAGGACGGCGAGAAAGCTCAGAGCGGAACGCATCAGGCGCATGGGAACTCCTGGGCTGATGGAAGTAGGAAATTTCATTGTACGTAGTGCCTTGTCGGGTTTTTGTAAGGTGATCAAAACTAGACTGAACGTCTCAGTTCATTTTTGCATTGCAAAAACTCATGGAAAACGATTCGATTCCTAAAGGCGATTCGGCGCAGGGCGAGGCCGCCTCACCAGACAGCGGTCCGAGCAGCACGGCAGACACCCGGCGGAAACCAGCCAATAAAAGGTCCCAGGCCATCTTGATTCTGGTGGTCTTGATCATTGTCGTTCTAGGTGTGGGGTGGTGGTTTCTGACTCGCAATCAAGAATCTACCGACGATGCTTTTACCGAAGGCAACACGGTCAGTATGGCGGCGCAGGTCAGCGGCTATGTCGAGGAACTGCACATTCAGGATAACGCTTACGTTAAACGTGGCGCCTTGTTGTTGCGTATCGATCCGCGTGATTATGTGACGCGACGTGATCGTGCCAAGGCGCAGTTGGGTCTGGCGCAGGCCCAATACGACCAGGCACAGGTGCAACTCACCTTGGCGCAGACCCAGTATCCTGCGCAACTGGATCAGGCCAAGGCGCAAGAGGCCTCAGCGTCTGCCGCCTTGCAACGCGCCGAGCAATCGTACCGCCGCCAACGGTCCGTCAATGAGCGGGCAACGACGCAAGAGAACATCGATGCAGCAACGGCGCAGCTGCGCGATGCACGAGCCACCTTGCAATCGGCTCAGGCGCAAGTGCGCATCGCCAGTCAGGCATCGCAACAAGTAGCCGAAGTGCAAACCGTAGTGGCGCAACGCAAACAACAGGTGGAGCAGGCACGGGCAGAGCTGGCACAGGCCGAGCTGGACTTGTCTCGTACGGAAATTCGCGCACCAAACGACGGCTGGATTGCGCGCCGCAATGTACAGGTAGGCACGCTGGTGCAACAGGGCAGTGCGATGTTCACGCTGGTTACGCCTGAGCGCTGGATCACCGCGAATTTCAAGGAGTCTCAACTGGATCGCATGCAGCCTGGCGACAAGGTGGACATCGAAGTCGATGCCTATCCCAGTCTCAAGCTCAGCGGTCATGTCGACAGCATTCAACAGGGCAGTGGTTCGCGCTTTTCGGCATTCCCGGCGGAAAACGCGACCGGCAACTTCGTCAAAGTCGTGCAGCGAGTGCCGGTGAAAATCGTTATTGACGAGGGCCTGGATGCAAAACAGCCTATGCCGCTGGGGCTGTCAGTGATTCCTACGGTGACTGTGCAATGAGTGCGGCTGGCAGCGTGCAGGGCCAACTCGGTTGGACGCCGCGCGCCAATCCCTGGGCGGTCGCCGTGATCGTGACGCTGGCCGCGTTCATGGAGGTATTGGACACCACCATCGTCAATGTGGCGCTGCCGCATATCGCGGGCACCATGTCGGCCAGCTATGACGAGTCGACGTGGGCATTGACCTCATATCTGGTGGCCAACAGCATCGTACTGCCGATCTCTGCATTTCTAGGGCGCTGGATGGGGCGCAAGCGGTATTTCATGGTGTGCATTGTGATGTTCACCGTGTGCTCGTTCATGTGCGGCGTTGCGACCGAGTTGTGGCAACTGATCCTGTTTCGCTTGCTGCAAGGGTTTTTCGGCGGCGGATTGCAGCCTAATCAACAGGCGATCTTGTTGGATTATTTCCCGCCGGAGGACCGCAGCAAGGCATTCTCTGTATCTGCTATCGCCATCATCGTGGCGCCGATCTGCGGCCCGACATTGGGTGGCTGGATTACCGATACGTTCTCATGGCGTTGGGTGTTCTTGATCAACGTGCCGGTGGGGATCGTCACGGCGTTGGCGGTCATGCAGTTTGTCGAAGATCCGCCTTGGGAAAAACGCGCTGACAAGGGCACGCTCAGCATCGACTATATCGGTATCGGATTGATTGCCTTGGGTCTGGGAGCACTGGAGGTGACCTTGGATCGAGGTGAAAACCTGGACTGGTTAGGGTCGAACTTTATCCGGGTATCGGCCGTGTTGACGGTGGTGGGCCTCGTTGGTGCAGTGATTTGGCTATTGCGCACGCGTCATCCGGTGGTGGAGTTGCGTGCCTTGAAAGATCGCAATTTTGCCTTGGCATGCGTATGCATATTCGGCTTTGCGACGGTGCTGTATGGCAGCGCGGTGTTGATTCCGCAATTGGCGCAACAGCAACTCGGCTATACCGCAATGTGGGCAGGGCTGGTGCTGACGCCTGGCGCGGTGCTGATTATCCTGATCATTCCCATCGTCAGCAAAATCATGCCCTATGTTCAGACACGCTACATCGTGGCGACGGGGTTTTTATTGCTGGGCTTGGCGATGGTGTATTCGCACGGACTGACTCCCAATATTGATTTTCACAACCTGGCGATGATGCGCAGTGCGCAGTCGATGGCGATCGGGCTGTTGTTTGTGCCGGTGACGACGCTGGCCTACATCACGCTGCCCACGCGCTTTCAGGCCGACGGCACGGCGTTGTTTACGATGTTTCGCAACATCGCGGGCTCGGTCGGTATTTCGACGGCATCGTCATTGTTGCGCGAGCGTTCGCAGGTACAGCAGGCGTATTTATCCGAGCACCTCAGTACCACCAATCAGAACTATCAAGACACGCTGCACGGTCTGACGAATTCGATCCAGGATTATGCGCATGTCGCTGGCGACAGCACGCAGGCTGCCGCTGCACACATGTACCAGACGCTGATCGCGCAATCGACCATCCTGGCCTACAAGGACGTGTTCATCTATTGCGCCATTCTTGCCTTTTGTTTGATCCCGCTGACGCTGTTGTTTTCCAAAGTGAAGACCGCAGGCGCTGCGCCGGGACATTGAGCCATGGCTATTCATCATTCATCACGTATGCTCCGTCATTTTCATCGTCTTACGCCGCGAGGCGCGAGTGCGCTGCTGGCTCTCGCGCTGGCAGGTTGCGCGGTAGGGCCCGATTATCATCAACCGGATTCTCAGGCGCCGGCGCAGTTCAACGATACGGCGCATCCCTCAGCGGCTGCGTCTTCGGTGACCATGCAGTCCGAACCGGACCCGCGTTGGTGGAGAGGTTTTAATGATCCAGTGCTGGACAGCCTGATCGACCGCGCCATCGCGGGCAACCTGACCCTGCGTATGGCTGTGCTGCGGATCGCGCAAGGCCGAGCGCAAACCCAGATGGAGGGCGCGGCAGGATTGCCCAGTATCAGCGCCAACGCCAGCTACAACCGGCAGTTGCTGGGGTTGAAAGGCTTGTTGCAGTCTAACGGCGCGTATGACAAGGCCAAGGACTATGACGGCGCGTCAAACGTGCTTGATCAAATTACCCAGCCAACGGGCTTGTTCCAGGTGGGCTTTGATGCCTCGTGGGAGCTGGATCTGTTCGGCCGTGTGCGCCGTGCCGAAGAGGCTGCCCAGGCTCAAACGGATGCAGTCATAGAAAGCCGCAACGATGCCTTGGTCAGCCTGCAAGCCGAGGTGGCACAGGCCTATGCGCAACTACGCGGCGCACAAGCGATGCGGCAAGTTTTGCAGAATGAGTTGAATGTCGCACGCGATACGTTGGATCTGACACAGAGCCGCCAGCGTTCAGGACTGGCAAGTCAAATGGATGTTGCGAACCAGCAGACGCAACTCGCGCAGCTGGAGTCGCGTTTGCCTTCGACCGAGCGGCAAGAACGCCAGGCATCCAATGCGTTGGCGGTACTGTTAGGATTGACGCCAGGGGCGTTGGATGCCGAGCTCAGTGCGCCGGCAGCCATTCCTGCCGTACCGCAAATGGTGCCTGTGGGAGTGCCATCGACGTTGGCGCGCCGCCGTCCCGACGTACGTCAGGCCGAAGCCCAGCTGCATGCCGCGACGGCACAAACGGGTGTCTCGATCGCGCAGCTATTTCCCGATGTCTCGTTGTCAGGGCAATTCGGTACGCGTGCCACCGATGGCGACTACATCGGGCGGTGGGCCAGCCGGTTCTGGTCTATCGGTCCCAGCGTGTCTTTACCCATTTTTCAGGGCGGCCGCTTGGTCGAAAATGTGAAGCTTGCTAAAGCCCAGCAAGCCGAGATGGCGTTGAACTACCGGCAAACCGTGCTGACCGCGCTGCAAGATGTAGAGAACGCATTGGTCGCGTATCGCAGCGATCAGGTCAAGCGCGATTCTCTGCAACGCGCGGTAGATGCGGGCCAGGAGGCTTTCGAACTCGCCCGTGATGCGTACCGGGGTGGATTGGGCAGCTTTCTGGATGTGTTGTCTGCAGAGTCGCGATTGGATGAGTCCCGTCAAGCTTGGGTGGAGGCCAATCTACAGGTGACGACAGACCTGGTGGCTTTGTACAAGGCCTTGGGGGGAGGTTGGCAGGATGATGCGCAACCGGGGGAGATGGTACCGCCGGTCGGTTCTATTGGGAATGCTGGGCATGTTGCGCCATCTGAACCGATCGAGAATAAGGGAGATTCGCACGATAATGCCGGTCTCGGAAAATCGGAGCTGGCGCAATGACGCAGTCCGCGATGCCCACGAACGTGTTGGGGCGCAAGCAAGAGCAGGTCATCCATGCTGCGCGTGATCTGTTCCTGCAGCATGGCTTTGAGGGAGCGACGATGAACATGATCGCTGCACAAGCCGAGGTCTCAAAGGCCACGCTCTACGCGTACTACCCTACGAAGGAACAGGTCTTTGTCGCGGTCATTCAGCGTGAGGTCACGACGCTGCGCGCGACCATCATGTCGACTAGCGAGGACGAGAGCCGGCCTATCCGGGATAAGTTGCTCGAGATCGGCAATACGGTGATTTGCGCGGCGACGATGCCGGATCATGTGTTTTTCTTTCGCGCCATTATTGCTGCGACGTTGCGATTTCCGGAGCTGGGCCGCATTATCAATCAAGACTTTCGGGCGCCGTTGCGGGACAGTGTGGCGCAGATGTTGTTGCAGGCGTCGCAGAAGGGCGAGCTTTCCTGTCCGGATCCTCAGTTTGCTGCGCAGACGTTTCTGTCTATTGTGCGGGGGGATGTTGCTATGACGGCGTTGTTTGATGCTAGTGCGGCGCGGGAGCTACAGGCGGGGGTGCATGAGCATGTGCGGGAGAGTGTGGAAGTGTTCTTGCGGGCGTTTGGTGGGGGATGTCGTTGAGTAGGGCGGTTGCTTGCGATGAGTAGAGTTCTTTAGGCGCATTCGGTCGGTGTGCAAAAGCCGCGCCGGCCCTATCGCAACGGCTCGGCGCAAGACCAGGCGCCGAGGTCCCCTTCGGGGACTACCCGTCGCTCAACGGGCCGGCGCGGCTTTTGCACACCGACCGAATGCTCGTAATGTCTGCTGGCATCGGATGCTGGACGTCGAGCATCATAAAAAAACTGGCCATGGCCAGTTCGCATCCGATGTTCATCTCTATTGTGAGTCTCGGGTGCGTGCCTGAGTGCGGCGCCGGGCCGTTGAGCGCGGATTTAGCCCGCGAAGCGGGCCGAGGCCCCTGGTGACGGGCCGAGTCCGCGCGATAGGCCCGGCGCCGCACTCAGGCACGCACCCGGGACGCCTAAAGAACTCAACACCGGCATCAGCAAACGCTCCAAATCCGGCGATCCATACAAACGAACGTTCTACGAAGAAGAAACCCGCCGCCGAGCCACAAACGCCTGCAATTCCCCCACAATGCCACGCCGGAACGCCAGCACGCAGATGATGAAAATCAGGCCAATGACGATCGTGACCGATTCACCCAGTCGCAGGAACCATTCATTGCCCGTTACGTTGGCCATGAACCGCCCGAAGTCGCCGACTTTGTTTTCCAGGAGCACAACGATAAAGGCTCCCAGAATAGGACCGGTCAATGTTCCCAGCCCACCGACCAGCGTCATCAGAATCACCAGCCCCGACATCTGCCACGTCGCATCGGACAGTGTGGCGGATACGAACACCAGTGTCTTTGTTGCGCCTGCGAGGCCGGCGATCGCGGCCGATAAAACGAAAGCGAGCAGTTTGAACCGGTCTACGTCATAGCCCAATGACAAGGCGCGCGGCTCGTTCTCGCGCAGTGCTTGCAGTACCTGGCCGAATGGCGAATGGACGGTGCGCCAGATGATGAAGTAGCCGATCGCAAAGATCCCCATCACCACGTAGTAGAGATTCAGGTCATTGCTCAGGTCAATAAAGCCCAGCAGTGTGCCGCGCGGGACGCGCTGCAGGCCGTCTTCGCCACCGGTGAAGGGCGCCTGCAGGAAATAGAAAAAGACCATCTGCGCCAGGGCCAGCGTGATCATCGCGAAATAGATGCCGCTGCGGCGAATGGCCAGCAAGCCCATGACAAGGCCGAGTGCGGCGGCGACAGCGGTGCCGAATATCAGGCCCAGTTCGGTGGGGAATCCCCATATCTTGATGGCATGTCCCGCTGCATAGGCTGCGCTGCCCAGGAATGCGGCATGGCCGAATGAGAGCAGGCCGGTGTATCCCAAGAGCAGGTTGAAGGCGCAGGCAAACAGTGCATAGCACATCACCTTCATGGCAAAGATGGGATATACGCCCACGTAGGGCAACAGGGCCACAATGATGGCCGCCGCCGCGTAGCAGAGTAATTGGCGATTCATTTCTCTTTCCCAAACAACCCGGCGGGGCGAAGCAACAGGACGATGGCCATGATGATGAATACGACGGTGCTCGAAGCCTCGGGCCAGAATACTTTGGTCAGGCCTTCAATCACACCGAGTCCCAGGCCTGTGACGATGGCGCCCAGGATTGAGCCCATGCCGCCGATCACCACCACGGCGAAGACGACGATGATGAGGTTCGAACCCATCAGGGGCGATATTTGCAGTACCGGTGCGGCGAGTACGCCTGCAAAGCCGGCCAGGGCGACACCGAAACCATAGGTCAGGGTAACCATGCGCGGTACGTTTACGCCAAAGGCTTCGACGAGTTTGGGGTTTTCCGTGCCGGCGCGCAGCAGGGCACCGAGACGGGTGCGTTCGATGACGAACCAGGTGGCCATGCACACGGTGATCGACGCGATCACGACCCAGCCGCGATAGTTGGGCAGGATCATGAAGCCCAGATTCGTCGCGCCGCGCAGGGCGTCGGGCGTGGGGTAGGGCTGGCCCGATACGCCGTAAAAGCTGCGGAACAATCCCTCGATCAAGAGCGTCAAGCCAAAGGTCAGCAGCAGCCCGTAGAGGTGATCGAGTTTGTAGAGATGCTTGAGCAGCAGTTTTTCGATGATGATGCCGAACAGGCCCACGACGATCGGCGCCAGGATCAACATGACCCAGTAGTTCAGGCCGAAGTACGACAACCCCATCCACGCGACAAATGCCCCCAGCATGTACAGCGAGCCGTGCGCGAAGTTGATGACGTTGAGCAGTCCGAAGATGACAGCCAGACCCAGGGACAGCATGGCATAGAACGAGCCATTGACCAGGCCCAGAAGCAATTGGCCCAGCAAGGCCTGTATTGGTATGCCGAATAAATCAGTCATGTGGCAAGAATCCTGCGCGTTCGGATGGATGCGTGCTGATTCGAGGCACCCTGGCTCGGGTAGAGGGTCAGGGCGCCTCGAGGATCAGCGGATTACTTCTTGATGAGTTTGCAGGTTGATTCCGAGGGCTTGGTGTAGACCTCGTCGCCTGGGAGATTGGCAACGACCTTGTAGTAGTCCCACGGGCCTTTGGATTCTGCGGGGGTCTTGACCTGCATCAGGTACATTTCGTGCACCATGCGGCCGTCTTCGCGCACGTAGCCGTCTTTGGCGTAGAAATCGTTGATCTTGTTGGACTTCATCCATTTCATCAACGCATCGCCGTCGTCGGTGCCGGTGGCCTTGACGCCGTTCAAGTAAAAGGCGACCGAGGAGTAGTCGGCGGCTTGCAGGCTGGAAGGCTTGCGTTTGACCTTTTCTTCGAACTTCTTCGACCAGGCGCGGGCTGCGTCGGATTGATCCCAGTACCAGCTATCGGTCAGGTACATGTTCTGCGTGGCTTGCAGACCCAAGGAATGGATGTCGTTGATGAAGATCAGCAGTCCCGCCATTTTCATGGTCTGCGTGACGCCGAACTCATTGGCGGCTTTGATCGAGTTGATCGTGTCGCCGCCCGCGTTGGCCAGGCCCAGGATCTGAGCGCCGGAGGCTTGGGCTTGCAGCAGGAATGACGAGAAATCGGCAGTGGCCAGCGGTGCGCGCACTGCGCCTTTGATTTCGCCGCCGGCGGCCTTGACCACGGCGCTGGTGTCGCGTTCGAGCGCATGGCCGAACGCATAGTCAGCCGTGAGGAAGAACCAGCTCTTGCCGCCGTTTTTCACGACTGCCGAGCCCGTGCCGCGTGCCAATGCGACGGTGTCGTAGGCATAGTGCACGGTGTACGGGGTGCATTGTGCGTTGGTCAGGTCCGATGCACCCGCGCCGATGGAAATAAAGGGGCGTTTCTTTTCTGCTGCAACGGCTGCCATGGCCAGGTTGGTGGCGGAGTTGGTGCCGCCGATCAGGACATCCAGGCCTTGTTGGTCGAACCACTCGCGCGCACGGCTCGAGGCAATGTCGGCTTTGTTTTGATGGTCTGCGGTGACGAGCTCGATTTTTTTGCCATTGATCGCACCGCCCGCATCGGCAATCGCCATGCGGATGGCTTCGACGCCGGCCGGACCGTCGATGTCGGAATAGACGCCCGACATGTCAGTGATGAAACCGATGCGGATGACATCGCCGGAGATACCTTGTGCCTGGGCGGGTAGCCCGGCCAATCCCAGACCCGCCAGGGCCAGCACGGCAGTGATGTGATGCAGCTTCATGGGATGACTCCTTTGCTTCTCTTTTATGGATGCCGTCAATGCGGCGAACGACAGGATTCTTATACGCCCAACAGTTCGTTCAGCGTATCCTGTTTCTCTTGAAGTTGATGGGCTTCGAAGTGCTCGACGATCTGGCCATGTTCCATGACATAGAAACGATCAGACAACGGCGCCGCAAAGTGGAAGTTCTGCTCGACCATCACAATGGTGTACCCGCGTTGTTTCAAGGCGGTGATCATGCGGGCGAGGGCTTGCACGATGACGGGGGCAAGCCCTTCGGATATTTCATCCAGCAACAGCAGATTGGCACCCGTGCGCAGGATGCGTGCAACGGCCAGCATTTGTTGCTCGCCGCCGGATAGGCGCGTGCCTGGCGAATTGCGGCGTTCTTGCAGGTTGGGAAACATGTCGTAGATTTCGGCCAACGACATGCCTCCACCCAACGCGCCGCCAACCGGGGGAGGCAACAGCAGGTTTTCTTCACACGACAGGCTGGCAAAGATGCCACGTTCTTCGGGACAGTAGCCGACGCCTAAATGCGCGATCTTGTAGGTGGGCAGATCAATGGCCTCGGTGCCATGGATCCGTACCGAGCCTTTACGTGAGCCCGTCAAACCGAGGATCGCACGCAGGGTAGTGGTACGGCCTGCACCGTTGCGCCCCAATAGGGTGACGACTTCGCCTTGGCCTACCTTTATATCTACGCCATGCAGAATATGCGATTCGCCGTACCAGGCTTGCAAGCCGGAGATTTCGAGGGCGAGCGTACTCATGCGTGTGCTCCTTGCAATGCTCCTTCCGTGGTGCCCATATACGCTTGCATGACTGCGGGATGGCGCGACACCTCTGCGTAGGGGCCCTCTGCGAGCACCGCGCCGCGTGCCAGCACGGTGATGGTGTCGGCGATGGACGAGATGACGTTCATGTTGTGCTCGACCATCAAGATCGTGCGCCCTTGGCTGACGCGTTTGATTAGTTGGGTCACGCGGTCTACGTCTTCGTGGCCCATGCCTTGCGTGGGCTCGTCCAGCAACATGAGTTCGGGCTCCATGGCCAATGTCGTCGCAATCTCGAGTGCGCGTTTACGGCCGTAAGGCAAATTGACTGTGATTTCGTTGGCGAATGCACCGAGGTCGACTTGTTCCAGCAGCGCGAGCGCCGCTGCATTGAGCGAATTCAGTTGTTTTTCGCTACGCCAGAAATGAAATGACAAGCCTGTCTTGCGCTGCAGGCCGATGCGTACGTTTTCCAGGACCGACAGGTGCGGGAATACGGCCGAAATCTGAAATGAGCGGATAATGCCGCGCCGCGCAATTTGCGCAGGGCGGTCGCGGGTGATGTCAGTGCCGTTAAAGAGAATCTGGCCCTTGGTCGGGGCGAGAAATTTCGTCAGCAGATTAAAGCAGGTGGTTTTGCCTGCACCGTTTGGGCCGATCAACGCGTGGATTTGCCCGCGCTTGACGCGCAGGTTCACCCCGTTGACGGCAACGAAGCCGAGAAATTCTTTCGTGAGGCCCTTTGTCTCCAGGATTATGTCATCCATACTCGCGGCACCCGCATTATCTTTTTTAAGAGTTGCGGCGAGTATGCGCATCTACGGTTGAAAATTCCATGAGGGTTTTTCATAGGTATTGCAATGCGGCATTACGCATTGTCGGCCAGCCGACAATGCGCTGCCCAAATACCTGGAATAATCAACGGTAACAAGCAAATAACCCTGCCATCCAAAGGGATGGCAGGGTTATGTCTGCATTATTGCAGCGGGGTTTTATGTTTGTATTCGCACAAATCTGCAATGCCGCATTGCGGGCATTTGGGTTTGCGTGCGACGCAGATATAACGACCCAACAAAATCAGCCAATGGTGGGCGTCTTGCATGTATTCGGCGGGGACGAATTTGACTAGTTTGTGTTCGACTTCGAGCACATTTTTGCCCGGCGCGATGCCGGTGCGATTGGATACCCGAAAGATATGCGTATCGACTGCCATGGTCGGCTGACCAAAGGCAGTATTGAGTACGACGTTGGCGGTTTTGCGGCCGACCCCGGGCAGGGCCTCGAGGGCTTCCCGTGTTTGTGGGACCTCGCCACCGTGGTGTTCGAGCAGCAGCTTACAGGTGGCGATCGCGTTTTTTGCCTTGGTGCGATAGAGGCCGATGGTCTTGATGTATTCCGATAATCCTTCTTCGCCTAGGTCGGCTATCGCTTTGGGCGTACCGTAGCGCGGGAAAAATTTGCGCGTGGCGATGTTGACGGATTTGTCGGTGGCCTGGGCCGACAACAGCACCGCGATCAGCAATTGAAAGGGCGTGTCGTATTCGAGCTCGGTCGTAGGGTGCGGATTGGCAGCTTTGAGGCGTTCAAAAATGGCCCGGCGTTTTGCAGCGTTCATATTTAAGTGGAGGCGGTACGGCGTGCGCGGGCGCGCGCCAGGGCGGACTCGATGGCCGAGCGTTTACGCGTTTCGTCGTCGGTGCTGATGGCTGGAGGCTGTGCGGCGGCTAGAGGCGCAGGGCTGTCTAATTCAGCCGATGCGGCCATGAGCCGCTCGTTGTGCGCCGTTTCGCGCGCCAGGCGCAATTGCCGCGCCCGATGACGTTGGCGGCCCGCGTCTGCATCGGCCGATGTCCAGGCCCGATTGGCGGGCACCATGTCGATGCAGTCCACGGGGCACGGAGCAACGCAGAGGTCGCAACCTGTGCACCAGTCGGTGAGCACGGTGTGCATGCGCTTGTTGGCGCCCACGATGGCATCGACCGGACAGGCGCGTATGCAAAGCGTACAGCCGATGCAATGCGCCTCGTCGATGCGCGCGACCAGCAGCGGGCCGGGCTCGCCGCGAGTCTGATCCAGCGGCAGGACGGCCGTGTGCAGTAACGCGGCGAGGGCGGCAATGCCATCGTCACCCCCTGGCGGACAACGATTGATGGGCGCTGCGCCATCGGCAATCGCCTGGGCATAAGGCTGACAGCCGTCGTAGCCGCACTTTGTGCACTGTGTCTGAGGCAGCAAGGCGTCGATACGGTCGGCAAGGGTAAGACAGGACATGATCGTTACACGTCAGGGCTATGCCTGACGGATGAACTCCGCAATTTTAGGACAGATCAGCTCGCGCCACCGCCGGCCCGAGAAAATGCCGTAGTGGCCGCAGCCTTTCGCGGTGTAGTGCTGTTTGCGTGCCGCCGGAATCCCGCTGCATAGCGAGATCGCTGAGCGCGTCTGGCCCTGGCCGGAAATGTCGTCCAGTTCCCCTTCGATGGTCAGCAACGCGGTGTGCTTGATGTCGGCAGGTTTGACCGTCTGTTTGCCGACCGTCCAGGTACCGTTGGGCAGTTGGAATTCCTGGAACACGATGCGTATGGTGTCCAGATAAAACTCGGCGGGCATGTCCAGTACGGCGTTGTATTCGTCGTAGAAGCGCCGATGGGCCTCGGCATCGCTGTCGTCGCCGCGCAGCAGGTCCAGGTAGAAATCGTAGTGGGATTTCAGATGGCGATCAGGATTCATCGCCACGAATCCGGCATGCTGGAGAAAGCCGGGGTAGACCCGCCGGCCAGCGCCCGGATAACGGGCAGGCACGGTGTCGATCAGTTGGCTTTCGAACCAGGAATAGGGCTTGGTCGTGGCCAGGCGATTGACCTGAGTGGGGGATTGGCGGGGATCGATGGGGCCGCCCATCATGACCATGCTGCGCGGCTGATGGGCGTCGTCCGCGGTGGCCATCAGCGACACGGCCGCCAGGACGGGCACTGTCGGCTGACAGACCGAGATCACATGAACGTCTGGGCCCAGATGACGGATGAATTCCTGGATATAACGGACGTAGTCGTTCAGATGAAAGGGGCCAGCCGCCATCGGGACCATGCGCGCATCGACCCAATCGGTGACGTAGACCTCATGATTGGGCAGCAGCGCACGGACGGTGTCGCGCAGCAGGGTCGCGTGGTGGCCGGACAGCGGGGCGACAAGCAGCACGCGCGGATCGTTGCGGCGCACGGCACGCTCGAAATGCACGAGGCGGCAAAACGGCTGTGCCAGGGCGACGGTTTCTTTGACCTCGACGTGTTTGCCGTCGATCTCGGTGGCGGGCAGTCCCCAGGCCGGCTTTTGATATTCCTTGCCCAGCCGGTGCATCAATTCACAGCTGGCCGCCAGTTGGCGCGAGAGCGGCGTGTAGGCCAGCGGGCTGTACGGGTTGGAAAATAATTGCGAGCTGGCGTCGGTGAATGCGGCGAGAGGCGTCAGGAATGCTCGCTGCATTTCATGTAAGTGATACAGCATCTAGGCGAGGGTCCTTTAACTGAGCAAGGGCAGCAGAGCTGGCCAAGGCGTCCATGAATGAACCGGACTATCCGTCGGAGCGCGTCCAGACGTCGAATTGATTATTACTATTTCGAGTAAGGATATATCTAATTCGTCTGGCAAGTCGGGCGCAAAAGCGCGAATTTTGTCCCTAAAAAACAACATTTTGCCTGAAAAGGCAGGTCACCAATAATTCTCGACGGCCAAATTACCGGGAATCCCGCGCCGGCCGGGCGCAAATCCGCGTGCCGCGAGCAGTTTGCGGGCCTCGCTCAGCATGGCGGGGTTGCCGCACAGCATGATCTTGGACTGCTGGGCGTCCAGGGGCTGGCCGACGAGCTGCTCGAGACCGCCGTTTTCGATCAAGGTCGTCAGCCGTGCCTGAGGCATGCCTGGGATAGTCTCGCGCGTGGCGATAGGCAGGTAGATCAGTTTGCGCGGATCTTCTTTGAAATAGTCCGCGTAGGCGGGCTGCTGCGACCAGTTTTCGATCTCGTCTCGATAGGCCAGCTCGCTGGCGGATCGCACGCCATGGACCAGAACGATGCGTCGAAATGCCTGCCACGTAGCAGGATCGCGCAGGATGGATAGATAGGCTGACAGGCCCGTTCCCGTGGCCAGCAGCCACAGGTCGCCGCCCTGGGGGAATCGTTCGATGGTCAGAAAGCCAAAGGGCGTTTTGTCGACGTAGAGGGCATCGCCCGGGCGCAGTTGCGCCAGCCGTGGGCTGAACTGCCCGTCGGGCACCACGATGGAATAGAACTCGAGCCGGTCCTCGTGAGGGGCGGAGACCATGGAGTAGGCGCGCCACAGCGTGGGTTCGCCGTCTGGGTCGTTCGCCTCAGGCAGCCCCACGCGTGCGAATTGGCCGGCCTGGAACGTAAAGGCCGGATCGCGGGTCACGTGTACCGAGAACAGTTTTTCGGGGACCCATGTCTGCACATGGGTGACGGTTTGGCGCGTGTACTTGGATTCTGTCATCTAGAACGTAGTCGGGCGTGCGGCCGCGAGTAGCGCGGCCGGGCCCGGCCTATTTTTCCAGGAGCTCGAGCTTGCCTTCCTTGCCATTCCAGTCGTCGGCATCGGGCAGCGGTTTTTTCGCGCGGCTGATGGGGGCGAATTCGGGCGTCAACTCGGCGTTGATCGCGATGAACTGTACCTGGTCCTGCGGTACGTCTTCTTCGGCGTAGATGGCGTTGGCAGGGCATTCAGGGATACAGACTGCGCAATCAATGCACTCGTCGGGGTCGATCACCAGGAAGTTGGGGCCTTCGCGGAAACAGTCTACCGGGCACACGTCGACGCAATCGGTGTACTTGCATTTGATACAGTTTTCGGTAACGACGTGGGTCATTCGGGGCTCCGCGGACAAGCAACAGCTTTTTTGAATTCCTAAGATTTTACCCACATGCGGCCCATCGAGGCGATGATAACCCTGGCTGCGGTAGTGGCGGGGCCTCTGGCTGGAGGAGGGTGCAGGGGGCTGCTTATGCTATGGTGTGGAAAAAAATCGGTTTGACGAACCCCTGCGCGCTCGACGCGCGTCATCATGATCATTACTTCACTGCTTGACACCGATCTGTACAAATTCAGCATGATGCAGGTGGTGTTGCATCACTTTCCCGCTGCTCAGGTCGAATATCGCTATAAATGCCGCACGCCCGGCGTGAATTTGCAGCCATATCTGGATGAGATCCGCGCCGAGGTGCACGCGCTATGCCAGTTGCGGTTTACTGATGCCGAGCTGCAGTACTTGGGCGGATTGCGCTTTATCAAGAGCGATTTTGTGGATTTTCTGCGCTTGTTCCACTTGCCCGAGCGCTGCATTTTCATCGGCGAGGGCGATCAGCCCGGCGAGATATCGATCACGGTGAAAGGCCCGTGGCTGCACACGATCTTGTTCGAGATCCCGGTGCTGGCCATTGTGAACGAAGTGTATTTCCGTAATACCCGCCGGGATCCGGATTGGGCAGAAGGCCGCAAACGCCTGCAGTCGAAAATGCATCTGGTGTTGGATGATCCCGCGTTGGCGGATTTCCGGGTGGCCGAATATGGGACGCGCCGGCGCTTTTCCAAGCAGTGGCACGAGGAAATCGTGGCGACGATGAAAGCGCAGATGGGCAAGCATTTTGCGGGCACAAGCAATGTGCTGTTGGCGATGGAGCACAATGTGTTGCCGCTGGGCACCATGGGCCACGAGTATTTGCAGGCCTGCCAGGCATTGGGGGCGAGGCTGCGCGATTCGCAGGTGTATGCGTTGGAGGTCTGGGCGAAAGAGTACCGGGGCGATTTGGGTATCGCGCTATCGGATGTCTATGGCATGGACGCGTTCTTGCGTGATTTCGATATGTATTTCTGCAAGCTGTTCGATGGTGCGCGGCATGATTCGGGCGATCCGTTCGTGTGGGGCGAGCGGTTGTTGGAGCATTATCGGAACAATCGTGTCGATCCGCGCGCCAAGACATTGGTGTTTTCCGATTCGCTGACTTTTCCGCGCGCGATCGAGCTGGCGCGGCAGTTTGCGGGGCGTTGCAAGGTGTCGTTCGGGATCGGTACGAATCTGACGAATGATCTGGGTCACGAGCCGCTGCAGATTGTGATGAAGATGGTTCGATGCAATGGCCAGCCGGTGGCGAAAGTCTCGGATGCGCCAGAGAAGACGATGTGCGACGATCCGGCGTATCTGGCGTATCTGCGCCAGGTGTTTCAATTGCCGCCGGCTTGAGCGAGTGGCGTTTTTTGCCGCAGGCGTGTTTTTTTTGCCGGGCCGTTGAAGGCTGGGCATTTCTTTAACTGACTCTTTGGGGATGTTTGATGAGTGGTATTAAGCGCGTCAATGTGGAAAAGCGCCTGTCTGATATGGCCGTGTACAACGGGGTAGCGTATTTGGCTGGCCAGGTGCCGGATGATGCTTCGCTGGATATGGCGGGGCAGACGGCACAGGTTTTGGCGACGATTGATCGTTTGCTGGCTGAGGCTGGTACCGATAAGACCAAGATTCTGATGGCGCAGATTTTTGTGGCCAATATGAAAGAGTTCGATGCCATGAACAAGGCTTGGGATGCGTGGGTGCCGGCGGGCAATGCGCCTCCGCGTGCCACGGTCGAGGCGCGGTTGGCCAATCCTGATTACAAGGTTGAGATTGTGGTGACTGCTGCTGTTGCTTAAGGAGGGGGGCTGCGCTTCTTTCTTTTGAGGTAGTGAGGGGCCGTCGTGTGGAATGCGCGATGGCTCTTTTTGTTTTGGCTGGTGTTGTTGGTGTTTAGGACGAGGTAGGTGTTCTGTTGGTCGTCGAGCCGAGGCAATCGGCCCGGCCGGGCTTCACAAAGTCGGTCCGGCGCGCGGGCGCCGGACACCGTGTTCGCTTGTATGGTGTAAGGGCGTCTTCTGAAGGTGGGGAAGGCGCTGGGGTGAGGGACACCGTGTCGCTTCAGACATAACGTGCCTCACGCTTGGCATCCCGTTGTCGTCTCGACACGATGAATGCCGTGATCGCGCGATAAGCAATGCGATGTGATGCTGTGACATCTCGCCAGTGAGTGCTACACCGTGGCTTCACGTCAATGTAGCTCGAGAGATCTTTTTGTCCAGCAACGGTGCAACAACCCGTGCATGCAGATCCCGAACGCGATGAGCGGGGGTGCAGGGCCCCCGCTCATCGCAGCCCTGCAAGATCTTTCTCTTTACCCAGGCCGATACAGAAAAATGCCAAGCAAGAAAGCCGTGCCAGCGATGTGATGAGTTTGAGTTACTGCGAGTCGATGCGGGGCAGTGGCCGTGTGGGGGCGCCTCGTGGTCGAGTGGAGCGGACACCGGAGGGAGCGCGAAGGCGCGGACGAGGTGAGCGAACACGGTGTCCGGCGCGCAGGGCGCCGGACCGGCCACGTGAAGCCCCCACGCGGCCACTGCCCCGCATCGACGTCCATAAGTACTCAACTCTGTCCCACGACTGCAAACCCTCACCTGCACCTCTTGACACCCAGCATGCCAATCAAGGTTCGCCCGCCAGCAAAGTAGCCGCGAGCAGGCCGCCGAGTTCTTCGCAGCGGGAGAGGGTGTCCTGAGGCGCGGTCTTGGGGGCTAGGATGGCTGCCGGGGTCTGGGCGCCGTTGCGTTCTATCAGGGGTGGTGCGATGGCTCGCAGGCGCCAGCCGGTGCAGATGCGTTCCAGTTGGCGCGCCGCTCCTGTGCCGTCTGTGCCGGCGCTGATGGCCCCGGCGTAGGGACGGCCCTGGATGTGGTCGAGGACCCCGTAGTAGCAGCGGTCCAGGCATTCTTTCATTTCGCCAGTGAGGCTGGCGAGGTTTTCAGGGGCGCAGAATAGGTACCCGTCGGCATTGAGCAGGTCGGCAGGCGATGTATCCTGTGCGCGTTGAAGGTGGACTTGCATGCTCGCAGTTTGTTCGAGCGCTCGGGCCGTGTCGGCGGCGCCGCGTGCCAATGCCTGGGCCATTTGCTCGGCGTAGCCAGTGCGAGAATGCCAAATGATGAGCAGTTGTTTCATCGGTGCGTTCCCCGCATTGCACGTGCCAGAGGGTCTTGGCGGTAGTAGGTACGTAGGAGCTCGTACCAGTCGGGCAGCGCCTGTGCCAGTGGTTCTGGCTCGACAAAAAAGTGTTCGGAACTGACGGCGAAGAATTCAGCCTCGTCGGTGGCGGCGTAGGGGTCCAGGGGGAGTTGGCTGTACCAGGGGGCGGCGGCGTCGCTTTCAGGGTCGATGTCGCCGGGGATGGCGGCTTCGATCGTGTCCAGGGCTGCGGTGAATTGGTCCAGGCTGCTATTCAGGATGCGGTGCCAGGTGCGTGGCGACAGGCCGGGATGGGCGCTCAGGTCCGGAATGCCGTCAGCGTCGCCCGAGGACAGGTCCAGTTTATGGGCGAACTCGTGGATGATGACATTAAAGGCGGTGTCGCCAGGCAGGGTGTCCGCCCAGGAAAGGATGACGGGGCCTCCCTCCCACGCCTCGCCCGCGGCTTCTTCGTCGTATTCGTGGACAACGCCGGCGTCGTCCTGATGGGTGCGAGGGATGCTGAAGCCTTCGGGGTAAACGATGATTTCTTCCCAGCCTTCGTATAGGGTGGGGGATAGATTCAAAATAGGCAGGGCGGCCTGGGCGGCAATAGACAAGCGCATGAAGTCGCTGAGTACCTGGCCGCGTGCCCCGTTCATGGTTTTGCTGGCCAGAAGCCAGGCGGCGCGAGCTTGCAGCTGTTCGGCTTCATCGGCGCCGAGGGTTGCCAGGAAGGGATAGGCCTGCAGAACGTCGCGCCAGAGTTCCGGTGTAATGCGAGCTTGCATTTGAGCGACTGCCGAGGCGGCTGCGCCTCGGCCTTTGAGCCATCGCAACATGAGTCAAAATTCCTTATCAACCGCGTGGGAGAGCCGTCACCACGCCCGGGCTTAGTGTAGAGTGTAGGAAATTTCGCTTCTTAGCCTGCTGGTCCGTTTCGTTTGCGATGTCCGTAATTCCTGATTCTGATGCGTTCTCGCCCTTTGACGACGCGTGGCACCAGATGGCTGGGGCCGGCCTGGATGCCGATGCGTCCGCGCGCATAGAGCATGCTGTCGCTTGGGCGTTGCCCCAGTTCGCTGATCAGCGCGCTGTGTCCGGTGAGCCTTCGGCTGCTCACGGGGCGGGTGTGGTGCGTATTTTGGCAGGGCTGCAAACGGATGTGGCAACGCGTATCGCGGCGTTGTTGGCTGCGTTGCCGGCGGATTTGTCGGCGCCGGCCCCGCCCTTGCGCAATGATCCCTTGGCGGCCGAGTTCGGCTCCGAGATCGCTCGCCTGGTGCAAGGGGCGCGTGCGCTGTTGCGCCTGGGACTGGTAGCACGGCACGCGAGCGACAGCGAAGCCGACACCGGCGACCAAAAAGAAATGCAGCGCAAAATGCTGTTGGCCATGGCGGCCGACCTGCGCATTGTGCTGATGCGCCTGGCTTCGCGTTTGCAGACCTTACGGTGGCATGCTGCTTCGAAAGAACCCTGCTCGGTGGCGTTCGCCCGAGAAACCATGGATCTGTATGCGCCGCTGGCCAATCGCCTGGGCATTTGGCAGGTCAAATGGGAAATGGAGGATTTGTCGTTCCGTTTTCTCGAGCCCGATCGTTATAAGCAGATCGCAAAGCTCCTGGAAGAAAAACGGGTCGAACGCGAGGCTTTTATCGAGGCGGCGATCGAGCGTTTGCAGACGGCGTTGGCCAAGGCTGGGATCACCGCCGAGGTGAGCGGGCGGCCCAAGCATATTTACAGTATCTGGAACAAGATGCGCCTGAAAGGGCTGGAGTTTTCACAACTCTATGACCTGCGGGCGTTGCGTGTGATCGTGGACGATGTGCGCGATTGCTATACGGCACTGGGCATGATCCACGATATGTGGACACCGCTGTCAGAGGAGTTCGACGACTACATTTCGCGCCCCAAGCCTAACGGTTATCGTTCACTGCATACGGTGGTGACGGACGACGATGGCCGGCCGTTCGAGGTGCAGATTCGCACTCGCGAGATGCATCAGTTTGCCGAGTATGGGATGGCGGCGCACTGGCGCTACAAGGAAGCGGGAGCCAAGGGCGGCCAAGTCTCGGCGTCCAGCGATTATGACCGTCAGTTGTCGTGGATGCGGCAGTTGTTGGCCTGGAATACCGATGTCGAGGCCGGCGATGCCAACCCAGGTTCCGCCACAGAGGCGCCGCAGGCGGCGGGCGGCAAGGCGCGCGGTGCACGTGATGTCCAGGCGCCGGGCCCGGCCAATCAAGGGCGGGACGAGCGCATTTATGTATTGACGCCGCAGGCTCGCGTGATCGAATTGCCCGAGGGCGCGACGCCGGTGGACTTTGCCTATCATTTGCACACGGATCTGGGGCATCGTTGCCGGGGCGCACGCGTCGATGGCCAGATGGTGCCGTTGCAGACGCATTTGTCGACGGGCCAGACGGTTGAGATTATTTCTGCCAAATCGGGCGGCCCATCACGCGATTGGCTGAATCCGCAGTTGGGCTTTTTGGCCAGTCCGCGTTCGCGTGCCAAGGTGCGCATGTGGTTCAACGCGATCGAACTGCAGCAGCGCATCAATACCGGCCAAGCGTTGGTGGAAAAGGAATTGCAGCGCCTGGGCAAGACTGCGGTCAATCTGGAGCAGCTGGCGCAGAATCTGGGGTTTGCGCGGGCCGACGATTTGTATGTGGCTGCTGCAAAAGACGAATTCAGCCTGCGCCAGATCGATGCGGTGTTCCAGGAGCCCGCGCCTGAGGCAGAGCCCGAGGCCGCGGATCTGGCCCACGCGCATAGCGCGGACAGCGCGGCCCGTAGTGGAAAAAGCGGGGTGCTGGTCGTAGGCGTGGGATCACTGCTCACGCAGTTGGCGCGCTGCTGCCGCCCGGCGCCACCGGACGAGATCGCCGGGTTCGTGACCCGTGGGCGCGGGGTGTCGATCCACCGCAAGGGGTGCCATAGTTATCAGGCCTTGGCTGAGCGCGAACCAGAGCGGATCATTGATGTCGCCTGGGGCGACACCGCCGAAACGTTTTACCCCGTGGCTGTCAGCGTGCACGCCCGCGATCGGTCGGGACTTTTGAGGGATTTGTCCGAGGTGTTTGCGCGTCTCAGGTTGAATGTGGTGGGCGTGAATACTCAAAGCCGCCAGTCGTTGGCGCACATGATTTTTACGGTCGAGGTGCGCGGCGGCGAGTCGCTGAACAAGGCATTGGCAGCCCTGTCCGAGGTGCCTGGCGTGAGTTCTGCGGTTCGATATTAGGCGGGGGCCGGACCGCTGGCTGGAAATCTCCGATTTCTCGCCTACACTGATGCTTTATACCTAAAGGGCCATCACATGGATACGCGCACCTGGCTTGAAACCTTGGTGGGGATCGATACCACCAGCCGCAATTCGAATCTGGGATTGATCGAAACCGTGAGGGACCACCTCAAGGCGCAAGGGGTGCAAGCGTGGTTGGCGCATAACAGCGATGGCAGCAAGGCTAATCTCTTTGCCACTTTACCGGCCAGTGATGGCGGCGAGCAGGGGGGGATTGTGCTATCGGGGCATACCGATGTGGTGCCGGTCGATGGACAGAATTGGTCTACCGATCCGTTTACGCTCTCCGAATCGAATGGCCTGGTGTACGGCCGCGGCACCTGCGATATGAAAGGCTTTATCGCGGCGTCGCTGGCGCTGGTGCCCGAGTTCTTGGCCATGCCGCGCAAAAAGCCCATTCATTTGGCATTTTCCTACGACGAGGAGGTCGGCTGCGTAGGCGCACCCGTCATGTTGGCCGAATTGCGCGATCGCGGTATTCGGCCCGATGGGTGTGTGGTGGGCGAACCCACCGGGATGCAGGTCGTGGTGGCGCACAAGGGGATCAATCTGTTCCGCTGTTGTGTTCAGGGCAAGGCCGCGCATTCTTCGTTGACCCCGCGCGGTTGCAACGCCATCGAATACGCGGCCCGGTTGATTTGCCGGATTCGCGAGGTGGCCGACGCCTTCAAGGCCAAAGGCCCGTACGACGAGTTTTACGATGTGCCGTATTCCACGTTGACGACCAATCTGATTCAGGGCGGGATCGCCGTGAACACGATTCCGGAACGCTGCGAATTTTCCTATGAGTTTCGCAATTTGCCCGGGACCCCGGCTGATGAGATTCAGGCGGAAATCGAACGCTATGTGCAGGAAACGCTCCTGCCCGCCATGCGAGCGGAGTTTGACGGGGCGCGCATCGATATTCGGACGGGGGCCCAGGCTCCCGGGCTGGATGCCTCCGAGGCGGCAGCGATTACGCAACTGGTGCGTGCGCTCACCGATGACCGTGCCACGCGCAAGGTTGCCTATGGCACCGAGGCCGGCCTGTTTCAGGGGCTGGGGATTCCGACGGTAGTCTGCGGTCCCGGACATATCGAGCAGGCTCACAAGCCGGATGAATTCGTGGCGTTGGACCAGTTGGCCGCCTGCGAGAGCTTTCTGCGCCGTTTGGGACAATCGCTGGCGTAGCCTGCGCAGCGGTGATTGTTCAGAGCGAGTGCGGGTAGCGGGTCCGTCTGGCATGGGGCCTGATCCGCTTGGCCTGGCCGCCAGCAGGCGCTGGTTGACGATTTCCGCGCGCTGGGGGCCATTGTTGGCCCGACGCTGTGGCTTGCCGATTCTGATGAGACCGTACCCTGCGTGTGGGTCCTATTGCGCCCTTGCGGGCGGACTGGTCCCTATCGTTTCGGCGTCTATGGCGCGCTCGGGTAAAATAATGGGTTGCGAAGCGGGTTGAGCGGCGAATGCGGTGTTCGCCTCCTGCCCAGGAGAAACTTGGTGAATTCTTACGATCTTCCGGATGCCCAGGGTCATTTTGGCCCCTATGGTGGCGTGTTCGTAGCTGAAACGCTGATGCATGCGCTCGACGAGTTGCGTGCCGCGTACGACCGCTGCCGCGTCGATCCCGCGTTCATTGAGGCGTTCAACTACGAGCTCAAGCACTTTGTCGGACGCCCCAGCCCGGTCTACCATGCCGAGCGCTGGTCACGCGAGCTGGGCGGCGCTCAGATCTGGTTCAAACGCGAGGATCTCAACCATACCGGCGCCCACAAGGTCAACAATTGCATTGGCCAGGCGCTCCTGGCTCGTCGCATGGGCAAGCCGCGCGTCATCGCCGAGACCGGTGCTGGCCAGCACGGCGTAGCGACGGCCACCGTCGCCGCCCGCTACGGCATGGAGTGCGTGGTGTACATGGGCAGCGAGGACGTCCGGCGCCAGGCGTCCAACGTCTATCGCATGAAGCTCCTGGGCGCGACCGTCGTGCCGGTCGAGTCGGGGTCGCGCACACTGAAAGACGCCCTGAACGAAGCCATGCGCGACTGGGTGACCAACATCGAAAACACGTTCTACATCATCGGTACGGTGGCGGGACCCGATCCCTATCCGCGCATGGTGCGTGATTTCCAGACGGTGATCGGCAACGAGTGCCTGGAGCAGATGCCTCAGGACGCCGGCCGCCAGCCCGACTATGTGGTGGCCTCGGTGGGCGGTGGTTCGAATGCCATGGGTATTTTCCATCCCTATATCCCCTACGAAGACGTCAGGCTGATTGGCGTCGAGGCGGCCGGTGACGGCATGGAAACGGGCCGTCATGCGGCATCGCTGGCTGCAGGGCAGGTCGGCGTGTTGCACGGCAATCGCACGTACATTATTCAAAACGAGGACGGCCAGATCCTGGACACGCATTCTGTCTCGGCAGGCCTGGACTATCCGGGTGTCGGCCCCGAGCACGCCTGGCTGAAAGACAGCGGCCGTGCCGAATACGTAGGGATCACCGACGACGAGGCCTTGGCGGCGTTCCATGATTGCTGCCGCATCGAGGGCATCATGCCCGCGCTGGAGTCCTCGCACGCGATTGCTCAGGCCGTGAAAATGGCGCCTACACTCTCGAAAGACAAAATCATTCTGGTCAATTTGTCGGGCCGTGGCGACAAAGACATGCACACCGTCGCCGAGCGCGCGGGCATTCAGTTCTGACACCATGACTAGCCGAACCGACCGTATCGCAGCAGCGTTTTCCCGTGTGGCCGAATCCGGCCGTGCCGCTGCGTTAATTCCCTACATTGCTGCGGGCGACCCCTCGCCTGGGGCCACGGTGCCTCTGATGCATGCCCTGACGAAAGCGGGCGCCGACATCATCGAATTGGGAGTACCGTTTTCCGATCCCATGGCTGATGGACCGGTGATCCAACGTGCCGCCGAGCGCGCCATTGCCCAAGGGGTGGGGCTGCGCCGGACACTGGAGCTGGTAGCCGAGTTTCGGCGCGATGATGCCGAGACGCCAGTGGTGTTGATGGGCTACGCCAACCCGATCGAACGCATGGGCCAGGAGACCTTTGCCCAAGCCGCTCAGGCCGCCGGTGTCGATGGCGTGCTGGTCGTCGATTATCCGCCCGAAGAAGTCGATGCCTTTGCCGGCCAACTGGAGGCCTGCAGCGTTGCGCCGATTTTCCTGCTGGCGCCGACCTCGACCGAGGAACGCATCAAAGCAGTGGCACGTGTGGCGCGTGGCTATGTTTACTACGTTTCGCTCAAGGGCGTGACGGGGGCGGGCAGTCTGAACACGGATGACGTGGCCGAACGCGTGGCGCTGATCAAGCAGCATGTCCACATTCCCGTCGGTGTGGGCTTTGGTATTCGCGACGCGGAGAGCGCCCAGCGTATTGCCCGCAAGGCCGACGCCGTGGTCATCGGCTCCAAACTGATCGAAACCCTGGAACAGGCGGTTGCCTCTGCGCCCGCCGGCCAACAGACCGAGTCTGCCGTTACCGCCGCCAGCCAATGGCTGGCCGGTATCCGTCAGGCACTCGACCAAGTCAAACGAGACGGCGCCTCGGCCTGAGGCCGGTGCGCGGTTTCCTCATGGAAAAAGACAATGAGCTGGATTGATAAACTCCTGCCTCCTCGTATCAACAAGACGAATGACAGCGGTGCACGCCGCGTACCCGAAGGCCTCTGGGTCAAGTGTCCGTCTTGCGAGTCGGTGCTCTACAGCGAAGACCTGGCTGCCAACTTGCATGTGTGCCCCAAATGCGATCATCACATGCGCATTGGTTCGCGTGCACGCATCGATTCGTTGCTGGACGTCGAGGGGCGGGTCGAGATCGGCCAGACCACGCGGTCGGTGGATTCGCTCAAATTCAAAGACACGCGCAAGTATCCTGAGCGTGTCCAAGAGGCCATGAAGCAAACCGGCGAAACTGACGCGCTGGTAGTCATGAGCGGCGCCATTCGCGGCGTGCCGGCGGTGGTGGCCTGCTTTGAGTTCGAGTTCATGGGCGGCTCGATGGGCTCGGTCGTGGGAGAGCGCTTTGCGCGCGGTGCTCAGGCGGCGCTGGACAACAAGACCCCGTTTATTTGTGTGGCGGCCTCGGGTGGCGCACGGATGCAGGAAAGCTTGCTGTCCCTGATGCAGATGGCCAAGACCAACGCCATGTTGACGCGTCTGTCGGCAGCGGGACTGCCATTCATCAGCGTCTTGACTGACCCGACCATGGGTGGCGTATCGGCCAGTTTCGCCTTTATGGGCGACGTGGTGATTGCAGAACCCAAGGCGCTGATCGGTTTTGCCGGTCCTCGCGTCATCGAACAGACCGTTCGCGAGAAGTTGCCCGAGGGTTTTCAGCGAGCCGAATTCCTGCTGCAAAAGGGCGCCATCGACATGGTGGTCGACCGGCGCCAGCTGCGCGAGGAAATTGCCCGTCTGCTGGCGCTGCTCACGGATCAGCCCGCAGACGTCGTTGCCGCTTGACGCTTTGTTGTGCGAGATAGGTGATGCTGGTGGCGTGAAATACCTGGGCGATATTTCCATATTGAACAGGAATGCTCCCAGTATTCACCACGAGATGTCGGATTTTCCTAGAGAACTGTTGTCTGGGTCATACATAGGTTGCAGACAATTGCCGAATTTCTGATAACTTAATTGGCGCACCCAATTCAGGAGCTTTCATGCTGAGTTTCAATAATAAAAACATGCTGGCAGCTGCGGCTGCCTTGTCGTTAGCTGGCCTGGCTTGCTCGGCCCAGGCTCAAAGCCAGGGCGGCATTGGCCTGCATTATGGCGTGGGCGACCATTATTCGCGCACCGAGTTGGTGTATGAAACCCCGTCCCTCGAGCTGTATCGATTTGGCGGTAATTGGGGTCACATTGATCTGAACGGCGAGTTTGGCGCAGCCTATTGGTCTGCCAATGGTTCGCGTGATCCGAGCCACGTCTGGCAATTCAATGCGATTCCGATGTTCCGCTGGTGGATGAGCGATCGTTTCTATGTCGAGGCTGGTATCGGCGCGACATTATTCACGCACACCAGGTTTGCCGACGAGAATATCAGTACCGCATACCAATTCGGCGATCACGTTGGCTTGGGTTTCCTGGTCACGCCGAACAACCGCTTGGGCCTGCGTTATTCGCACTTTTCCAATGCCAGCATCAAACGCCCGAACCCGGGTCTGGATGTGTTGCAGTTGACGTACACGTATCAGTTCTAATGTTTGTTGAAGCAGGGTAGTTCCCTGCCTCGTTCAATGCGCTTTCCGCCGTCTGTGCGGATGTTGTCGCAGCGGACCTGATAACGCGACCCCGGCTTCGGCCGGGGTTTTGTTTTTTTGTTGCCGGGCCGTCCCAAAACAAAAATGCCCCCTTGGGGGGCAGCAAGCCGAAGGCGCAGCGTGGGGGCTTTTTTTGTTGCCGGGCCGTCCCAAAACAAAAATACCCCCTTGGGGGGGCAGCCAGCCGAAGGCGCAGCGTGGGGGTTTTTTTTCGTTATTCCTGAGTGAGCAGATTGAGCAGATGCGATCAGCAATAAAAAACGCCGGCATTGCTGCCGGCGTTCTGGGCCTCGCGTGACGCTGGTTTATTGGCGCTGAGTTTCTACTTGCACCAAGGGGGCGTTCGAGACCGGCGCGACTGGCTTGCGTTCGCGGCCCAGACGGGACGGGACATGGCCGGCTGCGATGCGTTGCTGCGTTTGCGCATGGCGTTCCGGATCGGTTTCTACCCACTTCAGGCCCGCTGCATCCACGACGTCGTGCAAGGCTTGGGTCGACGTGGCCGGTGCTGCCGGTACGACGATGGGCTGCGAAGCCACAGACGCTGCGGCAGGGGCCGTAGCAGGGGCTTGAGCAACGGGCGCAGCGGCTGCCGGAGCGGGCGTTGCTGCGGTTTCGCCGGCTGCGGCTGCCGAGGTGGCTGCCGGTGCCTGGGGTACTGCAGCGCTGGCGAGAACCTCTGTTGCGGTCGCGTCCGCGATGGCAGCGGGGACCGTTACCGGGGTGGCAGGCTCTGGCGCAGCAGGAGCTGCCTCAGGGGCCGAAAGCTCCCGGACCGGAGCCGGTGCCGAAGGCGCCGAGGCTACAACTGCTTCGGTCGCTGTCGATACGCTTGCCACAGGAGCGGTGGTCTCCGTCGTGGTCGCGTCCGACTCAGTCGATGGCGTGGCGGCAGTGGGCTCTGCCTTGACCGGCGCTGTTTCGACGGGCGCTTCGGTCGTTCTGGCTTGGTCAACTGCTGCGACAACCGCGGCTTCGCCGGCCGATGCTGGTTGAGCCGGTGCTGCGCTCGCCGTGGCAGGTTCGGTCGTCGCCGGTTGCTCCGCAGCCACCGCGGGCTCTGCGGATACGGAGGCGGTGTCAGCGGGTTTGGCTGTCTCGGCGGCGGCGTTGCGTACGGCAGCAGCGGCTGCCGCGGTCGTTGCCGCGGCGGCTGCCGTTGCCGCAGCCGCTGTCACTGCGGCCAGCGGTTGCGCGGCGGATTCCGACGGAGTCGTAGCCTGGGGAGCCGGTTCAATGGCCGATGGCATGTCTTGTGCTGCAGTCGGGGCCTGAGTGGCGCCGGCTTCAGCCGCAGACGAGGCTTGCACAGCCAGTGTGTCCGTGGATTCAACGGCATCGGCTTGATCGTCGGCACCCTGCAGGGCCTGATCCTCTTGGCTGCGACGGCCACGACGGCTGCGGCGGCGGCGGCGTTTGCGTTCCGGATCGCCCGTGCCTTCGGTATCGCTACCTTCGGTGGCGGCCTCAATCCCTTGGCTGTCCGTCACGGCGGCGTCCGTTGCATTTTCGGGGACGATTGCTTTCGGCGCTGGAGCTGCGTCGGCCACGCGTTGCGTGTTGGCTGCAACAGCGTAGTCAGCGGCCGAGACGGCAGCCGTTGCAACGGCTGCGCCGGCTGCCAGCGCGTTGTCCTGATCGTTCAAGGAGACGTCTTGCTGGTTGCTGTCGTCGCGACGATTGCGGCCACGGCCGCGGCGATTGCGATTGCCGCGAGGTGCCTCGTCTGCCGAGGCGTCAGCGCCTTGAGCGCGGTCTTGACGGGCGTTGTCACGATCAGCGCGTGCCGTGGAGTCGGCTTCTGCGCGAGCATTGTCACGGTCGGCACGTGCGGGGCGGTCTGCACGTTCTTCGTGGCGGCGATTGCCGCGCACGTGATGACGGGCCGCGCCTTCGGACGGATCACTGGCGTCGGTGGCTTGGCGAGCGTCATTGTTACGGCGCTGGCGGTTGCGATCCGAACCCTGGCGGTCGCCACGGCGTTCCTGGCCGTCCTGGCCGCGTTTGCCGCGAGCCTGGTTGCCACGTTTCGGTTCGTCTTTTGTTTCGGTCGGAGCCGGGGTCGGGCTGCCGCTCAACCAGCCAAACAGGCGTTTGAACAGATTGCCCAGGCTGAAACCGGACGATGCTGCAGCAGGCGCCGCGGCAGGCGTCGACACGGGAGCGGGCTGCGAGGGGGTGATGCCCTTGACCAGAGCTTCGGGGCGCGCCTTGATTTCTTGGTCTTTCGGGGCCCACGTTACGTCGGTCGACGGGGCCTCGGTCAGCTCGAAACTGGTTTTGACTTCTTCGAGGCGCGGGTCGTCGTGACGCAGGCGCTCGATGTGATGGTGAGGTGTTTCCAGGTGCTTGTTGGGGATCAGCACCAGATTGACCTTGAGGCGGGCCTCTATCTTGGTGATGTCGGAACGCTTTTCGTTGAGCAGGAAGGTGGCCACGTCGACCGGCACCTGGGCGTGAACCGCCGCGGTGTTTTCCTTCATGGCTTCTTCTTGCAGCAGGCGCAGTACATGCAGGGCGCTGGACTCTGCGTCGCGGATCACACCGGTGCCGTTGCAGCGCGGGCAGGTGATGTGCGAGCCTTCGTTCAGGGCGGGGCGCAGGCGTTGGCGCGACAGCTCCATCAAGCCAAAGCGCGAGATCTTGCCCATTTGCACGCGGGCACGGTCGAAATGCAGGGCATCACGCAGGCGCTGTTCGACGGCGCGCTGGTTTTTGCTGTCCTCCATATCGATAAAGTCGATGACGATCAGGCCACCCAAGTCACGCAGGCGCAACTGGCGGGCGACTTCGTCGGCGGCTTCCACGTTGGTGCGCAGCGCGGTTTCTTCGATGTCTGCACCACGGGTCGAGCGCGCCGAGTTGACGTCCACTGCAACCAGCGCCTCGGTGTGGTCGATCACGACGGCGCCGCCCGAGGGCAATTGCACCGTACGCGAGTAGGCGGTTTCGATCTGGTGTTCGATCTGGAAACGCGAGAACAGCGGGATGTCATCGCGGTAGCGTTTGACGCGCTGGACGTTGTCCGGCATCACCACGCTCATAAAGGCGGTGGCCTGGTCGGCGATCTCGTCAGTATCGATCAGGATCTCGCCAATTTCGGGCGAGAAATAGTCGCGGATGGCCCGGATGACCAGGCTGGACTCGAGATAAATCAGAATGGGGGCGGCGTTGTCGCGGGCGGCTGAGTCAATGGCCGTCCAGAGCTGCATCAAATAGGACAGGTCCCATTGGAGCTCGTCGACATTGCGGCCGATGCCAGCGGTGCGGGCAATGATGCTCATGCCTTGTGGCACTTGCAACTGCTCCATCGTATCGCGCAGTTCTTGGCGGTCTTCGCCTTCGACGCGGCGTGAGACACCGCCGCCACGCGGATTGTTGGGCATCAGGACCAGATAGCGGCCCGCCAGCGAGATGAATGTGGTCAGGGCGGCGCCCTTGTTGCCGCGTTCTTCTTTTTCGACCTGAACGATCAGTTCCTGGCCTTCGCGCAGGGCGTCCTGGATGCGGGCGCTGCGGACGTCGACGCCTTCTTTGAAGTAACTACGGGCGACTTCCTTGAAGGGCAAAAAGCCGTGGCGGTCTTCGCCGTAGTTGACGAAGCAGGCCTCAAGGCCGGGCTCGATGCGGGTGATGACGCCTTTATAGATGTTGCCTTTGCGCTGCTCGCGGCCGGCGGTTTCGATGTCGAGGTCGATGAGTTTTTGCCCATCGACGATGGCAACGCGCAGTTCTTCCTGGTGCGTTGCATTGAACAGCATGCGCTTCATGAGTGGTGTTCTCCGTTGTCATGACGCGCCGATATCGGCGCGTGACCCCGGGCCACTCGGGCTGCGGACTGAAGCAGGGCAAGAAAATCAAACGTCAAACGGCCGCCGGGCTGCGCCCAGGCAGAGCCGCCGCCGGTTAGGCGGGCACATCGTGCCAGAGGGCACGGGGTTCTGTCAGCAGGAGAGTCAGTTTCACTAAGTGGTTGACGGAAAGGGTTGCTGTGAACGACAGATGCGGCGAACGATCAGCCTGCGCGCACCTGGTGCTTTAAATTACGCGATGATTCTTGCAGTGCTTCAGAGCCGCTTGCGGCATGCAACGACTCAGCCAGGACAGCGGGCAAAAAGTGCCACACCACCGTCCGGCAGAGCGCGGTTGCGCCGGCGACCGAGAGGCCCCGGAGCTGAACCAGCAGGCAGCGGTACAATGGCGGCCCGCGCGCTCGACGGAGACGCGTTGTTGCATCTCTACGCCGGGCGGCTTTTCAGCCTCGTTGTTCAGCCCCCGATGTTCAGCCCCTCAAGGCTGTCCCGATTATATGTCGCTTTCCGTAATGCGCAAAGAAACCCCTATCTCGACTTCGTCTGCACCTGCTGTCCGCCTCGTCGAGGTGGACGTGGAACACGACGGCCAGCGTATCGACAATTTTCTGCTTCGCCTGTGCAAGGGCGTGCCCAAGAGCCATATCTACAAGGCAATCCGTGGCGGTGAGGTGCGGGTAAATAAGGGACGCATTCAGGCGGACTATCGTGTCGTAGCCGGAGATATGGTCCGCGTACCGCCGCTGCGGTTGCCGGCGGCGGGTGAGGCCAGGCCAGTGCCGGGGGCTGAGTTCCCTATCGTGTTCGAGGACGACGCTTTGCTCGTCATCGACAAGCCTGCCGGGGTGGCAGTTCATGGGGGCAGCGGCGTCTCATTCGGCGTCATCGAGCAATTGCGGGCGGCGCGGCCGGAGGCCCGTTTCCTGGAACTGGTGCATCGCCTGGACCGTGAAACCTCGGGCTTGCTGATGGTGGCCAAAAAGCGCAGCGCGCTATTGGCGTTGCACGCCATGCTGCGCGAAGGCAAAGGCGACAAGCATTACCTCGCCTTGGTCGAGGGAGACTGGGTCAATGATCGCCAGCATATCCGGCTGGCGCTGACTAAATGGACCACACAGTCCGGCGAGCGCCGCGTGCGTCCCGATCCTGACGGACAATCGGCCCATACCATCGTCACGCTGCGGCAACGCTTTGGCCGTTACAGTCTGGTCGACGCGGAACTGCGCAGTGGGCGTACGCATCAAATCCGTGTGCATTTGGCGGCCAGCGGTTTTCCGATCATCGGTGACGATAAATACGGGACGGATGAAACGAGGGCACAATTTGCCCGTCAGGGCTTCAATCGCATGTTTCTGCATGCCCATCAATTGACCTTGCCGCATCCCTTGACCGGCGAGATCCTCAGGTTGACGGCCGAGTTGCCGCCAGCCTGCCGTAAGCTATTGCAGCAGTTGGAGAATCAATAACCATGTCGTCGTATTCGCTGGTGGTGTTCGACTGGGACGGAACCTTGATGGATTCCACCAACGGCATTGTTTCCGCCATTCAGGGCGCGTGCCGCGACCTGGAGTTGCCCGTGCCGTCCGCCTCCGAGGCCAGTTGGGTGATTGGCTTGTCGCTGGAGAGCGCCTTGCGCCGGGCGGTGCCCGAGTTGACCCAGGCCATGTTGCCGCGATTCCTCGAGCGTTATCGCATTCATTATTTGTTGCGCGACCCCGATTTGCAGTTATTCGAGGGAATAGAGCCGCTGCTGGGCGAACTGGCCGGCCAGAAAATCCGCTTGGCAGTCGCGACCGGGAAAAGCCGCGTCGGGCTCAATCGTGTGTTGGCCGCTACGGGCTTGCGCGATATCTTTGACGCTACGCGCACGGCCGACGAAACGTTCAGCAAGCCGCATCCGGCCATGTTGCATGAACTCATGCAGGAATTGGATGTCGAACCCGAACGCGTGATCATGGTGGGCGACACCTCGCATGACCTGAATATGGCGGCCAACGCCGGCGTACATGGTCTGGGGGTCGCCTATGGTGCTCATAGCCCACAAGAATTGCTGGGGTGCACGCCCCAGGCTGTAGTCGATACCGTGCCCGCTTTGCGAGAGTGGCTCTTGTCTCGCGTCGGGGTTTGATCGGCGTCTGATGCGCATCCTGGCGTTGTTTGCTTGCAGTGGTTAGTCTGTTGTCATCTGTCGCGTCTCATCCCCTGGGTAGACGCCAGGAGAACTGGTCATGTTGATACGTAAGCCCCGTCACGAGCCCGCATCGTCCGAAATTACGCCCGAGGCTGTTTGGCAGTCGCGTCGCGAATGGATGGCACGCGCCGCCATGGCCGCAGCGGCCGCGGGTTTGCCGGCCTGGGCGTCGCGCAGTGCATTCGCCCAGAGCGGCGCCGAGTTGCCCGGCCAGCCGAGCCCCGCCTATTCGGTCATGGACAAGCCGACCGAATGGAAAGACGTCACCACCTACAACAACTACTACGAGTTCGGGGTCGATAAAGACGCGCCCGCAAAATACGCGGACAAGCTGCAGACCCGTCCCTGGACGGTCTCGGTCGAGGGCGAGGTGCTGCGTCCGCAAACCTTTGATATCGATACCCTGCTGAAACTGGCCCCTCTCGAGGACCGGGTCTATCGCCTGCGCTGTGTCGAGGGATGGTCCATGGTGATTCCATGGGTGGGGTATTCGCTGTCGGCCTTGCTCAAGCAGGTCGAGCCTACAGGCAATGCCAAGTATGTAGAGTTCACGACGGTCGAGCAGCGGGAAAATATGCCCGGATTGCGTTATCCCGTGCTCGAATGGCCCTATGTCGAGGCGCTGAGACTGGACGAGGCCATGCATCCGCTGGCGTTGCTGGTCTTTGGCTTATACGGAAAAGTCCTGCCGAATCAAAATGGTGCGCCGCTGCGTTTGGCTGTGCCCTGGAAATATGGCTTCAAGTCGGCCAAGTCGATTGTGCGTATTCGTCTGGTCGAGCGTCAGCCGACGAGCTCATGGATGCAGGCGGCTGCCAACGAGTATGGGTTTTATGCCAACGTGAACCCCGATGTGCCTCACCCTCGCTGGAGCCAGGCGACCGAGCGGCGGATCGGCGAGGGTGGTTTTTTCACGCCCAAGCGCAAGACGCTGTTATTTAATGGTTATGCCGACCAGGTCGCCTCGCTGTATCAGGGGATGGATTTGGCAGCGAATTACTGACGGGTCGTCGCGTTCATGGTTAATACAGTCGCCGCACCTAGGGCGCAATGGTCCGCCGCTGCGGTGAGCCGATTCAAGCCTCTGCTATTTATTGCAGGGTTATTGCCATTCGCACGCTGGTTCTGGCTCGGATTCAACGATGATCTGACTGCCAATCCCATTGAGTTTTTGACGCGTTCGTCAGGGACATGGGCGCTGGTGTGCTTGTTGGTCACGCTATCGATTACGCCTCTGCGCCGTTTGCTACGGCAGCCAGCGCTGGTGCGCTTGCGCCGTCCCTGTGGATTGTTCGCGTTTTTCTATGGCGCGCTGCACTTTACTGCCTGGGTCTGGTGGGATCGGGGCTTGGACGTGGGAGCGATGCTGCAAGATGTCTGGGAACGGCCCTTCATCACTGCCGGTTTTGTGGCGTTCGTATGCATGACGGCGTTGGCTCTCACCTCGACCCAATGGGCCATCCGCAGACTAGGGCGGCGATGGCAGACGCTACATCGCCTGGTTTATCTGATCGGCATCCTGGCCGTGGTGCACTTGTGGTGGCACAAGGCGGGCAAGAACGATTTTGAGCAGCCTCTGGTCTATGGCGTCATTCTGACGGTGTTGCTCGGCTGGCGTTTAGCGCTGCGGCTCAAGTAGTGCCATGATGATGGCCCCGGTCTCGGCGTCGGGCTTGCCGTCGTAGTTGCTGGGCCGATAGTGCATTTGAAAGGCTGACAGCACATTTTGGGTCTCGCGATCCAATTGCCCGTGCTGGGGGCAGGCATAGCCTAATTTCGCCAGCCGTTCCTGAAACCAGGCAACGTCAGGCGTGCCTTGACGTTGCAGGGTGACCCAGTTCGTCGCCGCCTGTGCCTCGTTGTACCAACGCCCGATGCCAGCCTCGGCCAGTTGTTTCCAAGGAAATAGCGGGCCAGGATCGGTCTTGCGTTGAGGGGCGATATCGCTGTGCCCCACCACGTTTTCGGCGCGGATGCCGTACCGCTTGGTCAAGTCTTTTAATAGCAGAATCAAGGTCTGGATCTGCGGCTTGGAATAGGGCTCCCAACTGACCTGGCCGTGTGCCAGGTCGGTGCGGCCGATATTGACCAACTCGATGCCGATGGAAACCGGGTTCAGCGACACCTGGTTGTACCAGCGGCTCTCTCCTGCGTGCCAGGCGCTCTGAGTCTCCTCGACCAGGCGATAGATGCGAGGGCGTGCGTCGTCTGTGATCAAGTAGTGGGTACTGACTCTGCCCTGTGCCAAGAGCCTCAGCGACTCTTTGGTGTCGGTGGAGGTGTAGTGCAGCACGATATACCGCACGCGGCTGTCGTGACTGACGGCCTTGATCGAGTCGTCGATGTCCAGGCTGGTAGGCACGGCCTGGGGCCCTGCGCAGCCCGCCAGCGCCAACACGGCAACCGCCCACATCAGCCCCGCGTGGAGTCGGGGAAAAGAGAGGCGGGGGCTTAGGGTTATCGGCATGGGGCGGACTTGGGGGCGTGAGCAGCAGTGATGATTACAGTTGGCAGGGCCGTTGGTCGTCGGCGCAGGACGAGTTTACGCGCGCTGAGCGAGATACAGGAATAGCGTCGGTTGCTTATCCAGTTCTGGTGCAGGCTGTTTTTTCCACTCGGCGACGCTATAGGTGCGCACCCATTCCTCGTCTGTCGTGAGGGATCGTGCTACGCATAGCCGCGTGTCACCGCGCAGTGCCGAGAGCAGAGTCGCGAACATGGCGGCGTTGCGATAGGGAGTTTCGATCAGTAACTGGGTCTGGTGGTGGCGGGCAGAGTGCTGCTCCCAGGCTTTCAATTGCTTGGCGCGTTCGCCTGGGTCGACAGGAGCGTAGCCATGGAATGCAAAGCGCTGTCCATCCAGGCCGCTCGCCATCAATCCCAGCAAAATCGACGAGGGGCCGACCCAGGGGCGCACATGAATGCCGAGCCGATGCGCCGCCGCGACAACCGTGGCGCCGGGATCGGCCACGGCAGGGCAGCCGGCCTCGGATACGAGGCCGATGTCCTGCCCCTGGCGCACAGGAGCCAGCCATTGTTGTATCTGGCTGGCATCCGTTTTGGGGCTGAGCGTGTGGATGGTGATTTCCTGCAGCGGGCGTGCCGTGCCGATCTGTTTGAGAAACGCTCGCGCGGTTTTTGCGTTCTCGGCGATATAGGTGTTCAGGCTGCCGGCCAGGGCTCGGGCATCCGCGGGTAACCAGCGCTCGGGTTGCGCCGGTCCGAGGCCCACGGGGATGAGGTGTAACGTGCCGCTCATGTCGCTTGTCCCGCGGGCTGGGCGTGCGTCAGCGGGTCCAGGCCAAAAGTGGCCAGCATGCGGGTCAGCGTGATCAGGGGCAGGCCGATGATGGCAGTAGGGTCATCGCTGCGGATATATTCCATCAGGGCAATTCCCAGGCTTTCAGCTTTGGCGCTGCCTGCCGTGTCAAAGGGGGCTTCGGCGCGCAGATACGCGTCGATGGCCACCTCCGAAAGTGGGCGAAACCGGCATTGCGTGACGACATCGGCTTTTTCTACGCGTTGGCCATCGGTGACCGCCAGTGCGCTATGAAACTCTACCGTTTGTCCGGCCAGCATCCGCAGTTGGGCTTGGGCGCGGCTAAAATCACCCGGTTTTCCGATAGGATTGCCATCGATGGTGGCGACCTGATCGGAGCCGATGACGATGCAGCCCGGTTGCTGGGTCGCTATGGCCATGGCTTTGTCGACGGATAGGCGCAATGCCAGCGCCGCAGGTGGTTCGTTGTCGCGGGGCGTTTCGTCCACATTGGGGGAAATCGCCTCAAAGGGCAGGCGCAACCGTGACAGCAGTTCACGGCGGTATGGCGAGCTCGAGGCCAGGATCAGGCGGGGTGTGGAAATGGGCATGCGTTGTTTGACGGTTAGGCGTAAGTCACGGTATTATCTAACGTTTTGCGGGATTTTTGCACGGCGCCTGGGTTTTGGGTGCTGCGGGATGTCTGCGCTCGCGTCGCGAGAATATGTTTTTCGATGCGTGCAGTACAGCTAAACGATAGGGTTACGGAGTTCGCATGAGTGACAATCAACGGGCAGGAGCGGCATCGCCGCGCGCGTCCGTGTCCGCGGATGCTGTGATCGACGCGTTTGCGCTGGCCAGGCAAGGCGATTTTGTTCAGGGCGAGATACCACTGGTACGCTTGGCCCGGGCTGTCGAGGGGTTGCCCGAGCAGCCGGGTGGCGAGGCGGGATTAGTCCGCTGGTCAGTCCAGGGCGAAATCGGCAAGGGTGTGGTTGGGACGGGCTTTGCGTCTGGTCAGCCGCTCTTGCACTTGCGTGTGCAGGCGCACCCCGTGCTGATTTGTCAGCGGTGCAATGCCCCGTTTGCTTTTGCAGTAGATTCCCAGGCAGTATTGCAGTTGGTCAAGTCCGAGGACGAGCTCGACGACGATCTGTCCTTTGATGCGCAAGACCCGGATGTTGCAGATTCGCTACCCGAAAAGGTCGTGGGTTCGCATCGTTTTGATCTGTTGGCCCAGGTCGAAGACGAGCTCATTTTGAGTATTCCATATGTGCCCAAGCATCCTGTATGCCCGGGCGCACAGGCCAAAGACGGCGACGCGCAGCAGGCGCCCGCCACCCAGCGTCCGTCGCCGTTCGCGGTGCTCGAACAATTAAAGCGTAAAGATTAGGTCAACATCGGGCGTGCATCGCGTACAATGCGCCCCGTTTCTAGGAGTCATCATGGCTGTTCAACAAAACAAAAAGTCCCCGTCCAAGCGTGGCATGCATCGCTCGCACGATTTTCTGGTCAACCCGCCGACCGCGATCGAGCCCACCACTGGCGAAAACCATCTGCGTCACCACATCAGCCCCAACGGCTTTTATCGTGGCCGCAAGGTTCTCAAGACCAAAGCTGACGAATAAGTCGCTGTAAAAGCGCTTTCGCACTCACGGCAGCAGCTGTACTGCACCTGTGATACGTATCGCCATTGACTGCATGGGCGGCGACTTCGGTCTGCCCGTTACGATTCCGGCCGCGATCGAGTTCGCCCGGCAGTTTCCCGATTCCAAGCTATTGCTGGTCGGGCTGCCTGACGCTATCGAAGCGGCCTTGAACGAACACAAGGCCGCCCCCCGCGATCGTCTGGAAATCGTTCCCGCGACCGAGGTCGTCACGATGGACGATCCGGTCGAGGTCGCGCTTCGCCGTAAAAAAGATTCCTCCATGCGCCTGGCGGCTCAGGCCGTCAAGGACGGGCGTGCCGACGCTTGCGTGTCGGCAGGCAATACCGGCGCATGGATGGCGATCTCGCGCTACGTGCTAAAGACCCTGGATGGCATCGATCGTCCAGCGATTGCCACGTCCATTCCCAACCAGACCGGCCGGGCCACCACTGTGCTCGATCTGGGGGCCAACGTCGATTGCTCGGCGCAACATCTGTTGCAGTTTGCGATCATGGGTGCGGCGTTGACCCAGGCTGTCGATCATCGGGACAACCCGTCGGTGGGTTTGCTCAATATCGGCGAAGAAGTCATCAAGGGCAACGAGGTCGTCAAAGAGGCTGCCGAGCTCTTGCGGCGCAGCCCGCTGAACTTCTACGGGAACGTCGAGGGCAACGATATTTTCAAGGGTACCGTCGATGTAGTGGTATGCGACGGTTTCGTTGGCAATGTCGTGCTCAAGTCCGTTGAGGGGCTGGCAAAAATGCTCTCCAGCGTGATCCGCGAGGAATTCAAGCGCAATTTGGTCACGTTGCTGGCCGGCGCCATCGCCAAACCCGTACTCAATCGCCTGCGCGGCCGCGTCGACAATCGCCGTTACAACGGCGCTGCGTTGTTGGGCTTGCGTGGCGTGGTGATCAAAAGCCACGGCTCGGCTGATGTGTATGCTTATGGGTTCGCCCTGCAGCGTGCACGCGAGGCCGTGGTGAGTAAACTGCAAGAACGTACCGCCCAGACCGTGGCGCTGATCACTCAGCGCGTTCAGATGGGCGAAGCAGCCTCCGGCGCGTCCGAAACGGCCGGGGATACCGTCTGATGGGTAATGCAATGACATATGCCGTGATCGCGGGCTCTGGCAGTTTTCTGCCCGAGCGGGTCGTGTCCAATGATGAGCTGGCTGCCGAGCTGGCTACGCGTAATATTTCCACGTCCGACGAGTGGATCGTCGAGCGGACAGGGATACGCCAACGTCACTTAGCCGAGCGTGGGGTGACCACCAGCCAGTTGGCAACCGAGGCCGCCAAGCGCGCGTTGGCAGATGCCGGAGTCCAGGCAGCGGATGTCGATCTGATCATCGTTGCGACCTCGACGCCGGACTTCGTCTTCCCCAGCACCGCCTGTCTGGTTCAGGCAAATCTGGGCGCCAAAGGCGGGGCCGCATTTGATGTGCAGGCCGTTTGCAGCGGATTCGTCTATGCGCTCAGTACGGCCGATGCCTTTATGCGGGCCGGGCGGGCACGCTGCGCGCTCGTGATTGGCGCCGAGGTGTTTTCCAGCATCCTTGACTGGAACGACCGCGGTACCTGCGTATTGTTCGGTGATGGGGCAGGGGCAGTGGTCCTCAAGGCCTCGGACCAGCCCGGTATCCTGGCGGCCCAGCTGCATGCGGACGGCTCACAAACCAAAATCCTGTGCGCCGCGGGTAACGTCGCCTATGGCAACGTCGTGGGAGATCCATTCCTGCGCATGGACGGTCAGGCTGTGTTCAAGCAGGCCGTGACGGTGCTTGATCGCTCCGCGCGGGACGTGTGTGCAGAGGCGGGCGTGGACGTATCAGACGTCGATTGGCTCATTCCTCATCAGGCGAATGTCCGCATTTTGAATTTCCTGGCCCGTAAATTGCACGTTCCGACTGAAAAAGTCGTGATTACGGTCGATTCCCATGCCAATACCTCTGCTGCCAGTGTCCCGTTGGCACTGGACGCTGCGCGCCGAGATGGGCGGGTCAAACCGGGCCAACTGGTGTTGATGCAGGGCGTGGGAGGCGGTTTTACCTGGGGCTCGGTGCTGGCGCGCATGTAGTGCGGCACGTTCAGGCGTTGCCAGCGCCGCGAGGGCGGTGGCAACCTCAGTGATCGCCCGATGTCGGGTATTCTCCCAAATCTGAAATCAGTTGATACTTCCATCATGAAAATCGCGTTTGTCTTTCCAGGCCAGGGTTCGCAGTCGGTTGGCATGCTCGATGTCTGGGCCGGTAACGCTGCCGTGGCCGATGTCATTGCCCGCGCGGATCAGGCGCTCGGCCAGGATCTCGGCGCCTTGATCGCGCAAGGCCCTGCGGATCAGCTCAATCTCACTACCAATACCCAGCCCGCCATGTTGACGGCAGGCGTTGCCGTATTCGCCGCCTGGCGTGCTGCCGGCGGCCCGCTGCCGGCGCTGATGGCTGGCCACAGTCTGGGCGAATATGCCGCCTTGATGGCTGCCGGTGTGTTGACTCTCGAGGAAGCCGTGCGCCTGGTGCGTGTGCGGGCCGATGCGATGCAAGCCGCTGTGCCCGTTGGCACGGGAGGCATGGCAGCGATCCTGGGACTGGATGACGATGTCGTGCGTGCAGCTTGTGCCCAGGCCGCTCAGGGCGAAGTCGTCGAGGCTGTGAATTTCAACGCGCCCGCGCAAGTCGTGATCGCCGGCCACAAGGCCGCCGTCGAGCGTGCCTGCGAGGCGGCCAAGGCCGCAGGCGCCAAGCGCGCCTTGCCCTTGTCTGTATCGGCGCCATTTCACTCCAGCTTGCTCAAGCCCGCTGCCGATGTGCTGGCCGGCGCGTTGGCGCAAGCCTCCGTACTGGCACCTCAGGTGCCTGTCATCAATAACGTCGATGTTGCAGCACCTGCCGAGCCGGACGCTATCCGGGACGCACTGGTGCGTCAGGCATGGCATCCTGTGCGCTGGGTAGAAACCTTGCGCGCCATGAAGGCCCAAGGCGTGACCCACGTTGTCGAATGCGGTCCCGGCAAGGTCCTGGCAGGCTTGACCAAGCGTATCGACAGTGAGCTCATCGGGCTTTCAATCACCGATCCGGCTTCTCTCGAGGCCGCTCTGGCGACGTTAGGACAGGCCTGAGGCCGTTCTGCGCACCAATCGCCAGTCATTACGGAAACGGATATGGATAAACAATCAGCAGAATTGCAAGGCAAGGTGGCATTGGTCACCGGCGCCACACGTGGCATCGGCAAGGCCATTGCCCTAGAGCTCGCACAGCGCGGCGCCATCGTTGTCGGCACGGCCACCAGCGAGTCTGGCGCGCAAGCGATCGGCGAAGCGCTTGCTCCTCTGGGCGGGCGCGGTGTCGTGCTGGATGTCACCGACGCGCAGGCTTGTGATGCGCTGATCGACACCTTGAGCAAGGCTCCCGAGGGTGGCCCCCACATCCTGGTCAATAACGCCGGCATTACGCGCGACAACCTCGCCATGCGGATGAAGGACGAGGAGTGGTCTGCGGTGATCGATACCAACCTGGCTTCGGTGTTCCGCCTGTCCCGTGCCGTATTGCGTGGCATGATGAAGGCCCGTTGGGGCCGCATCATCAATGTGACCTCGGTGGTTGGCTCCAGCGGCAACCCCGGTCAGGCCAACTACGCGGCGGCCAAGGCCGGCGTCGCCGGGATGTCGCGTGCATTGGCGCGCGAGCTCGGCAGCCGCAACGTGACCGTCAATTGCGTGGCGCCCGGCTTCATCGATACGGACATGACTCGCGCTCTGGGTGAAACCCAGACGGCGGCACTGTTGCAGCAGATTCCGCTGGGCCGTTTAGGCTCGCCGACGGACATTGCTCATGCCGTGGCCTTTTTGTCCGGCCCGCAGGCAGGTTACATTACGGGAACAACGCTGCACGTAAACGGCGGAATGTACATGTAAAGTCGGCCTGAAAAAGGGCGATTTTGGGGTGCGTCTCAGGGCGTACAGTTACTTTTATCACGGCCAGGCGTTTGCATTCCTCTACGCTTGGCTATAATTCGCGGGATTTTTCCCACTTGGAGATCTGCATGGAAAGCATCGAACAGCGCGTCAAGAAGATCGTCGCTGAACAACTTGGCGTTAACGAAGCCGAGATCAAAAACGAGTCCTCCTTCCTTGACGACCTCGGTGCCGATTCGCTCGACATGGTTGAACTGGTCATGGCGCTCGAAGACGAATTCGAGACCGAGATCCCCGACGAAGAGGCCGAAAAGATCACCACCGTGCAGCAGGCGATTGATTACATCAATTCGCACGGTAAGCAGTAAGCGCAGCCTATATTGTTCCCGGCGTTATCCCACACAGGGGTGGCGATCGGGAGTCGGGGCGGTTTCAGAGGTGTCGTGCGGTTCGCATGCGAGAGTATTGTTACGATGCTCTTGCATGTCTGCCGTTCGCACGGCGCATCCGAAAGCCGCCTTTCTTTTGTCTTTTAGGAGTCCTCCGTGAAGCGACGAGTCGTCATTACCGGCCTGGGTATCATCTCGCCCGTGGGCAACGATATCTCCAGCGCCTGGGACAATATCGTCAACGGACGTTCTGGCATCAGCCGCATCTCCCGTTTCGATCCTTCTGCCATCACCACGCATATCGCCGGTGAGGTCAAGGATTTCGACGTCACGCAGTACATGCCCGTCAAAGAAGCCCGCCAGATGGATACTTTCATCCATTACGGCATGGCTGCGGGCATCCAGGCCTGGCAAGACAGCGGGTTGGACGTTACCGAAGCCAATGCCGACCGCATTGGTGTGATCGTGGGGTCCGGCATTGGCGGTCTTCCCCGTATCGAAGAAACGCAGACCGAGCTGCTCGCTAAAGGTCCGCGGCGTATTTCCCCCTTTTTCGTGCCTGGCTCCCTGATCAACCTGATTTCAGGCCAGTTGTCGATTCGATTCGGCATGAAAGGCCCGAGCTATGCCGTGGTGTCCGCATGTACGACGGGTTTGCACTGCATCGGTGATGCTGCGCGCTTGATCGAATACGGCGATGCCGACGTCATGCTGGCAGGCGGTGCCGAGTCCACCGTATCGCCCCTGGGTATCGGCGGTTTTGCTGCCATGCGTGCCCTGTCGACCCGTAACGACGATCCGACGACGGCGTCACGTCCCTGGGACCGCGATCGCGATGGTTTCGTGCTGGGCGAGGGCGCTGGCGTCCTGGTTCTCGAGGAATACGAGCACGCCAAAAAGCGTGGCGCTCGTATTTACGGCGAGTTTGCGGGCTACGGGATGAGCTCGGATGCGCATCACATCACCGCCCCCGACAAGGACGGTCCGCGCCGTGGCGTGGTCAACGCCTTGCGTAATGGCGGCATCAACCTCGACGAGGTGGATTACGTCAACGCCCATGGCACCTCGACGCCGCTGGGCGACAAAAACGAATCCGATGCGCTGAAACTGGCCTTTGGTGATCACGCCAAAAAGCTGGTGGTGAATTCCACCAAATCGATGACGGGTCACTTGCTCGGGGCCGCCGGCGGTATCGAGGCCGTGTTCACGACGCTCGCGGTGTACCACCAGAAATCGCCTCCCACCATCAATATCTTCAACCAGGATCCCGAGTGTGACCTGGATTACTGCGCCAACGAGGCACGGGACATGAAGATCGACGTGGGGCTTTCCAATTCCTTTGGTTTTGGCGGCACCAACGGCTCCATGGCCGTTCGCCGGGTTTAATTTGACCGTCCTCTGGGAACCCGGCCTGCGGACGCTGTGCGTTCCGGTGCGCGCGACGCGTCACGCGGCCGTGCGCGCAATCCGCGCGGTTGCGGGCAGCCGCCGCTGGCAGATCCGCCAGGGGCGGCACTGGGTTCACGCCGTCTTGCAAGACGGCCATCGCGGCCCGTGTTGGCTGAGCCTGCGTCTGCAGGCCGATGCGTCTGCTGCCGGCCCTCGTACCCTCTATCGCGTGTCCATCTGGCAACCGGGCGTTCCCGCAGCCGTCTGGCGTCGGCTTTGCCTGCTGGCTGGGGCCGCCCAGCGCCTGCAAGCGTCACCCGGACAGGGGGCATCATGAGCGAGCGCGATGTCGACGCCGAATTAGTCGCCCGCGTACAACGGGGCGACAAAAAAGCCTTTGACCTGCTGGTGCTCAAATACCAGCGCAAAATCCTGCGGCTACTGGGCCGCATGATCCGTGATCCCGCCGAAATCGAAGACGTCGCTCAGGAAGCCTTTATCAAGGCCTACCGGGCGCTGCCCCAATTTCGCGGCGAGAGCGCCTTTTATACCTGGCTTTACCGCATTGCCGTCAATACGGCCCGCAATTGGCTGGCCTCTGCCGGGCGTCGTCCCAGCGCGCCAAATGCAATTGAAACCGAAGACGGTGAAACTTTTAACGAAACAGACAACCTAACCGATATCAGCACACCGGAATCCATGGTGGCTAGCCGGGAAATCGCCGAGACAGTGAACGCCGTCATCGAGGATTTGCCCGAAGAGCTCCGGACCGCTATCGTGCTGCGTGAAATCGAAGGTATGAGTTACGAAGACATCGCCCAAAGCATGGACTGCCCCATTGGCACGGTACGTTCGCGCATTTTTCGTGCGCGCGAAGCCATCGCCACCCGGTTGCGTCCGTTGCTGGACACCGATGCCGAGCGTCGTTGGTAAGGAGCGGCAGTCATGCAGTCAACAGCAAAATCAGTGGTAGAGACCGAAGTTTCCCTCGAGGAGTCGGTGTCGGCCTGGATGGACGGTGAGCCATCCGATTTCAATTTCCCCGACCTTTCCACTGAGCAAGGCCGCCGAACCTGGGACACCTATCATTTGATAGGCGATGCCTTGCGCAATGCCGATCTGGCCGTCAGCCCCAGTGCAAATTTTCATGCACGTCTGTCACGTGCGCTGGATGCCGAGCTTCCTATTGTTGCACCGCAGCGACGCCGCTCTCCGTTGCGTTTCGGATTATCCAGTCTGGCTGTTGCCGCTGCCGTCGCGACGGTGGCATGGGTCGCCCAGCCGTACATCATGGGCGGCAGCAGCCGTCCGGCCGAGACTCGTACGTTGGCGGACGCGTCCGTCAACGAAACCCCAGCGCTACGGGACTACCTCGAGGCTCATCGCCAAATGGCGGGGCCCAGTGCGGTACGCCAGGTGTCGTTTGATGCCGGAGCCGGACGTTGATCGCGCAGTTACAACATTTCTGTCGCCCCGCATGGCATCGTGCTGGCTTGATCCGCAGGCCGATACAAGGGGCAGGGTGGGCGTTGACGGCCGTTTTTCTGGTTGCGTTTTCGTCGCTGCATGACACTGCCCGCGCCGCCGGGGCTGCAGCGCCCGAAGCGGCAGTACAACTGCTCTACGATATTCAGCAGGCTGCACGCAAGCAAGACTACGCCGGCGTATTCATGTACCAGCAGGGCGAGGCCATTCAGTCGTCCCGGCTTGTTCATGTGATCGACGGTACCGGTGAACGTGAGCGTCTGGAAATCCTCGATGGCCAGCCCCGCGAATACCTGCGCCACAACGACGAAATTCAATGTCTTATTCCCGAGCGCAAGACCGTGTTGATGGAGCCGCGCCGCGGTGACCGCTTCCCGGGCTTGCTGTTGGGTAATCCGACCGAGTTGGCGCAACATTACGACATTCGGGTGCAAGACAAGCTGCACCGTGTTGCGGACCGCCAATGCCGGATCATCACGATTCAGCCGCGCGACGGGCAGCGCTACGGCTATCGGCTGTGCGCAGATGTGGCCACTAATTTATTGCTCCGCGCGCAGACGGTAGACAGCGACCAGAGCGTGGTCGAGCAGGTCTCGTTCAGTTCCATCCGTTTGGGCGACAAGGTCGATGCAAACGAGTTGACGTCGCCGTGGAACACGCGAGACTGGAAAGTCCTGCAGCCCAAAATCGAAACCATCGATCTGGCTGCCCAAGGATGGCGTATTCCTGCCCCGGCCGGCTTTGTCTCGGTCATGCAGGTCGTACGTTCGATGGGGCGCAGCAATGTCAGCCAGCTCGTGCTCTCTGATGGCCTGGCTGCCATTTCCGTCTTTATCGAGCCCTATGATGATCAACGCGACCACCCCATGTCCAATGGGGCGGTGCGGCGCGGTGCGATCAATATCTATAGCACACGCATCGCTGATTTCTGGCTGACGGCGCTGGGCGAGGTCCCCGCCGAGACGCTGGAGCAGCTTGCTACTTCTACTGAATACGTGCCTGTATCTTCTCAATAACAATAAAGCCTGCAAAAGGTATGGGGAGTTTTCGGAGTTCTCTCATGGAATCACTTTCAGTGTCGAAACCTTTTATCCGGCGCTTTGCCCCTGCAGTCATGTCAGCCGTCTTGCTGGCCGGCGCCTACGGGCCTGTTGCACAAGCACAGACGCAAGCACCCGCCGCGGCCAGTCCCGCGGTAGTGCTGCCTGATTTCAGCGACGTCATTGCCAAAGCCGATCCTGCCGTGGTCAATATCCGCACGACGGCGAACGTGCCGGTGCGCTCTCCAGGCGGCAGCGGCGACCCCTACGAATTATTCCGCTGGTTCTTCGGTCCGGATTTCCAAGGTCCGGGCGTCCCGCAGCAACCGCATCCTACGCCCCGCCAGGCACCCGAAGAGCGTAAAGTCCCCCGTGGTGTCGGTTCAGGGTTCTTTATCTCGGCTGATGGCTACATCCTGACCAACAATCACGTTGTCAGCGACGCGGCTGATATCTATGTCACGCTGACCGACGGGCGCGAGTTCAAGGCCAAGGTCATCGGAACAGACGAGCGCACCGACGTGGCGCTGATCAAGATCGAGGCCAAGGATATGACTCCGCTGTCGATCGGCGACCCCAAACAGCTCAAAAAGGGCCAGTGGGTGCTCGCAATCGGCTCGCCATTTGGCCTGGACTCCACCGCTACGGCGGGCATCGTCAGCGCCATGAGCCGCGATACGGGTGAATACCTGCCTTTCATTCAGACCGATGTGGCGGTCAACCCCGGCAACTCGGGTGGCCCGCTGATCAACCTGAAAGGCGAGGTCGTTGGGATCAACTCGCAGATCGTCTCGCGTAGCGGCGGTTTCATGGGTATTTCCCTGGCCATTCCGATTGATGAGGCCATGCGCGTTGCCGACCAACTGCGTGCCAGCGGCAAGGTGACTCGCGGCCGTATCGGCGTACAGATCGGTGAGGTTGGCAAGGACGTTGCCAGCGCCATTGGCCTGCCCAAGGCCGAAGGCGCCCTGGTCAGCAATGTCGAGGCCGACGGCCCCGCTGGGGATGCCGGCGTCAAGGCGGGCGACGTGATTACCTCGTTCAACGGCGAAACCATCAAACGCTGGTCCGATTTGCCTCGTATCGTCGGGGAAACCAAGCCGGGCACTCGTGCCGACATGGAAGTCTGGCGCCGTGGCAAAACCGTGACGCTGTCGGTCAAAGTGGGCGAGCTCACCGCCAAGGCCGATGATTCCGAGGCAGCCCCTCAGGAAGAGGCCCAGCCGGCCGGCAATGCCCTGGGATTGGGCGTGGTGAATGTTCCCAATGATGTTCAGCGCAAACTGGGCATCAAAGGCGGCGTTCAAGTGCGCACGGCGACCGGCGCGGCGGACGCTGCCGGCCTGCAGCCCGGGGATATCGTCCTGGCGGTCAATAACACCGATGTGACGGATGCGAATCAGTTCAACAGCCTGGTCAGCAAGCTGCCCAAGGGTAAAGCGGCTGGTTTATTGGTCCGTCGTGGCGACCAAGCGCAGTGGGTGGCGGTCGAGCCGTCCAAATAAACGCCAAGACCGGCTAAAATGCCTGGTTGCCACAAAAATGGCCGTCACGCCGTTTCCTCAGGCTTGTTGCTCCCATAGGGGGAGTACAAACCCCGGGAGCGGCTAGACGGCACAGCAGGGGGCGCGATGCGCCCCCTCGTTTTTGGCTGGTTCTTTTCTCGTGACCCGAGTGACATCGGGGCTCGGTATGGTGACCGCAGTCGTGTATGGCTTGCGTTTTGTGTCTCTGTCGCGCACCGGGTTTGCGTGCGTTTTGTCCCTAATAAATCCACTCTATGCAGCATATTCGCAATTTTTCCATCATCGCCCACATCGATCACGGCAAATCGACCCTGGCCGATCGCCTGATCCAACGTTGCGGCGGGCTGGCAGCGCGCGAGATGTCCGCTCAGGTGCTGGATTCGATGGACATCGAACGCGAGCGGGGCATCACCATCAAAGCCCAGACCGCCGCGCTGGAATACCATGCCCAGGACGGAAAGGTCTACAACCTGAACCTGATCGACACCCCGGGCCACGTCGATTTTTCGTACGAAGTCAGCCGTTCGCTGTCAGCCTGCGAGGGTGCATTGCTGGTCGTTGATGCCTCGCAGGGCGTCGAGGCGCAAACCGTCGCCAACTGCTATACCGCGATCGAACTGGGCGTCGAAGTCCTGCCTGTGCTCAACAAAATGGATCTGCCGCAGGCGGATCCCGATGCCGCTCGTCAAGAGGTCGAGGATGTGATCGGCATCGATGCCAGTCAGGCTGTCTTGGCCAGCGCCAAGACCGGGATGGGGATCGACGAGATTCTCGAGACTGTCGTGGCGCGTGTGCCGCCTCCTGTCGGCGATCCGGACGCCCCGTTGCAGGCGCTGATCATCGACTCCTGGTTCGACAACTACGTAGGCGTCGTGATGCTGGTGCGCATCGTCAACGGTACGCTCAATCCCAAAGACAAAATCCTGCTGATGGCGTCCGGCGCCACGCATTTGTGTGAGCAATTAGGGGTGTTTACCCCCAAGTCCCAACCCCGCACCAAGCTATCGGCAGGCGAGGTGGGCTTTATCATCGCGGGCATCAAAGAGCTCGCCAATGCCAAAGTCGGCGATACCATCACGCTCGCCGGCAAGCCCGCGCCTGCGCCGCTGCCTGGCTTCAAAGAGGTCAAGCCGCAGGTGTTTGCTGGCTTGTACCCGGTCGAAAGCTCTGAATATGATCAACTGCGCGACTCGCTCGAAAAGCTCAAGCTCAACGATGCCGCGCTGATGTTCGAACCCGAGGTCTCTCAGGCGCTGGGCTTTGGTTTCCGCTGTGGCTTTTTGGGCCTGTTGCACATGGAAATCGTGCAAGAGCGCCTGGAGCGCGAGTTCGATATGGACATCATCACCACCGCGCCGTCGGTGGTGTACGAGGTCGAGCAGCGCGATGGCACTCTGGCCGTGATCGACAGCCCGGCGCGCATGCCGGAAGTCGGCCATATCGTCGATATTCGCGAGCCGGTCGTTAAAGTGACTCTGTTCATGCCCCAGGAATACGTGGGGCCGGTCATGACGCTGTGTAATCAAAAACGCGGCGCGCAGATCAACATGAGCTACCACGGGCGTCAGGTCCACTTGACGTACGAGATCCCCTTGGCTGAGATCGTGCTCGACTTCTTCGACAAACTGAAGTCCGTGTCGCGCGGCTATGCGTCGATGGATTACGAGTTCCTCGAATACCGCTCGGCAGACGTGGTCAAGGTCGATCTGCTCATCAACGGTGATCGTGTCGATGCCCTGGCCATGATTGTGCACCGGGCCAATGCGCGCTATCGGGCGCGTGACGTCGTGACGCGAATGCGTGGCCTGATCCCTCGCCAGATGTTCGATGTCGCGATTCAGGCGGCCATCGGCGCAGAGGTGATTGCCCGCGAAAACGTCAAGGCCTTGCGCAAGAACGTGCTGGCCAAGTGCTACGGCGGCGACATCACCCGCAAGAAAAAACTGCTTGAAAAGCAGAAAGCGGGCAAAAAGCGTATGAAGCAAGTGGGTAGCGTGGAAATCCCCCAAGAGGCGTTCCTGGCTATTTTGCAGGTCGAAGACAAGTAGTAAGAAAAAGGCGGCAACCCTATGAGTTGGAATTTTGCACTGATACTTTTTGTGCTGTTGGTGGTGACCGGTATTGTTTGGGCGCTGGACGTGTCGATGCTGCGTCGCAAACGTGCGCAACGCGGCCGGGAGGCCGCCGACGCCGTCGATACCAGTTATGTGACGGATCCCCAGGAAGCCACTCGCATGCGCCAGGCCGCGCTCGAGTCGGCGACCCGTGTGCCATGGTGGATCGAGTATGCCGTCAGCTTCTTTCCCGTCATTTTGTTCGTGTTCGTACTGCGTTCTTTTGTGGTCGAACCATTTCGCATTCCGTCGGGTTCCATGCTGCCGACGCTGCAATCGGGCGATTTGATCCTGGTGAACAAGTTCAGCTACGGCGTGCGTCTGCCTATCGTTGACAAAAAAGTCGTCGATACCGGCTCGCCCCAGCGCGGGGATGTGGTCGTTTTTCGCTATCCCGTGGATCCCAGCGTGGACTACATCAAGCGTATCGTTGGTTTGCCGGGTGACGAGGTCGCCTATCTGGACAAAAAACTCTACATCAATGGCCAATTGGTGCCTCATGCCCAGGACGGTGAGTATTTCGAGCCGGACCGGGTGTCGTATATTGCCCAATACAAGGAAAAATTGGGCAACGTTGAGCACCAGATCCTGCTGGATGAGGGTAAAACACAGATGTACGGCCCAATTTGGCAGTTTCCCAACATGGGTAACTGCCAGTACGCCCGTAATGGAGTACGCTGCAAGGTGCCGGAAGGGCAATATTTCGCCATGGGCGACAACCGGGATAACAGCGCCGATAGCCGTTACTGGGGGTTTGTCCCGGATGCCAATATCGTCGGAAAGGCATTCTTTATCTGGATGAACTTCAGCGACCTAGGCCGTATCGGCAGCTTTCACTGACATGTCTCTCGCCACGCTGGAAACCCGCCTCGATCATCGCTTCGGCGATGCGGGCCTGCTTGAGCAGGCGCTGACGCATCGCAGCCATAGCGCACGGCACAACGAGCGACTGGAGTTTCTCGGGGACTCGGTGTTGAATTTTGTCGTGGCGGCACTGCTGTTCGAGCGGTTTCCGAAGCTGGACGAGGGCGATTTGTCACGTTTGCGCGCCAATTTGGTCAAGCAAGCCTCACTGGCCGAGATCGGCCAGCGTCTCGAGCTGTCCCAGTATCTGCGTTTGGGCGAGGGCGAGCTCAAGAGCGGCGGCTTTCGCCGTCCGTCCATTCTGGCTGACGCGGTCGAGGCCATTTTTGGCGCAGCTTTTTTGGACGGCGGTTTTGAGGTGGCTCGCAAGGTCATCGCACGGCAGTATCAGCCGGTGTTGGCCAGCGTGGATCCCAAAACCCTGGGCAAAGACGCCAAAACCCTGCTGCAAGAGTTCCTGCAGGGCCGGAAACTGGCCCTGCCGCTCTATACGGTTGTCGCGACGCATGGTGCGGCGCACAGCCAGCAATTCGAGGTCGAGTGTTCCATCCCGGCCCTGGAGATCAAGATCGTAGCTCCTGGTGCCAGCCGGCGTGCTGCCGAACAATCAGCCGCCAAGCTGGCCCTGGAGGCCGCCCAGGTCGCGAGTCCGCCAGGACGCCCCGCCCGTAAATCGGGCAAAGCCCGTAAAACAGCGCAATTGTCACTGCCCGTGGCAGTGGCTCAAGAGGTCAAATGAGCGATACCCCTTTCCGAACCGGTTTCGTGGCCGTGGTGGGCCGCCCCAACGTGGGCAAGTCCACCCTGACCAATGCCTTGATCGGCTCGAAAATCTCCATCGTCTCGCGCAAGGCGCAGACGACACGTCACCGTATTCACGGCGTGCTCACGCGCGAGCACGAGCAATTCGTTTTTGTCGATACCCCCGGTTTTCAGACGCGCCATGGCGGTGCCATGAACCGCATGATGAATCGCGTCGTGACGCAGGCACTGGCTGACGTGGACGTCGTGGTGCATGTGGTCGAGGCTGGCAAATGGACCGACGGCGATGCCAAGCTGCTGCCATTGTTGCCCGATGCCAAGCGCACCATCCTGGTCGTGAGCAAAATCGACGCGATCAAGCGGCGCGATGACCTGTTTGCCTTCGTCTCCAAGATCGTGGCCCTGCATCCCTATGATGCGGTGGTGCCGGTCAGCGCGCTCAAGTCGCAGCAACTCGATCAGTTGCTGCAGGAAATCGCGGTGCGCTTGCCCGAGGGCGAGCCCATGTTCGAGGAAGACACGCTCACCGACCGGCCCGTGCGTTTCATCGCGGCCGAATTGCTCCGCGAAAAGATCTTCCGCCTGGTCGGCGATGAGTTGCCCTACGCGTGCACCGTCGTCATCGAACAATGGGAAGAAAACGATCAGGCGCTGCGTGTGGCGGCCTGCGTGGTGGTCGAACGCGAGAGCCATCGGCCTATCTTGCTGGGTGCCGGCGGCGAGCACATGAAACGCATCGCGACCGAGGCACGCCAAGACATCGCCAAGCTGGTCGACAAGCCCGTGCATCTCGAGGTCTATATCAAGGTGCGCAAGGGCTGGTCCGACCGTGAAAGTGCGTTGCGCGACTTAGGCTATGAGTAAAAGGGCGCATCGCGTCCAGGATTGCCCCGCCTTTATGCTCCACGCCACGCCGTGGCGCGAAACCTCTCTGATCGTCCAGAGTTTCTCCCGCGATCACGGCTGTGTGGCCCTGGTCGCCAAAGGGGCAAAGCGACCCTATTCGGTGTTGCGGCCGGTGTTGTCCGCGTTTCAACCACTGTTGTTGTCGTGGAGCGGTGCGGGCGAAGTCAAAACCTTGACTCGTGCCGAGGTCGTCGGCCTGAGGCCGTTGAAAGGCACGGCACTCATGTCCGCCTGGTACATGAACGAGCTGCTGTTGCGCTTGCTGCCGCGTGAGGATGCGCATCCTGCCTTGTTTGATGCCTACGACACGGCATTGCAACAATTGGCCGGTGGGACGCGGGCAGCCGGTGCGTTGCGGCGCTTTGAATGGACCTTGCTCAGTGAAACCGGCTATGGCATCGACGAGGCCGCGCCGGATTTCGATGATCCGGCGATTGAGCCTGCATTACGACGAGATCTCCGTGAGCGCTTGGCCGCTAATTTAGTCGGCCGTCCTTTGTCCACCCGACGCGTGTTGCTGGACTTGCAGCGCTTGTAATCATTGCGAGGTTGTCGGCGATTCGTTAAGCGGCTTGGATAGATCGATCCGATGTCTGCGCGGGCCACGCGGCGCGTTACCACCGGCTCCCCCTGCAGGCATGCTCCTTGCGCAATGAAAGCGTCTGTCTCACGGAGGGCACGTCATGGCTCTTTCAGCGATCGCGATTAATTGCACACTCAAAAAATCCCCTGCCGCCTCATCATGTGAAAAGCTGCTTGGCCAAGTCGCTGAGGCGCTTCGCACGCAGGGTGTTCAATGTGATGAAATGGTGCGCGCAGTCGACTTGGCCATTTCACCCGGCGTGACGTCGGACGAGGGCGCCGGCGACCAATGGCCGGACCTGCGGCGGCGAATCCTGGCCGCCGACATTCTGATACTGGGAACGCCCATCTGGCTGGGCCATCCTTCCAGCGTATGCCAGCGCATTCTGGAGCGTATGGACGCGTTCCTAGGCGAGCTGGATGACGCCGGGCGCATGGTCACTTACGGCCGGGTGGCCGGGGTTGCGGTGGTCGGCAACGAGGACGGCGCACACCATGTCAGCGCCGAACTGTTTCAGGCGTTGAATGACGTGGGCTTTACATTACCGGCCGGTGCTGTGACCTATTGGGTCGGCGAAGCCATGCAAAAAACGAATTTTGACCAGTTGCCTGCTACGCCTGAAAAGACGGCTCAAGCGACGAGGGAGCTGGCGCTCAACTGCGCCCATTTGGCGACTATGCTGCGTGCCTCGCCTTATCCGCCCCGTTAATGGATCACCCAGGGGCCAGCGTCTGGGCGCAGCACCAATAAAGCCGGAACGACGCGCGCGCTGACTACCCGTCATCAGCCGGACAGCAAATTTTGCTCATTCAGTACGACTTAATCGAGGAGGCCGATATGGCGAAATGTGATTCGTGTGGAAATGAATATGACAAATCTTTTGAAATAGCTATCCAGGGAAAGTCATATACGTTTGATAGCTTTGAATGCGCCATTAAAACGCTCGCTCCCACCTGCGAACATTGTGGCGTCCGAATTATTGGGCACGGCCTTGAAAAAGAGGGAAAAATGTTCTGCTGCGCGCACTGTGCAGGGGCAATGGGCGCGCCCGAGTTGAGAGACCGCGCTGGTTAAAAGACGATCGTCGAGCCCGCAGCGGTTATAGGCCGTAGCGCTTGTAACGGCTTTGCCAAGGTTTTTCGTCCCTATGGTGCTGTCGCCGGTGGTATCGTTGGCCCCGGAATCTTGGGGGCGATGAGCCTCGCCCCCTCTGACGGAGGCGAATTTTGGACGGCGCAGCATCGACGCATAAAACCCGCTTGGCGATACGCCGATGGCTAGGGTTCGCCGTGGGCTGCGTCTGGCTTTTGCCCATCACTGTGATGAGCGCCGATGTCCCAACATTGTCGGCAAAACGAGACTTCTGGACGGCAGAGGATCTATATACGGACTTTCTCTCCGAGTTTGGCGAGTCTGCCGACGCCTGCTACTCAGACTATCGTCTCCATGCGGGGCCGCCCCTGCCGGATGCGCCCGAGACACTGGGACAACGGTGGAACAAGGCCGTGATTGCCATTGACGCCTCGGGCTCGATGCGAGGCCGCGCGGGTGGCAAGCGCAAATTGGACGCTGCTAAAACCGCCACGCGCGCGTTTCTGCAAACCGTCCCCAGCGATGCCGAAGTGGGTTTGTTAGCGTTCGGCCATCGCGGTAGCAATGACGAACGAGACAAGGCGATGTCGTGCGCGGCAGTCGAGATGCTTTCTGATCCAGCCCGCGTGGATGAGCGGAAACTCAACAAGGCGTTGGATGGCTTGCAAGCCAAAGGCTGGACGCCGTTGGCTGCCGCGATTACCCAGGCAGGGGCTGCGTTCAAACCAGAGACGGATAAGAAAAAAGATCATAGGGTCCTCTTTGTCGTGTCAGACGGGCTGGAAACCTGTGACGGAGATCCGGTCGCCGCTGCGCAGGCGCTGCATGACTCGAACGTGAAAGCCGTGGTAAACATCATCGGCTTTGACGTCCCCAAAAAGGATCGCCCCACGCTCGAACAGGTCGCCCACGCGGGCGGGGGGGTATTTGTTCATGCCGCGAATCAACGAGAGCTGGAGCAACACCTGCGTGTCAGTTATGCCAACCGGGAAAAAAAGGCCGCCTACGAAACGGCGGCCCTGCAGGTGAAAAACGAAAATACGCAGCAAGCGCTACACGCGTCAAATCACGCCAACACCTGTGTCTCAAACATCATCAGTCGCGAGTCGTCCCAGTTTCTGGACATGACACACCGCATGATTGAGGACGGGCAGACCGATGCCCAGTCCGCGCGCGACGCGTATAACGAATTGAAGATGCATCATGATGACCTGCACGCCGACATGCAGGCGTTTCGAGACCAGGCCAAGGCAGAGCTCGCGGAAATGAATGCGCGCATTGATGCGGACAGGGCTCGTGTCAACGCTGCCTACGGCGATCATCACACTGATTCACTCAAGCGTTAAGAATGAAAAAGGCCCGCACAAGGCGGGCCCCAGGATGCCGAGCTGCGGACGGTTTATTCGCGATTACCGCCAAAAATACCCAACAGCATCAACAGGTTCGAGAAGACGTTGTAGACGTCCAGATAGATGGCCAGCGTGGCGGACACGTAATTCGTTTCGCCGCCATTGACCACACGCTGCAGGTCCACCAGCATAAAGGCCGAGAAAATCACGATGGCCAGGACCGAGATGGTCAGCATCAGGGCGGGCATCTGCAGGAAGATGTTGGCCAGTGCGGCGACCAGGATGACCACCGCGCCGGTAAACAGCCATTTCTGCATGCTGGACAGGTCACGCTTGATGGTCGTGGCCAGCGTTGCCATGGTGCCGAACACCACCGCCGTACCACCGAAGGCGGTCATGACCAACTGGGCGCCGTTACCCATGCCGAGCACAAAGCCCAGCAGGCGCGACAGCATCACACCCATAAAGAACGTAAAGGCCAGCAGCAGGACGACGCCCAGCGAGCTGTTTTTGTTCTTTTCGATGGCGAACATCAGGCCAAAGGCGCCGACCAGAAAGATGATGGCCGACAGGCCCGGGCTGGCCATCATGACTTGGTTGATGCCGCTATACAGGCCGACTGCCGCGCCTAGCACGGTGGGGATCAGCGATAGCGCCAGCAGCCAATAGGTGTTGCGCAGGACTTTATTGCGGACGACTTCGCCCGGCGCGCCAGCATAGGCGCCAGAGCGGTTAAAAGGGGAAGGACGGTAATCGTTCATGGACGGCTCCTGTGTACGGCAAACGGGGGTTGCCCAACGTATTAGAGGGATAGGATACCTTACAGTTCCCTGAAAAATCTACTGGCAGGCAGAATTTGCTGGGTTCCGGTTTGCCTTGAACCCAATATGGGGGTCATATGATGCGAAACAAGAGGTAAGTATCTGAGTTTAAGCGCGCTGGATCTAGCCCGGATGGACTTTATCGTGGCCGGGATACGGTTTGTCCCGCTCGAATGGCATTCTGGCCTCAGCCTGGCCGGACTTTGCTCAGCGCACGCGCGATCAATGTCGGCAGTTCTGCTTCCAGACGGGCGCGCACACCGGTCGTGGCATCGTCCATGGCCTGCTGCAGGGCTTGTTCGAGCTCGGCCTGCAGGGCCGCTCTGAGGACCGCCGTATTGGCATCTGTACCGCCGGCCGTGGTGCTGAAAGCTGCCTGCGGCAAGCCAACGCCACCTGCAGCACCAGAGGAAGCTTCCGATGAGGCATACCGTGCATCCTGATCGCCTGCGATTTCGGTCAACACAGGGAGCTCGTCTCGATCCTGCTGTTCGGACGCGGGTGAACGGGGTCTGGCCGGCACGGGTGTCGCATCGGCAATGTCAGTCAAGACCGGCAGCTCGTTCTCATCCTGCCGTTCAGCCGGCGTTGTACGGGACGGTGCCGGGTCGGCGACATCGGTCAAGACCGGCAAATCATCGTGATGATCTTGCGCGGTTTGTTCCTTGTCCGGCTGGGCCGGCGCCAAAGTCGGCTCGACGCGTTGCGTCAGCGTAGGGATGCCAGGGTCTGAATATTGGGGCATAAGGGCTCCTGAATCAGCCCTTATGCTAAACGACCGGCGAGATCGTGGCCGTGCAGATCGTGCCCGGCAGCCTGATAAGTCCGCCAGCGCTGGCGCGCTGCCTGACGATCATCGGGCTCTCCCGACACGATTTCCAGGATTCGGGTGAACGCCTCGTAGCCCGGGGGGCAGTCATCATCGAGATTCATCAGCCACGGCCCCTCGGCATCATCCGAGGGGGGCGCGGCCGGCGGAGCTGCCGTCAGGATCACCGGCGTACTGGCAGCCAACGGATCGCTCGCCAGCACGTGCGGCACAAAAGAAATGTCGTCAAATGCCCAGAGCAAACGATCAAACGCGGACAGGCGAGATCCATTGGCGCAGTACACCACCAGCCGCTGGCCTGCCAGATAACGCTTGCGCGCCACTTGGCAGGCGGCGCGCAATCTGTCGTTGGCCCCAAAAGCAAAATCGATGCGCGTCATAAACCAACGCCGCTCTGAGGTCTGCACCAGGACAGGGCATGGCCCTGTTTCCCCTCTACGAGAGGCAAGCCGGCTGGATAATGGCCGGTCTTTCCTGGCGCGGTAACGTTAATAAGCATGCAACGGACTCAGGCCTGATCCAGCAAGTACTGCATCAGCAGGGGCACGGGGCGGCCGGTGGCTCCCTTGTCCTTGCCGCTGCGCCATGCGGTGCCGGCGATATCCAAGTGCGCCCAGCGATAGGCCTTGGTAAAGCGCGACAGGAAGCACGCCGCCGTGACCGAACCAGCCGGTGGGCCGCCGATGTTGGCAATGTCAGCGAAGTTTGATTTCAACTGGTCTTGGTAGGCGTCATCCATCGGCATGCGCCATGCCGTATCGAGCGACTGTTTGCCTGCCGACAACAAGGCATCGGCCAGGCTTTCGTCAGGCGAGAACAGCCCCGTGTTGACGTGGCCCAGCGCGACGACGCACGCACCGGTCAAGGTGGCAATATCGATGACTGCCGAGGGTTTGAAGCGTTCGGCATAGGTCAAGGCGTCGCACAGCACCAGGCGGCCTTCGGCATCGGTATTCAGGATTTCGATGGTCTGGCCGGACATGCTGGTTACAACGTCGCCAGGCTTGTTGGCTTTGCCGCTGGGCAGGTTTTCGCATGCGGGAATCAGGCCCACGACCTCGACCGGCAGCTCCAGTTCGGCCAGGGCGCGGAACGTCCCGAGTACGCTGGCCGCGCCGCACATGTCGTATTTCATTTCGTCCATGGTGGCCGCCGGCTTGAGCGAGATGCCGCCCGCGTCGAACGTGATGCCCTTGCCGACCAGCACGACCGGGCCGGATTTGGATTTCTTGGCGTTCTTGATCTGGTGGCGCAGCACGATGAAGCGCAGCGGTTCCTCGGATCCACGCGCGACCGACAGGAACGAGCCCATGCCCAGTGCCTCGACCTGTTTGCGATCCAGGACTTCGGCCTTGAGCGATTGAAACTCGCGCGCCAGTTTTTTGGCGGTGTCGCCCAAGTAAGTTGGTGTGCAGACGTTACCAGGCAGATTGCCCAGCGTGCGGGTCAATTCCATCCCGTGGGCAATGGCGGCGCCTTCGCGCAGGCCTTGCTGGGCTGCTGCAGCGTCGGCGCGCTCGACGACCTGCACGATTTTTTTCAGTTTTGGACGGCTGTCACGATCAGGCGAGCCGAACGTGGTGTCATAGTGATAGGTCGCGGCGCCGGCGGCAATGGCTGCGGCACGCGCACGGCTACGCAGATCGACGTCGGCGATCGGGTTGGCGGCCAGGGTGGATACCCCCTCGGCCAGGCGGGCAGCGACGCAGGCCGCTGCAAAACCCTGCTCGGCCGATGCATGGGCGCGGGCGTTGTATTCGCTTTGTTTGCCCAGGCCGACCAGCACGACGCGTTGCGCGCTGACCCCCGGCAAGGCGCGCAAGACCAGCGTAGCGCCAGCACGGCCACGGAACTCGGTTTTGACGACATTACGCACGGCGTGATTGCTTGCGCGGTCGATGACATCGGCGGCGGGACTGAGCTCGCCGTCAGCATAGACGCCTATCGCCAGTGCGGCTGTCTTGATTTGGTGCAAAGAGGCGGTGGTCTGTGTGCTAAATTCCATGGAGGATTCCCGTGTGCGTGGTGCAGTGCGGTTGATTATCCCGCATATTCTCACATGTCTCTATTCAAACGGTCTGTCGTTGCTGAGATCACCAGCCATGCTGGGGTCGTGTTTTCCACGTTGGTCGTGGTGTGGCTTAGCGTCCTCTTGGTACGCCTGCTGGGCGAAGCCGCGGGCGGAACTATCGGCGCGGATGTCGTGCTGGGGCTGGCTGCGTTTTCCACCATCACCGCGCTGCCTACCGTGTTGGCGGTATCCCTGTTCATCGCGGTGTTGACGACGGTGACCCGCAATTATCGCGAATCCGAAATGGTCGTGTGGTTTGCCAGCGGACTGTCGCTGGCGGATTGGTTGCGCCCGGTCTTGCGCGTGGCGATACCGGTGTCGGTCCTTGTCGCCGTGCTGACTTTAGGGGCGTCGCCGTGGGCGTATCGCCAGATTGCAGAATATCGTGAGCGCTTCGAGCAGCGATCGGATCTGTCTAAAGTCGCCGCTGGCCAGTTTGTCGAATCCAATGGCGGCGAGCGGGTCTTTTTCGCCGAAGAGCCCGCTCACGCCGGTGATGAGCTGGGTAGCGTCTTCGCCCGCGAAACCGGCCCTGAATGGCACAGCGTCATGACCGCCAGCAGCGCACATATCGAGACCGAGCCGAACGGCGATCGCTTTCTGGTCTTGGGCAAAGGCCATCGTTATGACTTGAAGCCGGGCACGCCCGAAATTCGCTTGGTGGACTTTGAGGGATACGGCTTTCGCTTAGAGAGCAAGTCCGGCGATCCTATTGCCGAGGCGCGAGCTGCCGCCGAGCGCTCGAGCAAGGCACGCCCGACATTGCAGTTGGTGGCCGATGATACGGATAGTTCCTGGTCACAGATCATGTGGCGGGTTTCTCTGCCCATCGCCGCCTTGAATCTGGCGCTGTTGGCAATTCCGCTGGGCGCGGTCAATCCGCGTCTGGGCCGTTCGGGCGATCTGTTGATCGCGGGCCTGGTCGGTTTGCTCTACATGAACCTGATCAACCTGTCGCGAGCCTGGATCAGCAGCGGCAAATTGCCATTCGGTGTCGGGGTGTGGGTGATTCACGCCGTCGTCGCCGGGCTGGCGATCTACCTGCTGATGCGGCGCTTACGGGTCAAGGCGCCAAAAGGCGCGTGAGGCTGCCAACCCTCAGGGCAGATAACGCATGACGCCTTGTTTGCCCGCTAATAGCTTCGCATTGCGCATCACGGATTTGCGCATGAAGTCCCACAGAATCGCCATCCGTTTGAGCTTGTGCAGGTCTTCATGGCAGTACATCCAAAAGCTGCGCGTGATGGTGATTTCATTTTCCAGCACAGGCACCAGCCGCGGATCCTGGGCGGCGATAAAACACGGCAAAATGGCCAGCGATCGTCCTTGCAGCGCGGCGTGATATTGGGCAATCACGCTCGTGCTGCGCAAGACGACCCGGCTTTCGGGCAGCAGGTCTTCCAGATAGCGCAGGCGCTCGCTGAACAGCAATTCATCCACATAGCCGATGAACGTATGCTCGGTCAGATCCGTGCGGCGCGTGATGGGCGCATGATCCGCCAGATAGCCGGGCGTGCCATATAACCGCAAGGTGTAATCACACAGTTTGGTGCACACATAAGGCCCGCGTTGAGGCCGTTCAATGGTGATGGCCAGATCCGCCTCACGTTTCGACAGGCTGACAAAACGCGGCACTGGTAGGATATCCAGCGTGATATGAGGATAGCGCCGCTGAAAGTCCGCCGCCAGTGGGGTCAATACATAACTGCCGAATCCCTCAGTCGCTCCGATGCGCAAATGGCCCGACAGGGCTTGTCCGATTCCAGACAGATTTTCTCGCGCCGTGTGCACTGCGCTTTCCATTTGCTCGGCGTAGACGAACAGCCGATGACCGTCTTCGGTCAACAGAAATCCGGTATTGCGCGATTTTTCGAACAGCAGTGAATCGAGCTCCGCCTCCAGCGCTCGAATGCGCCGTGACACCGTTGTGTGCTCCACGCCCAGTTTGCGTGCGGCCGCGCTGACGCGCTGCGTGCGGGCGACCTCCAGGAAATAGCGCAGACTGTCCCAATCCAGCATCGTGGCTTCCTTGTGTATTTATGCACAATGAATGTGCAATTTGTGCTGTTGCTGGATGATTTTTACACATCTACACTAGACCGGCAGGTCCGAACGGTGCAGCGGACCGCGAACAAGATAAATAATCACCGGAGACAATCATCATGACACTGCATGCGCGCGGCGTGGCCGCAAGTTTGTGCCTGGGCGCTATCTTGACCGCCCCAGCCTGGGCTGCGGACAAGCCGCCCGTCAAAATCGGAGTGCTGACAGATATGTCGGGCACCTATGCCGCGATGGGTGGCGCAGGCTCGGTAGCCGCGGCTCAGATGGCGATCGACGACTGCCTGGCTGCCGAATGCAAAGGCATGAAGATCGAACTGGTGTCGGCCGATAATCAGAACAAGGCCGACGTCGGCGCCGCTCGTGCCCGTGAATGGTTCGACCGCGAAGGCGTCACCGCGATCGCCGACCTGACCAATTCCGCCGTGGCCCTGGCCGTACAGGGCATTGCCCGAGAAAAAGACAAGGTCGTAATGTTCTCCGGGCCGGCCACGACGGCGTTGACCAATAAAGAATGCTCGCCGGTCGGTTTCCACTGGATGTTCGACACCTATTCGCAATCGGCCGGCGGCGCCAAAGCCACGGTACGAGCGGGCGGCAAGTCCTGGTATTTCATCACCGTGGACTATGCCTTCGGCCATTCGCTCGAGGCCGACACCGCCAAGGCCGTGAAAGCCCTGGGCGGCACCGTGGCAGGCTCGGTCCGTCATCCTTTGAACGCCCCCGATTTCGCCTCCTATCTATTGCAGGCGCAGAGCTCCAAAGCCCAAGTCGTGGCCTTGGCCAATGGCGGCCAGGACACCGTCAATGCCGTCAAACAGGCTCGTGAATTCGGCATCGTCGCGGGTGGCCAACGGCTGGTGTCGTTGTTGATATTCCTGTCGGACCTGCGTGCCTTGGGGTTGGATAACGCACAAGGCCTGTCCTACGTCGACGGCTTTTATTGGGACTACGACGACACGACACGCGAATGGTCAGCTCGATTCGAAAAAGCGTTTCGCGGCCTAAAACCGACGATGACGCAGGCCGGCGTGTACTCCAGCGTCTTGCATTATCTGCGCGCAGTCGCCGCTACAGGCAGTACCGAAGGCCGTGCGGTGGCCGACAAAATGCGTGAGCTGCCTATCAAAGATCCGATCATGCGCAATGCCAGCATCCGGCCCGACGGCCGCGTGATTCATGACATGTATTTGTATGAAGTCAAAAAACCGGACGAATCCAAAGGCGGTTGGGACTATTCCAAATTGATCGCCACGATCCCGGCCGACGAAGCCTTTCAGCCGTTGGCGGACTCCAGCTGCCCGCTGCTCAAGAAGTAGATTTCATTTTTATCCCAGGCCCGCCATGCAGGAAAAATGCCATTGCAGAGGCAGTATTCCAACGTAGCGGCGGGCGTGGAGCCTTTTTAAATCACGGGCTGCGCAACAGCGCAGCGGTTTTTTTCGGAATAAGGAGTCATCATGAGTGAAGTTCCCAACGTCCCGCTACTGATCGGCGGCAAGCTCGTGCAGTCCAAGACGACAGAATGGCGCGATGTCATCGACCCCGCCACGCAGCAGGTCGTCGCCCGTGTCCCCTTTGCGACCCGGGAAGAATTGGATCTGGCGGTAGCCAATGCCAAAGAGGCCTTTCAGACCTGGCGTAATGCCGGGCAGGGCGCGCGCATGCGCGTCATGCTGAAGCTGCAACAACTGCTGCGCGAAAACACAGGCAAACTCGCCGAAATGATCACGCGCGAACACGGCAAGACCTTGCCTGACGCCGAGGGCGAAGTAGGGCGCGGCCTGGAGGTCGTAGAGCACGCATGCTCGATCGCCAACCTGCAACTGGGCGAATACGCCGAGAATGCCGCGGGCGGCATCGACGTCTATACCTTGATTCAACCCCTGGGCGTGTGCGCGGGCATAACCGCGTTCAACTTCCCCGTGATGTTGCCATGCTTCATGTTCCCGATTGCGATAGCGTGCGGCAATACCTTTGTGCTCAAACCCTCGGAACAAGACCCCACGTCATCGTTGTTCCTCGCCCAATTGGCCCTGGAGGCAGGCTTGCCGCCCGGCGTACTGAACGTGGTCCACGGCGGCCCCGAGATTGCCAACGGCCTGTGCGAACACCCCGACATCAAGGCCGTATCGTTCATCGGTTCGACCCGCGTAGGTTCCGAGATTTATCAACGCGCCTCCAATGCCGGCAAGCGTTGCCAGGCCATGATGGGCGCCAAGAATCACTGCGTGATCTTGCCGGACGCCGATCCCGAAGTCGCGCTCAATCAACTGATCGGCGCCGCGTTCGGTGCAGCCGGTCAGCGCTGCATGGCCGCATCGGTCGCCGTGCTGGTGGGCGAGGCCCGCAATTGGCTGCCTGACTTCGTCGAGCGTGCCAAGCGTCTGAAAGTCAATGCCGGCACCGACCGCGAGGCGGATCTGGGCCCACTGGTGTCGCCCAATGCCAAAAAGCGTGTCGAGAGCCTGATCCAAAAAGGCGTCGACGAAGGCGCCAAGCTGCTGCTCGATGGCCGTAACCTGAAAGTTTCCGGCTTTGAACAAGGCAACTTTGTCGGCCCGACCGTGTTCGACGGCGTGACCGAAAACATGACCATCTACACCGAGGAAATCTTTGGCCCCGTGCTGTGCGTGGTCGGTGTCGAAACCCTAGAGGACGCCGTAGCGTTCATCAACCGCAACCCCAACGGCAACGGTGTAGCGCTATTCACCCAAGACGGCGGCGCCGCCCGTTACTTCCAAAACAATATCGACGTAGGCCAAGTCGGGATCAACATCCCCATTCCCGTGCCCGTGGCATGGTTCAGTTTCACAGGCTCTCGCGGCTCAAAACTAGGCGACCTGGGCCCGAACGGAAAGCAGGCAGTACAGTTCTGGACCCAAACCAAAACAGTCACAGCCCGTTGGTCAGCACACGGAAGAACAGTAAACACCACCATCTCAATGCGCTGAGCCACTATTAGCCACCGGCCCTCCCATTGCCAACACGAGCCCGCAGGCCTCTCCGCGAGCCCTCTAACGCGAGTTTGCCGCAGCCGGGCAGGAGGGGGCGGGTGGGCCTGTTGGAAGCTGCCGAGTCCGTGAAGGATCGGCGGGGGAAGTCCGGGGGCCATGTTTGAGCGAAGCGAGTTTGGCCCCCGGCCCGCCGATCCTTCGCGGACGTAGGCCGAGTCCCCGTTCAGGGGACGAGTCAGCGGACCAGGCCCGCCCGTCCCCTCCTGCCCGGCTGCGGCAAACGTCTTAAGAACCCCGTCGTATGCCCCCTGATGACAGCCAAACCCCCTGCACCAATTCAGGGACACAGCCCCCTCTAAGTTTATAAATATAAGTAATATAAACAACCTTCTATATAACCTATAATGCCCCAATCTATCCGGGGCCATTATGAACCTGCAACAATTCCGTTTCGTCCGCGAGACCATCCGCCGCGACTTCAACCTGACCGAAGCCGCCCGGATGCTATACACCTCCCAACCGGGTGTATCAAAGGCCATCATCGAGTTCGAAGACGAGCTAGGCATCAAGATCTTCGAACGCCACGGCAAGCGCATCAAAGGCCTGACCAAGCCGGGCCTGGCAGTCTCCCAAGTCATCGATCGCATCATGCGCGAAGTCGACAACCTGAAAAAAGTCAGCGACGAATTTGCCCGCCGCGACGAGGGCGGCCTGGTCATTGCATGCACCCATACCCAGGCACGCTATCTATTGCCGCGCGTGATCCCCGACTTTCGCAAACAATTCCCCAAAGTGCACTTGTCATTGGCCGAAGGCAGCCCCGCCCAATTGGCCGAAATGGTGTTGCACGAGCAGGCCGACCTGGCGCTGGCGACCGAATCACTGGCGCTGACACCAGGCCTGGCGACCTTGCCCGTCTACGCCTGGGAACACACCGTCGTGGTCCGTCCAGATCATCCTCTGGCCGAACTGACCTCCAGCGCCGCAAAGAACCTGAGCTTGGCGCAATTGGCCGAATATCCCATCGTGACCTACGACCGCGCCTTTACCGGCCGCAGCACGATCGACGAGGTGTTCGCCAGCCAAAGCATCCATCCCGATATCGTGCTCGAGGCCATTGATGCCGATGTGATCAAGACCTACGTCGACGTCGGCCTGGGCATAGGCATTATTGCCGGTGTGGCCTACGATCCGCGCCGCGACGGCAATCTGGTTGGTCTGCCGGTGGGGCACCTGTTTGGCACACACACCACGCGCGTGGGCGTCAAAGCAGGCGTATTCCTGCGTGACTACGTCTACACCTTCCTGGAAATGATGGCGCCTGCATTGACTCGTCAGGTCGTTACCGACGCAGTGCAGGGCAGTCGCGAATAGTCGTGGATCTCCTTGCGTTGCAGATATATCGGCCCGGCTTCATGCCGGGTTTTTTTATCGCATTTCCTGTCATTTCCGGCTTAGCTTATTACCGAATTATGTGATTTCCTATCGCATTTGAGAGCCTTGCTATGCCGGATCAAAAGCCGATAAATATATTAAATAAGAACCGATCTCATTTGTGTTGACTAAAAAATAGGAATCATTATCATTAACTCCACTTCCTCAACGATCTGGAGTACACATCATGACATCAGCGCTTAGCGCAGTGGTAGTAGGCGCCGACAGGCTGGGCAATATTCCAGACCTGCTGAAAGGGCACAACATATCGATCACGCATCACATCAGTGGGCGCGATCCGTCTCATCAGAAAAAAACCCTGCAACTGCCTTCGGGCACTCAGCTGGTCATTTTGCTGACAGATTTTTTAGGCCACAACGTAATGAAAACCTTCCGGAACGCGGCCCAGCGCGGTGGTATCCGGGTGGTGGCATGCCGCCGTTCGGTATGCAGCATGCAGCAGGCCCTGCAGCAGTGCGGCCTGTGCGGTCTCCATTGATGGCGCGCCGACTCGGGCCCGACGCCAGCTGTTGCTGATCGGGCCTGTTTTCGTTTAACGCCGCGTATTGCTGGCCGAAGCCACCAGATTGCCATCCAGGCGTCGGGCGCCGTTATAGCGTTTGGCCCAGTACTTCATGGTGATTTTTTCGATGCGCACCACGCCGCCCGCGCTGGGCGAATGCACAAAACGATCCTCGCCCAGATAGATCCCGACGTGCGAATAGCGCCGCCCCAGGGTATTGAAAAACACCAGATCACCAGGGCGCAACTCGGGCTTGTCGATCGACGTGCCTACCAATGCGATAGCCGATGCGTTGCGAGGCAGTTTCAGTCCCAGACCTTGTTCGGCACTGTAGGCCACCAGGCCACTGCAATCAAAGCCCGTGTCAGGCGACGACCCACCATAGCGATAGCGTATGCCGAGTTGATCGAGCGCTGTGTCGATCAATGGATTGGCAATGGCCTGCCGCCGTTCGGCGCTGATCGTACGGCGAGTGGTGGTGGTAGTGGCCAGTGCCCCGATGGGGTCGCTGGACAATGACGCGAGTTCGATATCCTGTTCGTCCAGGATGCCAGCGTCGGCACTATGGCGATTGGTGCTTGCGCAGCCCGCCAGCACCACGCAGAGGGCGGCAATCAGTAAACCCGGAATACGATAAGTAAAGCGGTCGCTTTGCGTGTGTGGCGCGCGCGTCATGAGTGCCGGTGTAGGCTGCCCCGCAGAGGGACGCCGTAAAAATGTGGGATGCCGCGATTCTAGCAAATGCTTGGTTGCAAATTGGGTAAATGCTTACACCAAATAGCCTATTTATTTTTTATTTGCGCTACATCTGCGCAAAAACAGCTCGATAACTACGGGAATACCCCAGGTTCAGCGGCAAGTCTGATGCAAGCTTTGCCCGCGACAATAGCGCAAACGAGACCACAGCGTCCGCATATCACCGGAGACAGGTATGCAAAGAACCCGCGATTTTCACCGCCGTTCGATTGACGACCGCGATGCCTTCTGGCGTGCCGAGGCCGAGCGTATCCATTGGGAAACGCCCTTCGAACAAGTGCTGGATTTTTCCCGTCCGCCTTTTGCCCGCTGGTTTGTCGGCGGGCAGACCAATCTTTGCTATAACGCGGTTGACCGCTGGGTGCCGCAACAGGCGGACCAGCCCGCACTGATCTGGGTGTCCACCGAGGTCGATAAAGAAATCACGTACACGCGCGGGCAACTGTATGACGAGGTCAATGCCGTGGCCGCCATGCTGCGCGAGCAGGGCGTGGGCCGCGGTGACCGCGTGCTGCTTTATATGCCGATGGTGCCCGAGGCCGTATTTACGATGCTCGCCTGTGCACGTCTGGGCGCGGTGCATTCGGTGGTGTTCGGCGGGTTTGCCTCGGTGAATCTGGCGCAGCGCATCGATGATGCGACGCCGAAAGTCATTGTCTCGGCCGATGCAGGCTCGCGCGCAGGCAAGGTCGTGCCGTACAAGCCTTTGCTCGACAAGGCACTCAGCCTTTGCCAGCATCCGCCGGGCGCAGTGATCGTGCTGGATCGCGGCCTGGCGCCGTGCGATCGTCAGCCGGGCCGCGATCTGGATTATGCCGAGCTGCGCCAGCGTCATGACGGCACCCAGGTGCCGGTGCAATGGCTGGAGTCTTCCGAGCCCAGCTATATCCTGTACACCTCCGGCACGACCGGCAAGCCCAAAGGCGTGCAACGCGATGTGGGCGGCTATGCCGTGGCGCTGGCGTCATCCATGGAATATCTGTTCGATGGCAAGCCGGGCGACACCTACTTTTGCACCAGTGACATAGGCTGGGTCGTCGGGCATTCCTATATTGTGTACGGGCCATTGATCGGCGGGCAGGCGACGGTCCTGTACGAAGGCACGCCGGTACGCCCCGATGGCGCGATATTGTGGAAGCTGGTCGAGCGCTTTGGCGTCAATACCTTGTTTTCGGCTCCCACTGCCGTGCGCGTGCTCAAGCGCCAGGCGCCCGAGCTGCTCTCGCGGCACGATCTGTCGTCACTGCGTGCGGTCTATCTGGCCGGCGAGCCGCTCGATGAGCCCACGGCACAATGGATTTCGCAGGGGCTAGGCAAGCCTATCATCGACAATTATTGGCAAACGGAATCGGGGTGGCCCATTCTGTCGGCGCAGCCCGGCGTTGAACGGGTGCCGACGCGTTTCGGCAGCCCATCGTTTCCCGTGTATGGCTTTGATGCCCGCATTGTCAGCGAGCATACCGGCGAGGATCTCGGCCCGGGCGAAAAAGGCGTGGTTGCGATTGCAGCGCCCCTGCCGCCCGGCGCGATGTCGACGATCTGGGGCGATGATGAACGGTTCGTACAGACCTACTTCACATCGATTCCCGGCCGGCAGTTGTATTCGACCTTCGATTGGGGGCGGGTCGATGATGAGGGTTATTGGTTCATTCTGGGCCGTACCGATGACGTGATCAACGTGGCGGGCCATCGTCTGGGCACACGCGAAATCGAAGAGTCCGTCAACAGTCACGCGGGAATTGCCGAATGCGCAGTTGTCGGCGTAGCAGATTCCTTGAAAGGCCAGGTGGCGATGGCCTTCGCCGTATTGAAAAATCCCGCGGCAGCCGAACGGCCTGACGATGCACGCGCGCTGGAAGGCGATATCATGCGTGTAGTGGAAGATCAGCTGGGCGCGGTGGCGCGTCCGGCCCGTATCCGGTTCGTGTCCGCCTTGCCGAAAACGCGCTCAGGCAAAGTCCTGCGCCGTGCGATCGTCGCGGTATGCGAGGGCCGGGACCCGGGCGATCTCACCACGATCGAAGACCCTACCTCTCTTGAACAAATAAAGGATTCGTTGCAATGAAAAGCAAACCCGTATTGACCGCCGAAGACGTCAAGAAAATCCTGGCGGCTGCCGAAGCGCATGCCGTCAAGAACGGCTGGGCGGTGACCATCTCCGTGGTGGATGACGGGGGGCATACATTGGGTCTGCTGCGTCTGGATGGGGCCGCGCCGATTTCCAGCTACATTTCGCCGGCCAAGGGCAAAACCGCTGCGTTGGGCCGCCGCGAGTCCGCCGGCTACGAGGACATCATCAACAATGGCCGCTATGCCTTTCTGTCGGTTCCGCAACTCGAAGGCCTGTTGGAGGGCGGTGTGCCCGTGATCGTCGACGGCGAAGTCGTGGGTGCGGTGGGCGTGTCCGGGGTGAAATCCTCCGAGGACGTCGAAATCGCTCGCGCAGGTATCGCCGCGCTAGGTCTGTGACACAGCCTTTACCGCCACAGGCTGGCCCAACTGAGAGCACGCCGGGCAACGTCTCGAGCGCATTGAATCCCGGCGTGGCTCGTCGAGAGGTCTGGGCCTGGGCGATGTATGACTTCGCCAATTCGGGCTATACCACCGTGATATTGACCACGGTGTTCAGCACGTATTTCGTCAGCGTGGTGGGCCAGCGTGCCCATTGGGCCACGCTGGCCTGGACGGCAGCGTTGTCGCTGTCGTATCTGTTGATCATGTTGACCATGCCGCGGCTGGGGGCCCGTGCCGATGCACGGGCCGCCAAGCGGCGATTGCTCTATACCAGCACCATCGGCTGCGTTGTCGCCACACTGGTGCTGACCCAGGCCGGGCCGGGCGATGTGTGGCTGGCGCTCGCAGCGCTGGCCGTGTCCAACTACTGCTATTGCATCGGCGAATCCGTCGTGGCGGCCTTCTTGCCCGAGCTGGCGCGACCCGATGCGCTCGGCCGCGTATCGGGATGGGGCTGGAGCTTTGGCTATTGCGGCGGCATGCTCACGCTGGGCTTGTCCCTGGCTGCGGTCACCGTAGGCGAATCGCGCGGATTGACCGCGCCCGAGTACGTGCCGTGGGTCATCGTCATCACTGCTGCCGTCTTTGCCCTGGCAGCCTTGCCCTCGTTTTTCCTATTGCGTGAGCGAGCCAGGCCGCAGGGCATGGCGCTCAATGCGTCCGGGATGCTGAGCCAACTGGCCGCCGTGTGGCGCGATACCGGCACCCACTATCCTGAATTTCGTCGATTGCTGATGTGCGGTGCCTGCTATCAGGCCGGCATCGCCGTCGTCGTCACCCTGGCTGCCGTCTATGCCGATCAGGTCATGGGCTTTACCATGCCGCAGATCATGCTGCTGGTGTTCACCGTCAACATCGGCGCTGCCGTCGGCGCATTCAGCTTTGGCTACGTCCAGGACCGTATTGGCCACAAACGAGCATTGGCCATCACTCTCGTTGGCTGGATCATCATGGTATTGGTTGCCTATGCTGCAGTGACCGTGGCCGTATTCTGGGTCGCCGCCATCCTGGCCGGCCTATGCATGGGCACAAGCCAGAGCGCCGGCCGAGCCATGGTGGGCGCCCTGGCGCCCGGCAAACGCCTGGCCGAATTTTTCGCCCTCTGGACATTCGCCGTACAACTGGCCGCCGTCGTCGGACCGCTGACATATGGCCTGGTCACTTGGTTGACGATGGGCAATCATCGCCTGGCCATCCTGATCACGGGCATCTTCTTTGTCGGCGGCCTGTTGCTGCTGACCCGCGTCGACGTACGCCGCGGCCTGGCACGCCGAGCCCAAGAACCCGCGTAGATCGCGCCCCCGCACGATCAGTGTGCCTTCCCGTCACCTAAATTAATTCCGCACCGCGTCTACAACCCTGTTTTGCGAACCTGATGCCACCGCGTCAAGAGATGAGCATCGCCGGCCAAAGGATCGGTCGATGACGCTCCCGCAAAGCATCCGCGAACAGCAGAAATCGCGAGCCAGAGGCTGCCGGGCAATAGCCCCACCGGCCCGTAGAGCGGCGATTCAGCCTCGCGCAGCGAGGCCGAGGCCCCTGCTGACGGGCCGAGTCGCCGCGATAGGGCCGATGGGGCTATTGCCCGGCAGCCTCTGGCGCCAAAAGAACTCTACAGCCCGCAGTAATGGAATGCCAACCCCACCCTCCGCATCCTCCCCCATGCTGCACCGCCATAAAACAGCCCTCCCCAGACTGTTATCCTTACACCAACAGCCGTGCCCCCCGCATCGCGCAGGCTCGAAAGCCCCAAGCGATCAGCACCATCGTAAGGTGCCCGTAAGAGCACGGCGATACGGTTAGGTATAGCCAGCATTGCATACCTAAAACACCACGCATTCGGAGACAGAACCATGTCCAACACTATCGAGTCCGTCCTGGTTGAAACCCGCGTATTCCCACCGCCTGAGCGGGCAACAAAAGGCGCCAGCATCGACAGCCTCGATGCCTATCGTGCCCTGTGCCAGGAAGTCGAACAGGATTTCGACGGCTTCTGGACCCGCCATGCGCGCGAACATCTGACCTGGACCAAACCCTTTACCGAGGTCCTGGACGAATCCAACGCACCGTTTTACCGCTGGTTCGGCGACGGCGAACTCAACGTGTCCGCCAACTGCCTCGACGTGCATCTGACCAATGGCAACGCCGACAAAACCGCCATCATTTTCGAGGCCGACGACGGCAAGGTCACCAAAGTCACCTATCGCGAACTGCTGGCGCGCGTCAGCCGCTTTGCCAATGGCCTGAAATCCCTGGGCTACAAAACCGGTGACCGTGCCATCATCTACATGCCCATGTCGATCGAGGCCGTCGTCGCCATGCAGGCCTGCGCACGCCTGGGCGTCACCCATTCCGTTGTGTTCGGCGGTTTCTCCGCAAAGAGCCTGCAAGAACGCATCGGCGATGTGGGCGCATCGGTCGTGATCACCGCCGACGAGCAAGTGCGCGGCGGCAAGACCATCCCCCTCAAGCCCGCCGTCGACGACGCCATTGCGATGGGCGGCTGCGATGCCGTGACCAAGATCGTCGTCTATCGGCGCACCGGCGGCAACATCCCCTGGACCGAAGGGCGCGACCTGTGGATGCATGATGTCGAATCCGGTCAGGCCGATACCTGCGAGCCCGTGCCGGTCAACGCCGAGCATCCGCTCTTCATCCTGTATACCTCCGGTTCTACCGGCAAACCCAAGGGCGTGCAGCACTCGTCGGCCGGTTATCTGTTGTGGGCCTTGCTGACCGTGAAATGGACCTTCGACGCGCGTAAAGACGACGTCTATTGGTGCACGGCCGATGTGGGCTGGGTCACGGGCCACACCTACATTACCTATGGACCATTGGCCGCAGGCCTGACACAAATCGTCTTCGAGGGCGTGCCCACCTACCCGGATGCAGGCCGTTTCTGGGACATGATTGCGCGTCACAAGGTCACGACGTTCTACACGGCGCCGACGGCCATCCGTTCGCTGATCAAGGCCTCCGAGGCCACGCCGTCCACGCATCCGGGCAACTACGATTTGAATAGCCTGCGCATCATCGGGACAGTCGGCGAGCCGATCAATCCCGAGGCCTGGATCTGGTATCACAAGAACGTGGGTCAGGAACGTTGCCCCATCGTGGATACCTGGTGGCAGACCGAGACTGGCGGCCACATGATCAATCCCTTGCCGGGCGCCACGCCTACCAAGCCGGGGTCGTGCACCTTGCCGTTGCCGGGGATTGCTGCCGCCGTCGTGGACGAGACCGGCAACGATGTCCAGCCCGGCAATGGCGGGTTCCTGGCGATCAAACGCCCGTGGCCCTCGATGATCCGCACGATCTGGGGCGACCCCGAGCGTTTCAAGAAAAGCTATTTTCCGCCGGAACTCAACGGCTGCTATCTGGCCGGTGACGGCGCGCAGCGCGATGCCGATGGTTATTTCTGGATCATGGGCCGTATCGATGACGTACTGAACGTGTCCGGCCATCGCCTGGGAACGATGGAAGTCGAGTCCGCCCTGGTCTCACATGAGTTGGTGGCCGAGGCCGCTGTCGTGGGCCGTCCCGACGACACGACCGGCGAAGCCGTCGTCGCCTTTGTGGTGCTCAAGGGAGCACGTCCCGAGGGCGATCAGGCACAAGCGATTGCCAAGCAGTTGCGTGACTGGGTCGGCAAGGAAATCGGCCCCATTGCCAAACCGAAAGACATCCGTTTCGGCGACAACCTGCCCAAGACCCGCTCGGGCAAAATCATGCGCCGTTTGTTGCGTGTCGTGGCCAAGGGCGAGGAAATCACGCAGGACGTTTCCACACTGGAGAACCCCGCCATTCTGGATCAGTTGTCGAAATCCGTGTGACCGTGACGCCAGCGCCGCATCCGGCGCGCCGTTCGACAGGAGTATCATCGAGTGCGCTCGATCCGATTGATATCGGATCGAGCGCTTTTTCTTTTCTTTGACGAGTTTTCCAGTGAGTAGCAGCAATTTCGATAGGACCGGCCTGGTTTTAATGTTCACCACGATTGTGGTGTGGGCGGGAAGTTGGATATCGATGAAGCTGCTGGTCGTATACATGGGGCCGTTTCAGGTCGTGGCCGCACGGTATTTGATCGGCGCGGTGGTGTTGTTCGCGTTGCTGATCGTATTGCGGCGGCCGTTGGCGATGACGCCATGGAAATTGACCTTGCTCACCGGTTTGACGCAAACGGCAGGGTTTCAGACACTGGTTCAATTAGCCTTGCTCAGCGGCGGCGTAGGCAAGGTCTCGGTATTGGCGTACACGATGCCGTTCTGGGTCATCCCCTTTGCCTGGCTCATTTTGCGGGAACGGCCGACGGCGCGTCATGGCATTGCCATTGGTTTTGCCGCGGCGGGATTGGTCTGTTTTCTGCAGCCGTGGAGTGGGGGCGGGGATTGGGCCTCGGCCGTGCTCGCGCTCGCAGGAGGCCTGAGCTGGGGCTTGGGGACGGTGTTGTCCAAGCGTATGTTCGATCTGCACGCGCCCGATTTGATGACCTTTACGACCTGGCAGATGTTGCTGGGCGGATTGTTGACGGTACCTGCCGCGATCTGGGTGCCCCATGCCCCGGTGGTGTGGGGATGGGAGGTCACTGTGGGGCTGCTTTATTCCGGCCTGATTGCCACGGCAGCGGGATGGCTACTGTGGTTGTCGGTGGTGCGCCGTGTGCCTGCATCGATCGCGGGGCTGTCCAGTTTGGGCGTGCCCATCATGGCGACATTGCTGGCCTGGTTGCTGCTGGGCGAGCAGCCGGCGGCTGTGGAAATCATGGGAATGGCGCTGGTTATGGTCGGCTTGGTAGTCGTGAGCCGAGCGCCTCGTCGTAATGCCAAGTAAACAATCGGTGGCCTGATGGCCGTGCCTCTTTTTTTCCGGCGTAGATAATGCTGGGGTATATCGGGAGCTTTTGATGATTGATCTGCGTAGCGATACCGTCACCCGGCCAACTGCAGCCATGCTGCAGGCGATGGCTAATGCACCTGTAGGCGATGATGTGATGGGAGCGGATCCTACCGTTCAACGGCTGCAGCAAACGCTGGCCGAGCGCGTAGGTAAAGAAGCGGGATTGTTTTTCCCATCTGGCACGCAAAGCAATCTGGCGGCCCTGATGGCGCATTGCGGTCGAGGCGATGAGTATCTGGTGGGCCAGTTGGCGCACACCTATAAATATGAGGGCGGTGGGGCGGCGGTGCTGGGCAGTGTCCAGCCGCAGCCGGTCGAGCACGCCGACGATGGCAGCCTGCCGTTGGAAAAATTGGCAGCAGCCGTCAAGCCCAAAGGCGACCCGCACTACGCGCGTACACGTTTGTTGGCGCTGGAAAATACCTTTCAAGGCAAAGTGATTCCCGCAGCCTACATCGATCAGGCCGCCCAGTTTGCGCGCGAGCATGGGCTGGGCTTGCACCTGGATGGCGCTCGTGTGTTCAACGCGGCAGTCGCGTCGGGCCGTACGGCACATGAGGTGTGTGCGCCTTTCGATAGCGTCTCGATCTGCTTTTCTAAAGGACTGGGCGCGCCCGTGGGATCTGTGCTGGTGGGCAGCAAAGCCCTGATTGACGAGGCACGTCGTTGGCGCAAAGTGCTGGGCGGCGGGATGCGGCAGTCAGGTTTTCTGGCGGCTGCGTGTTTGCATGCGCTGGATCATCACGTCGAGCGTCTGGCGCAAGACCACGAGAATGCGGCATTGCTGGCAGAGGGGCTGCGCGGCATTGAGGGTGTCAAGGTGCTGGCACAGAACACCAACATGGTGTTTGCCGAATTCGCGCCTGAGCATACCGAAAAGCTATCCCAAGCCTTGCAGGCGCAGGACATCATCATCCGTGCGATCTATCGCGGCCCGACGCGTATGGTGACGCACTTGGATGTGTCGCAAGACGACATCCGCAAAGTCGTCGACGCCGTGCGGGCGTATTTCGGTTGACGTCATCGATATGTGCGTGGCGTAGAAAATGCCACGCACATATCACGAGGCTGAGCGCGGGTTAACGCGATCGATCATGCACGCGGCGCAGAAAACGCAAGACGCGTTCATTGAACTCGGCGGGCTTTTCAAAATACGCCGAATGCCCGGCCGCATCCACCACAAATAATTCACTGCCGTGGATCTGTTGCTGGACCTCTTGCATCACGGCAACAGGCACCAAGGGATCGACACTGCCGACCACCAGCAGGGTGGGGCAGGTGACCTCTCGCAGGCGGTCCATGGCGAGCAGATGCTCGGGTTTCATCAGATTCATCATTGCTGCGCCCCAGGCCTCTCGAGAGTAGGTGTGCGCACTGGGATTGAAGTGATTGATCTGCGCGTACAGGGCGGCCCTGTCCGGATGATGGGCCAGAAACCAGGCACCTAACGAACGCTGCTCGACAGTCAGCGCCTGTGTAGTGGTGACGCGTTTGGCCAATAGGTCCAACAACACGGGATGGTCAATGGCCAAGGTCGTATCGCAGGCGACAAAAGCCGAGATGCGTTCTGTATGGTCCAGCGCCAGGCGCAGGCCCACCATGCCGCCCAGCGATTGGCCGACGAGACTGACGCGCTCAATGTTTTCCGCATCCAGGATAGTCAGCACATCGTCGACAAACAGATTGAACTGGAATTCCTCCAGCGGCGCGACGGAGCGGCCAAAGCATCGCTGATCGAGCGTGAGGCAAGTGAAATCCGTCGAGAATGCCGGCAACTGTTGCCACCATGTGGCGGCGTTCGAGCCGGCACCGTGGCAAAACATCACGGCGGGACCGCTGCCGTGACGCTCGTAGTAAATCTGGCGGCCATGGGAAACAACAAAGGGCATGAGTGGCTCGTGAATGTTAAGGGTTGAGTTTGAAAAGCGTAGTGGCCTAGTTGGCTTTGATGTTCAGGCTTTTGGTCAGTTGTCCCCAGCGTTCGGTGTCGCTGCGTACCAGTTCGGTGTATTGCGCGGGGCTCATCGTCATGGGGACCATACCCAGGGCCAGCAGCTGCGATTTCAAATCGGGGTCTTGCATGGCTGTTGCGATGGCTGCGTTGACTTTGTTGACGATTTCGGCGGGCGTGCCTTTGGGAGCGGATAGTCCGACCCATGCGCTGGCGGTCAGTTGAGGATAGTTCAGCTCTTTGAACGTCGGGACATCGGGCAGCGCCGGATCGCGCTCAGCCGACGAAATCGCCAGGACTTTGAGCGTGCCCTGTTTCACAAAAGGGATCGCCGTATTGGGCGGGACCACAATCGTCGGAACGACGCCGCCGAGCACATCCTGCAAGGCTGGTGCGCCGCCTTTGTATGGAACATGAGTGAGTGAAATGTTGGCCGTTCGTTGCAGCAATTCCATGAGCAGATGCGCGGTGCTGCCTATCCCGGAGCTGGCGTAATTGATTTTGCCAGGTGCTTTGCGGGCTTGTTCGATCAGGTCTTGCAAACTGTCGATACCCGCGTCGGGGCGAACGACAAGCCATTGCGGGCCTGCGCCAATCGCGCCAATGTGAGCGAAATCCTGGTTGATATCAAACGTCAGGTTGTCGTAGATGCCTGCCGAAATCGTGTTGACCATGCCTGTCATGGTCAAGGTATAGCCGTCCGGCACGGCGCGCGCGCCAGCCTGTGTGCCGATGATGTTGCCGCCACTGGCCTTGTTTTCGATCACGACAGCTTGCTGCAGTGTCTGCGATAAGGACCGTGCTACCGGGCGCATTGTGGCGTCGTAAGCACCGCCCGGAGGCGACGGGACGATGATGCGGATGCTTTGGCTGGGCCAGTTGCTGGTTTGGGCCGTGGCCATGTGTGTCCACAGCAGGCTGGTGGCCAGCAGGCAGGCTGCGCGGCGGATGCGCGAGTGCATTGAGTGTCTCCGTCTCGGTTTTATGTGTACCGCTTGCCGCATCGGCGGGCGGTCTGTTGTGTTGTTCGATTCCGAGGCTATCTTGCCTTTGCCAGGCTATAAACGATAATTAAAATTTGGCCGGAGATATTAGTATGGCTAATTCACCAGCCAGCTCTGCCTCGATCCTGCTCAACCGGTTGCTGGCGCGGGGAAAATTTCGCCACATCCAGATCCTGATCCGGCTGGCAGAGCTGGGCAGCCTCGGCCGTGCGGCAGAGGCGATCGGGGTGACTCAGTCGTCGGTTACGCAGACGCTGGCGCATCTCGAGGATCTGTTGGAGACGCCGCTATTTCATCGTCATGCCCGGGGTGTGCAACCCACCGATGCTTGCCGCGATCTGCTGCCGCTAGCCAAGCAGGTGTTGCTCGGCGTGACCGAAAGTGCCGAGGCTATCGCGGCGCGCCATCGACATGGTGATGGCCGGGTGAGACTGTTGGCATCGTTGGCCGCGATCAATGGGTTGTTGATGAAAGCGATGGGTGAATTCAATCGCCAATGGCCGGGGATCCAAGTCCATCTGCAGGAGGGTGAGCGTGATGAGCAGCTCAATGCGATTGCGCGCGCCGAGGTGGATGTGATAGTTTGCCGGCGGCCGCCAGTCATTCCGGGGGGCTGGGAGTTTCATGCCTTGCTGGCAGATCATTTCGTGATTGTGTGCCGCACTCAGCATCCGTTGGCGAACCTCGCCGCTACGGACAAGACGCCGTCGCGGACTGCCTTGCAGCAAGCGGTATGGTTGGCGCTGCCCGCCGGCTCGGCCGCGCGTGTGCATCTGGATGAGTTCGCCGCATCAAACGGCGGTGATTTCCAGATACACCCGCTCGTGACGCGCACGCCCACGATGATGTGGTGGTTGTTGTTGCAACATGATCTGCTGGCGATTTTGCCTTACACCCTGGTGTCACCATTGCTGCAATCCGGGCAAATGAAGGCCTTGCGGATGGACGGTCAGACCGCGTTGGAGCCGCTGGGGTTGCTGCAGCCGGAAAGGGAACGGGTACCGTCGGCCGAGGTGTTCAGCACGTTCATGCGTAGCCAACGTTTTCAGCTTGAGGCGTGAGAGATGAGGCGACAGGCCGGCAGATTCAGCGCAATAGTGCAGCGTAGCCAGTGCGCGAGTCAGGCCACTGTGGTGTCCAGCCGCTGGCTCGCAGCCGTGCATTGCTGAGTTTTTTACTGCCTACCTTGGCGGGCGCGGGGCCTTCGCCAGGGGGCTGTGCGTGGATCAACGCTGCCAGATGTTCGTAAAGCGTGTGCAGTGGCAAAGGCGTATCGTCGCCGCCCAGATATAGCGCGTCTGGATGTGGCAATGCCAGCAGATGCACCACCGCTGCCGCCGCGTCGTCGATATGAATGCGATTGGCCCAATGCGGTGGATGCCTGGGGGCGCGCGCGGATCCTGCGCGGAGCCGTTCGATCAACTGCAGGCGGCCAGGGCCATACAGCCCAGCCAAACGCAGGCTGATCGAGGAGACTGGCTGCGCGGCCAGCCAGTGTTCCGTGTCGAGCAAAATGCGGCCATTAAAGCCCGCTGGATCAGTAGGTGTCGTTTCGTCGATCCAATCGCCATGATGTTCTCCATACACGGCGGTCGATGATACGAACAAGACCCGTTGCAGGGCCGTGTGATCCAGCGCGGCCAACAGTGCAGGCAACCCCTCTTGAAATACCGCGCGATAGATCGCGGGATCGCGTGAATCCGGTGCTGGCAGATAGGCGACATGCGTGATGCCTGCCGGTAAGGCGTCGAGCGTTTCGGGACGCGTCAAATCACCTTGCAGCCAGCGTATGGCGGGCTCGCGCCCGTCATCGCGCGGCGGATGGCGGCGCAGCGCCCAGACTTGCGCGCCGCGCGCCAACAAGCGTTGTGCCACGCGCAAGCCCAGATCTCCGCAGCCTGCCAGCAGCACGCGCTCGGTCATGGATTACATCCCGCTATAGACGGGGCCTTCGCCGCCTTGAGGTGCCACCCAGACGATGTTCTGCGTCGGGTCTTTGATATCGCAGGTCTTGCAATGCACGCAGTTTTGCGCATTGATCTGCAGACGGTCGGCACCATGGTCGTCTTTGACGAATTCGTACACCCCGGCCGGACAGTAGCGCGACTCCGGGCCTCCGTATTTGGCCAGGTTGACCGACACCGGCACGTTCGGGTCTTTCAGCGTCAGATGGACGGGCTCGTTTTCATCGTGGTTGGTGTTCGAGATGAAGACCGAGCTGAGCTTGTCGAACGTCAGCTTGCCGTCCGGCTTCGGATAGTCGATGCGCGCGCATTCCGAGGCGGGTTGCAGGCAGGCATGGTCGGGCTTGGTGCGGTGGATGGTCCAGGGGATGTTGCCCTTGAGGACGAACTGCTCGATGCCCGTCATGATGGTGGCGATCGTGCGGCCTTTTTTGAACCACTGCTTGAAATTGCGTGCCTTGTTCAACTCGGTGTGCAGCCACGACGATTCGAAGGCAGCCGGGTAGGCTGGGAGCTCGTCTTGTTTGCGGTCGGCGACGACAGCGTCAAACGTGGCGTCGGCTGCCAGCATGCCGGTCTTGATCGCGGCGTGGCTGCCCTTGATGCGCGATGCGTTCAGGAATCCTGCCTCGCAACCGACCAGTACGCCGCCCGGGAACGTGAGTTTGGGCAACGACAGCAGACCGCCCGCCGTGATTGCACGGGCGCCGTATGCGATGCGTTTGCCGCCCTCGAAGGTCGGGCGAATGGTGGGATGCGTTTTGTAGCGTTGGAACTCATCAAAAGGCGACAGCCAGGGGTTGGCGTAGTCCAGACCCACGACCATCCCGACTGCGACCAGGTTGTTATCCAGGTGGTACAGGAACGAGCCGCCATAGGTGTCGGCATCCAGCGGCCAACCCGCGGTGTGTACCACCAGGCCGGGGCGCGACTGTGCGGGGTCGATTTCCCACATTTCCTTCAGGCCGATCCCGTAGGCCTGCGGGTCGCGGCCTTCGTCGAGTTTGTAGCGTTCGATCAGTTGGCGGCCCAACTGGCCTCGCGCGCCCTCGGCAAAGATGGTGTAGCGCGCCAGGAGTTCCATGCCGGGCTGGTAGTGTTCGGTATGCGAACCGTCGCGTGCCACGCCCATGTCGCCCGTAGCCACGCCACGTACCGCGCCATTTTCGTCGTACAGGATTTCAACAGCGGCAAAGCCGGGGAAGATATCGACGCCGGCTGCCTCGGCCTGCTCGCCCATCCATTTCACGACGTCGCCCAGGCGGACGATGTAATTGCCGTGATTCTGAAAACAGGCCGGCAAGAGCCAATTGGGCGTGCTGCGCGCGCCCGTCTGGCTCAGGAACAGGAATCGATCCTCGGTGACAGGCACATTCAGCGGTGCGCCTTTGTCTTTCCAGTCAGGGATCAACTCAGTCAAGGCCTGCGGGTCCATGACCGCGCCAGAGAGGATGTGAGCACCGAGCTCGGCCCCTTTCTCCAAGACGCACACGCTCAACTCGTGATTTTTCTGGCTGGCCAGCTGCTTTAGACGCAGCGCAGCAGCCAGGCCGGCCGGCCCGCCACCCACAACGACCACGTCATATTCCATCGACTCGCGTTCGGACATTACTCCAATCCCCTCTAATGGTGCCTTCTGATGTTGCAAGGAAGTATTATCATCGATTGTATTGCAATGCTGCGGTGCAAAAAATTTCTAGGAGTTCTCCGTGAGTCAGGAGCTTTCCGCTTCGCGCGCCCTCCAGGTGGGCGATTGCCATCATGTCGATTTACCCATGCGTTGGGGCGATGCCGACACGCTCAATCATATGAACAACACCGTCTACTTTCGCATGATGGAAGAGGCGCGTATGCGTATGCTCTATGGCAGCGGCATGGCGCTGCCATCTGCTCAGGGCTTTATCCTGGCTCATGCATCCTGTGATTTTGTCCGACCTTTTACGTACCCCTGCGATGTGCGTATCACGCACAAGGTCACCCGAATCGGCCGCTCCAGCCTGGAAACAGATTTGATATTGGGCAAGGTCGGCGACGACACCGGGGCCTATGCGCAGGGCCGTACGGTGATGGTCTGGCTCGATTATGGCGCGAATTGCTCCGCGCCGCTGCCGGATGCCGTGTTGAGGGCATTAGCCGCCGTATGCGTTCCTGCCGGGCAGGGCTAGCGTCCCGGGTCCGCCAAGCCGCTACAATCGACGCAAACATCAAAAGCAGTCAATAGTTCGATCGGGCGCGCCACCCCTCGCAGCCGCGCCTGTCCAATTTGGAATGTCATTAGGAGTTGGAGAGATGGACAAAGTGTATGCAAGCGCCGCCGAGGCGCTGGCAGGTGTCGTCAAAGACGGCCAGATGATTGCCGTGGGCGGTTTCGGCCTGTGCGGCATTCCCGAGGCGCTGATCGCTGCACTGCGCGATTCAGGTGTGAAAGACCTGACCTGCATCAGCAACAATGCTGGGGTGGACGGATTTGGCTTGGGCCAATTGCTCAATACCCGCCAGGTGCGCAAGATGATCGCCTCGTATGTGGGCGAAAACAAGGAATTCGAACGCCAGTATCTGGCAGGCGAACTCGAGCTGGAGTTCACGCCGCAGGGCACGCTGGCAGAAAAACTGCGTGCCGGTGGTGCCGGCATTCCGGCGTTTTTCACTCGCACGGGCGTGGGCACGATTGTGGCCGACGGCAAAGAGTTGCGCGAGTTTGACGGGCAGCAATATGTCATGGAACGTTCCTTGGTGCCCGATGTGTCGCTGGTCAAGGCGCATATCGCCGACCGCAGCGGCAACCTGGTTTTCCGCAAGACCGCACGTAATTTCAATCCCAACGTGGCGATGGCAGGCAAGATCACCGTGGTCGAAGTCGAGAAAGTCGTCGACACAGGATCGCTCGACCCTGATCAGATCCATCTTCCGGGCATTTACGTGCATCGCATCGTGCTGAATGCGAATCCGGAAAAACGCATCGAACAACGCACCACTCGCCCGGCCTAAGGAGAAACAACATGGCATGGTCCCGCGATGAAATGGCGGCGCGCGCCGCGCGCGAGCTGCAAGACGGCTTTTATGTGAACCTGGGCATTGGTTTGCCCACCCTGGTTGCCAACCACGTGCCTGCGGGCATCGAGGTGTGGCTGCAATCCGAGAACGGTTTGTTGGGCATCGGCCCATTTCCGACTGACGATCAGGTCGATCCCGATCTGATCAACGCTGGCAAGCAAACGGTCACGACCTTGCCTGGCTCGTCGATTTTTTCGTCGGCCGATTCTTTTGCGATGATCCGTGGCGGCAAGATCAACCTCGCGATTCTGGGCGCGATGCAGGTCTCGGAAAAGGGCGATCTGGCCAACTGGATGATCCCCGGCAAAATGGTCAAGGGCATGGGCGGCGCCATGGACTTGGTTGCCGGCGTCGGCAAGGTCGTGGTCCTGATGGAACACGTGGCCAAGAAAAAAGACGGCACCGAGGACATCAAACTGTTGCCTGAGTGCAATTTGCCCTTGACCGGCCTCGGCGTGGTCAACCTGATCATCACCGATCTGGGTGTGATGGAAGTCACGGACAACGGTTTGAAACTGCTGGAGCTGGCTCCCGGCGTGACTGCCGAAGAGATCAAAGGCAAGACCCTGGCCAAGCTGGATGTCTCCGGCGTGTAAACCACGTTATTGGTGGCAATAAAAACCCTGCCTCGGCAGGGTTTTTCGTATCGTCAGCAGCCTTTATTGCTCGATCGCTTTCGCGGACCGTAAGCAGGTTGCCGGAGTTGAATAGACAAGCGCGTGCCGTGCCGTAGAGCAGTGGGGATTCTGGGTAGGCTATCGCAATGTTCCTCCACTATTTCTCAAAGTGTGTTGGGGTTTGATTAGTTGTCCAAGTATGTTGAATTGGGCGGTTTTTCTGGATAATCCATCCAGCCGCAGCGGATTTATCGACATTGCCTTCGTGTATATGCTGAAACTCCTTTCCATCCGAGCAGGAGTTTTCCATGGCAGACCATTCCATCAAGGGTAAAGTCGCGTTGATCGCGGGCGGCGCAAAGAACCTCGGCGGCTTGATCGCACGGGATCTGGCCGAACAGGGCGCCAAGGCCGTGGCCATTCACTACAACAGCGCCGCGAGCAAAGCCGATGCCGACGCCACGGTGGCCGCTATTCAGGCTGCGGGGGCCAAGGCCGTTGCGATCCAGGCCGATTTGACAACGGCCGGTGCTGTCGAGAAGCTTTTTGCCGATGCGATTGCTGCGGTAGGCAAGCCCGATATCGCGATCAATACAGTGGGCAAGGTTCTGAAAAAGCCCTTCACAGAGATCACCGAGGCCGAATACGACGACATGACGGCGGTGAATGCCAAGTCCGCCTTTTTCTTTTTGAAAGAAGCGGGGAAACACGTCAACGACAATGGCAAAGTCGTGACCCTGGTGACGTCGCTCTTGGGCGCGTTCACGCCGTTTTATGCCGCGTATGCCGGTACCAAGGCGCCGGTTGAACACTTTACGCGGGCCGCGGCAAAGGAGTTCGGTGCTCGGGGCATTTCCGTCACCGCCGTCGGTCCGGGCCCGATGGACACGCCATTCTTTTATCCTGCTGAAGGCGCCGATGCCGTGGCTTACCATAAGACGGCCGCAGCGCTGTCGCCGCTGTCGAAAACGGGCTTGACGGATATTGAGGATGTCGTACCCTTTATCCGCCACTTGGTCAGTGACGGCTGGTGGATCACGGGGCAGACGATTTTGATCAACGGTGGCTACACCACGAAGTGAGGACTCTATGCGTACGGTGATTTTTATCGTGGTGGGGCTGGTCGTGGCGGCAGCGCTGCTGCGTTGGGTCCCCGTACCATATCGGACCTGGGCCGCGGGCGTGTTTACCGCGGCCTGGTTCGGTGTGTCGGCCTGGAATCTGCGCACAGGCTTGTCACATGGATATACCTTGGCCGAAGAGCTGCCTATCCACGTGGTGCTCTTTGGTATTCCCGTCGCGGCGGCCTGGGGGGTGTGGTGGTGGTTACGACGTTAAATACAGATCGGATCGATGCGCACGAGCCGCCCGATGAGGCCCTGGCGGTAGTGCGCTTTTGGCGCGACGCTGGCGCTGACCGCTGGTTCAGCAAATCAGACGCGTTTGATCTCGCGTTCGGCGGGCGTTTTCTGTCTTTGCATGAAGCGGCCGCACGTGGCGAATTCGATGGCTGGGCACAGTCGGCAGAGGGCGCACTGGCGCTGCTGATTTTGCTGGACCAGTTCCCGCGCAATGTCTTCAGGGGGACGGCGCGAATGTACGAGACCGACGTGCGAGCCAGAGAGGTGGCGCGGCAAGCCGTCGATAATGGACTGGATCAACAGGTTGAAAAACCGTTGCGGGTATTCTTCTACCTGCCGTTTTCGCATTCCGAGCGTATCGAGGATCAGCGCCGTGGGGTTGAACTGAATCAGCGGCTGGGGCAGCCATGGTTGACGCATGCCTTGGGGCATGCCGATATCATTGAGCGCTTTGGCCGTTTTCCGCATCGCAATCCGCTGCTTGGACGCAGTACGACGGCGCAGGAGCAGGCCTTTCTCGATGCGGGCGGTTTCGCCGGCTGATTGATTCCCTTGATTTCTTAATGCGCATGGGCGAGCTGCGTGGATAAATTCGATCAATATCGCGTGTTCGTCCGGGTCGCGGAAATGGGCAGCTTTATCAAGGCGGCCCACGCACTTGATTTACCGAGAGCCTCCGTCTCTGCGGCCGTTCAACAGCTGGAGACCCGGATGGGGGCTCGCCTGCTGCACCGGACGACGCGGCATGTGCGGCTGACGGCCGATGGCGAACAGCTGCTCGAACGTGTGCGTCCCTTGCTGACCGAAATCGAAAGCATCGATCAGTTGTTCGAGCTCAGTGAACGGCAGGTGTCGGGCCGTCTGAATATCGACGTGCCGAGCCGCATCGCCAGGCGCCTGATCGCGCCGGCGCTCCCCGCTTTGTTGCGCCGCCATCCTCGCTTGCAATTAGCGTTGGGATCATCCGATCGTGCAATTGACTTGATTCAAGAAGGGGTGGATTGCGCCGTACGTATCGGCACGCTGCATGACAGCAGCCTCGTGGTGCGGCCCTTGGGGCATATCGCATTGATCAATTGCGCCAGCCCCGCGTATTTGCGAGAGCAGGGCGAGCCCTCGCACCCTGAGGATCTCGCCGCTGGTCATTGGGCGGTTGGCTATGCGTCTGCGACGACGGGGCGGGAAATGCCATGGGAGTATATCGGGCCGGACGGGGCGGAGCATGCGCTGGCATTGCCGAGCAGGGTGATCGTAAACAATGCGGAGAGCTACATCGCCTGCTGCCTGGCAGGGATGGGATTGATACAAATCCCTCGTTTTGACGTGCAGCACTTGTTGGATACGGGGGCGTTGTGCGAGATCCTGCCCGACTATCGCGCCGCGGCCATGCCCGTGGCGTTGCTCTATCCCCATCGCCGCCAGCGCTCCCGGCGGCTGGCCGTGTTCCTGGAGTGGTTCGAGTTCCTGATGCGGCCATACCTGGGGTAATCCCGCGGTATGAAAATTAATTTTCTTGAATACAATTACAATGTAAATTAATTTACATACGTCGGCTCATTGCCGTATTCCCTACGTAGCACCCCCCGAATTCATGACTCAGGCGCCTTTGTCTGTTGCCGCGCGGATAGCCCGTGCGCAGCCCTCGTTCAGCCGCATCCAGCATCAGATGGCGGAA